>JAQTNK010000037.1 GCA_028713915.1 Rhodocyclaceae bacterium | reverse complement strand
GAAGAACAGTTCGACGCCGAGGTAGCCGTACTTGGAAAACGGCGCCAGCAGCGGGTAGGGCATGACGGACATGGCGTCCGCCGCGTAGCCGCGGAACGAATAGTGGAAGAAGACGACGGACAGCGCCGCGACGAAGCGCAGCAAGTCGATTTCGTTCACGCGCGTGCCGGCCGCGCGCGCCGGCTGCCCGACCCGTTCCCTGGCCGGCGGCCGCACGCCGGCAACGTCGGCGGCGCCGACGGCGGCACTCGCGGGCAGCGCCGGCGACCGTTGCTCCATCGCCAGGCCGCCGGCTCAATAGGTGTTGATGACCGTGCCGACGACGCGCGTGCCGCTGTTGCTGAAGTCACGCACCACCCGGTTGGTGTCGGCGACGCGCGTGTGATTGCGGTGCGCCAGCACCACGGCGCTGCCGGCGCGGAAGCTCACGGTCTGCGCGTCGGAGTAGCGCAGCGCCGGCGCGGTATCGACGAGGATGACGTCGAAGTCGGCGAGGTACTCGGTGAACAGGGCCGGCAGCGCCGGGCGCGACAGCAGTTCCAGCGGGTTGGGCGGCGGCGCGCCGGCCGGCAGCAGCATCAGGTTGTGCAGGCCGGGGATGGGGACGGCCGCTTCCGTTCCGGCGCGGCCGGCCAGCACGGCGCCGAGGCCGACGCGGTCGGGGACGTTGAATATGCGGTGCTGGCGCGGGTTGCGCAAGTCGGCATCGATCAGCAGCGTGCGTTCGCCGAGCTGCGAGAACAGCACGGCGAGGTTGGCGGCCACGTAGCTGCGGCCTTCGCCGTTGCCCGGGCTGACCACGGCCAGCACATGCCGCTCCACGCCCGGCCGCCGGAACCAGCGGATCAGGAGCTGCGTGCGCAGCGCCCGCAGCTCTTCGGTGCGCGGATGGTATTGCTGGTACGCCGTCACCAGCTCGGCGCTGGCGCCGTCGTTTTCCGGCAGCAGTTCGGGCAGGTCGTACTGCCTGTTCAAGGCCTGCACCAGGTCGCGTTCGCTGATCAGGCGCAGGCGCACGGCCGCTTCGCCGAAGCGCCAGCCTTCGCGCTGCTGCAGTTCCATGACGCGCACGGCGTCGCGCGCGGTGATCTTGCCGGATGCGACGAGGATGGCGCCGAGGCTGTCGGGGCCCGGCGCGACGCTGTGGGCGGGAGTCTCGAAATGCACGAGGTTGTCTATGGTGGTCATCTTCCTTCCCCTTTCAGCCGGGACCCGGCAGGGCGTGACGGATGGCCGGCGCGGGCAGGCGGTCCGCCATCGGGTTCCACTTGTCGAGCACCGCCAGCAGCGGCACTTGCGCGTCGCCGGCCAGGTCTTCGATCAGCCGGACGCGATGGTCGAACATCTCCATCAGATGCACGGCGGCGAGGCCGAGCAAGGAGCCGATGACGAGCGCGATGCCGATGTTGAGCAGCAGCCGCGGGCGCGCCGGCAGCAGCGGCGGCGACGCCGCATCGAGGACGCTGATGTTGGTCTGCAGCGCGCGGCTGTCGATGTTGCTGGTCATGTAGCGCTGCATGGCATCGTCATAGGTGCGCTGGGCGATGGCGACGTCGTGGCTGAGCACGGACATCTGGGTGCGGGCCTGGGTCAGCGCCAGCACGCGGGCGCGCTGCGCTTCCATCTCGGCGCTCAACCGGTCGCGGCGCTGGCGGTAGCGCTGCGTCGCCTCCTCGGCGCCGGCGATGGCGTTCTGCGTTTCGCTCGCCACGGTATTGCGCAGGCTCTGCACCTCGGCCAACTGGCGCAGGTATTGCGGATGCTTGTCGCCGAGTTCGGCGGACATCTGCTGCAATTTCGCTTCGGCACGCCGCAGATCGGCCCGCAGTCCCTGGATGCTGGCATTGGACGAGACGTCGACGGTCGTGCCGCTGGCCGGTTCGCGCGCCCGCCCGACCATGCCGGCGAGGTCGGAGAGCTGGATGCTGTCGACGTCGTAGCGCTCGTCCATGTTGGCGACGCCGTGCTCCTGGCGGAACGCCGCGAGGCGCTGCTCGGCCTGCTCGAGGTTGTCGCGCAGGCCTTTCAGCTGGTCCTTGAACCAGCTCGAGGCCTGCCGGGTCGGCTCGATGCGCAAGTCGAGCGCGGTGTCGACGTAGGCCTTGGCGAAGCCGTTGGCGATCTGCGCCGCCAGCACGGGATTGGCCGCCGCGAAGGTCATCTGGATGACGCTGCTTTGCGAGGTGTCGACCTTGAGGCGCTTGCGCAGCACTTCGGTGACATATTCCTCTAAAGAGCCGTTGCCGCCGGCGGCTTGCGAACTGTCGTCGGCGCCGATGTCGGCGAGGGCGCCGCGGTTGTCGGCCAGCTTGAGGTCGCGCACGACGCGCTGCGCCACCTTGGGGCTCGTCAGGATGTCGATCTGGGTCTGCAGGTAGCCGGTGCGCTCGCGCTCAGGCAGCGCCTGGCCGCTGCGCAACGACTGCTCGTCCTTGCCGTCGACCAGCAGGGAAACCTTGGCGACGTAAGTCTTCGGCATCAGCACGCTGACGATGATGGTCGCCGCCACGGTAGCCGCCAGGATCATGAAGAAGACCTGAGAGCGCGCGCGCAACGCCGACAGCAGCAGGGTGAAGTTCATGGCATGGTTCCTCCACGGTGACGGATCGAGGGCCTAGAACAGGCTTTCCTTGACGTAGATGACGTCGTCGGGCTTGACCAGGTCGCTGGGCTGCACGTCGATGCGGGCGACGCCGCCGTCGGCCGTGCGGCGATTGATGCTGAGGCCGCGCTCGGTGCCGCGCGGCGTGACGCCGCCGCCGAGGGAAATCGCCTGCATGACGTTGAGATCGCCGTCGAGGCGGTAGGCGCCGGCGTGCTGGACTTCGCCGTAGATATAGAAGACCGGCGCGCGCTGCACGAAGATCGTGTCGCCGCTGTGCAGCTCGATGTTCGCCGCCGGGTCGGCGCCGCGGTACATCGCCGCGAGATTGACGACCAGCCGGGCCGGCTTGCCGTCGCGGGTGGTCATCACCGTCACCGTGTCGTCGCCCGTCGCGGTGATGCCGCCGGCCAGCGCCAGGACGTCGGTCAGGCGCGCGTTGGCGTCTTCGAGCGCATAGCGCCCCGGCCGCGCCACTTGGCCGAGCACCGAAATCTGCCGGCTGCGGATCTGCAGGACGCTGACGGTGACTTGCGGGTCCTTCAGGAAATGGCCGTCGTGCAGGCGTTTGGCGATGCGGCCGGCGGCGTCGGTGGAGGTCAGGCCGTTGATGTCGACTTCGCCGATCAGCGGCATCCTGATCGTGCCCGGCGCGGCGATGCGCGTCTCGGTCGTCAGGTCGGGATTTTCGAACACCGTCACGCGGATGCTGTCGCCCGCGCCCAGGACGTCGCCCGACTCGGCGTGCGCCGCCGGCGCGGCGACGAGGACGGCGAGCGTGAACAGCGTGGCCAGCCATGCTGAAAGATTGCGTGAAGTGCGATACATGGTTCCCTCCTTCGGTGATGCGTGGCGACTCCGGCTGGTCGGCGCTGCGGGCCAGACCGGGCGTCGGGCATGTGGTCGTCGGTCCGCATCGTGCGCCGCGCTGAGCGCGTAGCAGTTTCCGGTCCGTATGGGAACGCCGCGAGAAGCTCCGTGACCTCGATCGCATCTGCATCCGCAGCGTCTGGAGGGCAAGTTACGCCCGCAATTGTGGGGATTCGGCGGGGCCGGCATAGTCCGTTTGGCGTGGATTTGGCCGTCGAATCGCAGCCGGATGGCGCGGAAGTTACGGGTATACCAGTAGTCCGAATACTCTTAGGGCAGGATTCCATGGCGCGGTCGAAAATCATTAAATCTCTCCATACCGCGATGAGGCGGGTTTCGGCAGCCGGCACTGCCGCCGATGTGCCGGCGCGACAGCGCCGCAGCGTCGGCCGGCCGGGCCCTCGGCTCCTTCGATCGTTCAAACGTGAGGCGACCGGAAATGCACATTCCGGTAGGGGAAACATTCAACGATATGGAAAGCCTTCGACACCCAAGCGTTCCGTCCGGCCGCGACGTGCTGCTGCACGCGCTGGAGTCGTTCAGCAAAGAGGATTTTTCCGCCCGGTTGCCGCTCTATCTCGACGGCGTCGATGAGGAAGTCGTCGTCGCGTTCAACGCCGCCGCCGCGGCCAACGAACGCTTCAGCGCGCAGGCGCGGCGCATCGAAGAGCGCATGCGGCAAGTCGAACGCGAACGCGGCGAGCTCGAGCGTGCCCGCGCCGCGCTCGCCGAGCAGGCGACGCAGCTGGCGCTCGACATGCGCCACAAGTCGGAGTTCCTCGCCAACATGTCGGACGAATTGCGCACGCCGCTGAGCAGCATGCTGATCCTGGCCAAGCTGCTGGCGGACAACGACGGCGACAACCTCACGGCGAAGCAGGTCGATTACGCGCAGACGATCTACGCCGCCGGCACCGAACTGCTGTCGCTGGTCGACGATATTCTCGACCTCGCGAGCATCGAATCCGACCGCATCGCGCTCGACATCGGCGACGAGCGCTTCCAGGATTTGCGCGACTATTTCAGGCGCGCCTTCCGCCAGGCCGCGCGCGACCGCCACGTGGCGTTCGACGTGGCGCTCGCCGCCGACCTGCCCGCGGCGATGCGGACCGACGGCAGGCGCCTGCGGCAGATTCTCAAGAACCTCCTGTCGATCGTGTTCAAGGTCGCGCGCGGCGGCAGCGTGAGGCTGCGCATCGCGCCGCTGGCGTCGCCCGCCGCGGCGGGCCTGCCGCCGGGCCAGCAGGGGATCGCATTCGAGGTCTACCACCAGGCCGACGGCAGTATCGGCGGCGAGTGCGGCACCCTGGGGCTGGCGATCTGCCGCGAACTGACGCGCTCGCTTGGCGGCGAGTTGCGGGTGGCGAGCACGCTGGGCGAGGGCATCCGCTTCGTGCTGCAACTGCCGCTCGTCCATGCGGCGGCGGCGGACGAGACGCCGCCGCGCCCGGCGGCGACGCCGGCGCCCGGCGGCGAGACGCAGCGCGGCGGCGAGGTGCAGCGCGGCGCCCGGCCGGCGCTGCCCGGCGTCGAGCCGCAGCCGGCCTACCACGGCCGCAAGAGCCGCTGTGCCGATGAAGCCGTGATGCTGATCGCGGAGGGCAACGCGCAGGTGGCGGCGGTGATGCTCGACCTGGTGCGCGCAAACGGCTATCAGGGCGTCATCGCGACGGACTTGGGCACCATGCGCCTGTTGCTCCGGGAACTTGCCCCCGATGCCATTCTGCTCGGCGGCAGCCTGATGGACGTCGACGGCTGGACCATGCTCGAACTGCTCAAGCGCGATCCGGAAACGCGGCGCATCCCGGTCAGCATGACCTACTTCGACGCGCGCAGCTACCTGTGCCTGCAGATCGATGCGGCCACGGAGTTCGGCCACGGCATGGTCGTCGGGCTGGACGCCGCCGCCGGGCGCAGCGTCAAGCGGCTCTTGGCGGCCGACGCCGCCGGCTTCGCGCGCGGCGACGAGTCGTGGCGCGTCGACGGGCGCGAGACCGTCGTCGTCGCCGACGGCGCGCAGGCGCTCGACGCCATGCGCCGCGACAGCTTCGACGCGCTGGTGACGGGCCCGCAGCTCGGCGACATGAGCGTCATCGAGCTGCTGCGGGCGATCGGCGCCGCCGGACAGAGCGTCGCCGACCTGCCGGTCGCCATGATCGAAGCGCCCGGCGAGAGCGTCGAGATCGCCGTCCTGCGGCGCCGGCACAAGCTCGAGGACGTTCTCGAGGAGACTGCGCTTTACCTGCACCGCAGCGTCGGCAACCTGCCGCCCGGCGGACGCGAGACGGCGCCGCGCCGACGCGCGGCGTCGCCGGAACTGGCCGGGCGCAAGGTGCTGATCGTGGACGACGACATCTACAACATCTACGCCATGACCGGCGCGCTCGAACAGCAAGGCATGATCGTCGTCGTCGCGGAGAACGGCCGGGAAGGCATCGATGCGCTGCGCGGCAACCCGGATACGGACATCGTCCTGATGGACATCACCATGCCGGAACCGGATGGCGACGATACCATCCGCAGCATGCGCGGCCTGGCCGAATTCGAGTCGCTGCCGATCATCGCCGTGACGGCGCGGGCGATGCCGGGCGACCGCGAGAAATGCATCGGCGCCGGCGCCTCGGATTACATTTCCAAGCCGGTCAATGTCGAGCAGCTGCTGGCGCTGCTGCGGACCTGGCTGGCGCGGGCGCGTTAGCACGCCAGCCATGCCGGTCTCGCAGCACATCAACATCCTGGTGATCGACGACGAGCCGGAGACGCTCACCGTCATCGCCGAGACGCTCGCCGCGCCGCATTGCCGCGTGGTGGCGGCCACCTCCGGCACGGAAGCGCTGCGCCAGATATTGAAGATCGACTTCGCCCTCATCCTGCTCGACGTGAGCCTGCCGGAAATGGACGGGCTGGAAGTGGCGACGCTGATCAGACAGGTCAAGCGCTCCAGCCACATTCCGATCATTTTTCTCACCGCCGCGGGCGATGCGGCGCGGCCGACGTTTCGCGGCAGCAGCAGCGGCTTCGTCGACTACATCGCCAAGCCGGTCGATGCGGCGGCGCTGCAGTCGATGGTGGCGAATTTCGCCGGCGCCTGCGGCAAGAGCGCGAAAGCCGAAATGGGCAAGGTCGGCGAGGACCTCGACACCATCATCCGCGAGCGCACGGCGAGCCTGATCCGCGCCAACGACGATCTGCGCCGCGAGGTCGGGCGGCGCGAGCGCGCCGAGGCCGACCTGCATGCCGCGCGCCTGGAGGCGGAAGCGGCGAACATGGCGAAGTCGGAATTCCTCGCCAACATGAGCCACGAAATCCGCACGCCGATGAACGGCATCATCGGCCTCATGGAACTGGTGCTGCAAACCCGGCTCACGGCGGAACAGCGCGAGTACCTCGACCTGGTGAAAGTCTCGGCCGGCGCCTTGCTCACCATCATCAACGACATCCTCGATTTCTCCAAGATCGAGGCCGGCAGCCTGGAGATCGAGTGCATCCCGTTCTCGCTGCGCGAGAGCATCGGCGACACCATGAAGGCGCTGGCCATCGAAGCCAGCCGCAAGGGACTGGAGATCGCCTGCGAGATCGGCGACGAGCTGCCCGACGCCGTGCTGGGCGATCCGGTGCGCGTGCGGCAGATCGTCACCAACCTCGTCGGCAACGCCATCAAGTTCACCGCCAGCGGCGAGGTGGTGCTGCGCGTCCAGCAGCGCGCGCGCGGCGACGGCGAAGTGACGTGCGACTTCACCGTCAGCGATACCGGCATCGGCATTCCGGCCGGCAAGCTGAAGACCATCTTCGCCCCTTTCCTGCAGGGCGACAGCTCGACCACGCGCGTCTATGGCGGCACCGGGCTGGGCCTGACCATCGCGGCGCGGCTGGTGGAAATCATGGGCGGCACGCTCGGCGTCGAAAGCACCGTCGGCAGCGGCAGCACCTTCCGCTTCATGCTGCGCTTCCGCGAGCCGGCGCCGGCCGCGCCGGCCGCGGCGGCCGTCGACTTCGCCGGCGTGCGCGTGCTGGCCGCCGTGCATCCGGTCAGCCGCTTGTCCTTGCTCAATACGCTGCGGCACTGGAACGTCGACGTCTGCGAGGCGGCGGACGGCACCGCCGCGAAGGCCTGCATCGCCGCGGCCGACGCCGCCGCGCGGCCGTTCGACCTGGTGCTGCTCGACGACAGCCTGCCCGGCACGGACAGCTATGCGCTGGCGGCGCAAATCGCGCGCACGACCGCGGCCGGCGCGACGGCCGTCGCCGTGCTCGGCTCGGTCATGCGGCGCCAGGTGCATGCCGAACAACTGGCGTCCGCGGCCTTCGCCTCGCTGACCAAGCCGGTCAAGCAGTCGGAACTGCTGGCGCTCATCAATGCCGCGAGCGGGCGCGCCGGCGCGGCCTTGCCGCCCGCGGCGGCGCGGCCGCGCGCCAAGGCGGGACCGGCGCTGGACGTCCTGCTGGTCGAGGACAACGCCATCAACTGCCGGCTGGCCCAGCAGGTTCTCGTCAAGGCCGGCCATCGCGTGGTGACGGCCGACAACGGCACGGCCGCGCTGGCGGCGCTGGCGCGCGGCGGCTTCGACCTGGTGTTGATGGACGTGCAGATGCCGGGCATGGACGGCATCGAAGCCACGACCATGATCCGCAAGAACGAGGAACGCAGCGGCGAACACCTGCCGATCATCGCCTTGACCGCCCACGCCATGGCGCAGCACCGCGAACGCTGCCTGCGCGCCGGCATGGACGCCTTCCTCGTCAAGCCAATCCGGCCGCAGGACTTGCTCGCGGCCATCGCCCAGCTGGAATGCGGCCCGCGCCGGGCGCCGAAGCCGCGCCGCAAGCCGGTGGTCGACCGCGCCGTGCTGCTCGAACGCATCGACGGCGACATGGACCTGCTGCTGGAAGTGACCGACATGCTCGTAGACAAGGGCGCCCGCCTCATGGCCGATGCCCGCGCCGCCCTGGTCGGGCGCAATGCCGGGCAATGCGCGCTGCTGATCCATACCCTGGCCGGCATGTTCCGCAGCCTCGCCGCCGATGCTGCGCTCGACGTGGTGGACCGCCTCGAGATCATCGTCGCCGAAGAGAACTGGGAACTCATGGAGAAGGAATTCGCCCGCCTCGAGCGCGAGGCCGAACGTCTCGCCGCGGAATTGCTCGCCATGAGCAAGGAACGCGGCAGCCGCGGACGCGGCATGCTGCCGGCGTCCGGCGCTGCCGCCGGGCGGCAGGCGGCCGCCGCACTACCCAACTCCCGATAAGCAAAATACCGGTATCCGTGAATACTGCCCGCCGGCGATCCGCCGCAGAATTCCGCAACGCATCGGCGCGCGCATCTCGCACGGCCGAGGCACAGTGCGAAAGGTAACCGGTATGAACAGCGGAATTCTCGTCGTCGAAGACGAACCCATCACGGCGCGCATGATCGTTTCCAATCTCGAGCGCGCCGGCTACCAGGTGCGCAGCGCCACGGGCGTCGCCGAGGCGGAAGGCGCGATCGGCGCGCGGCTGCCCGACCTGATGCTGCTCGACTGGGTGCTGCCCAACGCCACCACCGGCGTCGGCCTGATGCGCAAGCTGCGCTCCGACCAGCGCACGCGGGAAATGCCGATCATCATGCTGACCTCGCGCGCCCAGGAGAGCGACATGCTGACCGGGCTCGACGCCGGCGCGGACGACTATATGACGAAGCCGTTCTCGCCGCGCGAACTGCTGGCCCGCGTCAAGGCGCAGTTGCGCCGGCGCGCGCCGCAGACGACGGACGATCTCGTCGATGTCGTCGGTCTGCGCATCGATCCGGCGCTGAAGCGCATCAGCGCGGACGGGCGCGACATCGAACTGGGCGCCATCGAATTCCGCATGCTGCATTTCTTCGCCACCCATGCCGGCCGCGTGTTCAGCCGCGAGCAGTTGCTCGACAAGCTCTGGGGCGACCAGGTTTTCGTCCAGGATCGCACCGTCGATGCCCACATCCGCGCCTTGCGCCAGGCGCTGCGGCCGAGCGGCCACGACGTCCTGATCGAGACCGTGCGCGGCACCGGCTACTGCTTCCGCCGCGATCTGCCGCCGGCGGCGTGAACTGGCAGCCGTGACGACTTCGCTTTAACCGATCTGAAGCGTGAAGCATCCCGCATAGCCGCGCCGCTGGACGCGGCCATTACGGATCGACCTGCCGTTTGCCGTTGGCCTTCGCGTGGCGCGACCACCACTCGGCGAACTCCGACGGCGACATCGGATTGGCCAGGTGATAGCCCTGGAAATACTCGCAGCCGCTGTTGCGCACGTAGATCATGTCTTCCTCGTTCTCGATGCCTTCGGCGACGATTTCATGATGCAGCGAGTGGCCCAGGCCGACGATCGCGTCCACCGCCGCATGGGTGCCGTTGCCTTTGCCGCTGCCGTGCTGGAGGAACGAGCGATCGACCTTGAACTTGTCGACCGGCAGGCGGGTCAGGGCGCGCACGTTGGAATCGCCGGCGCCGAAGTTCTTGATGGTCACGCCGACGCCGACCTGACGCAGTTCCTTCAGCACCCGCACCGACTCGTCGACGTTGCTCAGGGCGGTGCTTTCGGCGATCTCGAGCTGCAGGCGCGCCGGCGGGATGCCGGTGTCGCGCACGATCGCCGCCACCTGCTGGGCGAAGTCCTTCTGGCGGAACTGCACGCCGGCGATCTTCACCGCGACGGCGAGGTCGCCCACGCCGTCGGCCGCCCACAGCCGCTGCTGCGTGCAGACGGCGCGCAGCAGCCATTCGCCGAGCGGCTTGATCAGGCCGGTGGTTTCGGCGACCGGCAGGAAGTCCTCGGGACGGACATAGCTGCCGTCGTGCTGGCGCCAGCGGATCATGGCTTCGGCTTCGACGACGGCCGCGGTGGCGCTGGAAAACACCGGCTGGAAGGTCAGCGACAATTCGCCGGCGGCGAGCGCGGCGCGCAGGCGTTCGGCCAAGGCCGGATCGACGACCGGCGCGTTGCCCATGTCGGCGCCGTCGCGGTAGAACTCGAAGCGCGAGCGGCCGGCCCGCTTCGCCCCGTACATGGCGATGTCGGCGCGCTTGAACAGGATGTCGACGGTTTCGCCGTCCATCGGAAACAGGCTGATGCCGACGCTGGCGCTGATTTCCAGGTTGAGGCCGTTGATGAAATACGGCCTCCGCACGGCCTCGACGATGTTGTTGGCGACGTGGGCGACGTCTTCGGCGTCGGCGATGGCGACCAGGACGGCGACGAACTCGTCGCCGCCGACGCGGCCAACCAGATCTTCGGCGCGCAGGGTGCGGCCGATGCGCTCGGCCACGGCCTTCAGCAGCTTGTCGCCGACCTCGTGGCCGTGGGTGTCGTTGATCGGCTTGAAGTGGTCGAGGTCGAGGAACAGCACGGCCAGCTTGTGGCCCTGGCGGCGCGCGCCGGCGAGGATGCGCTCGGCTTCCTCGCGCAGCAGCTTGCGGTTCGACAGGCCGGTCAGGGCGTCGTGCTGGGCGACGAGCAGTTCCCGCTCCTCGGCGAGCTTGCGCTCGGTGATGTCGGCGAAGAAGACGACGACGCCGCCGTCCGGCGACGGCGACAGTCGGTAGTCGCACCAGCGGCCGCCGGCATTGCTGAAATGCTCGAAGCTGACCGGCTGGCGCCGCTCCATGACCTGCTGCACGGCCTCGATCACGGCGAGGTCGACGCCCTGGCGGAAATCCCGCCCCAGCAGGTCGTCGCGGGGCTGCCGGAGGGTGCCGGCGGCGTGGCTGTTGATGAGGTCGATGCGCCAGTGGTGGTCGACCACCAGCAGGCCGTCGCGGATGCTTTCGAGCACCAGTTCCAGGCGCTGCCGGTCGCTTTCGGCATAGTTGCGCAGTTGCTGCTCGTTGCGGATGAGCTCGCCCTGCGCCAGCAGGCCGGCGACGCGGGCCAGCAGCTCGCGCGCCGAAAAGGGCTTCGCCAGGTAGTCGTTGGCGCCGGCCTGGATGCCGGCGACGCGGGCGTCTTCGCTCGAATTCGCCGACAGCATGATGATCGGCAGCGCGGCGTGGCGCGCATCGGCGCGCAGGGCGCGCACCAGCTCGACGCCGTCCATGCCGAGCATCATGACGTTGGTGACCAGCAGGTCGGGCGGGCGCGCCTCGATCGCCGCCAGCGCGGCGCGGCCTTCGGCGACGCCTTCGATCTCGTAGAGCTGGCCGAGCACGCGCGCCATGTAGTCGCGCATGTCGGCGCTGTCCTCGGCGAGAAGAATGCGCGGGCGGCGCTTGCTGGCGGGCGGCGGCGGCCGCAGCGAGGCGTTCGACAGCCAGCCGATGGCTTCCTCGACGTAGGCTTCGGCGTTCGACGGCACCCGCTCGGAGGCGCCCCGCAGGATCTGTCCCGGCGGCAGGTGGGCGGTGCCGAACGGGATGTCGATGAAGAAGCTGGTGCCCTTGCCGAGCGCGCTTTCCATGCGCATGCTGCCGCCGTGCAGGCGCACCAGTTCGCGAATCAGGGCGAGGCCGATGCCGGCGCCGTCGGCGGTGCGTCCGCGGCTTTGGGCGATGATGTGGAGGCGTTCGAACAAGTGCGGCTGCTCGTGCGCCGAGATGCCGCAGCCGGTATCGCGGACCGCCAGTTCGACGCCGTCGCCGTGCGGCCGCAGCGAAATCTCGATCTTGCCTTCGAGCGTGAACTTGAGCGCGTTCGAGAGCAGGTTGAGGACGATGGTTTCCCAGAGGCTGCGGTCGACATACACGAGGTCCGGAAGCGGCGGGCAAGCGACGACGAATTGCAGGCCGGCGCCTTCGATCGCCGCGCGCAGCAGGCTGGCCACGCCGCCGGTGTAGGCGGCCAGGTCGACGGCTTCGTAGCGCGCCTCGGGGAATCCCGCCAGCGCGCGCGAGAAGTCGAGCAGCAGGGTGATGGTCTTGCGCAAGTGCGCGGCGTTGCGGCGGATCATTTCGACGGCGAGCCGCTGCCATTCCGGCAGCGGCGGATAGGCGTTGAGGAGGTCGTCGACCGGGCCGAGGACCAGGGCCAGCGGCGTCTTCAGCTCGTGGCTGATGTTGCCGAAGAATTCGTCCTTGGCGCGATTCAGCTGCTGCTGCGTTTCGCCGGCGCTGCGCAGGCGCAAGGCGAGCTCCTGCCTTTCGTGGGTGCGCAGCGCCATGTCCCGCTCCAGCCGCAGGATGCGTTCCTGGAGCACGTCGGGCGTCGCCGCGGTGCGCGTCGCCCCGCTCAGCCAGTCGGTGAAGTCCTCGATGCGCAGGACGATGTAGATGACGTTGCCCTGTTCGTCCAGCAGCGGGACGTTGGCGATGCTCCAGTAGCGATGATGGCGGATGCCTTCCTCGTCGGGGACGTCGTATTCGCGCACCGGCACCGTGTGCGGGGTGCGGCTGCCGAGCACATGGTCGAGCGAGACGCCGAGGTCGCATTTGCCCGTGGTGCCGTCGTCGCCCGGCTTTTCCGGAAACACTTCGAAGAGCTTGCGGCCGAGCAGCTGCTCGCGCGTCTTCAGCGTCGCCTGCAGGAAGGCGGTGTTCGCCGCGACGATGGTCAGCGTCGGCGTGAGCACCAGTTGGGGCATCGGCTCGGCGTCGAAAATGCGGCGAAACTCGTTGCGCGGAATCAGTTGCGGCGCTTCGGTCATGCTGCCTTCTCCCCTCCGTGCGGGCAGCCGCCGGTCGATCGCTGCGGCGGGCTCACTCCACGGTCACCGATTTCGCCAGGTTGCGCGGTTTGTCGACGTCGTTGCGGCGGGCGACCGCCGCGTGATAGGCGAGCAGCTGCAATGGGATCGCATACAGGATGGGCGACAGGAAGCCGGCGTACTCGGGCGTGCGGATGACGTGGATACCGGCGGAGTCCTCGATGCGGGCGTCGCGGTCGGCGAGGACGTAGAGTTCGCCGCCGCGCGCGCTGACCTCGTTGAGATTGGCCTTGATCTTGCCGATCAGGGCGTCGCGCGGGGCGATCGCGATCACCGGCATGTCGCGGCTGACCAGGGCCAGCGGTCCGTGCTTCAATTCGCCGGCGGCGTGGGCCTCGGCGTGGATGTAGGAGATTTCCTTGAGCTTGAGCGCGCCTTCCATGGCGATGGGATAGTGCACGCCGCGCCCGAGGAACAGCGCATGTTCGCGCGCGGCGAGGACGTCGGCCCAGTGCGCGATGTGCGGTTCGAGGTCGAGCATGCGGCACATGGCGGCGGGCAGGTACTTGAGGTCGTGCAGGATTTCGCGCTCGCGTTCCGCCGGCAGGCGCCGCTGCAGCTTGGCGAGCACCAGGGTCAGCAGCGCCAGCGCCACCAGTTGCGTGGTGAAGGCCTTCGTCGAGGCGACGCCGATCTCGGGGCCGGCGCGCGTCAGGAAGCGCAAGTCGGAAGCGCGCAGCAGCGAGGATTCGGGAACGTTGCAGATGCACAGGCTGACGCGATGGCCGCGCGTCATCGCGTAGCGCTGCGCGGCGAGCGTGTCGGCGGTCTCGCCCGATTGCGAGATGCTCACCACCAGCGTCGCCGGGCTGGCCACCGGTTCGCGGTAGCGGTACTCGCTGGCGATTTCGACGCTGCAGGGAATGCCGGCGACGCCCTCGAGCCAGTAGCGGGCCACCATGGCGGCGTGATAGCTGGTGCCGCAGGCGAGGATCAGCACGGCTTCGGACGCGCGCAACGCCTCCTCGGCGTCGGCGCCGAAGATCTGCGGCGCCACGGCACTGCCGTTTATCGCCAGTTCCAGCGTGTTGGCCACGGCCGTCGGCTGCTCGAAGATTTCCTTTTGCATGTAATGGCGGTAGCCGCCGAGTTCGACCGATGCCGCCGTCAGCAGCGACGGCACCACCGGCCGCTGCACGGCATTGCCGCGGCCGTCGACGATGCGGATGGCGCTGCGCGTGATTTCCGCGCAGTCGCCGTCCTCGAGATGGATGAGCTGGCGCGTCGCCGCCGCCAGCGCCGCGCCGTCGGAGGCGGCATAGTTCTCGCCGTCGCCCAGCCCGAGCAGCAGCGGGGCGCCGTTGCGCGCCACCACCAGCCGCGACGCGTCGGCGTCGCTGATGACGGCAATGGCATAGGCACCGACGAGTTCCGCGGTGGCCAGGCGCACGGCGTCGAACAGCGTCGCGCCGCCGCGCAGCTTGGCGTGGATCAGGTGCGCGATGACTTCGGTATCGGTCTCCGAGCTGAATTCGTAGCCCTGGCGGCGCAGCGCGGCGCGCATCTCCTCGTGGTTCTCGATGATGCCGTTGTGCACCACCGAGACGCCGCCGGAAACATGCGGATGGGCGTTGCGTTCCGAAGGCACGCCGTGGGTCGCCCAGCGCGTATGGCCGATGCCGATGCCGCCGGCCAGCTGTCCCTGGGCGACGCACGAGGCCAGCTCGGCGACGCGCCCGACCGAGCGTATCCGGTGCAGCCGGCCGTTGATCACGGCGATGCCCGCCGAGTCGTAGCCGCGATATTCGAGGCGCTTCAGGCCTTCGATCAGGAAGGGCACGACGTCGCGGCCCGAGGAGACGGCGCTGACGATTCCGCACATGATGGTTGGTCCTCCGTTCAGCCGCCGCGGGCGTCGGCGGCGGCGCTGGCCGCGCCGCGCGCCCGCAGCCATTCGATCAATGAAACCGCGACGATGGCCGCGGCGAAATCCATGAGCCAGTCGTTGACGTCGGCGGAGCGTCCCGGCAGGTAGAGCTGGTGCCATTCGTCGATGGCGCCGATGGCGCTGACGAAGGCGATCAGCAGCAGCGGCCGGCTGCGGGCGCTGCCGACGGCGAGCAGGGCGGCGATGGCGCCATAGACGATGAAGTGGGCGAGCTTGTCCCACGGCTCTGGAAACAGATTGACGGCGATGGGCTTGGCGCCGAGGTAGAAGAGCAGGAACACGATGGCGGCGGCGCAGGCCAGGCAAGACCGGCGCAGGGCGGGCGATGCGGGAGGTAGGGTCATGGCATGGCCTCGTTCATGCGCGCTGGTAGACGTCATGGAGGCGCACGATGTCGTCCTCCCTGAGGTAGGAACCGGACTGGGTCTCGATCACTTCCAGCGGAATCTTGCCGGGGTTCTCGAGCCGGTGGGTGACGCCGATCGGAATGTAGGTGGACTGGTTCTCGCCGAGCAGCGAGACGGCGTCGCCGCAGGTCACTCGCGCCGTGCCGCGCACCACCACCCAGTGTTCGGCGCGATGGTGATGCAGTTGCAGCGACAGGCGGCCGCCGGGGTTGACGGTGATGCGCTTGACGCGAAAGCGTTCGCCGGCATCGATGTCCTCGTAGTGGCCCCAGGGCCGCACCACGCGATGCGGCGCGCGGCATTCGTCGCGGTCCTGGGTGCGCAGCCGCTCGACCGCTTCCTTCACTTCGTGCGCATGTTCGCGCGATGCCACCAGCAAGGCGTCCTCGGTCTCGACGATGACCATGTCGCGCAGGCCGATGCCGACGACCATGCGCCGGGTGGAGTGCACGTAGCTGTCGGCGACGTCGTGCAAATGGACGTCGCCGTGGGCGACGTTGCCCTGCGAATCCTTGTCGGCATGCGCCCAGAGCGCATGCCACGAGCCGATGTCCGACCAGGCGAAGCTGGCCGCGACCATGGCGCCGGCAGCGGTTCTTTCGAGCACGGCATGATCGACCGACGCGGCGCGGCAGCGGGCGAAGGCGGCGGCATCGAGGCAGAGGCAGCCGCGCTCGGCCGTCAGGCTGGCGGCGGCGTCGCCGCAGGCCGCGGCGAGTTCCGGCTCGAAGCGTTCCAGCTCGGCCAGATAGTGCGCGGCGCCGAACAGGAAGATGCCGCTGTTCCAGTAGTGGCGGCCGCTGGCGGCGAGACGCCGGGCGATCTGCAGTTCCGGTTTCTCGACGAAGCCGGCGACTTCATGGCAGTTGTCGGCGCCGGGCAGGGCGGCGCCGCGCTCGATGTAGCCGTAGCCGGTTTCGGCGCGGCTGGCGGGCAGGCCGAAGACGACGAGCCGGCCGGCCTGCAGCGCCGCCGCGCCCTGCGCGACGGCGGCGGCGAAGGCCTGGGCGTCGGGGATGTCATGGTCGGCCGGGAGGATCAGCATGGCGGCGTCGGCATCGTCGCGCAGCAGGCGGTGGGCGGCGATGGCGACCGCCGGCGCCGTGCCGCGGCCGCAAGGCTCCAGGCAGAGTTCGTAAGCGGCCGCGCCCACCGCCTGCGCCTGCTGCTCGATGGCGAAGCGATGTTCGCAGTTGGCGACGATCAGCGGCGGCGCCGCGGCGACGTGCCGCAGCCGCTCCAGCGTCGCCTCGAACGGACTGCGCCCGCGCAGCAGCGGCAGGAACTGCTTCGGGCTGGCATCGCGCGACAGCGGCCACAGGCGCGTGCCGACGCCGCCGCAGAGGATGACGGGATGGACATTCATGCGCCCGTGCTCCTGGCTTCAGTAGGCATTTTGTTTCTGCCAGACGACGAACAGCGTCTTCACGATGATCTGCAGGTCGAGCCCCAGCGACCAGTTGCGCAAGTAGGCGAGGTCGTAGTCGAGGCGCGCCTGCATGCGGTCGAGCGTGGCGGTTTCGCCGCGCTGGCCGTTGACCTGCGCCCAGCCGGTGATGCCCGGCCTGACCTTGTGGCGGATCATGTAGCCGTTGATGAGCTTGCGATACATCTCGTTGTGCGCCACGGCGTGCGGGCGCGGGCCGACGACGCTCATGCGCCCCTGCAGCACGTTGATGAACTGCGGCAGTTCGTCGAGCGAGGTGCTGCGCAGGAAGGCGCCGAGCCGGGTGACGCGCGGGTCGTTGCGCGTGGCCTGGCGGATTTCGCCGCCGTCTTCGCACACGCGCATGCTGCGGAACTTGTAGACGATGATTTCGCGGCCGTCGAGGCCGTAGCGGCGCTGCTTGAAGAGCACCGGGCCGGGCGAGGAATACTTGATGGCGACGGCGATGGCCAGCATCAGCGGCGAGATCAGGATGAGGATGGCCGTCGCCAGCACCAGGTCGCTGGCGCGCTTGACGATGGCGTTCACGCCGTAGAAGGGCGTCTCGCATACCGCCAGCACGGGGATGCCGCCGACCGTGTCGGTGCGCGCCTGGATCAGGTCGAAGAGCAGGATGTCGGGCACGAAATAGATCGAGGCGGTGGTGTCGCGCAGTTCGTCGAGCAGCTTGCGGATGCGCGGCTGCGAGGTCATCGGCAGGTTGATGTAGATGAGGCCGACGTGGTGCTGGCGGGCATAGTCGGCGATCTGGTCGAGCCCGCCGAGAAGGCCGTCGGACGCCGTGGCATGGAGCCGGGCCGGCGCGCGGTCGTCGAAATAGCCGGCGACGCGGATGCCGAGGTGCGGCGAGCGGCCGATGTCGTTCGCCAGCCGCCGCGCCATCTCGCCGCCGCCGGCGACGATGGCGACGCGGCGCGCGCGATCCGTCGCCATCAGCTTCGCCAGGAGCCGCGGAATCACCAGCTGCACGGCGATCAGGGCGAGCGGCGCGGCCACGATCCAGGCGAGAATGACGCGCTCGTCGAAGACGTCGAGCGTGCGCGTGCCCCAGCCGAGCAGCAGCAGCAGCGCGACGACGACCAGCCAGTGCGTCAGCACGTCGACGGCCAGCGACAGGCGGCTGGCGCCCTGGACGTGAAGAATCCGGCCGGGGAAGGTCAGCGAAAACACGAGCAGCGCCAGGATCAGGTAGGCGCCGTGCAGCGGCTCGCCGAAGGCCCGACAGGAAAGGAACAGCACCGCAATGGCGACGACGGGCGTCGCGGCCCGTTGCACCAGAGCCGTCGTATTCAATGGGCTGCTCGGCAGCCCTTGCCAGGATTGGTTTGCGCTCAGCATGATTGCGACCCGGGAATGGGGCGGACTTTCTCCGCCGGTTTCCTGTTCCCGGCCAATCTATTGCCGACGGCAGGCGCCGATGATGAACCGGCCGGCGAATCCGCTAGCTCGTTCGGCCTAGCGCTCCTGCCGACGGGCCGCGCGGCCGGCGCTGGCGCCCGGTCGAAGGCACCTCGGCGGCGCCACTTCACAAGCATTTCACATGTGCTTGATATTCATGCGTCGACGCCAATTGCCGGGAGAGACGGACCATGGAACTCAAGAACACGAAATTGCACGCGCCGCTGCAGTTGGCGCCCCTCGGCCCCGTAAATGGCCATCACGCGGCTCCCGGCGACTGGGGGCCGCTCGACGCCGCGGAACTGGAAGCCGTTGCGCTAAACATCGAGGCCTCGCTGCGCGTCTATACGAGCCATCATTTCTTCAGCTGGACGCAGGGGCTGCTGCAGAACCTGATCCCGCACGAGATCCTGATCTGTTCGCTGCGCGGCGGCGACGGCAACCTGTCCCTGGTCGAGAGCTTCTCCACCGCCGCCGCCGAAGCGGAGCCGTTCGACCGGCTGTACATCCAGGAGCCCGGCCTGGGCGAAAGGCTGGTCAGGGAATGGGAAGAAAACCTCTATCAGCCGCTGGCGCTCGATGCCGCCGGGCTCGCGCCGGAGAGCGCGCTGTCGCGCGAATTCGCGCGCATCGGCGCCAGCCGCCTCGTCGCGCACGGCACTTATGACACCAGCGGCCGCATGACGAGCTTCTTCATCTTCGCCGGCAGCGCGGTCGACGCCAATCCGCGGCGCACGCGCCTGGTCGAGATCCTGGTGCCGTTCCTGCATGCCGCCTGGGTGCGCACCAAGGTCAGCCTGTCGGGCGAAGCGGGCGCGCATGCCGACGCGCATGCCGGCGCGCGCGACCTGCTGACCGAGCGCGAGCGCGAGGTCCTGAAATGGGTTTATCTGGGCAAGAGCAACATCGAGATCGGGTTGATCCTCGGCATCAGTCCGCTGACGGTGAAGAACCACGTCCAGGAAATCCTGCGCCGGCTGAACGTGCAGAACCGGGCGCAGGCCGTCGGCAAGGCGTTCAGCCTGCACATCCTTTCCTGCTGATCGCCGCACGAAGCACACACCGCGGGCGTTACGCGGCATAATGCTGCTCGCACGACCGGAACCGGATGACATGCGCCGAAGCGCCGAATTGCTGGTGGATTCGCGGCCTTCTCGGCGCTCCCGGTGGCAATCGGTCGGCTAACTTGGGAAACGGCACGGCCCGGCTGCGGGCATCGGGTATCCAATTGCGACGGGAGCATCATGGAATTGAAACTGCGTAGGGTGGCTGCGGCTGGCGACAGCTCGGGATTGCGCATGACGGTTGTCGCGGCAGCGCTGCTCGCGGCGGCGTCGAGCGCGTCGGCGTTCTGGGACGATCGGCTGCAAGTGTCCGTCGGCGAAACGGTGACCTCCGACAGTAACGTCTTCCGGCTTTCGGGCAACGACCCGACGCCCGACAAAGGCGACACCTTCCACGCCACTACCCTCGGCATCAATCTCGACACGCCGGTCAGCCGCCAGCGCTTTCAGGCCGGCGCCGACTGGAGCCAGGTGCGCTACAACCGCTTTTCCGGCCTCAATCACCTCGATCGCAACGAGCGGCTGAATTGGCTGTGGCAGGGCGGCGACCAGTGGAACGGCCACTTGGGCTACACCGAAACGGACACGCTGGCGTCGTTCAACAACTTCGTCGGCGTCGGCCTCACCACCGCCAACCCGCTGAAGACCAAGCAGCTGTCCGGCACCGCCGTCTACCGGCTCGCCAGCAACTGGGAATTGCAGGCGGGGCTGGCGGACCTGACCCAGCGCAACGGCCTGGCTTTGCGCCAGATCGACGACGTCGACGTGCGCAGCGCCAATCTCGGCTTCGCCTACATCTCGACCGCCAACAACAGGCTCGGTGCCGAGTACCGGCAGGACGACGGCCATTATCCCAACCTCGAACCGGTCGGCGCGGCGCTGATCGACAACGACTACGTCCAGCGCAGCGTCGGCGCGACGGTGGATTGGACCCTCACCGGCAAGTCGCACTTTGCCGGGCGCATCGATCGCGTGCGCCGCGATTTCGACCAGCAGCCGCAGCGCGACTTCAGCGGCACCACCTACCGCGCCGCCTACGACTGGCTGGCCACCGGGAAATTCACGCTGGGCGCCGTCGCGCAACGGGACATCAGCACGTCCGAGGATGTCCAGACCAGCATCGTGCGCATCACCGGCGTCTCGCTGACGCCGAGCTACGCCGTCACCGAAAAGGTGCACCTGTCGGCGAGCGTCGATTCCAACGTCAGGGATTACCTCGGCGACCTGGGCGGCTTCGCCGGCCGCGTCGACCACGTGCATTCCTTCTCGACGTCGCTGTCCTACCAGCCGCTGCGTTCGCTGTTCCTGCTGCTGACGGGCCTGCACGAGACGCGTTCCTCGAACATCCCGCTCGCCGACTACTCGGCCAACGTCGTCAGCATCAACGCCCGCTTCACCTTCTGACGGCCGGGCGCCGTCGCCGGCCCGGGCGGCATCGCCCCGGGCCGCGAGCGGGCCGGAATCCTCTTCCGGTTCCCGCCGCCGCAGCAGCCAACTCCATTCGCACTTTTCCCTGACGCCGCCGCGCCGGAATAGCCGCACTGGCTATCCGCGCTGCATCGCCTGATCCAAATGGACTAGCCGCGCCCGGCGGGCCATGCACGGCCGTTAATACGCAACGACTACGCTGGCGTCAGCAGCTCAGGGAAGGGGCAATCAGGCCGACTGGCTGTCGACTCACTAGCGATCTCAACAATGAGAACAAACGCCTACTGTTCGGCCCAGAGCCTCGCCACGAACATTCTCGGCATGCCGCCGCTGCACGCGGAGAAGTCGGCGCAGCCCTATCCGTATTTCGATGCCCTCGGCTTTCGCCTGATGTCGCTGCTGCGCGTCACCCTGGCCCTGTCGGGCCTGCTGGTGGCGCCGCAGTGGCAAAGCGCGCTTGCCGTGCTGCTCCTTCTCTATGTCATCTACAGCGCCGTCGCGCACGGCCTCGTGCTGTATCGCGAAAGCCTGCTGCATGCCCGCTTCTGGCACTGGCTCGACGTCGGCTGGGGCATCGCCGTCATCGCCGCGAGCGGCGGCGCCGACAGCGACTACTACCTGTTCTTCATCTACCCCATCATCGTCGCGTCGTTGCGCCGCGGCACCGACGAAGGCGCGGCGCTGTCGGTCGCGGCCGTGGCGGGCTGGCTGCTGGTCGCGCTGCTGGCCGCCGGCGGCGCCGGCCCCGGCCAATGGCAGCAGGTGCTGCTGCGCGCGGCGGCGTTGCTGGTGCTCGGCTATGCCATTGCGCTATGGGCGGGGTTCGAGGCGCGGCAAAGGAAGCGCCTGGTGCTGCTCGGCGAGATGAACCGGCTGCCCAATCCGCGCTTCGGCCCGGATCGGCTGATCGCCGCGACGCTCGAACTGCTGCGCGACTTCTATCGCGCCGACCGCTGCATCGCCGTCTTCGGCGCCGACGGCGAGCCGCGCATCCATGTCGCGCCGGCCCGCGCCGTGGCGCCCGAGCTCGAGGACGCCCTGCTGGCCTTGCCCGAGCGCTGCGTCGTCGTCGCCAACGCGCGGCCGCGCTGGCTGCGCTTCCTGGGCGCGCGGCTGCGCATCGAGGGCGTCGCGGAAGCGGAACTCGCGGCGGCACGCGCCGCCGGCCGCGAGCTGGCATCCTCGCTCGGCGCCGGTTCCTGGATCAGCGTGCCGCTCGAACTGGGCGGCGGCGTGCTCGGGCGCCTCTACCTGCTGTCGCGGCATGGCCGTTTCGGCTCTTTCGACATCTGCCTGCTGCGCCAGGCGATGGACAAGTTCGTGCCGCTGGTCGAAACCGTGAAGCTGCTCGACCGCCTGGCCACGGATGCGGCGGAGACGGAACGCAAGAAGATCTGCCTTGACCTGCATGACAGTGCCATACAGCCTTACCTGGGCCTCAAGCTCGGCCTCGAGGCCTTGCGCCGCAAGGTCGAGCCGACCAATGCCCTGGCCGGCGACATCGACGACCTCTACCGCATGACGCAGGACAGCATCGCCGAATTGCGCGGCTACGTGCGCGTGCTCGGCGGCCACGCGCAGCGCCAGGCGGCGGCGCTGATGGAGGGCTTGCGGCGGCAGGTCGAACGCTTCCACGGCTTCTACGGCATCAAGGTCGACGTGAATCTGCTTTCGGACGTGAACTTGAACGACCGGCTGACCGCCGAAGTCGTGCAGATGGTCGGCGAGAGCCTGAGCAATATCGGGCGCCACACCAGTTCGCGTGAAGTGACCATCAACCTTTCCAGCAGCAACGACCAGCTGGTCACCCAGATCATCAATCACGGCGGGGCGGGCGACGCTGCCTGGCAGCGTTTCACGCCGGTGTCGCTGACCCGGCGGGCGCAGCATCTCGGCGGCAGCGTCGAGGTGGCGCCGCAGGCGAGCGGCGGAACGGCGGTGCGGGTGACGATTCCGCTTTGAGCATGAGGACTCTATGCAACTGACATCGACTGAGCAGACCATCGGCGTGTTCCTGGTCGACGACCACAAGTGCGTGCTGTGGGGACTCGAAAAACTCGTCGCCGGCGAGCAGCCGCGCATGCGCGTGGCGGGCAAGGCGAGCAACCGCGCCGACGCCCTCGCCGGCATACGCGCGGCGGCGCCCAACATCGTCCTGCTCGACCTCGATCTGGGCGGCAGCAGCAGCCTCGAGTTCCTGCCGGAGCTGCTGGCGCAGACGGCGGCGCAAGTGCTGATCCTCACCGGCACGCGCGACGGCGCGCTGCTGGAGCGGGCCGTCGCGCTGGGCGCGCGCGGCATCGTGCGCAAGGACGAGTCGGCGGAAGTCCTGATCCAGGCCATCGAGCGCGTGCATCAGGGCGAGCTCTGGCTCGAGCGCTCCACGCTCGCCCGCGTGCTGGGCGCCTTCACCCGCGGCGAGCGCCCCGATCCCAAGGCCAAGCAGACCGAGCCGTTGACGCCGAAGGAGCGCCAGATCGTCGCCGCCATCGTCGACCAGCGCGGCGCCAAGGGCGACGTCATCGCCGGCGACCTGCACATGAGCGGGCATACCTTGCGCAATCACCTCACCACCATCTATCGCAAGCTCGACGTCAGGAACCGCCTCGAGCTCGTCATGTTCGCGCTCGAGAACAACCTCGCCGGCGATGCGGCGGCCGGCGGCAGACCGCTGCACTGACGCATCCGGAAGGCCTTCAGGGCGCCAGGGCGTCGCACCGATCGGGAGCTTTGTCATGCCCAGATCGGGACACTGCGCCGATGCGCGCGCCGCCGCCGCTTCCTATCCTTTGCTCTCAGACCAACACATCCTGCGCCCGGCGCAGGCCGCGAAGGGGTGGGCCGATGAGCACGGAAAGCAAGCCGATTCGCGTACTGCTGGTTGATGACAACGTCACCATGCTGTGGGGCCTGGGCAAGCTGGTCCAGGGCGAGTATCCACGCATGACGGTCGTCGGCTCCGTGCGCAGCGCCGACGAGGCGCTGGTGTATTGCCACCTGCATCCCGACGTCACGCTGCTGGACCTCGATCTGCACGGCTGCAGCAGCATCGAGTTCATCCCGGCCATCAAGCAGCGCTCCGGCGGCGTCGTCCTCGTGCTTACCGGCCTGCACGACCGCCGCCTGCACGAGGACGCCATGCTGTTCGGCGCCATGGGCGTGGTCAGGAAAGACGAACCGGGCGAATACGTGCTGCAGGCGATCGCCTGCGTGCATGGCGGCAAGTTCTGGGGCGGCGATGCGGATGTCATCGCGGCGCCGCAGGCGCGCGGCGACGAGGATGATCAGCCGCACGCCGCTGCCGCACCCGGCGTCGACGCGCTGACGCCGGCGGAGCGGCGCCTGATCGCCGAGCTGATCGGCCGCGGCCAGGCGCCGTCGCCGGAGGCCGGGGGCACGCCGGTCGTGCTCGCCGAACTGGTCGCCATCTACGACAAGCTGGGGCTGCGCAATCGCCTCGAACTGGCGCGCTTCGCCATGGCGCACGATCTCGTCGGCCCGGCGCGGTAAGCCGGCGCGATCGGTGGCTTCGTCATGAACGCGCATCGGGATTGCGGCACCGACAGCGCAGCAGCGTCGGCAGCGCTGCGGGACATGCGCCGTCGCGGCCCGTTCTGCCTCTTCTGACTAGGAGGTTTGTCCTGGCCAGAAAAGGAGGGTGCTCCGATGTGCGGATCGTCGCGGACCCCTAACCTTCGAATCAAGCTGTAGCCGTCGCCTAGCCACGGCGTCGATGACGGCAGGATTATCGGGCGCCGCCGCGATCCGGCAACGCTCGGTAAATAGGGACCCGCGACGTCGGGAATTTGCAAGTCAAGCACTGAGTGCAAGGAGAAACATCATGAATCATCTGGTTCAAGGTATCGGGCGTTTCGTCCGCGAGGACGAGGGCGTGACCATGGTCGAGTATGGCCTGATCGCGGCGCTGATCGCCATCGTTTGTATCGTCGCCATTACGGCGGTCGGCACGAACCTCAATGACGTCTTTAACAAGGTTAAAGACTGCTTGGCGAGCCCGATCGGCGCCCTTTGTAAGTAACAGCACCTGATTTTCACCGAGGGTGTGAGCCGGAGATCTTCTCCGGCTCACCTCAAGACCACGGAGACGACCATGAACGACTTGACATTCGCGCTAAGGCGCTTTTTGGAAGACGAGACCGGCGTGACATCCATCGAATATGCCCTCATCGGCTCGTTGATCGCCACCGTCTGCGTGGCGATGCTGGTTGCCGTGGGCGCCAACCTCAACGCGCTCTACACGAACGTCTGCAACCAGGTCAGCACGGCCGTCGCGGGCGCACCGGCCTGCTAGCCGAAAGCCACGGTGACAGCCATGAATGCGGAACTCAAGGCGGTGCTCGACCTCTTGTCGATGCTGGTCCTCGACCCGCGCACCGGCGTGCTGATCGGGCTGCTGCTGGCCGCCGCCTGGTCCGACTACGGCACCGGCCGCATCCCCAACGCGCTGGTGTTCGGCGGCGCCTTCCTCGGCCTGGCCTACAACACGCTGGTGCCGGCGGTCCCCGACACAACCCTGCCGGCCTTTCTCGGCGCGCTGGAAGGCCTGGCCTGCGGCCTGGCGGTGGTGCTGCCGTTCTACTTGCTGCGCGCCATGGGCGCCGGCGACGTCAAGCTGATGGCCATGAGCGGCGCCTTCCTCGGCTTTCCCGAGACGCTGGGCGCGGTGATGGCCACTTTCCTGGCCGGCGGCGCGCTCTCGCTTGCCTACCTGGTCTGGAAGGGCACCTTGCGGCGCGCCCTCTTCAACATCGCCGCCCTCGGCGGCGCCGCCTGGGCGCGGCACGCCTTCGCGCTGGACGCAAAAACCTCGGCCGGGACGCTGCCGTATGGCATCGCCATATCCGTCGGAACCATCGGCTACCTGGTGCTGCACCAGCTCGGCCTGGTGAGTTGACCATATTCAGGAGCCTGCCAACATGATTGCCGCCACCACCCTCCACGTCGCCGAGCCTCCGGCTGCGATCCTGCCGCCGGCACCGCGCGCGCTCGAAGAAGCCGATCTGCCTTTCGCCTTCCTGGTCGAGCTGACGGTGAAGACCTTGTATGTGCACGGCCAGTTGCGGCTCGCCGACCTGGTCAGCCGCATCGGACTGGCGCGCGGCGTGCTGACGCCGGTGCTCGGCTTCCTGCGCGCTGAAAAGCTGTGCGAGGTCACGTGCCGCGGCGAAACCGAGGGCGCCACGCACTACACGCTGACCGCGCTCGGACGCACGCGCGCCGAGGATTTCATGCGTCGCAGCAAATATACCGGCGTCGCCCCGGTGAGCCTGCAAAGTTATGTCAAACAGGTGGAAGGCCAGTCCGTGGCGCGCATGGGAGTGACGCGCGAACGCCTGCAGCGCGCCTTCGACGGCATCGTCATCGATGACGGGCTGCTCAATCAATTCGGCGCCGCCATGAATTCCAGCCGCACGATTTTCGTCTATGGCCCGTCCGGCAGCGGCAAGACTTATACCGCCGAGCGCCTCGTCGGCCTGTTGTCCGGCGCCGTCGCGGTGCCGCATGCGCTGCTGGTCAACGACGAAGTGATCCAGGTCTTCGATCCGCTGGTGCACGAGCCGGTGCGGCCGGCGCAAGGCGGCGCGACGGAATTCGACCTGGGCCAGATTGCCGACGCGCGCTGGATACTCTGCCGCCGCCCGGTGGTCATGAGCGGCGCCGAGCTGACCATGGCGATGGTCGACCTGGAGTTCGACCCGCAGACGCGCTTCTACCATGCGCCGCAGCAGCTCAAGGCCAACAACGGCCTGTTCATCCTCGACGACCTCGGGCGCCAGCTGGTCGCCGCGCAGGCGTTGATGAACCGCTGGATCGTCGCGCTCGACCGGCGCATCGATTACCTGTCGCTGCACACCGGCCAGAAGTTCCGGGTGCCGTTCGACGTCATCGTCGTCTTCTCCAGCAACTTGCGGCCCTCGCAGCTGGCCGACGATGCCTTCCTGCGGCGGCTTGGCTACAAGATCTTCGTCGGGCCGCTGAGCGTCGCGGACTATCGCGCGATCCTGCAGCAGGTCTGCGCGGAACTGCGGGTGCCTTACGACGAAGCGGGGCTGGACTATCTGCTGCGTCGGCACGAGGCGGAGTCGCGGCCGCTGCTGGCCTGCCAGCCGCGCGACCTTCTTTGTCAGGTTTGCGATTACGCCGGCTTTCACGGCATCGACCCGCAGATGTCGCCCGAACTCCTCGGCTGGGCCTGGGAGAACTATTTCGCACGCGAGTAAGAGCTGGAGCGAAGCGGCTGCCAAGCCGGCGTTCGCGCCTCGGTGATCCACGATTTCGGAAAAGGAGAAATGACATGAGAAACATTCGAGCCACGGCGATGCTGGTGCTGTCACTCGTCATCGGCCTCGGCGCCGCGGTCATGGCGGCGGCCTGGGTGCAGCAGAAGGGCGATACGGCGAGCAAGCAGGTGGTGGTGGCCGCCACCGACATCGAACTGGGCAGCCGCCTCAATCCGCAGATGGCCAAGCTGGTGCCGTGGCCGAGCGGCCAGGTGCCGGACGGCAGCTTCAGCAGCGTCGAGGAGCTGAACGACCGCGTCGTCAAGACCAGCGTCCTGCGCGGCGAGGCCATCCTCGATTCCAAGCTCGCGCCCATCGGCACCAAGGGCGGCCTGTCGGCGGTGATCAAGGAAGGCAACCGCGCCATGACGGTGCGGGTAAACGACGTCATCGGCGTCGCCGGCTTCGCCTTGCCCGGCAACTATGTCGACGTCGTCGTCAGCACGCAGCAGGATGCCGCCGGCAGCGACGGCAAGCAGATCTCCAAGATCGTCCTCGAGCACATCCTGGTGCTGGCGGTGGCGCAGGAAGCAAATCGCGACGAGACCAAGCCCAAGGTGGTCAGCGCGGTGACGCTGGAAGTGACTCCCGGCGAAGCGGAAAAACTCGATCTCGCCCGCAGCGTCGGCACGCTGTCGCTGGTGCTGCGCAACCAGGTCGACAATCGCTCCGTCGATACCGCCGGCATCACCAAGCGGCAGTTGCTCGTCGGCGGCGAAGCGCCCGCCAGCGAAGCGCCCAAGGCCGCCGCGCCGCGGCCGGCGCCGGTGCATCGGGCGGCGGTGGCAATGACCAATCCCCGTCGCGCCTGCGTCGAGGTGATCAAGGACGGCATCATGACAACCGAGTGCTTCTGACGTTCCGCTCTCGGTCCCATCGGCATATTTCGGAAGGGCTCAACATGTCCAAACAAATGAAACTGGCTGGCCTGATTCCGCAGCGGCTGGCATCGATCCTGGCGGCATCGCTGCTGTGCGGAGTATTCCAACCCCTGGCCGCACCGCTCGCGCAGGCGGCCCCCAAGACGGCGACCCGGCCGCTGGCCGCCGGCGCCCCGCTGGCGCCGTGCAGCAGCACCAGCATCGCGCCGCCGACGACGATTACGCTCGGCAAGTCCGCGCTGGTCAGGCTGTCGTCCCCGGCGGTGCGCCTCGTCGTCGGCGGCACCGGTTCGGGCCATGCCGGCAAGCCCTTCGATGGCGGCATGAAGGATGCGCCGCCGCCGGCGCCCATGGCGCCCACGGCGGCCAATCTCAAGACCGGCGTCGCCGAAGTCGACGTCATGCTGCTGAGCCCCAACGAGCTCTACCTGCTCGGCAAGCGCGTCGGCTCCATGAACCTCATCGTGCAGGACCAGGCCGACAAATGCACGGTCATGGACATTGCCGTGACCATGGACTCGAGCTCGCTGCAGGCCAAGTTCGCGCAGCTCATGCCCGACGAGAAGAACATCAAGGTCGCCGCCGCCGAGGACTCGCTGATCCTCAGCGGCGAAGTCGGCGATGCCGTCAAGGTGGAGCGGGCGATGACGCTGGCGGCGGCCTATGCGCCGGAAAAGCGCCTGGTCAACATGCTGCGCGCCACCGCCGCCAACCAGGTGATGCTGGAGGTGAAGGTGGCCGAAGTGTCGAAGACCCTGCTCGACAAGCTCGGCTCGAGCGTGGCGGCGACCAGCGGCGGCAGCGGCTGGCAGTACTCGCTTGCGTCCAGCTTCCTCACCGACGGCACCGGCTTCCTGCAAGCGCTGAAGACCGGCAAGGGCAACTGGCAGATCAACGGCGAGAAGGATGACGGCGTGGTGCGCGTGCTCGCCGAGCCGAACCTCATGGCCATCAGCGGCCAGCAGGCGAGCTTCCTCTCCGGCGGCAAGATCTTCATCCCCGTGGCGCAGAGCAACAACGGCGGCCTCGGCGGCACCACGATCACGCTCGAAGAGAAGGAATTCGGCGTCGGGCTGAAATTCCTGCCGACGGTGCTCGAAGGCGATCGCATCAACCTCAAGGTCGCCTCGGAGGTGTCCGAGCTGTCGCAGACGGGATCGCCGTTCACCACTGTCGGCGGCATCACTGCGGTGCTGCCTTCGATGACGACGCGCCGCGCCGACACCACGGTGCAATTGCGCGACGGCCAGAGCTTCGCCATCGCCGGCCTGATCAAGAACAACCTCACCGAGTCGGTCAAGCGCTTCCCGGGGCTCGGCGACGTGCCGGTGCTGGGCGCATTGTTCCGCAGCAGCGAGTTCCAGCGCGACATGACCGAACTGCTGTTCATCATCACGCCGCGCCTGGTGAAGCCGCTGCCGGCGAATTACGCGCTGCCGACCGACCACTTCAGCGAACCGACGCGCGGCGAGTTCCTCATCGGCGGCAAGCTCGAAGGCAGCGCCGGCCCGGCCACCGGCAAGCCGCGCAAGGCGGGCGCTCCGCTTTCGGATGCCGGCGACGCGACCCCCGCCAAGGCGCTGCCGCCGGCCGCCGATGCCCAGCCGGCAACGCCCCAGCCCGCCGACGCCAAGGCCAACGATGCCAAGGCCAGCGATGCCAAGGCGAATGACGCCAAGGCCAGCGACCCCAAGCCGGCCGGCGGCGGCCAACCGCCGCTCGGCGCCGCGCCCGAAAAGGCCGCGGCGGTCGCCAGGCCCAACGCGCCTGTTGCGGCGGTCGCGTCCGCCGGCGGCACGGCGCCCGCCAAGCCACAGCCGGCGGACCCTGCCGCCGCGGATGCCGACGGCACGTCCATGAAGGCGCTGCCGGCGAAGCCGGCCGTCGCGGCACCGCCGGCGCCGCTGAAGGTGTCGCGCAGCATGGAAGCGCAGACGGTGGCCAAGCTGGAAGCGCGCGAAGCGGCCGCCGCGGCGCAGCCGACGGCAGTGGCCGTGGCCGTGCCCGCGGCGGCGCCCGCGGCAATGCCTGCGGCCACCGAGGCTGCCGACAAGGTTACCGAGGAAATGATGAATGACTATGGAGCGATGCCATGAACCGGACCGCATTGAAGGACATGACCGAACGGATGTTCACGCAGTCGCAGCAGCGCTACGTTGCCGCGGCGCCGGAGTCGAAATCTAGCAAGCGGAGAGAAACCATGAACAAGAATGCACTCAGTATTCTTTGCCTGGCGCTGGTGTTGGGGCTGGCCGGCTGCGCATCGCCGACGCCGATGCTCGACGAGAGCTTCGGCGACTCGGTGCGCGAGGCGCGCGCGGCACAGACCCTGCACCCCGATGCCAGCCTCGATGCCGATCCCGTCGCCGGACTCGACGGCGTCGCCGCCAACGAGGCGATCGGGCGCTACCACGACTCCTTCAAGACGCCGCCGCCGGTGACCAACGTCATCAACATCGGCGGCGTCGTCGGCGGCGGCAACTAGGTCCACGACTTTTGCGGAGATCGACATGAGACGAATAGGCCCGGCGCGGAAGAGGCAGAAAGGTGCGGTGCTCATCATGGCGGCGCTCGCTGCGCTGGTGCTGTTCGGCTTCATGGGCGTGGCGCTCAACCTTTCCCATGCCTACGACCTCAAGTCGGAATTGCAGAACATGGCGGACGCCGCGGCGCTGAGCGGCGCCAAGGCGCTGAATGGAAAGCTGGACGGCATCAATACCGCAGTGGCCAACGCCAAGGCCACGGCGGCGTCGAACAAGTACAATTTTTCCTCGTCGCTCGCCTTGACCGATGCCAACATCAAGTTCGCCGACAACCCGGATGCCGCTCCCGCGAATTGGTTGTCGGTGGCCGCCGCCCAGGCGGCGCCGACGGGGCTGCTGTTCATCAAGATCGACACGGGCACGCAAACGTCGGTCATCAGTTCCGTCGCCAATTTCATGCGCGTGGCGGGCGACGCGACGCCGCTCACGACGTCCGCCTCGGCGGTGGCGGGGCGCTTCCAGCTGGGGATCGCGCCGCTGGCGGTCTGCGCCATCGAGACAACAAAATACGGGCAGTTGCCGCATGCGGGATTGCCATCCGAGTTGACGGAGTTCGGATTCCGGCGCGGACTCGGCTACAACATTCTCGACATCAATCCCCTCGGCGGATCTCCGAATAAATTCCTGCTCGATCCTGTCGACATTCCCCCCGGCCCTGGCAATACAAGTGCCTGTAATCCCTCCAATTCAAGTGCCAGCAAGGTGGCCCCATACCTGTGCGGCGGCACCGCCTCCATCATCACCACCCTCCCGGGATATATCTATGTCAATACGGGCATGTCGGCCTCTGTCGCGAAGGAACTGAATTCGCGCTTTAATCTCTACGGCGGCGGATCGGCCTGCAAACCGGCGACGGCGCCGCCCGATGCCAACATCAGGCAGTACTCGCCGCCTGCATCAGCGACCTGGATGAGCACAACGCCCCAGCAGACCATCCAAGGGCAATACGATATCCCAGGTGCGAGTGTTCCGAACGCGGCGAGCTACGGTGTGCTGTGGAGCTACAGCACCGCCGTGCAGTATGCCGCGATACCGCCCGCCGGCGGCTACACGCTCTACACGACGGCGAATTGGCCGTCGCTTTACCCGACCACTACCGCACCCACGCCGACCGTGCAGGGCTCGAAGTATCCGGCCGCCGGGGGACAGCCCTATCAACAGACCTCGAATCCCGCCGGGATGACGTGGTACAGCGGACCCGCAACCAACGGCCCCGGCGTGCGCGATCGCCGTGTTCTCAATGTCGCCATCGTGGACTGCAGCACCCTTATCGGTTCCGGTTCGTGCGCGACCATCGAAGTGCTGGGCATCGGCCGGTTCTTCATGACAGTTCAGGCAAGTCCGCCGTCGGCCATCGACACTGAATTTGCCGGCCTTGTGCCGGACGCCGACCTGACCGCGGACATCAGGCTTTACCACTGATCATGAAAACTTCCGACAACATTTCCCGATTCCCGCGCTGGCGCGAAAGCGGCGCCATCGTCGTCGAGATGGCGCTGGTGGTCACCGTGCTGCTGCTGGTGGCGGCCGGCATCGTCGAGTTCGGCCGCATCTTCTGGTACTACAACGCGCTCGACAAGGCGACGCGAAATGCGGCGCGCTACATGTCGTCGGTATCGCGGCTGGACATGCAGGACAGCGCCAAGGCCGCTGCCGCCGCGGCGACGGCGCGAACCCTGGTGCTGACCGCCGTCGCCGACAACAACCTCAGTCCGGCGCTGGCCGCGGCGAACGTCACCGTCAGCTGCGACGGCGTCGATTGCTCCGGCACGGCGCCGACGAATGTCAGCGTCGGCATCGCCAATTTCCAGGTGACGCCCGGCAACTGGTTTCCCTTCGTGACGGTGGCCGGCGGCAGCTACGGCAGCATCACCCTGGCTCCCGCCACCACCATGCGCTACATGAATTAGCACGTCCTCGAGTGAGTCGAATGTTGGAGGGTTCTCGCATGAAAAAGCCAAAGACGAGGCGGCAGCCGCGGCAGGCCGGCGTGGCGACCGTGGAATTCGGCCTGGTGGCGCTGGTCTTCTTCACCCTGCTCCTGAGCGCCATGGAACTCGGCCGCGCCATGTACCTGTGGAATACGGTCCAGGAGGTCACGCGCCATGCCGCGCGCGACGCCGCCATCACCGATTTCACCGACACCGCCGCCATGAATGCGGTGCGCTGGAACGCCGTGTTCCGCACCAGCGCCGGACCGCTCATGGCCGCCGGAGAAATCACCGACGCCTCGGTGGCGATCAGCTACCTGAACGCCAACCTGGACCCGGTCGACACCAGCACCACCTGCCCGTCGCTGAATATTTCGACTTGCCTGTCGGACCCCAGCAACAGCAGTTGCATCCGTTTCGTCCAGGCGCAGATCTGCCAGCCCGGCAGCGGCCAGACCAGCGCCTGCGTGCCCGTCAATTATTCGCCGATGGTCGGGCTGTTTTCGATGCTCGGCATTCCGATCCCGACGTCTACGGTCGTGATGCCGGCGGAAAGCCTGGGCTTCAGGCCCAGCGCCAGCCCATGTTGAAACGACTGATGACGCGCGGCTTCGATGTCGTCGCCGACTTCTTGTTTGGATGCAGCACTAGATAGGAATCGATCATGAAAATCGCAGTCATTTCACCCAGCGCCCGCAGCCTCGAGACCATGGGCAACTACCTGCGCGAAGACGCCGCCGACCGCGTCGTCGTCCTCGTCGAAGGCGGCATGAGCAAGCTGCGCAGCGTCGCCGAACAGCAGCGGCCGCATCTGGTCGTCGTCGAGGGCATGGGCCGCGACGTGGACGAACTGGGGCCGCTCGAATACGTGACGCTGCACTATCCGCGCATGATGGTGGTCATGCTGTGCTCGCAGCACACGCCGGAGTTCCTCATCAACGCCATGCGCGCCGGGATCAAGGAGGTGCTGCCGGCGCCGGTGACGCGCGATGCGCTGCGGGCGGCGGTGGCGCGCCTGGAATTGAAGCTGCGCATGGTGGCGCAACCGCGACCGCAGGGCGAGGTGCTCGCCTTCATCGCCTGCAAGGGCGGCAGCGGCGCGACGTTCCTGGCGACGAATCTCGGCTACCAGCTGGCGGCGGCCGGCAAGAAGGTGCTGCTGATCGATTTCAACCTGCAATTCGGCGACGCCGTGCTGTATGTGCACGATCGCAAGCCGGCGACCAACCTGGCCGACGTGGCGCGCAACGTGCAGCGCCTGGACTCCTCGTTCCTGGCGGCGAGCCTGGTGCACGTGACGCCCAACTACGGCGTGCTCGCGGCGCCCGAAGATCCTGGCCAGGCGATGGAGGTGCGGCCGGAGCACGTCGATGCGCTGCTCAACCTGGCCGTCGCCCACTACGACTTCGTCATCGTCGATGTCGGCCGCATTCTCGACGCCGTCACGCTGCGGGCGCTGGACAAGGCGAACCACATCTTCCCGGTGCTGCAAATGACCTTGCCCTTCGTGCGCGACGCCAATCGCCTGCTTGCCGTGTTCCGCTCGCTCGGCTATGCGTCCGAGAAGATCAGCCTGCTCATCAATCGCTTCGAGAAGAGCGGCGAGCTGACGCCGGCCGACGTCGAACGCACGCTGGGCGTCAGCGGCCTGCGGACGATTCCCAACAGCTATGCGGCCGTGGCGGGATCGGTCAACCACGGCACGCCGATCGCGCAGATGGCGAAGAACAATCCGGTGACCAAAGCCCTGGACGATTTCGCGCAGTCGCTCGTGCCGCACGAGGAGGCGGCCAGCGGCTGGCTCGGACGCTTGCTGAAACGGGCTTGAGATGAAGGGGAGCCTGGCTCCCGCGTTACATACCGCCACGGCGGAGGAGGTGCAAAATGTCACTCAGAGAGAAACTGCAGACGATCCAGAACGAGTCGAACGACGACATCGTCATGATGGCGCCGCCGCCTGTACGCATCGGCATTGCCAGCAGCGAAGTCAAGATGCGCATCCACCAGAAGATGCTCGACCGGGTCGATCTCGCCGCGCTGGATGCCCTGCCGACGGAACGGCTCAAGCAGGAGGTCGCGACGCTGGTCGAACGCCTGATCGCCGAAGAGGCGATGGTGATGAACGAGGTCGAGCGGCGCACCCTGGTGCGCGACGTGCAGTACGAGATGCTCGGCCTCGGTCCGCTGGAACTGCTGCTCGCCGATGCCAGCATCTCGGACATCCTGGTCAACGGTCATCGCCAGGTCTTCGTCGAACGCGGCGGGCGCCTCGAAGCGGTCGACGTCAAGTTCTCCGACGACAAGCATCTGATGCGCATCATCGACAAGATCGTCTCGCGCATCGGCCGCCGCATCGACGAGTCGAGCCCGATGGTGGATGCGCGGCTGCAGGACGGCTCGCGCGTCAACGCCATCATTCCGCCGCTGGCGCTCGACGGGCCGATTCTGTCGATCCGCCGCTTTTCCGCCGTGCCGCTGGGGATGAACGATCTGGTCGACCGCTACAAGAGCCTGACGGCGCCGATGGCGGAATTGCTCGAAGGCCTGATCCGCGCCAAGGTCAACCTGCTGGTTTCCGGCGGCACCGGCAGCGGCAAGACGACGCTGCTCAACATCCTGTCCGGCTACATTCCGCACGCCGAGCGCGTCGTCACCATCGAGGATGCGGCCGAACTGCAATTGCAGCAGCCGCACGTCGTGCGCCTGGAGACGCGGCCGCCGAACATCGAGGGCCGCGGCGAAGTCACGCAGCGCGCGCTGCTCGTCAATGCGCTGCGCATGCGTCCGGACCGCATCATCGTCGGCGAAGTGCGCGGGGCGGAGGCGGTGGACATGCTGCAGGCGATGAACACCGGGCACGAGGGCTCGATGACGACCATTCACGCCAACTCGCCGCGCGATGCCCTGGCGCGGGTGGAGAACATGATCGGCATGGCGGGCTTCAATCTGCCGCAACGGGCGGTGCGCCAGCAGATCGCTTCGGCGATCACCGTGATCGTCCAGGTGTCGAGGCTGGCCGACGGCCGGCGCAAGATGGTCAGCATGCAGGAATTGACGGGCATGGAAAGCGAGACCATCACGCTGCAGGAAATCTTTTCCTACAAGCAGTCGGGCATCGACGCCGACGGCAAGGTGACCGGCTATTTCGCCGCCAGCGGCGTGCGCCCCAAGTTCATGGAGCGCCTGCGCGCCTTCGGCGTGACGGTTTCCGACACGCTGTTCGATCCGACGCAACGCTACCTGTGAGGTACCGGCGATGGCACTCCTCTCCAACCTGTTCGCGAACTTCTTCATGGTGTTCCTGGTCCTGGCGTTCGTCGCCATCGTCCTGCTGCTCGAAGGGCTCTATCTTTTCTGGAATACGTACAAGAGCCCCGAAGCCAAGAAAATAGAGCGGCGTCTGCATTCGCTCGCGGCGGGGGCGACCGGCAGCGACGAAACGCCGATCCTCAAGCAGCGCCTGCTCAGCGCGGCACCCGCCCTGCAACGCCTGATGTTCGGCATCCCGCGGCTGCGGCAACTCGACCAGTTGTTGCAGCAGTCGGGACTGAAGATCTCCGTGGCGCGCCTGCTCTTTCTTGCCCTGTGCCTGGCGATCGTGAGCTACGGACTGGCGCTGCTGCTGCATTTCCCGGCAGTGATCGCCCTGGCGCTCGCCGTTGCCGCGGCTGCCGCGCCTTTTCTTTACGTCCAGCGCCGCCGGGCGGAGCGCATGCTCAGGCTCGAGCGGCAGTTGCCGGATGCGCTCGACCTCATCTGCCGGGCGCTGCGGGCCGGGCATGCCTTCGGCACCGGCCTGCAGATGGTGGGCGAGGAAATGACGGAGCCGATCGCCGGCGAGTTCCGCATCACGCACGAGGAAGTGAATTTCGGCGTTTCGCTGCAGCAGGCGCTGCTCAACATGGCGGCACGCATTCCGAGCACCGACCTGCGCTATTTCGTCATCGCCGTGCTGATCCAGCGCGACAGCGGCGGCAACCTCACGGAAGTGCTGTCCAACCTGAGCGTGCTGATCCGCGAGCGCTTCAAGCTGCTGGAAAAAGTGCGCGTGCTGTCGTCCGAGGGCAAGCTGTCGGCCTGGATACTCAGCATCCTGCCGTTCGCCGTCGCCGGCGTCATCAACATCGTGAACCCGCACTTCATGCAGGTGCTGTGGGTCGATGACATAGGCCTCAAGATGGTCGGCATGGCGCTGCTCATGATGCTGCTGGGAATCATATGGATGCGCCAGATCATCCGCATCCACGTCTGAAGGACCGAGGGCAATCGAGGAGAATCCACCATGACAACGGCGCAGATGCTGTTCTTCGCTATCGTTTTCGCTTCGGCGACCATGGCCGCCATGATCGTGCTGACGCAGCTGGCATCCAGCCGCACCCGCAAGCGCCTCAAGACCATCGGCGGCGATGCGGCCTTCGGCGAGCGCGGCGACGCCGCCGGCTGGCTCAGCACCGCCATCAAGCTGTCGGGGCCTTTCGCCAAGCTGTCGATTCCCGAGGTCGGTTGGGAACAGTCGCCGTTGCGTCTGCGCTTCATGAATGCCGGCTATCGCGGCGAGGGGGCGCGCGTGCTGTACTTCGGCGCCAAGACGCTGCTGGCCGTCGGCTTGCCGCTCATCGCCTTCGTGGTCGTCAAGCTGGCGGCGCCCGCGCTCGCCGCGCCGCTGCTGATGACCGTGCTGCTGCTGGTCTCGGCGTTCGGCTACTACCTGCCCAACGTGGTTCTGGCGCGGCTGACATTTTTCCGCCAGCGCAGCATCTTCGAGAATTTCCCCGACGCCGCGGATCTGCTGCTCGTCTGCGTCGAAGCCGGCCTCGGCCTCGACGCCGGCCTCAACCGGGTGGCCGAGGAAATTTCCCTGAAGAGCAAGGCGCTGGCCGAGGAACTGCAACTCGTGAATCTCGAAATGCGCGCCGGCAACACGCGCGAGAAGTCGCTGCACAACCTGGCGCTGCGCACCGGCGTAGACGAAGTCAACACCTTCGCCACGATGCTGGTGCAGGCCGATCGCTTCGGCACCAGCGTCGGCGATTCGCTGCGGGTGTTTTCCGACGAGATGCGCGGCCGGCGTCGCTTCCGCGCGGAAGAACTGGCCTCCAAGATTCCGCTCAAGCTGCTGTTCCCGCTGGTGTTCTTTGTCTTTCCTTCGCTGCTGACGGTATTGCTCGGCCCGGCCTTCATCCAGGTTTATCGCGTCCTGATGCCGACGCTGACCGGGCATTAGCGCACCGGGGAACGATCTTCCCGACATCGAGGCGAACATGGAGGAGCGAAAGCGATGAATACCGACACATCGAAGGCGCACCGGGATGCGCTGGACCCGACCGGCGAAGTCAATCTCGAGGATACCGCCGCGGTCGAACGCGCCATCAAGGCGATCCTCGACCGCAACTACGGCAGCGGCTACGACGCGGCGCTGCTGGCCCAGGCGACCGGCGACCTGATCCGCGCCTATCGCGGCGACTACCCGGGCTTGCTCCGCTGCGACACGCTCTACCACGACTTGCGCCATGCGCTGGAAACGGGGCTGACGACGGCGCGCCTGCTCGACGGCTACGCCAAGTCGCGCGGGCCGGACAGCCTCGATCGCATCGACGGCGAACATGCGCTGCTCGCCGTGCTGCTTGCGCTGTTCCACGACATCGGCCTGCTGCGGCGCGACACCGAGGCCGCGCTCTGGGGGCCGGTGCTGATTCCGATCCACGAGGAGCGCGGCGTCGAGTTCATGCAGGACTACCTGGCGCTGACGTCGCTTTCGCCGCTGGCCGGCCTGTCGCGCCTGATCATGGCGACCAAGCTCATTTTCCAGATGCCCGCCGACTGGACGCGCCCCGAGCGCAAGCTGGCCAGCATGGTGGCCTCGGCGGACCTGCTCAGCCAGTGCGCCGACCGCTGCTACCTCGAGAAATGCCGCGATTTCCTGTTCGAAGAGTTTTGCGCCTTCGGCCTCGCCGGAACGGCCGACAGCCCGTACCCGGATCGCGAAACCCTGCTGGCGAAGACGCCGGAATTCTTCAACGGCCTGTTTCGCCAGCGCCTCGACAAGGAATTCGGCGGCATCCATCGCCTGCTGCAAGTCCATACCGGCGACGGCAATCCCTGGACGGACGCCATCGAGCGCAGCGTCGGCTATCTGCAGGGCATTCTGCCGGACAAGGATTTTGCCCGCCTGCGCCGGCATCCGCTGCCTTTCGTCTAGGAGGCGATGGTGCACCTTCGGTCGGGACAATTGTCATGGTCTGGTCGGGACAGTCCGCCGATGTGCGGCGCAGGTCGCACGCCTAGACTGCGGGTTAATCGCGGAAGGGGCTGCGCAATGCATGAGCGCTTGAGGGGAGAGCAAGCATGAACGGCACGGGAAGCCGGCAGCGCGGCTCGTCGATCGTCGAGTTCGCGCTGGTCGCCCCGGTCTTCTTCTTCCTCTTCCTGGCCGTCATCGAGTTCGGCATCCTGTTCTGGGTGAATCTGACGATGCAGCACGCGGTCAGGGAAGGGGCGCGCTATGCCGTCACCGGGCAAAGCAACCTGGACCCGAACGCCTCGGACCAGCAACGCTACAACGCCGTGATCCAGGACATCAAGAACAACTCGATGGGTCTTTACGGGATGCTCAATCCGACCATCGCCATCACCATCAACGGCGGCAGCTCGCAGTCGTACAGCAACTCGGCTTCGTACAACGGCGGCATGTTCGGCGGACCGGGCGACATCATCGTGCTGCAGCTGAATTGCGCCTGGCCGATCATCACCCCGCTGGCCAAGCCGTTCTTCGCCGGCACCGACGGGCAATACCAGTTCAGCGTCGCCGCCACCATGCGCAACGAGGCTTTCTAGGCATGAAGATCCTGCGATCCTCGCGCCGCAAGGCCTGCGCCGGCGTCGCCGCCGTGGAGTTCGCCCTGGTCCTGCCCTTGCTGGTCATGCTGGCGCTGCCGGTGGTCGATTTCGCGCGCGCCATCGACGCCAATCTCATCCTCATCAACATGAGCCGGGAAGGCGCCAGCCTGACCTCGCGGTCGGCGCTGCCGCCCGGGGAGTCGCAGCCCTATCAGCAGATCATGTCCTCTCTCGCCGCCACGGCGCCGCCGCTGGACATGGGCACGAACGGCATGATCTACGTCACCAAGATCATGGGCCATCTCGACAAGGGCGTGGTCCAGAACGTGGTGATCGAGCAATACCGCTGGGCGCAGGGTTGGCACGAAAGCGCGTATGCCCCGGCCAGCAACGTCTGGACCTGCGGCAGCGGCGGCACCACCTGGGTGAACAACGGGACCAGCGACGGCAGCTGCAGCGGCATTCCCGGCGCCGGGTCGACGTCGCCGCCGCCGGTGATTGCCAATGTCATGACCGGGCAACTGAACGACGGCGACGTGATTTACGCCGTGGAAAGCTTCTATCGCTTCAACATGCTCTTCGGCGGCCTCAATGTCGGCTTCGGCAAGATTCCCGTGATCGGGCCGAATCTCGAAGCCATGACCGTATTCTGAAATCCGTGCCTTCGGGAGAGACGCCATGAGAAAGGTCGCGGCCGCGAGGCAAAAAGGACAGGTGCTGATACTGACGGCGCTCGGCCTGGTGGTGCTGGTCGGTTCCATCGGCCTGGCCGTGGATTCCGGCATTGGCTACATGAGCCGGGCGAAGCTGAACGCCGCCCTGGACTCGGCGGCCATCGCCGGGGCCAGGGCGGTGAGCCACGGCGACGATCAGGGCACCGAGGCCGCCAGCGCCAAGCAGGCGGCGATCGACTTCTTCAACGCCAATTATCCCAACGGCTATCTGGGGTCGACGCCGACGCTCAACGATCCGGTCATCACCTTCAGTAAGGAAGGGCAGGTGACCGTCGATGTCTCGGCGCAAGCCAGCCGAGCGGTTTCGCTGATGCAGGTTCTGGGCTTCAATCAGATGACGGTCGGTGCGGCCTCGGCAACGATTCGAAAGGATCTCGACCTGGCCTTCGTGATGGATACCTCGTCATCGATGAACAGGGACGCCAAGGTTCCCCCGTTGGTGAGGGCGGGGGCCGTCTCGTTCGTCGAACAGTTGGTGCCGACGACCGACCGGGTGGCGCTAATCCATTTTGCGACCGGAGGGGTCGTGGACGACAAGATCAACCTCGTCCAACGCGGCTTCGACCGAGCGACGATGGAGACGCATATCAAGAGCCTTGATTTCGATAACCGCGACACAAATGGCGGCGGCGATACAAATTATGCCGAAGGCATGTGGAATGCGCTGAACCAGCTCAATAGCATCGCGGTGCCCAATCGTTCCACGATGCGCGTCATCGTCCTATTTTCCGATGGCCAGCCAAACACCTTTGCTTCATATTTTCCGTTCAAGAAGGATCCCGGCAGCTGTGGCGGCCTGCCCGTCGATCCCGCCAACAACAAGGCAATCGACGGCGGCATCGCCGCCACCGACCCCAGCCCCGGTGCAAAGCCGCAGGGGTTGTTCCACTACGACCAGCAAAACATGCAAACCGCGGGGTCTTGCTGGCCGAACATGGGGCAGGCGATCGCGAGCGCCATATCGAATCTCCCCAATTTTTACAATGCGCACAATCCCACCGACCAGCAATTCGCCGTGGTCACGAATACCTACCGGAAGGTGACGAGTGCGCCGAATGCCCAGAACGTCAATGTGGCTTCGCGAAACCTGCCGGAGTTCATGGCCGACCAGGCAAAGAGCGCAGGCATCTACATCTTCACGCTGGGCCTGGGCAGCGACCTCAAGTTGAAATTTACCCCGCCGGACGGCACCGGCATCAACAACGGCGAAGACTTGCTCAAGTGCATGGCGAACGTCGCGCAATCGAATCCGCCGGACAGTCTGCCGTCGCGCTGTCACGATGCGACCAAGCCGGTCGGCTTCTATTGCTATGCCAAAACTGCGGACGACCTGAAGCCTTGCTACGCAGAGTTGGTTGCGGAACTCCTGCGCATCACGAAGTAACCGGCCGCCGAGCGCCGGCTTCTCGCGGCCTGCCTGAGGCCTTCGCGCCGCCTGACGGGCGGCGTCCTTTTTCCTGGTTCTTCTGCGCCCCTGCCCTCGGGACGATTGTCATGCCGAAGTCGGGACAAGCGGCCGATGTGCGGTCCGCGTCGGCTCTCTAAGCTCCGTGCATTGCTCAACCGCTTCCGCCCCCATTGCACGGCTCAAGGAGAAAGAACATGTCCATCGCCAAAGAAATCGCCTTCATCGACTGCAACCTAAGCGACCTCGACTGCCTGCTCGCCGGCCTGCGGCCCGACGTCGAAGCCGTGCTGCTGTCCGCCGCCGCGCCGGCGCCGGCGCAGATCGCGGCGGCATTGCAGGCGCGCGGCGGCATCGCGGCGATCCACATCGTCGCCCACGGCCAGGCCGGCGAGGTGAGCTTCGCCGCCGGCGCGCTGTCGCGGGAGACGTTGCGCGAGCACGCTGAATCGCTGCTGGCGATCGGCGAGGCGCTGGCGGGCGACGGACAAATTCTGCTCTGGAGCTGTCACACCGGACAGGACGAGCGCGGCGCCGCCTTCATCGCGGCGCTGGCCCGCGCCAGCGGGGCGGAGGTGGCGGCAGCGCAAGGGCCGGTCGGCGCGGCGGCGCTGGGCGGGCGCTGGCAGCTCGATGGGCAAGGCATGCTGCCGCCGCTGACCGCAAGCGGCATGGCCGCCTATGCGGGCGTGATGGCGAAGCTCCAGTCGCTGGCGTTCAAGCCGATTTCCGGCGACGGCCTGATCAACGGCATGGAGGAGACCGCCGGCGTCACGATCAGCGGCACGAGTTCCGGCTATGCGGTCGGCGATGCCATCACCGTGACCATCGGCACGCTCTCATACACGACGCACATTCTCGACAGCAAGGGCAACTGGAGCCTGAGCGCCACGGGGCTCAGCGCCTTTGCCGACGGCAACTATGTCGTGACGGTCAGCGGCGGCACCGCCAGCGCCTCCACCATGATCGCGCTCGACGGCACGGCCCCGACGGTCACGGGACTGACGGCGAGCGGCGCCGGCATCGCGAATGGCAGCGGCGACCTGAACGCCGGCAAGACGGCGACGCTGACCATGAATTTCAGCGAGAACGTCACGGTCAATGGCGGCAAGCCGACGCTGATGCTTAACGACGGCGGCACCGCCACGTATGTCGGCGGCTCCGGCAGCGGCGTGCTGACGTTCAGCTACAAGGTCGCGGCCGGGCAGAACACGTCCGACCTGGCGGTGACTTCGCTGAGCCTGAACGGCGCGGCGATCACCGACAGCGCAGGCAACGCCGCCAACTTGTCCGGCGCCGGCAGCTACTTCAATCCCGCCGGCTCGCTGCAGATCGACACCACGGCGCCGACCGTGTCGTCGATGACCGTCGCCGGCGACGGCATCACCAACGGCAGCGGCG
>JAQTNK010000036.1 GCA_028713915.1 Rhodocyclaceae bacterium | reverse complement strand
CGTCGCCGCGCTGCAAGTGCTCGACCAGTTCGAACGACGGCTGGAAAGCCTGCGCAGCGGCCGGCCGGTACGGCTGCCGGAAGAGAATGTCTGCCCGCGTTGCAAGGCGGTGCTGGAGACCGGGCAGGACGAGTGCCCGATCTGCACGCGCGCAATCCATACGCCGCCGTCGACCTGGACGTTGTTGCGCCTGTGGCGCTTTGCCAAGCCCTACCGCGGGCAACTGCTGGCCGGCTTCCTGCTGACGCTGGCGACGACGGCCGCCAACATGGTGCCGCCCTACCTGTCGATGCCGATCATGGACAAGGTGCTGATTCCCTACCAGAACGGCGCGCCGATCGACGCCAGGCTGGTGGCGACGTACCTCGGCGGCCTGCTGGCGGCGGCGCTGGTGGGCTGGGGGCTGGGCTGGGCGCGCACCTACATCCTGGCCCTCGTCTCCGAGCGCATCGGCGCCGATCTGCGCACCACCACCTACGAGCATCTGCTGCGGCTGTCGCTCGAATACTTCGGCGGCAAGCGCACCGGCGACCTCATGTCGCGCATCGGCTCGGAGTCCGACCGCATCTGCGTCTTCCTCTCGCTGCACTTGCTCGACTTCGCCAACGACGTGCTGATGATCGTCATGACCGCGATCATCCTCTTCGCCATCAATCCCTGGCTGGCGGCAGTGACCTTCCTGCCGCTGCCGGTCATCGTCTGGATGATCCACGTCGTGCGCGACCGGCTGCGCACCGGCTTCGAGAAGATCGACCGCGTCTGGTCGGAAGTCACCAGCATTCTCGCCGACACCATTCCCGGCATCCGCGTCGTCAAGGCCTTCGCCCAGGAAGAGCGCGAGGCGCTGCGCTTTCGCGAGGCGAACCGGCGCAACCTCGCCGTCAATGACCGCCTGAACCGGACCTGGTCGCTGTTTGCGCCCACCGTCTCGCTGCTCACCGAGGTCGGCCTGCTGGTGGTCTGGGCGTTCGGCATCTGGCAGGTGTCGAAAAGCGAGATCACCGTCGGCGTATTGACCGCCTTCCTTGCCTACATCGGCCGTTTCTACACGCGGCTCGATTCCATGAGCCGCATCGTCTCGGTGACGCAGAAAGCCGCCTCCGGCGCCAAGCGCATCTTCGACATCCTCGATCATGTCTCCAGCGTGCCCGAACCGACCAACCCCGTGCACCTGTCGCGCGTGCAGGGCAGCATCGCGCTGCGCGGCATCAGCTTCCGCTACGGCAACCGCTCGGTCGTGCGCAATCTCGATCTCGACATCCGGCCGGGCGAAATGATCGGCCTGGTTGGCCACAGCGGCTCGGGCAAGAGCACATTGGTGAACCTCATCTGCCGTTTCTACGACGTTTCCGAAGGCGCGATCCACATCGACGGCGTCGACATCCGCGCCGTGCCGGTCGCCGAGTATCGGCGCAATATCGGCCTGGTGCTGCAGGAGCCCTTCCTCTTCTTCGGCACCATCGCCGACAACATCGCCTACGGCCGCCCCGGCGCGTCGCGCGCCGAGATCGTCGCCGCCGCCCGCGCCGCCAACGCGCACGAATTCATCCTGCGCCTGCCGCACGGCTACGATTCGCTGGTCGGCGAGCGCGGCCAGGGGCTCTCCGGCGGCGAGCGCCAGCGCATCTCCATCGCGCGTGCGCTGCTCATCGATCCGCGCATCCTGATCCTCGACGAAGCCACCTCGTCGGTCGATACCGAGACCGAAAAGGAAATCCAGAATGCCCTCGACAATCTCGTCAGCGGCCGCACCACCATCGCCATCGCCCACCGCCTGTCCACCTTGCGCCAGGCCGACCGGCTGGTGGTGATGGATCGCGGCCAGATCGTCGAGATCGGCACGCATGACGACCTCATGGCGCGCGAGGGCGCCTACCATCGGCTCTACCAGGCGCAGGCGCGCAACGTCGATACCGACATCGACGACCTGGTGCCGGACCTGGCGCCGGAAATGGGAGCGACCAATGCCGACGCCTGAGTTTCAACTGAGCCGCAACGCCTTCGGCCGGCTGGTGTTCCGCAGCGCCGACGGCGTCGTCCACGAGGGCGCGACGCCGGTGCGCGCGTTCCCCATCGCCGCGCCCGAATCCGGCATTGCGCTGCTCGGCGTCGACGGCCACGAACTGGCCTGGATCGAGAGCCTGGCGGACCTGCCGGCGGCGGCGCGCGCCTTGGTCGAAGAAGAACTGGCGGGGCGCGAATTCATGCCCGAGATCCGGCGGCTGCGCGGCGTTTCCAGCTACGCCACGCCGAGCACCTGGCGCGTGGAAACCGACCGCGGCGATGCCGCCTTCGTGCTCAAGGGCGAGGAGGACATTCGCCGCTTGTCGGCCAACACGCTGCTGGTGGCCGACAGCCACGGCATCCAGTTCCTGATCCGCGACATCCAGGCGCTGGATGCGACCAGCCGCCGCATCCTGGACCGATTCCTTTAGGAGATCTGCGTGTCGAAAAAACTGTTCATCATGCTGTCCGCGCTGGCGGCACTGGCGACGTCCCTTGACGCTGCCGCCCAACGCATGCCGCTCGTCGAACTGAGCGCGGGCATGTACCGCATCGAGGCGGAGGTGGCGGCGACGGAGCCCAGCCGCGAACTCGGCCTCATGCATCGCAAGGCCATGGCGCCGCAGCACGGCATGCTGTTCGTCTTCGATGCCCCCGGCAAGTCATGCATGTGGATGCGCAATACGCTGCTGCCGCTCGCCGTCGCCTTCATCGACGAGCACGGACGCATCATCAACGTCGAGGAGATGCTGCCGCAGACCGACGACAATCATTGCGCCGCCCAGCCCGCCAAGTACGCGCTCGAAATGAACGCGGGCTGGTTCAAGACGCGCGGCTTCGGCGCCGGCACGCCGATCGCCGGCATCGACAAGGCGCCCAAGGCTCATTGAAGCTCACTGAGGCGCGCCGCGAACGCGCGGCCGCGCCTTCAGCGCGGCGCAGGGCGGCCGGCCGACTGCAGCTTGCGATAGAGCGTGCGCGTGCCGACCTTGAGCCGGGCGGCGAGCGACTTGCGGTCGCCGCCGAACTTCTGCAATACCCAGCCGAGGTAGCGCTTTTCCAGTTCGTCGAGCGCCAGCGGCTCCTCGACGACGAAGGCGGATCCGGCGCTGGCCGGCGGTGTGGGAAGGTCGATCGCCGCGTCCATGTCGAAATGCGCGGGTGCGATCTCGTCGCCGTCGGCGAGAATGGAGGCGCGCTCGATCAGGTTGCGCAGTTCGCGGATGTTGCCCGAGTAGCGGCGCTGCCGCAGCGCGGCGCGGGCGGCGGCGGACAGGCGCAGCCCGCGCTCGCCGGCGACGCGCTTGACGAAGGAATCCGCCAGCAGTGGAATGTCCTCGACGCGCTCGGCGAGCGACGGCACCGCGATGGGAAAGGTGCTGATGCGGTGGTAGAGGTCGCGGCGAAAGCTTTCCCGCTCGACCATCGCCTGCAGCTCGCGGTGCGTGGCGCAGACGAGGCGGAAATCCGAGCGCAGCGTCTCGACGCCGCCGACGCGGCGGTAGGTGCCGGTTTCGAGCAGCCGCAGCAGCTTGACTTGCAGCGGCAGCGGAATGTCGCCGACCTCGTCGAGGAACAGCGTGCCGCCGCTGGCCGACTCGACCAGGCCGATCTTGCGGTGGTTGGCGCCCGTGAATGCGCCCTTTTCGTAGCCGAAGAGTTCGCTTTCGAACAGCGATTCGGTCAGGCCGGAACAATCGACGGCGACGAAGGGCCCGGCCGCGCGCTTGCCGGCCTCGTGCAGCAGCTGCGCCACCAGCTCCTTGCCGGTGCCGGTCTCGCCGAGCAGCAGCACGGCGGCGTCGGTGGGCGCCACGCGCATCACCAGCGCCAGCATGCGGTTGAAGCTCGGCGAGCGGCCGACCAGGCCGGCGGCGGCCGGCAGGCTGGAGGCGTGCTTGACGACGCGCAGCGTCTCGACGAAATAGGCGATGTCGCCCTGCTGGTTGCGGATCGGCGTCGTCTCGACATCGACGTGTTCCTCGCCGCGCGGCGTGTGGTGCAGGTGCAGCACGCGATGCGCCTGTGCGCTCTCCTGGCTCATGCGCAGCGGACAGGATTCCCCGGCCTGGTCGCAAGGCACCGTGAAATGGTGCGACACCTCGTAGCAATGGCGCCCCGCCAGCGGCCGGCCCTGCGCGAACTCGCGCGAGTAGGCGCGATTGGCGGCGACGATGCGGAAATCGGCATCGATGACGATGCGCGGCTCGGCCTGGCCATCGAGGAAGGAGAGAAGTTCGGGCAAGGACTTGGCGGGAAAACTCATGGCGACGCGCAAATGTCAGGAATGGCAGCACTATAGCATCGGGTTGCCGGCGCGGTGCCTGAAATGGCACTTCCCGGCTTCGCGTGAGCCGCGCCGGATCGCCTGGCCGCCAAGCAATTCTTCGTCAAATCATATGACTAGGGAGATGGCTCGCCCATGTGGGGGCGATGGCACACAACTTGTGTAGGGACAAGCATCCGAACCCAAGAGTGCCGACCATGAGCCCGACCAACCAGCCGCAGCGCCGCCGCGAACCGACGGTCGCCGCATTCGCCACCGTCGCCGCGCGGCAGCCCGGCCGGTCATGACGCATTTCCGCCAGATCCACGAAGCCCGTTCGCACAGCTACGCCTACCTGCTGGTGGACAGCGACCGGCGCGAGGCGGTGATGATCGATCCGGCCGCGCCGCAGCTCACGCTTTACCTCGCGCTGCTCGACGAGTTGCAGGCGCGCCTGACCCACGTGCTGCTGACCCACAGCCACGACCGCCACGCCGCCGGCGCCGAGGAGTTGTGCCGCATCACCGGGGCGCAGTGCGTCGCCGGCCGCGGCAGCGGCGTCGCCGCCATCGACCTCGTCGCCGACGACGATGCGCTCATCCCCTTCGGCGACGAGGTGCTGCGCTGCCGCACCACGCCCGGCCACACGCCGGGTTGCGTTTCCTACCTGTGGCGCGACCGCGCCTTCACCGGCGACGCCCTGCTGATCGGCGATTGCGGCGCCGCCGCCGCGGGCGATGCCGGCCTGCTGTTCGACAGCATCACGCGCAAGCTGCTGACGCTGGCGGATGAAACCCTGATCTATCCCGCCCACGATTTCGCCGGCCGCCGCGTCTCCTGCATCGGCGAGCAGCGCGACACCAACCCGAAACTCGCCGGCACCACGCGCGACGAATTCATCGCCAAGCAGGCGCAGTGCGATGCGCACGACCACGCCCGCGCCGCCGTTTCGATATGACAATCATATTTATTAGGAGAGCCCGATAATGAACCCACCCAACGCTACCGCCGCGGCCGTCGACGCGCCGGAATCGCTCTACGCCAAGCGCAAGACCATCTACACGCGCTCGGTCACCGGCCTTTTCGCCAACTGGCGCTGGGCCATGGTCTGGATCACCCAGGCGCTGTTCTACGGCCTCTGCTGGCTGCCGTGGAACGGGCGCCAGGCCTTGCTGTTCGACCTCGTCGAGCGCAAGTTCTACATTTTCGGCCTGGTGTTCTGGCCGCAGGACGTCTTCTACCTGGCCGTGCTGCTGATCGTCTCCGCCTACGCGCTGTTCCTGTTCACCGCCATCGGCGGGCGCCTGTTCTGCGGCTACGCCTGTCCGCAGACGGTCTACACGGAAATCTTCATGTGGCTCGAGGAGAAGATCGAAGGCGAGCGCAACGCCCGCATCAAGCTCGACCGGGCGCCGCTCGATGCCCGCAAGTTCGCCATCAAGGCCGCCAAGCATGCCGCCTGGATCGTCGTGGCGCTGTGGACCGGCTTCACTTTCGCCGGCTACTTCACGCCGATCCAGAAGCAGGTGCACGAGATCGCCGAGTTCCGGCTCGGCCCGTGGCAGACCTTCTGGATCTTCTTCTACGCCTTCGCCACCTACGGCATGGCCGGCTTCATGCGCGAGCAGGTCTGCAAGTACATGTGTCCGTATGCCCGCTTCCAGGGCGTGATGTTCGACCCCGACACCCTGATCGTCACCTACGACGATGCCCGCGGCGAGCCGCGCGGCGTGCGCTCGAAGAAAGCCGATGCCGATGCCGCCTCCAAGGGCGACTGCATCGATTGCAGCCTGTGCGTGCAGGTGTGCCCCACCGGCATCGACATCCGCAACGGCCTGCAGTACGAATGCATCGGCTGCTCGGCCTGCATCGACGCTTGCGACAACGTCATGGACAAGACCGGCCTGCCGCGCGGACTGATCCGCTATTCGACCGAAAACGCCGTGCAGCAGAAGTGGGGCCGGGCGCAGATCCTGCGCCACCTGGTGCGGCCGCGCATCCTGCTGTATGGCGCCATCCTCGTGGCGATTACCAGCGCCGCCGCCTACAGCATCGCGATCCGCCTGCCGCTCAAGGTGGACATCATCCGCGACCGCGGCATCATGGCGCGCGAAGTCGAGGACGGCCTGATCGAAAACGTGTTTACGCTGCGCATCATGAACACCGACGAGCAGCCGCACCATTACCACTTCGGCGTCGACGGCCTCGACGGCATCGCCCTGGCCGGCACGCAGGACGTAGATGTCGCCGGCGCCAGCACGCAGTCGCTGGTGCTGCACGTGCGTGCGCCGGCGGCCGCCGGCAAGTCCGGTTCGCAGCGCATCTTCTTCGACATCGCGGCGACGGAGAACCCGGCCATCAAGCTGCGCGAAAAGGCCGCGTTCCTCATCCCCTGAGCGCCCTCAGCGGCTGCCGGAACCGCGCGGGTTCCGGTAGCCGAATTACGGCGAACCGGGTATTCCGGCGGCCCCCGTCTCTCGCTACAGTCGTTCCGAGCCCGCACACCGGGCGTCGCCGGGCCCCCGGCGGCGCGCGTCCGGTGCCGGCGACAAGAATCGATCGGAACCGAGATGGAGGAGATCATGCCAAATAGCGTCTACAAGATCATTGAAGTCGTGGGCACCAGCGCCAATTCCTGGGAAGACGCGGCAAAAAACGCTGTCCTCGCCGCGGGCACCAGCGTGCGCGATTTGCGCATCGCCGAGGTTACCAAGTTCGACATGGCGATCGCCGAGAACGCGGTGGTGTCGTTCCGGGCGCGCGTCAGCCTGTCGTTCAAGTACGAGAAGTAGGCAGCGAGTAGGCAGCGACGTTCCGCGACCATCGACGACTTTCGACCTGCGCGTGCCGCGGCGGTTGGTCGGTCGTTGGTCGTCGGTCGCCGGTCGTTCGGCGGGGTCGCCGCGGGTCAGCGCACCGAGCGATAGACGCCGCGCCGCGTGCGCTTGCTCAACACCAGTTGCCAGAGTTGTCCGCGGCGCGAGCGGAAATAGCCGGCGCAACTGAGCAGGTAGTATTTCCACATGCGATAGAAACGCTCGCCGTAGCGGGGCGCCAGCGCCGGCCAGCCGCGCTCGAAATTCTCCCACCAGGCCATCAGCGTGCGGTCGTAGTCGGCGCCGAAATTGTGCCAGTCCTCGATCAGGAAGCGGCCGTCGACGGCACTGGCGATCGCCGCCGCCGAGGGCACGTAGCTGTTCGGGAAAATGTACTTGTCGAGCCAGGGATCGCGGCCGGGCGCAGTGGAATGATTGCCGATGGTATGCAGCAGGAAGAGGCCGTCGTCCTTGAGCAGGCGCGCCGCGATCGAGAAATAGCGCGCGTAGTTCTTCGGCCCGACATGCTCGAACATGCCGACGGAAGCCACTTTGTCGAACTGGCCGGTGAGGTCGCGATAGTCCATGAGCTCGATGGTCACCGGCAGCCCGGCGCAACGCGCGCGCGCAAGCTTCTGCTGCTCCCGGGAGACCGTGATGCCGAGCACCTCGACGCCGTAGTTCTCGGCCGCGAAGCGCGCCAGGCCGCCCCAGCCGACGCCGATGTCGAGCAGCCGTTCGCCGCGCCGCAATTCCAGCTTGCGGCAGATCATGTCGAGCTTCTTCCGTTGCGCTTCCTCCAGCGTCTCCGCCTGGTGCCAATAGCCGCAGGAATAGCTCATGGTCGGATCCAGCATCGCTTCGAACACGTCGTTGCCGATGTCATAATGCCGCTTTCCGACCTGGAAGGCGCGGCGGTACGACTGCAGGTTGAACAGCTTGTCGCGGAGAAATTCGCCGAGCAGCTGCAGCCGCAGGCGCTGGTCGATGCGCTGGTCGGCTTCGATCGCCATCAGCCGATGGCAAAGCTGGTCGAGGCGCTCGCATTCCCACCAGCCGTCCATGTAGGCTTCGCCGAATCCGAGCGAGCCGCCGGCGAGGACGCGCCGATAGAAGCGCGCGTCGACGACCTTGACGTCCCAGGGCTCATGGCCGTTGAAGCGGAAACCGGCGGCGGCGGCGAGGGCCTGGATGGCGTGCGGTGCGGGCGCGACGGCGGACGCGGCCGATGGAAATGCGTCGATCGCCTGGCTGCCCTGGACGGTTGGTGTCAGTCTCATGTTCATGTCGCGTCGTCCTTTCCGTGCCGGCGCCGTGATGCGCGCCATCGTCGTGTCGATGCGCCGGCGCCTGGCGTCGGCGGCCGCGCCGGGGCGCGGCCGGTGCATACGGCCGGTGCATATCTTGAACGGCGCGTGGCGAAAGGAATATCCCGCAAGCCGGGTATGTCGCCTACCGGTAGGTGGGTAAATGCCGGACGGGCAGCGGCGCCGGTTGCCGTCGTCGTGACTCGATGTCATGGGCATAGCGCTGCCGGCGGCCCTGCGCGCCGGCTACCGGGATCGCCGTAGCTAGAATAGGGTGGCGCCGGTATTGGTGGCGCCGCCGCGCCTGCGTAAGCTCGCGCCATGCCCGCTGCGAAGCGGCGGGCGCATTGCGGCGATGTCTTGCGCCGAAGCGATGGTCACCATGACGAGCGCGGGTACGGTTCATCCGCTGTGGTTGCGTCTGACGCACTGGGCAAACGTGCTCGCCGTCGTCGTCCTCGTCACCAGCGGCTGGCGCATCTACGACGCGTCGCCGATCTTCGCCTTCCGCTTCCCCGCCGGCATCACGCTGGGCGGCTGGCTCGGCGGCGCGCTGCTCTGGCATTTCGCCGCGATGTGGCTGCTGGCGGCGAACGGCCTGCTCTATGTCGCCCTGAACCTCGCCAGCGGGCGCTTCGCCCGCCGCTTCCTGCCGCTGCGGGCGCGCGACGTGCTGCACGACTTCGTCGCGGCGCTCAAGGGCAAGCTGGCGCACGACGATCCCTGGCACTACAACGCCGTGCAGAAGCTCGCCTATCTCTTCGTGGTGCTCGATTCGGCGCTGCTCGTGCTGTCCGGACTGGTGGTCTGGAAGTCGGTGCAGTTCCCCGTGCTGCGCGAACTCATGGGCGGCTTCGACAACGCCCGCGTCGTGCATTTCGTCGCCATGGCGGCGCTGGTCGCTTTCGTCGTCGTGCATCTGGCGATGGTGGCGCTGGTGCCGAAGACCTTGCTCATGATCACCCGCGGACGTTGAGGAGCCGACCATGCGGAAGCCCAAGAAGCGGCTCGACCTCGACGAAACCGCCATCGTCGGCGCCGCCCTCAAGTCCTTGCCGGCGCCGGCGCGCCGCCTGTTCCTGCGACAGACGTTGACTTTGGGCGGCCTGTCGCTGCTCTCCGGCTGCACGCTGATCGACGAGGATGCGGCCGAGCGCGCGCTGATGAAAGTGTCGCGCTTCAACGACCGGGTGCAGGCCTGGCTGTTCGATCCCAACCGGCTGGCGCCGACCTATCCCGAGTCGATGCTGACGCGGCCGTTTCCCTTCAACGCCTATTACGACCGGGACGAGGTGCCGGAAGTCGACGCCGATTCCTATCGCCTGGAAGTCGGCGGCCTCGTCGCCGACAAGCACGCCTGGACGCTGGCCGAACTCTACCGGCTGCCGCAGACGGACCAGGTGACGCGCCACATCTGCGTCGAAGGCTGGAGCGCGATCGGCAAATGGGGCGGCGTGACTTTCGCGACTTTCCTCAAGCGCGTCGGCGCCGACCTCACCGCGAAGTACGTCGGCTTCAAGTGCGCCGACGACTACTTCACCAGCATCGACATGGCGACGGCGCTGCACGCGCAGACCCTGCTGACGTTCACCTACGACGGCCGGACCTTGCCGCCCGAATACGGCTTTCCGATGAAGTTGCGCATGCCGACGAAACTCGGCTACAAGAATCCCAAGCACATCACCGCGATCTTCGTCACCAACGTCTATCCCGGCGGCTACTGGGAAGACCAGGGCTACAACTGGTTCGGCGGCAGCTGATGAAACGTCGCTGCAAATCGACAGCGGTGCGCGACCGGGCCGGCGGAGTGCCCTGCTCCGCTCCATGTCCGCCGTCGGCCGCCGGCGGCGGCCTCCTCCTCCTTTACTTGCGCGGAGCAGGGCACCCCGCCGGCCCGGTCGATTCGGGTCTCGCCTCATGCGGGACGCAAAAGCGAAAGTTCGTTCCGCCCGCCGTCCTGGGCGCGCGCCAGCTGCCGGCGAACAGGATGTTTCGCGCGGCGCTGAAGACGCCGGCATCACGGAGCACTGCCATGAAGATTCCACCTGCGATCCTGGCTGCGGCGCTGCTGGCATTTGCCGCCGTGCCTGGCCGCGCCGCGGCGGACAGCGCTGCGGCGCCTGCGCCGCGCCCGTCCAAGCCGATGAACATGGACGAGCCCATGGCCACGGGCATGAAGAAGCCCGGCATGAAGAACGGCGACGTCAAGGCGGCGGCGGCAAGGAATGCGGCGAGAATGAAGGCGCTGATGGCCCGGGAGCGCGAGCGCCGGGCGGCGAAGCCGCCGCCGGCGCCGCAGAACGCCCCGCCTGCGGCCCATTGAGCGCCGCGCCGCCGGTTTGTTGCGTGCCGCCGGAACCCGCGCGCGCATCGCCTTGTCGTAATGGCATTGCAATACGATGGAATCGGGAATGCGCCTATGCCATTGCCTCGCCGCGGCGCTTGCGGCAACGACGGTCGCGCTGGCCGTGCTCCCGGCGCTGGGCGCGGGCGCTTATCGTTCGCTGCGCATCGTCGCCCCGGCCGACCAGGCCACCATTCACAGCAACGAGGGCAAGCTCGAAGTTGCCGTGGCGCTGACGCCGCCGCTCGACGTCGCGGCCGGCGACCGCGTGGCGTTGACGCTCGACGGCAAGGCCGCCGCCGATGCCGCGGCCGTCAGCATCGACCTGGCGAGCCTGCCGCGCGGCACCCACACCATCGAGGCGGCGGTGGTCGACCGCGACGGCCGCGTGCTGCTGCGCGCCGATCCGGTGACTGTCTATCTGTGGCACGCCTCGCGGCTGTTTCCGAACCGCGCGGGCCGTTAGGAGCGGAGCCAGCTATGCGTGTACTGCTCGTCGAAGACGATCCGATGATCGGCAAGAGCGTCCAGCAAGGGCTCAAGCATGACGGCTACGCCGTCGATTGGGTGCGCGACGGCGAAACGGCGGAGGCGGCGCTGGCGAGCGCCGCTTACGAATTGCTGCTGCTCGACCTCGGCCTGCCGCGCAAGAGCGGCCTCGACGTGCTGGCCCGGCTGCGGCGGCGCGCCAGCAGCCTGCCGGTGCTCATCGTCACGGCGCGCGACGCCGTCGCCGATCGCGTCAAGGGCCTCGACGCCGGCGCCGACGACTATCTGGTCAAGCCCTTCGACCTCGACGAACTCGCCGCGCGCATGCGCTCGGTGCTGCGCCGCCGCGCCGGCCATGCCGACCCGGTGATCCGCCACGGCGGCATCGCCGTCAATCCCGCCACGCACGAAGCGCGACTGGACGAGGCCGCGGTCGCGCTGTCGACGCGCGAGTTCGCGCTGCTGCATGCGCTGCTCGCCTCGCCCGGCGTGCCGCTGTCGCGCGCCAAGCTCGAGGAGTGCCTGTACGGCTGGGGCGAGGAAATCGACAGCAACGCCGTCGAAGTGCATATCCATGCGCTGCGCCGCAAGCTCGGCGCCGAGCGCATCGGCAACATCCGCGGCGTCGGCTGGTTCGTGCCGCCGCTGTCATGAGCGCCGTCGGCCGGGTCGATGGCAGGAAGAGGCTGCCCGGCGCATGCAGTGTGCCTGACGGGCGCCGCGCGGGCGACATCTACGTCTTCATGGTCGGCGGCAAGGCGGCCGCGGCGAGGCAGCGATGAAATCGATACGCCGCCGCCTGCTGGCGGCGCTCCTTTCGGCGATGACGGCGACCTTGGCGGCGGGCGCGCTGGCGACCTACGTCCAGGCGCGCGACGAAGCCGACGCCATGTTCGACTACCATTTGCAGCAACTCGCGCTGTCCTTGCGGGACCAGGCGTTCCGCAGCGCGCTGTCGCCGGATGCAACCTTCGCCGGCCAGGACTTCGCGATCCAGGTCTGGAGCCAGGACGGCGTCACGCTCTACCTTTCGCATCCGCAAGACACGCTGCCCAACCGCGCCTTCCTCGGCTATGCCACGGTGGATGCCAGCGACGGCCAGTGGCGCGTGTTCGCCACGCAGCAGCGCGGCCAGGTCATCCAGGTGGCGCAGCCGATGCGCGTGCGCGACCGCATGGCGCTGGCGGCGGCCTTGCGCACGGTGGCGCCGTTCCTGCTGCTGCTGCCGGTGATGGGCGCGGTGGTGTGGGTCGTCGTCGGGCGCGGCCTGAGGCCGCTCAATGCCGTGGCGCGAGCGGTGACGACGCGCACGCCGGCGGCGCTCGATCCTTTGCCGGTGCGGGCGGTGCCGGCAGAGGCGCTGCCGCTGGTGACGGCGCTCAACGACCTGCTGGCGCGGCTCAAGGCGGCGCTCGAAGCGCAGCGCGACTTCGTCGCCGACGCCGCCCACGAACTGCGCACGCCGCTCGCCGCATTGCAGTTGCAAGCCCAGGTCCTGGAGCGCGCGCAGGACGCCGCGGAACGCGCCGACGCGCTCGCCGAGCTCAAGCGCGGCCTGCTGCGCGCGTCCCATTCCGTGCAGCAGCTGCTGACCCTGGCGCGGCAGGAGCCGGGCACCCACCAGCCGCCGGTCGCGACGGTGCGCCTCGCCGACGTCGCCGCGCAGGTCATCGTCGCGCAGGTCGCCCTGGCGCAGGCCAAGGGCATCGATCTCGGCGCCGCGCGCGCGGACGGCGATGCGCGCATCCGCGGCGATGCCGAGGGCATACGGCTGCTGCTGGCCAACCTCGTCGACAACGCGATCCGCTATACGCCGCCCGGCGGCAAGGTCGACGTCGCCGTCGGCGCCGACGGGCAGGGCGCGTTCTTCGACGTCTGCGACTCGGGGCCGGGCATTCCCGCCGCGGAGCGCGAGCGCGTCTTCGACCGCTTCTACCGCCGCGAGCAAAGCAGCGAAGGCGGCAGCGGCCTCGGCCTCGCCATCGTCAAGACCATCGCCGCGCGCCATGGCGCCAGCGTCGCGCTCGACGCCGCCGCGCTGGGCGGCTTGCATGTGCGGGTGAGCTTCCCGCCTTAAGTCGGTCTTAAGGGACCTGCGCCTATCTTCTGCCGCAAACGAAGCGCGACGCTTCACGACTCGACCACCAAGGAGATCGCCATGCGAAGCAAGACTCTCACTCTCAGCCTGGCAGCGGCGGCGGCACTGGTCGCCACGTTTGCCGGCGCCTATGTCGGACTCGACAGCCATGCGGCGACGACGCCGGCCGCCGCCACGCCGGCAGCGGTTGCGGCGCCGCCATCCGCCGCGCCGGCGGCGGCCGTTCTGCCGGACTTCAGCGGCATCATCGCGAGCAACGGGCCGGCGGTGGTGAACATCAGCGTCACCGGCAGCGTCAAGGCCGGCGGCGACGAGGAATCGCCGTTCCCGCAGATGGACCCCAACGATCCGTTCTTCCAGTTCTTCCGCCGCTACCAGATGATCCCGCACGGCAACGTGCCGGTGCATAGCCTCGGTTCGGGCTTCATCGTCAGCGCCGACGGCCTCATTCTCACCAATGCGCATGTCATAGACGACGCCGACGAAGTGGTCGTCAAGCTCACCGACAAGCGCGAGTTCAAGGCCAAGGTGGTCGGCACGGACAAGGTGACCGACGTCGCGGTGCTGCGCATCAACGCCAGCAAGCTGCCCACCGTACGCTTCGGTGATCCGGCGCAGACGCGCGTCGGCTCGTGGGTGCTCGCGATCGGTTCGCCGTTCGGCTTCGAGAACAGCGCCACCGCCGGCATCGTCTCCGCCAAGGGACGCTCGCTGCCCGACGACGGCTACGTGCCGTTCATCCAGACCGACGCCGCGGTCAATCCCGGCAACTCCGGCGGACCGCTGTTCAACCTGAACGGCGAAGTGATCGGCGTCAACTCGCAGATCTACAGCCGCAGCGGCGGCTATCAGGGCGTGTCCTTCGCCATTCCGATCGACGTCGCCATGCACGTGGAACAGGAAATCGTCAAGCACGGCAAGGTCAGCCACGGCCGCCTGGGCGTTTCCATCCAGGAGGTCTCCCAGCCGCTGGCCGAGTCCTTCGGCCTGAAGCAGGCCAAGGGCGCGCTGGTCGGCACCGTCGAGAAAGGCAGCCCGGCGGACAAGGCGGGCCTCGAGCCGGGCGACATCATCCTCAAGCTCAACGGCACCGACATCGGCAGTTCCTCCGACCTGCCGCCGCTGGTCGCGGACCTCAAGCCCGGCACGCACGTCACGCTCGACGTCTGGCGCAAGGGACAGGAACACGACATCGCCGTGACGGTCGGCGAACTGGCGCCGGAAAAGACCGCGCCCGCCCCGGGCGTCGACAAGGGCCGTCTCGGCCTGGTCGTGCGGCCGCTGACGCCGGAAGAGCGCAAGCAGGCCGAAGTGCCCAACGGCCTGGTGGTGGAAGAAGCCAGCGGCGCCGCCGCCCGCGCCGGCCTGCAGCCGGACGACATCGTGCTGGCCTTCAACGGCGAGCCGGTGAAGAGCGTCGAGCAACTGCGCAGTCTCGTCGCCAAGGCGGGCAAGCATGCCGCGCTGCTGATCGAACGCGACGGTGCCAAGATATTCGTCCCAATCGACCTCGGCTGATGAGGTTATTTCCTGAGGAGTGCCATCATGAAAATTCAGTTTCATTCCCGCGCTCGAATCCTGGCCGTGCGCAGCGCCGTCCTCGGTGCGGCGCTGGCCGCGACGCTGCCGGCTTTTGCCGAACCGGCGGAGGACGCCTTGCCGCTCGAGCACAGCCAGGGCCTGGTGACCTACCGCAGCGGCGGCATCGGCGAGGACGAGGCCAAGGCGATGCGGCAGATCGCCCGACAATATCCGTTGCAGCTGGAGTTCGTCGCTCATGAGGGCGACGCCCGCGGCGCCTATGTCGCCGATGTGAACGTCTCGATTCGCGACGGCCGCGGCAAGGAGGTGCTGCAGACCAAGGCGGACGGACCGTTCCTGCTGGCGCGCCTGCCGGCGGGGCGTTACGTCGTCACGGCGCAGTATCAGGACAGCCAGCGCGAACGGCGCGTCAACGTCCCGGCGCACGGGGCCGAGCACGTCGTCTTCGGCTGGTGACCGGACCGTGCAGGAGAACGACGATGCCTGCCAGTTTCGACGACGACGTTCGCACCCGGCTCGGCGATAAAGCCCGTCGCCGCTTCCTGCTGCGGGCGACGGCGGGCCTGGGCTGCGCCTACTCGCTGGCGGCCGCCTATCCCTTCTTTGCCAGCCTGGAACCCAGCGCCCGCGCCCGCGCCGCGGGCGCGCCGGTCGAGGCCGACCTCAACGGCATCGGCGCCGGCGAATTGCGCACGGTGCCCTGGCGCGGCAAGCCGGTGTGGATTCTGCGACGCACGCCGGACATGCTCGCCGCCCTCGGCGGGCATGACGCGCTGCTGGTCGACCCGGCTTCGCGCGTCGACCAGCAGCCGCCGTCCTGCCGCAATCCGACGCGCTCCCTCGAACCGGAATGGTTCGTCTGCATCGGCATCTGTACGCACCTGGGCTGCTCGCCGACGCTGCGGCTGCGCGAAGCCGGCGCCGACCTCGGCGCCGACTGGCCCGGCGGCTTCCTGTGCCCGTGCCACGGCTCGAAGTTCGATCTCGCCGGGCGCGTGTTCAAGGGCGTGCCGGCGCCGACCAACCTGGAAATTCCGCCGTATCGCTACCTCACGCCGACGCGCCTGCGGATCGGCGAAGACAGCAAGTCCTAGGCGCCAGCCATGCGGCTGAGCTACCGAATTCCGGGTAGCGGGAATCGCGATTGTCCCGTATTGCCCGCCCGAGCCGGCCGTCCTAGGCTAGCGCGTAGCCGCCCAGGGAAACTTCCCGGGAAACGACGACGGCAAGGGCCGACGGCGGCGCCGCACACCGCGCGGTCGGCGCGCGCCGGCGGCAGTCTTGGCGCAATCGGAGCGGAGGACGCCTGATGTGGCGAAGGATCATTCGGGTTGTGGTGGCGATCGCGATCGTCATCTGGGTCGTGCAGTCGTTGCTGGCGGCGGAGCGGGCCAGCGGCGCCGCCGGCAACGACGCCGGGCCGGCCCTGGCCGACGACCATCGGGATCTTCCTCACGCCGACGCCAAGCCAGCCGGCCGGTCCCGGTGACGCGGCGAGAGGACGCAAGCTCGTGGCCGATCGCCGCAAGAACGCATTCCGCATCGGTCCCGACACGCCGGACATCGAGATCAACAAGCCGCGGCCGGGCCGCTTCTGGCAGCAGCCCGGCAACATGTTCTGGATCTACTGGCTGGCGATGCTCGCGGCGGGTGACATTCGCGGACGTCGCCGGGGCCGAAGAGGCGAAGGAGGAACTGCAGGAAGTCATCGACTTTCTCAAGAATCCCGCCCGCATCCAGAGCCTCGGCGGACGCATGCCGAAAGGCGTGCTGCTGGTGGGGCCGCCGGGAACGGGCAAGACGCTGCTGGCGCGGGCGGTTTCGGGCGAGGCCGGGGCGCCGTTCTTCAGCATCAGCGGCTCGGAATTCATCGAGATGTTCGTCGGCGTCGGCGCCGCGCGCGTACGCGAACTCTTCGAGCAGGCCCGGCCGAAGGCGCCGTGCATCATTTTCATCGACGAGCTCGACGCGGTGGGCGGCGCGCGCGGCGTGGCGCCGGCCCTGGGCGGCCACGACGAACGCGAGCAGACGCTGAACCAGCTGCTCGCCGAGATGGACGGCTTCGATCCGTCGACCGGCGTCGTCGTGATGGCGGCGACCAACCGGCCGGAGATCCTGGACAAGGCCTTGCTCCGCGCCGGTCGCTTCGACCGCCAGATCGTCGTCGACAAGCCCGACCTCGAGGCGCGCACGGCGATATTGCGCCTGCATACGCGCCAGGTGAAAGTCGGCAGCGACGTCGATCTCCGCGTCGTCGCGCAGCGCACGCCGGGCTTCGTCGGCGCCGACCTCGCCAACATCGCCAACGAGGCGGCGATCCGGGCCGTGCGGCACGATCATGCGGCGGTGACCATGGCCGACTTCGAGGAAGCCATCGACCGCGTGATCGCCGGCCCCGAGAAGAAGCACCGCGTTCTCGACGTCGCGGAGAAGCGCCGCATCGCCTTCCACGAGTCGGGCCACACGCTGGTGGCCCTCACCGTGCCGACCGGCGAGCCGGTGCACAAGGTCTCGATCATTCCGCGCGGCGTCGCCGCCCTGGGCTATACGCTGCAGCTGCCGGTGGCGGAGAAGTTTCTGTCGACGCAGGCGGAACTCAAGGATCAGCTCGCCATCCTCCTCGGCGGCCGGGTCGCCGAGGAGCTGGCGCTGGGCGACGTCTCGAGCGGCGCCCACAACGACCTCGAGCATGCCAGCGAAATCGCGCGCAGCATGGTCACGCAGCTCGGCATGAACGACAAGCTCGGACCGCTGACCTTCGGCCGGCGCCGGCAGCTCGCCTTCCTCGGCGTCGCCGGCGACGAGGAGCGCAACTACAGCGAAGACACGGCGCGCCTGATCGACGGCGAAGTGCGCGCGCTGATCGAGGAAGGGCAGCAACGCGCGCGCGATATCCTGTCTGCCCCGCGCCCGGCGCTCGATGCGCTGGCAGCAAGGCTGCAGGAGCGCGAGGTGATGGACCGCGACGAGGTCGAGCGCCTGGTGCGCGAGCAGGAGCAGGCGCAGCCGGGGCCGGCCGGCGCGCCATAGAACCAATTTCCGCCCCGGCAGTCGGACCATGCGCACGTCGTCGTTTTTGTGGAAAGGGCTTGGCATGAACCGTCCTTCGCGTCGCCATCCGGCAGCGCCGGCGTTCCTCGGCGCCCTGCTGGGCGCAATGCTGTGGTCATGCGCCGTGGCGGCCGCCGCCGCGCCGCCGGCGGCCGACATCGTGCGCGCCCGGCTCGACAACGGCCTGCGCGTGATCATCGTCCGCAACGCCCTGGCGCCGGTGGTGTCGACCGCGGTCAACTACCTCGTCGGCGCCGACGAGACGCCGCCGGGATTTCCCGGCATGGCCCACGCCCAGGAGCACATGATGTTTCGCGGCGGGCCGGGCCTCTCGGCCGACCAGCTCGCCGACATCGGCAGCGTCATGGGTGGCAACTTCAATGCCGACACCCAGCAGTCGGTGACCCAGTACCTCTACACCGTGCCCGCCGAAGACCTCGACATCGCGCTGCATATCGAGGCCTCGAGAATGCGCGACATCGCCGACAGCGCCGCAGATTGGGACCAGGAGCGCGGCGCCATCGAGCAGGAGGTGGCGCAGGACCTGTCGAACCCGACCTACGTACTGTCGACGCGGCTGCGCGCCGCGCTGTTCGCCGGCACGCCCTACGCCCGCGATGCGCTGGGGACGCGGCCTTCCTTCGACAAGACCACGGCGGCGATGCTGAAGACGTTCTACCGCCGCTGGTACGCGCCGAACAATGCGATCCTGGTGATCGTCGGCGATCTCGATCCCGCAGCCACGCTGAACAAGGTCCGGGACCTGTTCGCGGCGATCCCGGCGAAAGTGCTTCCCGCCCGCCGCGGCGTCGCGCTGCAGCCGGTGCGCGCCCAGTCCTTGCACATCGACAGCGACCTGCCCTTCGGCCTGCAGGTGACCGCGCTGCGCCTGCCGGGCCTCGACAGCCCCGACTATCCCGCCTGCGAAGTCCTCGCCGACGTGCTGCGCAGCGAACGCGGCGCGCTCCACGAGCTGGTGCCGCAGGGCAAGGCGCTGTTCACCCGGTTCGCCTTCGAAGCCTTGCCCAAGGCCGGCCTCGCCTATGCCGCCGCCGCTTTCCCGGCCGGCGGCGATGCCGGGAAAGTGGCGCGCGACGTGCGCGACGTCCTCGCCGCCATCGCCCGCGACGGCGTGCCGGCGGACCTCGTGGCGGCGGCGAAGCTCCAGGAGCGGCGCGCCGCCGAAGCGGAGAAGAACTCCATCGCCGGCCTGGCGGCCGTCTGGTCGGAAGCCGTCGCCGTCGACGGCCTCGATTCCCCCGACGAGGATCTCGCCCGCATCGACAAGGTGACGGTCGCCGACGTCAACCGGGTGGCCCGGCGCTACCTCGATCCCGACCGCGCCGTGCGCGCCGTGCTGGCGCCGCAGGGCGCGGGAAAACCCGTCGCCGGCCGCAGTTTCGGCGGCCAGGAAAGCATCGCGCTGGGCGAGGCCAAGCCGACGCCGCTGCCCGACTGGGCGCAGGCCGTCCTCGGCCGGCTCGCCGTGCCGGCCTCGACCCTCCATCCCGTCGTCAGCACGCTTGCCAACGGCATCACGCTGATCGTGCAGCCGGAAACGGTCGGCGACACCGTGAGCCTGTACGGGCACATCCGCAACCGCCCCGAACTCGAAGTTCCCGCCGGCCAGGAAGGGTTGCCGATGGTGCTCGACCGGCTCTTCGCCTACGGTTCCGAGCATCTCGACCGGCTGGCGTTCCAGCGCGCGCTGGACGCCATCGGCGCGGACGAAAAGGCCGGCGCCGATTTCGAGGTCAGCGAGCTGAAGGAGCAGTTCGCCGCCGCGGTCGATCTGCTGGCCGACAACGAACTGCATCCGGCGCTCCCCGCGGCGGCGTTCGAAACCGTGCGCGCGCAGGTGGCCCAGACCGTTGCCGGCCGGCTGCAGAGCCCCGCCTATCTCAGCGAGCGCGCCCTGCGCGCCGGCCTTTTTCCGCGCGACGACCCGACCTTGCGCGAAGCGCTGCCGCAGACCGTCTCCGCCCTTTCGCTCGACGACGTGCGGCGCTACCACCAGGCCGCCTTCCGTCCCGACCTGACGGCCATCGTCGTCATCGGCAACATCGATCCCGACGAAGCCAGGGCGATCGTCGCGAAGGCCTTCGGCGCCTGGACGGCTGTCGGGCCGCCGCCCGCCACGACCTTGCCGGCCGTGCCGCCGAACGCCGCGTCCCAAACGGCGATCCCCGACGCCAGCCGCGTCCAGGACCGCGCCATGCTGGCGGAAACGCTCGGCATCACGCGCTCGAGTCCCGACTATTACGCGCTCAAGCTCGGCGACACGGTTCTCGGCGGCGGCTTCTACGCGGCGCGCTTGAGCCGCGACCTGCGCAAGAACGCCGGGCTCGTGTATTCGATCAACTCGTTCATCGACGCCGGCATCAGCCGCAGCGTCTACTTCGTTCTCTACGCCGCCGATCCGCAAAACGTGCCCACGGTCAGCGCCAGCGTCGCCCGCGAACTCGACACGATGCGCCGCGCGCCGGTCGCGGCGGAAGAACTGCAACGCGCCAAGGCCATGCTGCTGCGCCAGATCCCGCTGGCGGAGGCCAGCACGGACGCCATCGCGCATGGCCTGCTGGATCGCTGGGAACTGAACCTGCCGTTGGACGAACCGACGCGGGCGGCGCAGCGCTACATCGAACTCGGCGCCGACGACGTCGAAGCGGCGTTCGCCAAATGGCTGCGCCCCGCAGCGCTGGTGCAGGTGACGCAAGGCCCGCCGCGGCCATGACCCATCACCCCAATGAGCCCAATGAGCCCAATGAGCCCGCTGGCCCCAATGATCATTGCGCGGCGAGCGCTTGCGCGCTATGCGCGCTATTCGGTGCGGGCGTCGGGGTGCCTGAGCTTTTGCGCGAAGTAATCGAGCACGGCGCCGACGACAAAGCCGATGCCGCCGATGACCAGGACGGCATCGCCATAGAGGGCATCCTTGTAGCCAGTGCCGCCGATTGCCCATGACACCAGCACCGTGACCATGGCCAAGCCGCACCAAACCATCAGCGTTGTCCCCTCGATGAAGAATGCGTCGCCGCGCGCCATGTGAAACTCGTCCATTGATGTGGCCATTTTCGTTTCCTCTTCGGTCGTCGAGCATCTCGCCCAAGCTTCAGACGCCGAAGCGGCAGCGAAGTTCTAGTCGCAGCATCCCGGCTCGACATAGTCGAGCGTCGTCATTTCCCGCAGCAGATGCTCCTCGTGCAGAAATATCTCGACCGCCAGCGGATCGAACTGGCTGCCCGCCATCCTGGCGATCTCGGCCTTGGCGACATCGAACGGCATGGCCTTGCGGTACGGGCGATCGAAGGTCATGGCGTCGAGCGTGTCGATGACGGCGAACAGCCGCGCCGGGAAGGGGATCGCGTCGCCCTTCAGGGCGCGCGGATAACCGGAGCCGTCAAACCTTTCCTCATGGCAGAGAACGATTTGCGCCGCCAGGGAAAAGAACGGCAATTTCTCCAGAATGCTGCTGCCGTGCGCGGGATGCAGCTGCATGATCTGCCACTCCTGCGGCGTCAACGGTCCGGGCTTCAGCAGGATCGCGTCGGGCACGCCGAGCTTGCCGATGTCATGAAGCAGGCTGCCCCAGTAGATTTCGCGCAGCGTCGCGAGGTCGGCATAGTAGTGGCGGGCGAGTATCAGCGTATGCGACGCCACGCGCTTCGAGTGCAGTCCGGTTTCGCGTTCGCGCAAGTCGAGCGCGGCGGCGAGCGACTCGGCGAAGTCTTCGTAGGGATGCGTGTCGACGAGGCCGGCCAACTGCTTGCGGGAATCCAGCAGGCAAGGCTCGCACGTCATGCGCTCGGCGGTCTGGTGATATTGCCGGTCCGCCGCCGTCGTGCCGCAGGTCGCGCAGTCCGCCGTCTTCTGTTCGCCGCTGCCGGCGTGCCGCTTGGCTCGTCGCATTTCCATGTCGCCGTCTCCGAAAGCTGCCGATGCAATAGAAGACCCCGCCACGGCGGCTCGAGTTCCGCGGAATCTGTGTCCGATTGTTGCGCTCGCCGCGCTGCGCCGCCGCGGCGGCCTTCGGCGCGGCGACGGCCGTGGCCGCGGCGCGAGTAGAATTTATCATTTCGGATATGTCGCAAGAGCGCTGGCCATGAAAACAATCGTCGCCGTCATCGCCCGTCCGCCTGAAAGCCGCGCGCGGCGCCAGCCCGCGTTCCGCCCGCGGCGATGACGCACGCCGAAGTCGTCGGCCTGGTCGCCGCTTACGGCTATGCCGCGGTGTTCGTCGGCACGCTGCTCGAAGGCGAAACGATCCTCATCGCCGCCGGCTTCGCCGCCCACCAGGGCTTGCTCGACTGGCGCGCGGTGGTGGCGGTGGCGGTGGCCGGCGCCGTCCTCGGCGACCAGCTCGCCTTTCTTCTCGGCCGCTGGAAGGGGACATCGCTGCTGGCGCGCTTTCCGGCGCTGGCGCGCCGCGCGCCGCGCGTGCATGCGATGCTCGAGCGCCATGATGCGATCGTCATATTGTCCGTGCGCTTCCTCTACGGCTTGCGCATCGCCGGGCCGCTGATCCTCGGCTCGAGCCGGGTGCCGCTGCTGCGCTTCGCCGTGCTGAACGCCATCGGCGCGGTGGCCTGGGCGATGCTGGTGGCGGGCGCCGGTTATGCGTTCGGCCTGGCGCTGGAGTCGCTGCTGGCGAATCTCAAGCGCTTCGAGCACGCGGCGCTGCTGGCGATCCTGGCCGCCGGGTTCCTGTTCTGGCTGTGGCGGCGCCGGCGGCCGTAGCGCGGCGCTTCAGGATTGCCGCGGCCAGCGCTCGGCGAGCGCGCGCGCGTGGTGCCGGGCGCCGGTGAAATCCAGCCGGTGCAGGCAGGCGCCGATCGCGGCGACGACTTCGCCCTCGCCGCTGCCGTGCAGCAGCTCGTGCAGTTGCGGCATGAGCTTCAGCGCCGCCATGTTGTTGCGATCGAGCAGGGCGGCGAATTCGTCGAGCAGCGGTGGCAACGCGTCGTGCGGCGGCGCGGACGCGGACCGCCTCGCCGCGGCGGCCGCGGGCGGCTGCGCGGCGAGCAAGCGCGCACAGGCGCCGATCGCTTCGGCCAGTGCGTCGGCGAAGGGCGCGAGCAGCGTCGCATAGCTTTCCGCGCGGCGCTGGCGCAGCGCCCTTTCCATCTCGGCCGCCACCGCGATGAAATGTTCCAGGCCGAGAATCATGGCCGTGCCCTTGATGCTGTGCACGAGTCGGTCGGCCTCTTCGAGGCGGCCGGCGGCGATCAGCCGCCGCAGCCGGTGCGCGGCATCGCCCTCGTGGTCGCGGAACTCGCCGAGCAGGCGGTGCAGCAGTTCGCGGTTCTCGCCCAGGCGTCCGAGGGCGCCCGCCACGTCGATAAGGGAGGCCGCCGGCGCGGCTGGCGGCAAGGCCGCCGCGGCGGGCGGCTGCGGCGCCGCCGGCGGCAGACGGGCGGCGAGGATGGCGAGCAGCTTGTCGAGCCGCACCGGCTTGGTGATGACGTCGTCCATGCCGGCTTCGCGGCAGCGGTCGAGATCCTCGGTCATCGTGTAGGCCGTCATGCCGATGATGGGCAGCGCGCGGCCCTGTGGGTACTGCCGCAGCACGCGCGTCGCCGCCCAGCCGTCCATCACCGGCATCTGCACGTCCATCAGCACGGCGTCATAGGGCGCGGCGGCGTGCAGCACCGCTTCGACCGCCTCGCGGCCGTTCTCGGCGATATCGACGGCAAGCCCCGCGCCTTCGAGCAACTCGCGCGCGACGAGCTGGTTGTAGGCGTTATCCTCGACGACCAGGATGCGGTGGCCGGCCAACGGCGGCGGCGCCGCCGCGGCGGCAGCGGGCGCCGCGGCCGCGACCGCCGGCGCGTTTGCCGCCGGGCCGAAAATGCCGGAAATGGTGTCGAACAACAGCGGCGGCTTGACCGGCTTCAGCAGGTAGGCGTCGACTGGCGTCGCCAGGCGCCCGGCGCGCGCCGCGACTTCGTCGCGGCTGTAGGCGGTGACCATGACCACCACCGGCTGCTGCGGGATGCTGGCGTCGCCCTTGATGCGCCGCGTCGTTTCGATGCCGTCCATGCCCGGCATGTTCCAGTCCATCATCACCAGCTGGTACGGCGCCGCGTTGGCGGCGGCGCGCAGCGCGGCGATGGCCTCGGCGCCGCCGGAAACGCCGGTGACGCGGCAGCCGGCGGCTTCGAGGACGTGCTGCAGGGCCATGCGGGCGCTGTCGTTGTCGTCGACGACGAGGACGCGCAGCCCGGCATAATCCGGCGCCGCGCCGCTGGCCGCGTGCGCCTGCGCCGGCGCCACGCCAAAGCGCGCCGCGAAGGAGAAGTCGCTGCCGACGCCGGGCGCGCTGGCGACCTCGACGCTGCCGCCCATGAGCTGCACCAGCTGCTTGACGATGGTCAGCCCGAGCCCGGTGCCGCCGTGGGTGCGGGTGACGGACATGTCGGCCTGGCTGAACGGCTGGAACAGCTTGGCCAGTTGTTCGCCGCTGATGCCGATGCCGGTGTCGGTGACGGAAAAGCGCAGCACGATTTCCCCTGCGGCCTCGTCGAAGCGCTCGCGTTCGACGGCCAGCGTGACCTCGCCGCCGGCGGTGAACTTGACGGCGTTGCTGGCGAGGTTGAGCAGCACCTGGCCCAGGCGCAGCGGATCGCCCACCAGCATGGAGGGGATTTCGCGCGAGCGGTGCACGACGAGTTCGAGGCCTTTCTCCTGCGCGGCGATCTCCATGGTGTCGGCCACGCGCGTCATGACCTCGTCGATGCTGAAGGGAATGGCCTCGAGGCTCATCTTGCCGGCCTCGATCTTGGCCATGTCGAGGGTGTCGTTGATGAGGCCGAGCAGCAGCTCGGCGGCGCCGTCGAGCTTCTTCAGATAGCCGTACTGCTTGGGCGTGAGCTCGGTGCGCAGCGCCAGTTGCGCGAGGCCGATGATGGCGTTCATCGGCGTGCGGATCTCGTGGCTGATGTTGGCGAGGAAGGCGCTCTTGGCGCGGTTGGCGCCCTCGGCGGCGGTCGAGGCCTCGCGCAGCGCGGCTTCGATGCGCTTGCGTTCGGCGATTTCGTCGGAGAGCTCGCGCGTGCGCGCCGCGACTCTTTCCTCCAGGCCGCGGTTCGCTTCCTCGAGGTTCTGCGATGCCCGCGTCAGGCGTTCGTAGAGGCCGGTGTTCTCGATCGAGATCGCCAGCTGCGCCGCCAGCAGTTGCAGGACGCGCAGGCGTTCATGGTGGAAGGCGCCGCGCAGCAGCGGGTTTTCCATGTAGATCAGCCCGAGCAGGCTGCCGTGGCGGACGATGGGCAGGCACAGCAGCGACTTCTGGCCGCCGTTCGCGAGGTAGGCGTCGGCGCCGAAGGCGTTGTCGCGCGAGGCGTCGTCGATGACGACGTCGGACTGCGTGCGCGCCGCGTACTGGACGACCGCGTGGGCGATGTCGGCGCAGCGCTCGAGCGGCATCGGCCCCGCGCATTGCGGCGCATTCTCGCCGGCGCGCCATTCGTCCTCGATCTGCAGGCCGGCGTCGCGCTTGAGGATGAACACCACGCGCGCGGCGCCGGCATGCGTCGCCAGCGCTTCCATGAGCCGGCGCAGCAGGCCGCCGAATTCGATTTCGCCGGACAGCGCCTGCGACGCCTTGATGACGGCCGCCATGTCGATGGGCGTCGCCTCCGGCACCGCATCCGCGCCGGCTGCCGGTGCGATGAGGTCGGCATGACGGCGCTCGAGCGCCAGCGCCAGCGCCGTGGCGCCCCACTGGCGGTAGCCGTGGCAGGCGTTGCGCAGGTATTGGCTGGCGGCGGCTTCGCTGCCCTGGCGCAGGAAGTGGACCGCGGCGCGCTCGTTCGCCAGCGCCCAGTCCGGCGTGTGGCCGCTCTCCGCGGCGGCTTTCACCGCCAGGTCGTAGCGTGGCGCCGCAGCCGCGCCGTCGTTCGCCGCCGCAGATTCGGCCGCCACCAGCAAGTCGAGATGGCGATAGTTGGCGGCGCAGCTGGCGGCGAGCGCGTGCAGGCGGCGCCCGTAGCGCGCGGCGGCGCGCAGGTGCCGGCGCCGCGCCGCGCCGCGCGCGCCGCCGGCCAGCGCCACTTCGGCGAGCGCCGCGTAGAACAGCTGGCGCGGCACGTAGAGCTGGGCGATGGAGACTGCGCGCATGGCGTCGAGTTCGTCGGCGGCAGCCTTGGCCGTTTCGTACTGGCCGCAGAGATAGGCGACCTGGAGACGATTGACGAAGTGCCAGGCGAGCGCCGTGCGTTCCGTCATGGCGCGCATCGCGGCCAGGTGCTGCGCCTCGTCGTAGCCGGCGCCGGCCAGGCTGCCCGGCGCCGCCGTGCCGCCTTGCAGGCACAGCACCTTGCGCTGCGTCGACAGGAAATAATGCGCGCTGTCGTGGAAGCCGATCTTGCGCACGAACTCGCCCTGGCGCTGCGCTTCGGCGGCCAGCGCGGGCAGCGCCTCGCCCTTGCCGTCGAGCGCAAAGACGGTGGCGATGGCGGCGTAGTTCGTCATCATCAGGTTGCCGCAGTCGAGCAGGTCGCGGCCGGCGCGGCGCAGCTGGACGATGCTGGCGGCCAGCGGCTGGCCCCAGGCGCCGGTGAAGATGCCGCACATGGCGAGCGAGAGGCCCTGGTGGCGCACGTCGCCGCCGGCCTCGCCGAGCTGGCGGCCGAGCTCGCCGAAGCGGTAGCCGTCGCGGTAGCGCGCGAAGCCGCCGCCGATGACCATGCCGAAGGTGACGTAGGCATAGGCCGAGGAGCCGGTGTTGCCGTGACGCATCGACGCCGCCACCATGCGCATGGCGACCAGCGCCAGCAGGTCGCGATCGACGAAGTAGGCCGCCACGGTCATGTTCATGTACAGGTGCATGACGGCCTGCTGGCGCGCGTCGGACATGGCGGGCAGGGCGGCCAGGTCCTCGATGCGGCGCCCGCGCAGGCCGGCGGCGATGCGCGCCAGTTCGGCGAGCAGGGCGACTTTGCCGGGCGCGCGCGGCAGGCGCACGCCCAGCCGCTGCAGGCCCTGGCGGCCGGCTTCGACGGCGCGGTCGCTGCGTCCCTGGCTCATGTGCAGGTGCATGCGCAGCACGTACAGGCGGGCGATCTCGCCGGCTTCGCGGGCGCGTTCGAGCACGCGCACGAACAGCGCTTCGGCGACGTCGGCATGGCCGCAGAGGAACTCGCATTCGGCGCGGTCGGTATATAGCCGCATGGCCAGCGCGCGATTGCCCTGCCACAGCTCGTCGCCGGCGAGCGCCGCCGCCGTGGCGAGATAGTCGCGGGCGGCGGCATGCGCGGCGGCGGCCTTGGCGCGCGTTCCCGCCTGCACGTAGATGGCGGCCAGGCGCCGCCGCTCGGCGGCATCGGTGATCTCGTCGAGGCAGAACTGGAACTGGTTGGCGATCTCGAAGACGGCGTCGGCGGGGGGCTCGCCGCCGGCCAGCAGGGCACGGCCGGCGGCGAGATGCAGGGCGGTGCGTGCGGCCGTGCCGAGCATGGCGTAGGCGGCTTGCTGGATGCGGTCGTGGCTGAAGCGGAACATGCCGGCGTCATCGCTGCCCGGCGGCGCGGCGATCAGGCCTTCGTGCGCGGCTTCGGCCAGCGCGGCGGCAACGTCGCTGTCGCTGCCCGTGCCGGCGGCGACGGCGGCGACGAGCGCGCCGGCGAAGCGGTTGCCGATGCAGGCGGCGATTTGCAGCGCGCGCAGCGCCGGCGCCGACAGCCGCCGCAGGCGCTGCGTCATCAGCTCGGCAACGTCGTCGCCGAGCTCGGCGGCGTCGATGCGCGCCATGTCCCAGGCCCAGCGGCCGCTGCGGTGGTCGTACGACAGCAGGCCTTCGGCGTACAGGTTGAGCAGGAACTGGCGCACGAACAGCGGGTTGCCGGCGGTCTTGGTCCTGACCAGGCGTTCGAGTTCGGCGCTGTCCGGGCTGTGCAGCGTATCGGCGATCAGCGCCGCGACGTCGCTGTCGTTCAGCGCGGCGAGCGGCACGGTGGCGCAGGGCACGCCCGCCGCGGCCATCTGCTGCACGGCCAGGTGCAGCGGATGCGCGGCGTCGACCCCGGTGTCGCGATAGGCGCCGACCACCAGCAGATGTTGCGTGTCGTGGTCGGCGAGCAGGTGGTGCAGCAGTTCCAGCGACGCCGCATCGGCCCATTGCAAGTCGTCGAGGAAGATCGCCAGCGGCCGGTCGTGCTCGGCGAAGGCGCAGATGAAGTCGTGCAGGCTGCGCTGGAAGCGGATGCGGGTTTCGGCCGGCGGCAGCTTCTGCAGGGGCTGCTGCGGGCCGAGCACCAGTTCGGCCTGGCGCAGGGTGTCGACGATGACCTGGCCGTTGGCGCCGAGGGCGCTGCGCAACTTGTCGCGCCCATGGGCGAGGCGGTCGTCGGATTCGGCCAGCAGCTGGCGGACGAGTTCCTGCAGGGCCTGGATCAGCGAGGAATACGGCGTCGCGCGGTTGCGCTCCTCGAACTTGCCGGCGACGAAATGGCCGCCGCTGCGCGCCACGACCGGCAGTAATTCCTGCACCAGGGCGGACTTGCCGAGGCCGGCCTGGCCCGCGACCAGCAGCAATTCGGCGCGGCCGGCGGCGGCGCGGCGCCAGGTCTCGAAGAGGACGCGGCGTTCGGCGTCGCGGCCGTAGAGGTGGGCGGGGATGACCAGCGCCGGCGCGGCGTCGTGGGCGCCGAGGCGGAAGCCTTGCCAGTCGCCGCCGGCTTCGATGCGCCCGGCGCAGTCGAGCAGTTCCCAGGCCAGTCCGGCGGCGCTGCGGTAGCGTTCTTCCGGCGTCTTGGCGAGCAGCTTCAGCACCAGCTGGTCCAGCGCCGGCGGCAGCATCGGCCGGATGCTGCGCGGCGCCGCCGGGACGCGCGCGATGTGGCAATGGAACCAGTCGAGCGGATCCTTGACGCGGAACGGCAGCTCGCCGGTCAGAAGCTGGAACAGGAGCATGCCTATAGCATAAAGATCGGCGCCCGGGCCGATCTCGATGCCGGTGCGGCCGGTCTGCTCGGGCGCCATGTAGGCCGGGTTGTCGGGCCGCGCCGGGCGCGCGCGCGCCGCCGCCGGCAGGCTTGCCGCCTGGCCCAGGTCGGTGAGATAAGCCTGGCCGGACAGGTCGACGAGCACGCTGTCGGGCGTCAGGGCGAGATGCAGCCGCTGGCGGCGATGCAGTTCGTCGACTGCGCGCGCGGCGGTGGCGGCGATGCGCAGCGCCGACAGCAGCGGCATGCCGTCCGCCGGGATGAGGTCGGCGAGCGGGCGGCCGCCGCACTCGGCGCGGATGAGGACGACGAGGCCGCCGTGGTTCTCGCAGGCCAGCGGCGCGACGATGCCGCGGACGTTCAGCCCGGCCGCCATGGCGTATTCGCGGGCGAGGCGCGCCGCGTCCTCGCTGCCGGCGGCCGCCGCGAGGATGGCGACGGCGACGCCGTCGGCCTGGCGCAGGCCGCGGTAGCGCGCGGTGGCGCCGCGCGGCGGCAGTTGTTCGACGATGCGGTAGCTGGGCAGGGACAGCATCGGGCGCGGCTTTGGCGGCGCGGGCCTAGGCCGTCGCCGAAGCTTGCGGGCCGCCAGCGCCGGGCGGCGCGGCGGGTGCGGCGCGGGGCGGCGCGGCTTGCTGGATGCAGATGCAGTTGCGTCCGGCCAGCTTGGCCTCGTAGAGGGCGCCGTCGGCGGCCTCGAGCAGCCTGCGTGCCTGGGCGTCGCTCTGCGGCATGGCGGCGGCGACGCCGAGGCTGATGGTGACGCGCTCGGCGATGGCGACGCCGTCGTGGCTGATGCTGAGCGCCTCGACGGCGGCGCGCATGCGCTCGGCGAGTTGCGCGGCGCCGGCGAGATCGGTGCCCGGCAGCACGCAGGCGAACTCTTCGCCGCCGAAGCGCGCGACGACGTCGGCGGGCCGCAGCAGGGCGCCTTGCAGGGCCGCGGCGATGGCGGTCAGGCAGAGGTCGCCCACGGCGTGGCCATAGCGGTCGTTGAAGCGCTTGAAATGGTCGACGTCGATCATCACCAGCGAGAGGACGTGCGCCTCGCGCGCGGCGCGGCCCCATTCGGTGGCCAGGCACGCGTCGAAGCGGCGGCGGTTGTCGATGCCGGTGAGCGGGTCGAGCGTGGTCAGACGCTGCAGCAGGTCGCGGCTGCGCTTGAGGTCGATGTGGTTCTTGATGCGGGCGCGGACGATGGCGGGCCGCAGCGGCTTGGCCAGGTAGTCGATGGCGCCGAGCGAGAGGCCGTGCGCCTCGTCGTCCTCGTCGTCGCGGGCCGTGACGAAGATGATGGGAATGTCGGCGGTGCGCGCATCCGCCTTGATGCGCGTACAGACTTCGTAGCCGTTCAGGTCGGGCATGACGACGTCGAGCAGGATCAGGTCCGGGCTCTGCGCGGCGGCGAGTTCGATGCCGTCGGCGCCGCGCGTGGCGACGAGGATGTCATAGTCGTCGCCGAGCAGCGCGAACAGCTGATGGGCGTTGGCCGGATTGTCGTCGATGACGAGGACGGTACCGATTTTCTCGCGCATTTCTGGGCTCCCCGGGGAGTTCTACCTTTTGCGGAACTCCCCCCAGCGGACCTCCATTAGTTCTGCCGGGGTGGGATCATACGCTACGAGCGGCCCGCGAAACCGGATTGCGTAAAGCGATATGTCATCAAGTTCCGCGGCCGCAACGGCCCGGCTTGCAGCGGTCTGCGCGCGCTCCCGCACTCCCTCCTTTGGCGCGCCGCATGGCGAGTAGTTGACAATGGCAGTCCACTATCAGAGACTGGCATCGTTGGCTGCTTCGCCCCGCCGCCGATCCCCGATTCCCCGCTGCCCTTGTGGCGCGCGACGACGACACGGACGAGATGACCTGACGAACCGCTGGAGGTGTGTCATGGAAAATCGCAAACCCGTTCCGGAAACGGTCCTCCGCTGCGAAGATTGCCTGCGGGACATCCCGCCGTCGGCAGCCTTGACGGCGGAAGGTTCCGACTACGTGGGCGCCTTCTGCGGCCTGGAGTGCTATCAGAAATTCGTCGCCGCCGCAGCGGCGCCGGCGGCGCCGGCGACGGGGCGCTGAAGCGCGTGGCCGCCGCGGCCTGATCGGGCCCCACAGTCCGGGCTCCTCAGTCGGGGCGCGGCTCGGCCACGGAAACCTTGTCGCGGCCGGTGCGCTTGGCTTCGTAGAGCGCCTGGTCGGCGCGGTCGAGCAAGGCCTCGACGTCGCGGTCGTCGTCGCGCACGCTGGCGACGCCGATGGAGACGGTGAGATGCGTCATCATGCCCGGCGCCATGGCAACGCCGGCCATGGCGACGGTCTGGCGCAGGCGTTCGGCGACCAGCAGCGCCTGCGTGGTGTCGGTTTCCGGCAGCAGCACGGCGAACTCCTCGCCGCCCATGCGCGCCATGATGTCCCAGTCGCGCAACGCCTGCCGGCTGGTCACCACCAGCGACTGCAGGGCGACGTCGCCGGCATGGTGGCCGTAGCTGTCGTTGACGGCCTTGAAGTGGTCGATGTCGAGCATCCATAGCGACAGCGGATGGCCGTAGCGGCGGGCGCGGGCGAATTCCTGCCTGGCGACTTCCATGAAGCGGCCGCGATTGGCCACTTGCGTCAGCGGGTCGGTTTGCGCCTCGTGTTCGAGCTCCACCATCTTGGCGCGCCGATCCGTCGTGTCCACGCCGACGCCGACGAGATAGGTGGCGTCGGCGACCTGGAAGCGCCGGGCGGTCATGAAGTACAGGCGGACGCCGCGATCGCGCGTGAGGACATGCAATTCCGCCTGCGCATAGCCGCTGTCGAAAGCCTGCTTCATGGTTGCCGCGGCGAGCGGGCGGTCCTCTTCCTGGATGGTCAGCAGCGAGGTGCGCTGCTTGAGCTCGCGGTCGGACAGGCCGGTCAGACGATTCAGGTAGCTGTTCCAGGCGAAGTAGTTGCCTTCCTTGTCGACGACGTAGAAGGCGCCCGGCACGCTGTTGACGAGGGCATCGGAGAACGCTTTCTCCTTGGCGAGCGCGTCCTCGGCCTGCTTGCGTTCGGTGACGTCGACGCAAAAGCCGGCGACATAAGGCACGCCGGCAACTTCGAAGCGCCGCGCCGTCTTGAAGAAGATGCGGACGCCCTGGTCGGCCGTCGGCACGCGCACCTCCATTTGCGCGTAGCCCATGGCGAAGGCGGCGAGGAACTTGGCGGCGGCCAGCGGGCGGTCCTGCTCGTGGATGGTCGACAGGATCGAACTGCCGCGCAGCTGCGCGTCGGCGAGCCCGGTCTGCTCGCTCAAGTGGCGATTCCAGCGCACCAGGTTGCCCTGCTGGTCGATCATGTAGAAGGGGCCGGGGGCGCTCTCGATGATGGTGTCGGACAGCGCCTTCTCGCCGCTCAAGTCGGTTTCCGACTGCTTGATCGCCGCGCGATCGACGCCGAAGCTCAGCACGTAGGGCACGCCGCCGACCTCGAAGCGCTGCGCCGAAAAGACGTAATCGCCGCCCTCCGGCGTGTCGCCCTGGACGTGGATTTCACCCTGGGCGTAGCCGCTTGAAAACGCCTCCGCCAGCTTCGCGGCGATGCGCTCCCGATTCTCGTCGCGCACCAGCGAGAGGATGTCGGCGCCTTGCAACTGCGCATCGGAACGACCGGTCAGCGCCTTCAGGCGCGCGTTCCAGCGCACGATGCGGTTCTGCCGGTCGACCACGAGCAGGACGCCGGGCGCGCTGCCGACGATCGCGTCCGAAAACGCCGCCCGCAGTTTCTGCTCGTCTTCTTCCCGCTTGCGGGCCGTGATGTTCTCCAGCATGTGCCGCGAGTACCAGAATTCGCCGGAGGCCTTGTGAGTCGTGATGTCGTGGCTCAGGAAGATCTGGCCCGCCTCGGCGGTCAATTCCGACTTCTCCGCCGTCAGGCCTTTTTCGCGGGCATCGACGCACTGACCGAGCGGGCCGGACGCCTTGGGAAACACTTGCCAATAGGGCTTGCCGACGATCGCTTCCATCGGCTGCCCGGCCATGGCGGCGTAGGCCGAGTTGCAGCGCAGGATGCGAAAGTCCTGGTCGTGGACGAACACCGGCTCCTGCAATTGATCGAAAGCGGAGAGCCATTCGAAGGCGGCGGGCTTGCGCTCGGCGGGCTCGTCGCGCGAGGGGTTGTCGGCGCCCAGGGGGCTCACCATCCCGACGCTGGCGTCGTTCGCCGGCAACTGCGCCACCCCCGGCAACTTGCGTTTCGCTCGTGGCGCGGGATGAACCTGCTTCACTTTATGTCGGGGCATCGTGGCGAATCCTTTCGCTCGGCCGGGCCGTGCTGCGCCGCCGGCGCGAGTCTCCTCCCCGCGAACTTAGCGCAGCCGGGCCGCCACCCGGAATACTCGGAAGCCGCTATTTCCGCTACCGGATTTCGTCGTCGCACCACGCCGAGATGAAGCAGGGAGCCACGCGTCCTCATGCGCTCAGCGCTGCGGCGGCGGCTCGGCGTCGCAAAACAGCGCAACCGGAAAGTGCGCGAGCGCCGCGGCGAGCGGCAGGCTCGGCTTGCCTTCGTGTTCCTCGAGCACGCCGGGCTCGCCGGTAAATACGTTGATGAAGCGCATGCCGGCCAGCTCCGCCGGCAGTTCCAGCCGCGTGTCCTGCCACACGGCGGCGCCAAGCGGCAGCGGCGCCCCGTTCATCAGGCGCACGAACAGCCGCGGCGCGACGACGAGCGCGGCGTGCCGCGCGCTGCGGCGGGCGAAGGCGCAGACGTGCTCGGCGCGGGCGCCGGTGGCGCGCAGCGGCAGGTAGAGGCCGCCCTGGAAAAGCTGCGGCAGCTGGCGACGCATATGGAGGCCGCGCCACGTCGCGTAGAACTTGATGCGGCCGTCTTCCATGTGTTCCAGCAGGTCGCGCGCCCAGGCGGCGAGTTCGCCGCCGCCGCGATCGGGCGGCGATGCGATGTCGCGCAGCAGCGCCTGGCGCACCGCGTAGTCCACCGGCCGGCGGTTGTCCGGGTCGACGAGGCTGAAGTCCCACAACTCGTTGCCCTGGTAGAAGTCGGGCACGCCGGGCGAGGCGATCTTGAGCAGCGTCTGCGACAGGCTGTTGAACAGGCCGAAGCGGGCGACGCGCTGCTGGAAGGGCAGGAAATCGTCGAGGAACAGATGCTTGCCCGTGCCCGCCAGCAAGTCGGCGACGAATCCGGCGAGCGCTTTTTCGTAATCGGCATCGGGGTTGAGCCAGGCGCTATTCACCTTGGCTTCGCGCACCGCCTTCAGCATGTAGGCGGCGATGCGCTCGCGCAGCCGGTCGCGCCCGGCGGCATCCGGCGCTGTCAGCGGCCAGACGCCCAGCAGCGTCTGGTAGAACAGATATTCGTCGTTGGCCGAAGGCGCCGGCCGCGCGTCGACCAGCAGCTTCTTGCCGCGATTGAGCCGCCGCCAGCGGCGAAGCCGCTGCAGCCATTCCAATGGCATTTCAGAGAGCACGTCGATGCGGGCGCGCACGTCCTCGGAGCGCTTGGTGTCGTGGGTCGAGGTGGCGAGCAGGGTGTGCGGCCAGCGCAGCGCGCGTTCCTGGCTGGCGCGGTGGAAGGTGGCGACGCCGACGCCGAAGCGGCGCGGGTCGCCGCCGACTTCGTTGAGCGAGACCAGGCGGTTGTAGATGTAGAAGCCGGTATCCTCGACGCCCTTGGCCGCCACCGGGCCGGTGAACTGCTGGAACTTCATGGCGAAGTCGAATACCCGTTCGGCATAGCCGGGCAGCTTGCCGGCGGCAAGCACTCCGGTGAGCGCGTCGCGCACGAAGTCGAACACCGAGACGTCGGCGGCGCGGCTCTTCTTCTTCGCCAGGGCCACGGCCCAGTCGATGTGGCGGCGGTCGTCGTCGGCGACGCCGGCCGGCGTGACGTAGGTGCGATAGACCGGGAAGGCGGCGACGATGTCGCCGAGGGCGTCGCGCAGGCTATTGACGGTGAAGTCGCAGGTGTAGCGGCTGGCCGAGGCGATGCGGCTCAGCTGGCTCGCCAGCACGTTGAGTTCGCCGGCCATGGCCGAGCGCATGACGAGCTTCTTCGCGCGCCGGGCGATCTCGGCGAAGTCCTGTTTCTCGCCGCTGAAGGCGGCATAGATGCGGTCGAGATGACGCTCGCTGGCGGCGTCGACGAAGAGGCCGTTGACCAGGTTGGCGAAGCTGTAGCCGGTGGTGCCGTAGACCGGCCAGTCGTGCGGCAAATGCTCGTGGCCGGCGAGGATCTTCTCGGCCACGAGGTACAGCGGACGCGCCGTCTCGCTGCCGCCCGCCGCGCGCTGCAGGCGGCGGAAGTACTGGCCGGGATCGAGCAGGCCGTCGGGATGGTCGACGCGCACGCCGTCGGCGATGCCGGCCTTGATCCAGTCGAGCACCAGGCGGTGGGTGTCGCGGAAGACCGCCTCCGACTCCATGCGCAAGGCGGCGAGGTCGTTGATGTCGAAGAAGCGGCGGTAGTTGATCTCGTCGGCGGCGACGCGCCAGTTGGCGAGCCGCCAGGCCTGCTCCTTGATCAGGGCATGCAGCTCGTCCCAGCTCTCGGGCTTGCCCGGCGTGCCGTTGCAGGCGGCGACGTTCTCGGCGAGGAACAGCGCGACGTCGGCGCTGCGGCCCACCAGGGCGGCCAGGCGCCGCTTGTGGATTTCCTTGTCGCGCGCCCGCTCGGCGACCTGCTCGGGGGCGATCTCGGTATGCGCCGGCAGGTGGCCGAAGGCGGTGATCAGGCTCAGGAGGTCGAGCGTGTCGGGGTGTTCCGGCCCCAGCCGCGCCGCCAGCCGCTCGATGCCGCGGCCCAGCACGCGCGGATAGAGGCGCGGATCGATGGGAAAGCGGTGCTGGTAATAGTGCAGGCACAGCTCGCCGCGCGCGGCGTCGAGGGCCAGCACCAGTTCGCCGCCCTCGAGCACGCGCCCGTATTGCGCGCCGAGGACGGGCAGCAGCACCTTGCCGCGCAAGTCGTCCTTGAGCGGCTGCCATTCGATGTCGAAATAGCCGGCATAGGCCGAGGCCTGGCCGTTTTCGAGGACGTCGAGCCACCAGGGATTGTCGCCGCCGAGCACGCCCATGTGGTTGGGCACGACGTCGATGATCTGCCCCATGCCGCGGCTTTTCAGCGCGGCGGCGAAGCGCGCCAGCTCCGCCGTGTCGCCGACTTCAGGATTGATGCTGCCGTGGTCGGTGATGTCGTAGCCGTGGTCGCTGCCGGCGCGGGCCTTGAGGTAGGGCGAGGTGTACAGGTGGCTGATGCCGAGCGCGTGCCAGTAGGGCACCAGGGCCGTCGCCTGGGCCAGCGTGAAGTGGCGGTTGAGCTGGATGCGGTAGGTGGCCAGCGGAATCTTCGCCTGCGGCGTGCGCGCCGCGCCGAGCTTGCGCTGGACGCGCGGGAACACCGCCGCCCCGCGCGCTTCCTGCAGCGCCGCCACCAGCGCCGTGACGCGCGCATCGCCGCGCCAGTTCTCCAGGTTCAACGCCAGCTTGCGCCGCCAGTTGGGATGGCGCTCGGCGGTGGTGCCCGGCAGGTTCATCTGCTCGATTTCGCCGAGAACGTCTTCCGGCGCCACCATCATGATGCCCGTCGTCGTGCGCGCGAGATAAGCGTGGATCGCCCGGCATAATGCCGCCGTCATGTCAGGCAGCGTGACCGGGTCGACGCCGGCGTCGGCCGGCAGCAGTTGTTCGCGGTCCAGCGCCAGCAGCAGGCGCGCGCGCTCCTGGGCGCGCTCCACCACCTGGCGCTCGCGCACTTCGGCGGAAGGAAAGAGATCGAGGCCGGCGCGCAAGTCGAGGTCGCGGCCGAGCCAGTAGCCGCGCAGCGTCGGCAGGTCGTGGGTGCCGACCGAGACCAGCGCCTGCACCGGATAGTCCGCCGCGGGCGGAAAGCCGCCGGACGCATCGTGCTCCAGCAGCAGCGGCCGGCAGGAAAGGGCGCCGAGCGCGCCCATGGCCTCGCGCACGGCGCCGGGCACGGTGCCGAGGTCTTCGCCGATGACCAGGCAGCGGTTGCGCTGGCTTTCCAGGGCGAGGATGCCGAGCAAATCGGCGAACGGGTAGGCGACGTAGGCGCCGGCCGCCGCCGGCCGTCCCTGCGGCACCCAGAACTGGCGCATCAGGCCCATGACGTGGTCGATGCGCAGTCCGCCGGCGTGGCGCATGTTGGCGCGCAGGATGGCGATGAACGGTTCGTAGGCGGCATCGCGCAGGCGTTGCGGGTTCATCGGCGGCAGGCCCCAGTCCTGGCCCTGCTGGTTGATGACGTCGGGCGGCGCGCCGGTGCCGGCCGCCAGGGCGTAGAGCGCGCGCCGCGTCCACACTTCGGCGCCGCCGCGGTCCACGCCCACCGCCAGGTCGAGATAGAGGCCGACGCCGAGGCCCAGTTCCCACGAGCGCCGTCCGGCGCGGGAGAGCTGGCGTTCGGCTTCCCATTGCAGGTACTGGCGGAACTGCACCCGCTCGGCGTGGCGCGTGCAGAATTCGGCCACCGCCGCGGCGTCCGGGTCGCGGTATTCCTCGGGCCAGACGGGCCAGCCCCACACCGCGGCATCGGCCTGGCGGAAATGCTCCTGCAGCGCTTCGAAGCGGGCGAGGCCGAGCAGGGCCGCGCCGGCTTCCGCGCAGTAGGCCTCGAAGGCGCGGCCGCGCGTGCTGCGCGGCGCCAGGTGATGGCGGCGGAAATGCGCGAACAGGATTTCCAGCACGCGCGCCTTGGCCGCGGCGACGCCGCCGTAGTCCACCAGTTCCGCACCGCGCAGCGCGCGCAGCGTGGCCTGGAACTCGGCGCCTTGCACGAGGCGGCGGGCCTCGTCGCACTCGGCGAATTCCGGCACCGCCTCGACGTCGAGGTAAAGCGTGTTCCATTGGCTGCGGCTCGACGGGCCGTAGGGACTCGCATGTTCGGGGCAGTCGGGGAAGAGGGCGTGAAGCGGACTCACGCCGACGGCGCCGGCGCCCGAGCGCGCCGCCAGTTCGACCAGCCGGTAGAGATCGGTGAGGTCGCCCATGCCCCAGTTGCGCTCCGAGCGCAGGCTGTAGAGTTGCACCTGCACGCCCCAGACGCGCCCGGCGCCGTCGAGCGCCGGCGGCTGGTAGCAGCGCGCGGGCACGATGATCAGGCTCATGGCGCCGAGCGGCGCGCCGCCCTCACCGCCTTCGCCGCCGACGTCGGCATCCGCCACTTCGAAGCGGTGGTAGCCGAGGCCGAGCGCAACGGGCAAGGGCAGGGCCAGGCGCACGAACCAGGCCTGGCCGAGGCGGCGCGCATCGAGGCGCGCCAGTTCGTCGGCGGCGACTTCCCCGCTGATCGCCTCGCCGCCTTCGGGCGTCAGCGTCCAGCGCAGGCGCCGGCTGCGTTCGGCGTTGGGCAGGGTGATCGGCACCGGCGCCGGCAGCTCGGCCTGGCGCAGCACCAGCACCGGCGGCAGCGGCTGGCGCCAGTCGCGGCCTTCGAGTTCGTCGCTGGCGGCGGCGACCTCGTCCTCCGTCGCGCAGGGAATCTGCAACGCCGCCAGCAGCGCGCGCTTGGTGTCCTCCGCGGCGCGATGGCTGCGGCCCCAGGCATCCTGGTACTCGACGGCGATGCCGGCCAGCTGGCACAGGCGGTCGAGGCTCTGCTGCGGATTCATGGCCGCTCGCCTGCCGCTTCGTCGAGCAGCCAGACCACCGACCAGGCCGGCATCGCGCCGGCGGCCAGCGCCATCACCGCCGCCGCCGGCGCGGCGTGGAGCACGCGGCCGGGCGGGCGCGTGATGCCGGTGGCGATGGCGGCGCCGAGGTTCGCCACCAGCGCCAGTTGCGAGCCGTCGCCGAGCAGCCAGTGGGCGACCAGCGCATGCGCGCCGCAGCAGCGGCAGGCCTCGGCACCCGGCTTCATGCCGGGCAGCCGCGGCACGATTTCGCGCCGGCGCAAGTCGAGCAGTTCGCGGCTGCGCGCCAGGCAGGCCTGCTGCGCGGCGTCGTCGGCGAGGCCGTGCCAGTCGAGGCAGGAGCCGCGGAACGTCTCCTCGGCGCCGGGATCGGGAATGCGGCTGCGCATCGCCGCCTCGCTGAAGCCGGCGAAGCGGACGAATTCGTCGCGCCGCCCGCGCGTCACCGCCTGCGCCAGTTCCGGGCCGAAGTCGCAGAAGTAGAGAAACGGCTGCGGCGCGGCGAACTCCTCGCCCATGAACAGCAGCGGCGGCGAAGGCGCGAGCAGCAGCAGCGCGGTGGCCGCCGCCACCGCCTGCGGTGCGGCCAGCGCGCCGATGCGCTCGCCGAAGGCGCGGTTGCCGACCTGGTCGTGGTTCTGCAGGAAGCCGACGAAGGCCGTCGGCGCCAGATCCTGGCTGGATTCGCCGCGCCGCGCACCGCCGCGGTAGGTGGAAGGCTCGCCCTGCCAGGCGAAGCCCACGGCCAGGCAGCGGGCCAGATGCTGGAGCGGCGCCGCCGCGTAGTCGGCGTAATAGCCGTCGGCCTCGTGGGTGAGCAGGACGTGCAGCGCGTGGTGCAGGTCGTCGTTCCACTGGGCGTCGTAGAGCGGCGCGGCGCCGTGCGCCGGGCGCAGGTAGCGCGCTTCGTTGCCGTCGTTCTCCAGCACCAGATGGACCTGCCGCGCGCGTCCCGGACCGTCGCGCACGGCGCGGGCGATATCGACCAGGATGTGCGGCCGGGTCTCGTCGGCGATGGCGTGCACGGCGTCCAGGCGCAGGCCGTCGAGGTGGAATTCCTCCAGCCAGTAAAGGGCGTTGTGCATGAAGAAGTCGCGCACCGTGCGGCTGGCGGGACCGTCGAAGTCGATCGCTTCGCCCCAGGGCGTGCGGTGGCGGCCGGTGAAGAAAGGCGCGGCGTAGGCGTGCAGGTAGTTCCCCTCCGGTCCGAAATGGTTGTAGACGACGTCGAGCAGGACCATCAGCCCGCGGGCGTGGGCCGCGTCGACCAGGGCCTTGAGCTCGTCGGGCCGGCCATAGCAGCTGGCCGGCGCGAAGGGCAGGACGCCGTCATAACCCCAGTTGCGCCGCCCGGGGAAAGCCGCGACCGGCATCAATTCGAGCGCCGTCACGCCGAGCTCCGCGAGGTGGTCGAGACGCTGCGCGACGCCGGCGAAAGTGCCCGCGGGCGAGAAGGCGCCGACGTGCAGTTCGTAGATCGCCGCCTCGTGCCAGGGGCGGCCGCGCCAGGCTTCGTCGTGCCAGTCGAAGGCCGCCGCGTCGATGACTTCGCTCGGCCCGTGCACGCCGTCCGGGTTGCAGCGCGAGGCCGGGTCCGGCACGGCGAGGCCGCCGTCGATGCGGAAGCGGTAGCGGCTGCCCGGCCCGGCATCGCCGGCGGCGAGTTCGAACCAGCCGTCGGGCGAGCCCGTCATCGGCCGTTCGGCGTACTCCGTGTCATGCTCTAGGCATAAATCGACCGTGCGCGCCGACGGCGCCCAGAGGCGAAAGTGCACGCCGCCGTCTTCGACCGCGCAGCCGAACGGCATCCGATGGCGGCGCTTCATGGCCGCTCCTTGTCGGCTTCGGTTTCGCCGCGCAGCAGCCGCAGCAGCACCATCGAGCGGCCGGCGAGCGGGTAGTCCTCGCCGCCCTGGTGGCTGCCGCCGGCGCCGACCGCGGTGCTCAGGGCGGTGTCGAACAGCACTTCCCAGACGCGCGCGGCATCCGCGCCGGGCAGGAGGAAGGGCACCGGCTCGTGGTGGGCGTTGAACAGCAGCAGGAAGTTTTCGTCGCGCAGGCGCCGGCCGCGCCCGTCGCGCTCTTCCAGGCCGCTGCCCGCGAGCCCCATGCCGAGGCAGCGGGCGAAGGAGTCGGTCCATTTCTGGTCGCTCATCTCGTGGCCGTCGGGATCGAGCCAGAGCACGTCCTTGACGCCGCTGCCCTTGATGCTGCGGCCCTGGAAGAAGCTGCGGCGGTGAAAGACCGGATGGCGCTGGCGCAGGCGCGCCACGGCGCGGACGAAGTCGAGGAATTCCCGCTGCGCCGCGTCGAGCTCCCAGTTGATCCAGCTGATGTCGTTGTCCTGGCAGTAGGCGTTGTTGTTGCCGTGCTGCGTGGCGCCGAGGGCGTCGCCGGCGAGCAGCATCGGCACGCCCTGGGAGAGCAGCAGCGTGGCGATCAGGTTGCGCTTCTGCTGCGCGCGCAGCGCGTTGATCGCCGCATCCGGCGTCGGCCCTTCGCTGCCGCAGTTCCACGACAGGTTGCGCGCGGCGCCGTCGCGGTTGTCGTCGAGGTTGGCCTCGTTGTGCTTGTCGTTGTAGCTGACCAGGTCGTGCAGCGTGAAGCCGTCGTGGGCAGTGACGTAGTTGATGCTGGCATAGGGGCGGCGGCCGCTCGAGGCGTAAAGATCGGAGGAGCCGGTGATGCGGTGGGCGAACTCGCCGATCAGTCCGCCGTCGCCCTTCCAGTAGGCGCGGACGCTGTCGCGGTAGCGGTCGTTCCACTCGACCCAGCCGACCGGGAAATTGCCGACCTGGTAGCCGCCCTCGCCGAGGTCCCACGGCTCGGCGATCAGCTTGACGCGCGAGATCACCGGGTCCTGGTGGATGATGTCGAAGAAGGCGCCGAGGCGGTCGACTTCGTGCAGTTCGCGCGCCAGCGCCGAGGCGAGGTCGAAGCGGAAGCCGTCGACGTGCATCTCCTGCACCCAGTAGCGCAGGCTGTCCATGATCAGCTGCAGCACGCGCGGATGCTGCATGTTGAGCGTGTTGCCGCAGCCGGTGTAGTCCATGTAGCAGCGTGGGTCGGCCGGCGACAGCCGGTAGTAGGCGAGGTTGTCGATGCCGCGAAAGCTCAGCGTCGGCCCGAGCTGGCTGCCTTCGGCGGTGTGGTTGTAGACGACGTCGAGGATCACCTCGATGCCCGCCGAGTGCAGCGTCTTCACCATGGTCTTGAATTCCTGCAGCGGGTTGCCGGCGGCGTAGCGGGCATCCGGCGCGAAATAGCCGATCGAGTTGTAGCCCCAGTAGTTGCGCAGCCCCTTCTGCACCAGGTGGCGGTCGTCGACGAAGGTGTGCACCGGCATCAGCTCGACGGCCGTGACGCCCAGGCGCTTGAGGAATTCGACCACCGGCGCGGTGGCCAGGCCGGCGTAGGTGCCGCGCAGGGCGGGCGGCACGTCGGGATGCAGATGGGTGAAGCCCTTGACGTGCAGTTCGCAGATCAGCGTCTCGTCCCAGGGCGTGTGCGGCGCGCGGTCATCGCCCCAGGTGAACGCCGGGTCGACGACGCGGCATTTCGGCATGCCCGGCGCGCTGTCGCGGCGGTCGAACGAGAGGTCGCCGTGGCGGCTGCCGATGCGGTAGCCGAACTGGGCGTCGCTCCACAGCACGCTGCCGACGATGTCGCGGGCGTAAGGGTCGAGCAGCAGCTTGCAGGGGTTGCAGCGCTGGCCGTGCTCCGGGTCGTAGGAGCCGTGCACGCGGTAGCCGTAGAGCTGGCCGGGGCGCGCTTCGGGCAGGTAGCCGTGCCAGACCTGGTCGGTGCGTTCGTACAGATCGATGCGCTCCACTTCGCGCCGGCCCTTGGCGTCGAACAGGCACAGCTCGACTTTCTGCGCATGCTCGGAGAACAGCGCGAAATTCACGCCTTCGCCGTCCCAGGTGGCGCCGATCGGGTAGGACTGGCCCGGCCATACGGTGCTGATCGTTTCGCTCATGGTGCGCTGCTCAGTAAAGGCCGGCGCCGGTGCCGACGGCGCCGCGCGCCAGGACGGCGATGCCGGAGGCGGTGACGTGGAAGTGGTGCCGATCCGCCGCCGCGTCGTAGCCGATGCGCGCGCCGGCCGGGATCTCGTTGAAGCGGTCGACGATCACCCGGCGCAGCCGCGCGCCGCGCCGGATCGCCACGTAGTCCATGATGATGGAATCGTCGATGTGCACGTCGGCCTCGATCATCACCTCGTGGCGGACGATCGAGTTGCGGATGGTCGCGCCCTTGATCAAGGTGCCGTCGCCGAACTGGCTGTTGTGGATGCGGGCGTCGACGATGCGGGCGCTGGGGCCCTGGTAGTGGCTGGAGGCGATCGGCCAGGACGGATTGAAGAGGTTGAAGCGCGGCTCGGCGCCCAGCGTGTCCATGTTGGATGCGTAGTAGGCGTCGATGGTGCCGACGTCGCGCCAGTAGGCCGGCTCCTCGTAGGAGCGCACGCCGGGCACGGCGTTGCCGGCAAAATCGTAGGCGCAGACGCGGCTGGCGCCGATCAGCCGCGGCAGCACGTGGCGGCCGAAATCGCTTTCGCCGCGGCGGTCGGCTTCGTCGAGGGCGTCGAGCAAAAGGCCGGTATTGAAGAGGTAGTTGCCCATCGAGGCGTAGGCGTGGTCGGGCCGCCCCGGCATCGGCGCGGGCTGCGCCGGCTTCTCCTTGAAATCGACGACGCGGCCGTCCGCGGCGACGGCGATGATGCCGAAATCGCCGGCGCTCGGCAGCGGCACCGGCAGCGCCGCCACGGTGACTTCGGCCTGCTGCTCGCGGTGGAAGCGCACCATCTGGCGCAGGTCCATGCGGTAGATGTGGTCGGCGCCGAAGACGGCGACGAGGTCGGGGCGATGGATGGCGATCAGGTTGCGGTTCTGGCGCACGGCGTCGGCCGTGCCCTGGAACCATTCCGGCCCTTCGCGCATCTGCGGCGGCACGAC
>JAQTNK010000035.1 GCA_028713915.1 Rhodocyclaceae bacterium | reverse complement strand
CTGATCGCCTCGGAACTCTTCGGCCATGAGCGCGGCAGCTTCACCGGCGCGACACGCGACCATCGCGGCTATTTCGAGCGCGCATCCGGCGGCACGCTGTTCCTCGACGAGATCACCGAGATGCCGCCGGATCTTCAGTCGAGCCTGTTGCGCGTGCTCGAAACCGGCCGCGTCCTGCGCGTCGGCGGCAGCGAGGAGATCGCCGTCGACGTGCGCATCGTCGCCGCCACCAACCGCCCGGCGCAGGAAGCGGTCCGCTGCGGCCGGCTGCGCGAGGACTTGTACTACCGGCTGCAGGCTTTCCCGATCCGCATGCCGCCGCTGCGCGAACGCGGCGACGAGATCATCGCCCTGGCGCGTCATTTCCTCGCGCGCGCCCGGATCGACCACGGCGCCGACAAGCAACTGTCGCCGGCGGCGGAGCAGGCGCTGCTCGCCTACCCGTGGCCCGGCAACGTGCGCGAACTGAAGAACGCCATCGAACGGGCGGCGCTGCTCGCCGAGTCGAGCATCGGCCCGGCCGATCTGGGACTCGACGCGCCGGCGCCGGGCCTGTTGCCCGCCGCTGCCGGCGGTGGCAACCGTGTCGCGGCGCGGCCGGTCACGAGCAGCCTGCGCGAGGTGGAGAAGCGCCTGATCCTGGGCACGCTCAGCGCCTGCGGCGGCAATAAGCGCCAGGCGGCACAGCGGCTCGGCGTCAGCTTGAAGACGCTCTACAACAAACTCAAGCGCTACGCCGGCAACGACGATGATCAGGGTGGGCGGCGCGAGCCGTCGCCTTGAGCGGCTGGTGACGGCGCCGCGGCAGGCATCGTCGGCGGCCGCCTCGTCGGCTCGATTCGTTGTCGCTTCCGGAACTTCGGCCAATGAGGATTTGTCGTAACGGACAACGTGCGGATGAGCGTCGGTGCGATTTGCGACGTGAATGGAAGTCAGGCACGCTGCGGATTGCGCCGGGTAAGGCACAGGGAGCGGAGCGGTGTTCTTCTACTTGTCTGGAGGAATTCCAATGAAAACGACACGCAGGCTTTCCAGCGGTGCCTTGGCCGTGGCGGTGTTGCTCGGCTTGGGCGGTTGTTCAGGGATGTCGGCGCGCGATAGGGATACGGCGATCGGCGCGGGCGTCGGCGCAGTCGGCGGTTCCGCCCTCACGGGCGGCAGCGCAACCGGCACCGTAGGCGGTGCGGTGGTCGGCGGCTATATCGGCCACGAGTTGCGCAAGTAAGCGCGAGTAGGCAAATGCGGCTGCCAAGGCCGCAGCGCTATTGACGCTAGTCGCCGAAGCGGAGCTGCGACGCGCCCGGAGCGACTCTCGATGGGCGCAACGCCCGCGGCGCGGGCGTTGCGCAGGGTGGGGCGACGGAGAAGCCGAGCGGGCCGAACGGATCGTGCTGATCGTGCGCCGGGTCCGCGGCGCTTGGCGCCACGGGCCTGGGCATTCAGGCTTTGGCGGCTTCCCGCTTGAGCTCCATGATGGCGGTGACGGTTTCCTTGGAGGCGGCGGCGAAAGGTCCGCCGAGGGCGGACTTGGCGCCCGTCTTGTCGTTGCTTTCGACTTTCTTCACGACTTCCGCGGCACAGAGGTGGAAGTTGGCGTGCTTCTTCACCAGATCCTGGTAATGCGGCAAGGGCTTGTACTTGACGCCGTCGCCGTAGATCCACTTGCCGAGGTCGCACGCATTGTCCTTGCAGACGACCGCGCTTTGCAGCTTCTCGCTGCTGGTGCCGTCGATGAACTGTGTAAGGCGCACCTTCCACTTGATGTGGGCGGCGATGGCGTCGTCGAAATTCATTGCGTTTCCCCTCTTCTGTCTTGGCTGTAACGATTCAGGTCTTGAAGCGGCCGACGAGACTGCCGAGATTGCGGGCCAGCTCGTCGATATATTGCACTGTTTTCGCCGTCTCGTGGAAGGCGGTGCTGTTCTCCTCCGACAGGCGCGCGATATTTTCCACCTTGTGCGCGTTTTCGCCGTTGGAGAGCGCCTGCGCCTTGAGCGACGCCGAAATTTCATCGACGGCGCCGACGACCTGGCCGACGCCGTCCTTGATCAGGTTGATGGCCACGCCGGCCTGCTCGGCCAAGGCCGCGCCGGCGCCGACGCGGGCGACGCCGGATTCCATGCTCTGGATCGCCAGGCGGGTGCCGCTCTGGATCTTCTCGATCATGGCGGTGATCTCCTGCGTCGAGTTGCTGGTGCGCTCGGCGAGCTTGCGCACTTCGTCGGCGACGACGGCGAAGCCGCGGCCTTGCTCGCCGGCGCGCGCGGCCTCGATGGCGGCGTTCAGCGCCAGCAGGTTGGTCTGGTCGGCGATTTCCTTGATGACGTTGACGATCTGCGAAATCTGGTCGGAATGCTGCCCCAGGTTCTGGATGATCTGCGAGGATGCGTTGACGGCGCTGGTGATCTGGCCCATCTCGGTGCCGGCGGCATGGATGATCTCGCCGCCATGCGCCGAATGTTCGTTCGATGCGGCCGACGTCCGCTGCACTTCCTCGGCCTGGTTGGCGAGGCCGTCGAGCGTGTAGGTCATGATCTCGACCTGCGTCGCCATGGCGTAGGCATCCTGGCTCGCCTGCTGCGAGTTGGCGGCGACCCGCTGCGACATGACGGCGAGTTCGTCCACCGCGCTTTGGACTTCGTGGGCGCCGGATTTCACTTCGCCGATGATGCCCTGCAGCTTCTCCATGAAGACGTTGAAGGCGAGCGCCATGTCGCCGATCTCGTCGCGGCCCGCGACGGCGAGGCGGCGCGTCAGGTCGCCTTCGCCTTCGGCGATGTCGCGCAGGCTGACCGTGACGTCGCCGAGCGGCCGCGTCACGGAGCCCTTGATCGAGAAATAGACGAAGGCGATCACCGGCAGGATCAGGCCGAAGGCGGCAAGCATGGTCTTCAGGCGGAACGCCAGCATCGACTGGTTCAGCTTGTCGAGCGAAATGCGCATGCTGACGACGCCCAGCGCCGTGCCTTCGGGCACGAGGTGGCAAGTCAGGCAGTTCTTGCCGAGGTAGTTCGTCTGCGCAATCACCGGGATGATCGCCCGCAGGCTTTCGCCGCCGCTGTCGTCGATGACTTCGAAGTGCGGCTGCTTCGTCTCCATGACGCCGCGCTCGATGGCGTCGCTTTCGCTTTCGCCGCTGGCGCCGGCGCCGAATTGCTTGACCACGGCATCGCTGCGGATGACCTGGAGGCCGCGGATTTCCTCCGATTGCCGCACCTGGTCGAGATACACGGCGCGCTGGGCGATGGTGCCGGTGATCATCATGCCGGTCAGGCTCGCCATGGTCATGCGATGCACGCTCATCGAGAAGTCCTGGGCCTGCTGGATCGCGGTGTCGCGCTGCTGCAGCGTGGTCCAGGCGATCAAGCCGGAACCGGCGATGACCAGGATCGCGGAAATGCCGACAACGAGGCGTACCCAGATCTTCAGATTGCGCAGCGCTTGCATTGCTTGGCTTCCTTTCGTCGCGGAGGCAACTGCCTCCCCGGGTCTCCGCATTTGCGGGAATATGGCATCTTCTTGGCCGTTGCGATTTATAGCACGCGAAATATGCCCAAGTACATAGTGGTTGCCGAGCAAACTTGCTGATCGGAATCACCGATGCATTTATCAGCGCCGTGCGGACGGGGGTAAAATCATTCGCGTCCGTATCCAGCCCTTCCTGCGGCGTCTCCCGGCGGCGCAGCGGACCGGCCAACAATAAGGGGAATGAGATGCCGAGTTACGATACTTCCGCCATTCGTGCCGTTGCCCTCGTCGGGCATGGCGGTGCCGGCAAGACCACGCTGGCCGAGACCCTGCTGCACAAGGCCGGCGCCGTCCCGGCCAAGGGCAGCGTCGAGAAGGGCAATACCGTCTGCGACTTTGATGCGCAGGAAAAAACGGCCGGCCATTCGCTCAATTCGGCGCTCGTCAATTTCGCCTGGGAGGACATGCACGTCCATCTCATCGATACCCCGGGCTATCCCGATTTCGCCGGCCAGGCCATCTCGGCGCTGGCGGGCGTCGATACCGCGCTGGTGGTGGTCAACGCCCAGACCGGCGTCGAACTGATGACCGAGCGCATGATGAAATGGGCCAAGGACCGCGGCCTTTGCCGCATGCTCGTCATCAACAAGATCGACGCCGACAACGTCGACCTCGCCGGCCTCGTCGCCGACATCCGCGCCCGCTTCGGCAAGGAGTGCATGTTCCTCGACCTGCCGGCGCACGGCGGCCGCGACGTCGTCGAAGTGCTCGAGCACGCCGCCGGCGAAGCCGATATCGACACCGTCGAGCACGCCCACCGCGACCTCATCGACCAGCTCGTCGAGGAAGACGAAGCGCTGATGGCGCGCTACCTCGACGACGGCAAGGACCCGACGCCCGACGAGCTGCACGCCGCGTTCGAGAAGGCCTTGCGCGACGGCCACCTGATTCCCGTGCTGTTCGTCTCGGCGCGCACCGGCGCCGGCATCGGCGAACTGCTGCATGTCCTGGCGAAGCTCGCGCCCAATCCGGCCGAGGGCAACCCGCCGCCCTTCTATCGCGGACTGCCGGGCAGCGACGCCGTCGCCTTCCAGCGCGCGGCCGATCCCGCCCAGCACGTGCTGGCGCACGTCTTCAAGATGGTCGTCGATCCCTACATGGGCAAGGTCGGCGTCTTTCGCGTGCACCAGGGAACGATGCGGCGCGATTCACAGCTGTTCGTTGGCGATGGCAAACGCCCCTTCAAGGTCGGCCACCTCTACCAGGTCCAGGGCAAGGACTACGTCGAAGTCGACGAGCTGTTCCCCGGCGACATCGGCGCCATCGCCAAGGTCGAGGAGATCGAGTTCGACGCCGTGCTGCACGACTCGCACGACGAGGACCACATCTTTCTGGCGCCGCTGGAATTCCCCAAGCCGATGCAGGGCCTCGCCGTCGAGACGAAGAAGAAGGGCGACGAGCAGCGCCTCTTCGACATCCTGCACAAGCTCGAGCTCGAAGACCCGTGCTTCAGGATGGAGCGCCATCCGACCACGCACGAAACCGTGATTCGCGGCTTGGGCGAAATGCACCTGCGCTACAAGCTGGAGAAAATGTCGGGCCAGTTCAAGATGGAACTCGACACCAAGCCGCCGCGCATTCCCTATCGCGAGACCATCACCGCCAATGCCGAAGGCCATTGCCGCCACAAGAAGCAAAGCGGCGGCGCCGGCCAGTTCGGCGAGGTCTATCTGCGCATCGAACCCTTGGCGCGCGGGGCAGGCTTCGAGTTCGTCGATGCGGTCAAGGGCGGCGTCATTCCCGGCGTGTTCATGCCGGCCGTCGAGAAGGGCGTGCGCCAGGCGCTCGACGACGGCGTCGTCGCCGGCTACCCGGTCGAGGACTTGCGCGTCATCGTCTATGACGGCAAGACGCACCCGGTCGACGGCAAGGAAGTCGCCTTCGTCACGGCCGGGCGCAAGGCCACCATCGCGGCGATCCAGGCTGCCGCGCCGATCGTCCTCGAACCCATCGTGAACATCGAAGTGATCGCGCCGGAAGCCAACATGGGCGATCTCGCCGGCGACCTCGCCGCCCGCCGCGGCCACGTCACCGGCACGACGCCGCGCGGCCACGGCAGCATGGCCATCGCTGGCGAAGTGCCGCTGGCGGAGATCGACGGCTATGCCTCGCGCCTGAAGTCGCTGACCGGCGGCCAGGGCAGCTACACCATCGAGTTCGCGCGCCACGCCCAGGTGCCGCCGCAGATGCAGCAGAAGCTCGCCTCGCAGTACAAGATCCGCGAGGACGAGCAGTAGGGCGGGAAGGGGGCGCCGCGAGAGACGGCGAGCGCCTTCGGCGCGGCATCGCCGGCGGCGCCGCCGCGGGCGTCGTTGATCGTCTTGACAGGGGCGAGGTCGGCGTACAAGACGACCCGGATTGAGCCTGGGGGGGCTGACGGCAAGGAGCCGCGGGCCAATCGCCCATGCTATTGTGCCTGCGCAATATATTGCTACTATGCAATAGATGAACGCGACGCTGATCGCCCAGGCCAAGGAAATCCGCGACAACGGTTCGATTGTCGAGGTCGTGGTGTGGGAACTGGCTGAGCCGTTGCCGCCTTGCACGCATCTTTACAAGTACCGTCTGTTCTTCGGTCTGCCAGGCGAATGCTTCGTGCGCTACGGCAACGAGCGCGGCAAGGGCGATCACCGGCACTGGATGGCGTCGAGTCCGACTACGCCTTCGTCACGTTGGACGAACTGCTGGCCGATTCCGAGCGTGACGTAACGAACTGGAGCAAGCCATGAAAGCCATCATCGAAGTAGGCCGCAAGGGTTCCGTGTTCAATGCCGCGCGCGAACAGATCGCGGAGACGAAACGCGGACGCGCGCCGGATTATCGGCTGTCCTTCGAGTCGGCGCGCATGCTGTTCGCCGAACTGACGCCGGCCCGCCTCGACCTGCTCAATACTTTGCGCGGCCTCGGGCCGGTGAGCGTGTACGCATTGGCAAAGGCGGCCGAACGTAATTACTCGAACGTGCATGCCGACATCGGGCGTCTCGTCGACCTCGGACTGGTCGAGCGCACCGAAGACGATACGGTGACTGTTCCCTTCGATGCCGTCGAAATTCGTGTGGCGCTGGCGCGGGCGGCTTGACGGGCAATCAGATATTCGAGCCTGGCCCCTTTAGCCATGCCTCGCGCCTGAAGCCGCTGACCGGCGGCCAGGGCAGCTACACCATCGAGTTCGCGCGCCACGCCCAGGTGCCGCCGCAGACGCAGCAGAAGCTGCGCCTCGCAGTACAAGATCCGCGAGGACGAGCAGTGAGCGCACGGCGCCGGTTGCCGCCCCGCCCGGCTGTGCCTATAATCGCGCCACCATGCGCTCGGTCTTCGCCCGCACCCTGCTGATTCTCACCGCCCTGTGGCTGCCGCTGCAGGCGGTGGCGGGCCTGACCATGAAGCTCGGCATGGCCGATGCCGTGCCCGCGTCGGTGCAAACGGCCGCGGCAGAGACGGCGGCTTGTCCCTACCATCATGCGGCCGCCGCCGCGCCGGCGACGCCCGTGCCGTCGCATCAGCAGGCTTGCGACAACTGCGGCGTCTGCCATCTCGCCGCCACCGGCTACATGCCCGCGGCCGCAACATTGGCCGTCATCCTGCCGCTGGCGCAGGCTTTCCTTCCCGCGCCGGCGGTCGAGCAGTCGAGCCACATTCCCGAACCGCCCCAGTACCCGCCCAAACGCAGCGCCTGATCGCCGGAAATCGTCCCGCATCATGGGCAGGCTGAAACCTGCCCGGCATCCCTGTCTGCGAATACTGGAGGCTTCACCATGAAACGAGTCTTGTCGCGCATTGCCATGGGCAGTGCCTTGCTTTGCCTGTTCCCCGCCGCGCCGTATGCGGCCGATCACGATCACCATGCCATGGCCGCCCCGGCCGCCGCCCTCACCGACGGCGTCGTCAAGAAGATCGACAAGGCCGGCAGCATGCTGACGCTGACCCACGGCCCGCTCGAAAATCTCGGCATGCCGGGCATGACGATGGCATTCAAGGTGCAGGTTCCCGGCGCCGTCGAGCGCCTCAAGGTCGGCGACAAAGTGCGCTTCCTCGCCGATTACGTCGGCGGCGAAATCGTCATCGTCCGCCTCGAAGCCGCCAAGTAAGGTCCGCCAAGTCAGGCGCGCCCGCCTCGCGGGCGCGCCGTGTCGCGAGCGCGAGCGCTGCCGGGCCATGGCCCGGCCGGCGTTGCGCACGTCGGGAGAACGACGATGAGATGCAATGCATGTATGGCGGCGCTCGCCTTGGCGGCGTCGGTTGCGGCGTGGGCGCCGCCGGCTGCGGCCGAGCCGCCGCCGGGGGCGAACGTCGACGAGCTGCTGGCGCTGGCGCGCGCCGGCAACCCGGAATTTGCCGCCGCGCGCGCCGACGCCGCGGCGGCCGGCGAGCGCGTCTACCCGGCCGGCGCCCTGGCCGATCCGGTGCTGCGCACCGAACTGATGGACGTCACCAACTACGGCGCCGACGCCGGCCCCAACGTCCTGCCCGGCCGCGTCGGCAGCACCAAATACACGCTGCTGCAGCCGCTGCCGTTCTGGGGCAAGCGCGACCTCAAGCGCGCGGCGGCGCAGGCCGAGGCGGAGGCCGCCGCGGGCGCGGCCGGCGTGACGTGGGCGGATCTCGCCGCCCGCATCAAGACCGCCTACGCGCAGTATTTCGCGCTGGCGCGGCTGATCGAGCTCAACCGCGACGTCATCGACCTGATCGGCCGCATCGAAGCCATCACGCACACGCGTTATGCGAATGGCTTGGTGCCGCAGCAGGACGCGATCCGCGTCCAGGTCGAGCGCTCGGCGCTGCGCAGCGAGCTGATTGGCATGGAAACCGACTACCACCACACGGCAGCGCGCCTCAACGCGCTGCTGGCGCGGCCGGCACATGCGCCGCTGGCCGCGCCGCAACGCCAGCGGCCGCTGCCGGCGCCGGCGCACCTCGACTACGCGGCGCTGGCCGAGCGCGTGCAGGCGAAGAATCCGCAGCTTTTCGCCGCCGACGCCCGCATTCGCGCCGCGGAAAAGAACCGCGACCTGAGCTATCGCAACCGCTACCCGGATTTCACCCTCGGCATCGCGCCGACCCAGACCCGCAATCGCGTCAACGACTGGGAGCTGATGGTCGAGCTCAACCTGCCGCTGCAGCAGGAATCCCGCCGCAGCCAGGAACGCGAGGCCGAGCATCTGCTCGACGCCGCGCGCGCGCGCAAGGAGGCGGCGGCCAACCAGCTGCTGGAGGACTTGTCCGACAACCTCGCCGCCATCGACGCCGCCGGCCGCGTCTTGAGCCTGGCGCAGACCAGCCTGCTGCCGCAGGCGGATCTGACCTTTCAGGCGGCGCTCGCCGGCTACGAAAACGGCAAGGTGGATTTCGCCACCCTGCTCGACGCGCAGCGCCAGATCCGCAAGGCGAAGCAGGATATCGTCAAGGCCCAGGCCGAGCAGCAGGCGCGCCTGGCCGACATCGAACGACTGATCGGGGAAGACTTATGAACCGCAAGATGAAGCAGGGAACCGGCATCGTCGCCGCCGTGATCGCGCTGGCCCTGGCGGCCGGCATGGGCTACCGGCTCGGCCAGCGCGGCAGTGCCGAACCGGCGGCGCCAGCCGCCGCGGCCGCGCCGACGGCGCGCAAGCTGCTCTACTACCGCAACCCGATGGGTTTGCCCGACACTTCGCCGACGCCGAAGAAGGACCCGATGGGCATGGACTACGTGGCGGTCTATGCCGGCGAAGACGGCGACAGCGAGCCGTCTGCCGGCAATGTCATCAAGATATCGAGCGAGAAAGTGCAGAAGCTCGGCGTGCGCACCGAAGCGGCGCAGCTGCGCGCCGTCGACCGCCGCGTGCGCGCGGCCGGCCGCGTCGAGGTCGACGAGCGGCGCGTCTTCACGGTGGCGCCGAAGTTCGAAGGCTGGGTCGAGCGCCTGCACGTCAGCGTCACCGGCCAGCCGGTAGTCAAGGGCCAGCCGCTGTTCGAGGTCTACAGCCCGGAACTCGTTTCGGCGCAGCGCGAGTATGCGATCGCCGCGCAAGGCGTGGCCGCGCTCAAGGACGCCGCGCCCGATGCCCGCGCCGCCATGCAGCAGCTCGCCGACGCCGCGCTCGCGCGGCTGGGCAACTGGGACATCTCCGCCGCGCAGGTCAAGGCGCTGGCGAAGTCGGGCGAGACGAAGCGAACGTTGACCTTCCTTTCGCCGGCAACCGGCATCGTCACCGAGAAGAAGGCCGTGCAGGGCATGCGCTTCTCGCCGGGAGAGGCGCTCTACCAGGTCGCCGACCTCTCCGCCGTCTGGGTCGTCGCCGACGTCTTCGAGAACGACATCGGCCTAATCAAGGCCGGTGCCAAGGCACAGGTCAGATTCGACGCCTATCCGGACAAGGTGTTCGAAGGCACCATCAGCTACGTCTACCCGACGCTGAACGCCGAGACGCGCACGGTGCCCGTGCGCATCGAGCTCGCCAATCCCGGCGGCCTGCTGAAGCCCGCCATGTACGCCCAGGTCGAGCTGCCGGTGGCGGCCAAGGGAGCGGTCGTCACCGTGCCGGTCTCGGCGGTGATCGACGGCGGCGCGCGCCGCATCGTCCTGGTGCAAGTCGGCGCCGGCCGTTATGAGCCGCGCGAGGTCACGCTCGGCGCCCGCGGCGACGATTTCGTCGCCGTCACGGCCGGCATCAAGGCGGGCGAGCAGGTCGTCGTCGCCGCCAACTTCCTGATCGACGCCGAGAGCAACCTCAAGGCGGCAGTCAGCGGCTTCGGCGCGACATCCGGCGGCGAAGCCCAGGCCGCCGCGGCCAAGACGGTCGGCCATCAGGGCGTCGGCAAGCTCGCAGCGGTCGATGTGCAAGCGGGCAGCGTCTCGATCACTCACGGGCCGATCGCGGAGCTCAAGTGGCCCGGCATGACAATGGACTTCCAGCTGGCGAATCCGGGATTGCTGGGCAAGCTCAAGCGCGGCGACGCCGTCGCTTTCAGCTTCGTCGAAAGAAAGCCCGGCGAATGGGTGATCGTCAAGCTGGAGCCCGCGCCGGCCGCCGCGCAAGCCGAGCCCGCCGGCCACTGAAGGAACGACGATGCTCACCGCAATCATCGACTGGTCGGCGCGCAACCGCTTCCTCGTGCTGCTGGCGACGCTGTTCATCGTGCTCGCCGGCGTCTATGCCGTCGTCAGGACGCCGCTCGACGCGCTGCCGGACTTGTCCGACGTCCAGGTCATCGTCTACACCGAGTTCCCGGGCCAGGCGCCGCAGGTCGTCGAGGACCAGGTCACTTATCCGCTGACGACCGCCATGCTGTCGGTGCCGAAGTCGCGCGTCGTGCGCGGCTTCTCGTTTTTCGGCGCCTCCTTCGTCTATGTGATTTTCGACGACGGCACCGACATCTACTGGGCGCGCTCGCGCGTGCTCGAATACCTGAACGCGGCGGCGGCGCGCCTGCCGCCCGGCGTGACGCCGACCTTGGGGCCGGACGCCACCGGCGTCGGCTGGGTGTTCCAGTACGCCGTGCTCGCCAAGGACCAGACGCTGGCCGAGCTGCGCACGCTGCAGGACTGGTATCTGCGCTACCAGCTGACCAAGGCCCACGGCGTCGCCGAAGTGGCGAGCCTCGGCGGCTTCGTCCAGCAGTACCAGGTGACGGTCGATCCGGTCAAGCTGCGCGCCTACGGCATTCCGCTGGCGAAGGTGGCGGAGGCGATTCGCGCTTCCAACCGCGACGTCGGTGGGCGCAGCATCGAGATGGCCGAGACCGAGTACATGGTGCGTGGCCGCGGCTACCTGCGCGGCCGTGCCGACATCGAAAATCTCGTCGTCAAGGCCTCGGTCGGACCCGGCGGCGGCACGCCGGTGCGCATCGCCGACATCGCCCGCGTCGAGCTCACCGGCGACGAACGGCGCGGCATCAGCGAACTCAACGGCGACGGCGAAGTGGTCTCGGGCATCGCCATGGCGCGCTACGGCCAGAACGCGCTCGAGGTGATCGGCAACCTCAAGGAGAAGCTCGCCGAGATCGCCCCCGGCCTGCCTGCAGGCGTTTCCATCGAGGCGGTCTACGACCGTTCCGAACTGATCCACCGCGCCATCGAAACGCTCAAGCACACGCTGACGGAGGAAAGCCTGATCGTCGCCGCCGTCTGCGTGGTGTTCCTGCTGCACGTGCGCTCCGCCCTGGTGGCGATCGTCATGCTGCCGGTCGGCGTGCTGATCTCCTTCATCGCCATGCACCTGCTGGGCATGAACTCCAACCTCATGAGCCTGGGCGGCATTGCCATCGCCATCGGCGCCATGGTCGATGCGGCCATCGTCATGATCGAGAATGCGCACAAACACATCGAACGGCTCAAGCCCGGCGAGTCGCGCACCGAAGCGATGATTTCAGCGTGCAAAGAGGTGGGGCCGGCGCTGTTCTTTTCGCTGCTGATCATCACCGTCTCCTTCCTGCCGGTGTTCACGCTCGAGGCGCAGGAAGGCCGCCTGTTCGCGCCGCTCGCCTACACCAAGACCTTCGCCATGGCCGGCGCCGCGCTGCTGTCGGTGACGCTGGTGCCGGTGCTGATGATGCTGTTCATCCGCGGCCGCATCCCGGCCGAGGCGAAGAATCCGCTGAACCGCTTCCTGATCTGGCTCTATCGCCCGGTCATCCGCGGAGTGATGCGCTGGAAGAAGGCGACCATCCTCGCCGCGCTGGCGGCGCTGGCCGTCTCGGTGTATCCGGCGACGCGGCTCGGCAGCGAGTTCATGCCGACCTTGAACGAAGGCACGCTGCTCTACATGCCATCATCATTGCCCGGCATGTCGGTGACCAAGGCGGCGGAGCTCTTGCAGACCCAGGACAAGATCATCAAGAGCTTCCCCGAGGTCGCTTCCGTGTTCGGCAAGGCCGGCCGCGCCAATACCGCCACCGACCCGGCGCCGCTGGAGATGTTCGAGACCGTCATCAACCTGAAGCCCGAAGCCGCATGGCGGCCAGGCATGAACATCGACAAGCTGATCGCCGAACTCGACCGCGCCTTGCAGATCCCCGGCGTCTCCAACGCCTGGACCATGCCGATCAAGGCGCGCATCGACATGCTGTCGACCGGCATTCGCACGCCGATCGGCATCAAGGTGTTCGGCAAGGATCTTGGCGAGATGGAAAAGCTGGCGAAGGAGATCGAGGCCGTGGTGAAGACCGTGCCCGGCACCACCAGCGCCTTCGCCGAGCGCCTCACCGGCGGCTACTACCTCGACATCACGCCGGACCGCGCCCAGTTGGCGCGCTACGGCATCAATGTCGGCGACGTGCTCGACGTCGTCGGCAGCGCGCTCGGCGGCGAGACGGTGACTACCACGGTCGAAGGGCGCGAGCGCTTCGGCGTCATCGTGCGCTATCCGCGCGAACTGCGCGACGACCCCCAGAAGATCGCCCGCGAGGTGCTGGTGCCGATCAGCGGCGGCATGAACGGCGCCGCCGCGATGGTGCCGCTGGGTCAGCTCGCCCGCGTCGAGATCGCCAAGGGCGCGCCGGCCATCCGCACCGAGAACGCGCTGCTCTCCGCCTACATCTACGTCGACATCCGCGACCGCGACGTCGGTTCCTACGTCGCCGAGGCGCGCCGCGCGGTGACGGCGAAGGTCAAGTTCCCGTCCGGCTACTACGTGACCTGGAGCGGCCAGTTCGAGTACATGGAACGCGCCGTGGCGAAGATGAAAATCGTCATCCCGGTGACGCTGCTGATCATCTTCCTGCTGCTCTACCTCAACTTCAGGCGCCTCACCGAAACGCTGATCGTCATGCTCTCGGTGCCGTTCGCGCTGGTCGGCGGCGTCTGGCTGATGTGGGCGCTCGGCTACAACCTTTCGGTGGCCGTGGCGGTCGGCTTCATCGCCCTGGCCGGCGTCGCCGCCGAGACCGGCGTGGTGATGCTGATCTACCTCGACGCCGCCTGGGAGGAAGTCAAGACGCGGCGCCGCGGCGAAGGCCGGGCCGCCACGCTCGCCGATCTTTACGACGCCGTCATGGAGGGGGCGGTCGAGCGCGTGCGGCCGAAGATGATGACCGTCGTCGCCATCATGGCCGGCCTGCTGCCGATCATGTGGAGCAGGGGCACCGGCTCCGAGGTGATGAGCCGCATCGCCGCGCCCATGGTCGGCGGCATGATTTCGTCCACGCTGCTGACCCTGGCGGTGATTCCCGCGCTCTATGCGCTGGTCAAGGAGTGGCGCTTGCGCCGCGGGCTGGAGACCTGACATGCGCGCCCGGCTTGCCGCCCTGTGGGCCGGCCTGCTGGCCTGGCGCCGGGGCAATCGCGAAGCGCACCGGCAGGCGCCGGCCGGCGCCTGCTGTGCCGCACCCGCTGCGATCTACGCTCGCCGCAAGGCGGCGCGGCGGCCGCATTGACCCCATTACCCGAGCAGGCAAAGCGAAAAGAAATTTCTCATCGCTCGCCGACCACTTCGCGGGTAGAAATTGCAGGTCGGTTGGTATTGACCGATGCGATCCCGAGGGTGAACGCAATGCTGAGTTATAAAGACTGCATCGACATGGTTGATCTGCGTCGCGAAGACTTCCGCAATATGCGCGAGGGCACGACGCTGCCTGAAATGCTGGCGATCCAGGAAGGCTACTGCCGCCAGCGCAGCGAACACGAGAAACCTGCGGACGGCGCAGCGTCGCCGCAGAACGAGCGACGCGAGCCCGAGGCCGGCGTCCAGCGGAAACAGACATTGCCTTGAACGGGCGCCAGCCCGGCGGCAGCGGCGCGCGCCACGAATCTTTGCCGCGCCGGCCGCCGGGCCTGCCCCGCTAGGAACGAAAGCGCCCGCGATAGTCGCGCGGACCCGTGCCGGTCCAGGCGACGAAAGCGCGGTAGAAGGCCGAGGCATCGGCAAAGCCGAGATCGGCGGCGATGCGGCTCACCGGCCGCGCGGTCTTCGCCAGCCATTCGCTGGCGAGGTCGCGGCGCAGCGCCTCGCGGATGGCGCGCAGGCTGGTGCCTTCGTCCTCGAGCCGGCGGTGCAGCGTGCGCGGCGAGAGGAACAGGGCGCGCGCCAGTTCCGGCAGCGTGCGCGGCTCGGGCAGCGCGGCGCGCAGGGCGTCGCGGACGCGCAGGGCGAGGGCGCGGTCGCGGCGATAGAGCGTGGTGATGCTGGCCGGCGCGTCGGCGAGGAACTGGCGCAGGGCCGCTTCGTCGCGGCGCACCGGCAGCGCCAGGCTGGCGGCGGGAAAGCGCGCCTCCAGGCGCTGCGCGTCGAAAGTGCAGCGCGGCGCGAACACCAGTTCGTACTCGGCCGCGTGCGGCGGCGGCGGATAGGGGAAGGCGACTTCGCTGAGCGCCAGCGGCTTGCCGACCAGCCAGGCGGCCAGGCCGTGGATCATGCGCAGCAGCCACTCGAAGGCGAAGATGCGGCCCGCCGAGCCGACGGGCAGCGGCTGTTCCTGGGCGATGACGAGCAGGGCCGTGTTGCCGGCGCGCAGCACTTCGACTTCGAGGTCGTCGAGGACGATGCGCAGGAAGCGCGCAATGCGGTCCAGCGCTTCGTCGAGCGTGGCGGCGGAGAGCGCGCCGCGGCAAAGGAACTCGAAAGTGCCGCGCCGCAGCGGCCGCGAGAAGAGGCCGAAGCCCTCGTCGTCGAGCCGCTCGTTGATCAGCCGGTAGAGCGCCGCATAGCGCGCCACGGGCACGCGGGCCGCGGCGTCGCCCAGCGTGCCGGTGGCAATTCCTGCATGTTCCAGAATCGCCGCCGAACTCGCGCCGGCGCGCGCCAAGCCTGAAATAATGCCGCTCACGAAGCCGACGGCGACGGACGAGTGGTGCTTGGGACGACGCGGCGCGGCTGGTTTCATGCCTGCATTATGGCAAATATTGCATAGTTCGCGTCAGCTTGTGATGTGGCGGCCGGCAGCCGCCGCTCTAAGATTGGAAGGCTGCAACCCATCCCATCGGAGTCCGCGTCATGACCGATCTCGCCACGCCTCACCTGGCCGCCAAGCTCGGCCCCTACAAGCCGAAGCACAAGGTGCGCTTCGTCACCGCCGCCTCCTTGTTCGACGGCCACGACGCCTCGATCAACATCATGCGCCGCATCCTCCAGGGTTCCGGCGCGGAGGTGATCCATCTCGGCCACAACCGCTCGGTCGAGGAGATCGTGAACGCCGCGCTGCAGGAGGACGTGCAGGGCATCGCCGTGTCGTCGTACCAGGGCGGCCACGTCGAGTTCTTCAAGTACATGCTCGACCTGCTGCGGCAGCGCGGCGGCGAGAACATCCAGGTCTTCGGCGGCGGCGGCGGCGTCATCGTGCCCGACGAGATCGCCGAGCTGCACGCCTACGGCGTCGCCCATCTCTACTCGGTCGAGGACGGCCAGAAGATGGGCCTGCAGGGCATGATCAACGACATGGTGGCGCAGGCCGACAAGGATCTTTCGCCGCTCGCGCCGCAGGATACCAAGGCGCTCGAAAAGGGCGACCGCCGCGCGCTGGCGCGCATCATCACCGCGCTGGAAAACGGCGCCTGGCCGGAGAAGGCGAAGAAGGCGCTGCTCGACAAGGCGGCGAAGCTTGCCGTGCCGACGCTGGGCATCACCGGCACCGGCGGCGCCGGCAAGTCCTCGCTCACCGACGAGCTGATCCGCCGCTTCCGCCTCGATCAGGACAATGCGCTGAAGATCGCCATCGTCTCCATCGACCCGTCGCGCAAGCGCACCGGCGGCGCGCTGCTCGGCGACCGCATCCGCATGAACGCCATCGAGCATCCGCACATCTTCATGCGCTCCCTGGCGACGCGCGACACCGGCTCGGAAATCTCCGCCGCGCTGCCGGAAGTCATCGCCGCCTGCAAGGTCGCCGGCTTCGACCTGATCGTCGTCGAGACCTCGGGGATCGGCCAGGGCGACGCCGCCATCGTGCCCTACGTCGATGTCTCGATGTACGTGATGACGCCGGAATTCGGCGCGGCTTCGCAGCTCGAGAAGATCGACATGCTCGACTTCGCCGACTTCGTCGTCATCAACAAGTTCGACCGCCGCGGCGCTGCCGATGCGCTGCGCGACGTCAGGAAGCAGTACCAGCGCAACCGCGAACGCTTCACGGAAAAGTCCGAAGACATGCCGGTGTTCGGCACCCAGGCGGCGCGCTTCAACGACGACGGCGTCACCGCGCTCTACCAGGCGCTGGTGCCGACGCTGGCCGGCCACGGCTTGAAATTGCAGCCGGGCAAGCTGCCGGCCGTGACGGTCAGGCATTCGTCGCCGCAGCGCGCCGTGGTGCCGGCCGAGCGCATCCGCTACCTCGCCGAAATCGCCGACGCCGTGCGCGGCTACCACAAGCTGGTGGCCGAGCAGGCCGCCGTCGCCCGCGAGCGCCAGTCCCTGCAGACGTCTAAGCTGCTGTTCGCCGACTGCAAGAAGCCGACTGCCGACTTCGATGAACTGATCGCCTGGAAGGACGGCCAACTCGTGCCGCAGGCGAAGAAGCTGCTCGCCATGTGGCCCGACATGAAGAAGGCCTACGCCGGCGACGAATACGTGGTGAAAATCCGCGACAAGGAAATCCGCACGCAACTGGTGTCCGAATCGCTCTCCGGCACCAAGATCAAGAAAGTCGTGCTGCCGCACTACGAGGACGAAGGCGAACTGCTCAAGTTCCTGATGCGCGAGAACGTGCCCGGCAGCTTCCCGTTCACCGCCGGCGTCTTCGCCTTCAAGCGCGAGAACGAAGACCCGACGCGCATGTTCGCCGGCGAGGGCGACGCCTTCCGCACCAACCGCCGCTTCAAGAAAGTCTCCGAAGGCCTGCCGGCCAAGCGCCTGTCCACCGCCTTCGATTCGGTCACGCTCTACGGCTGCGACCCCGACGAGCGTCCCGACATCTACGGCAAGATCGGCAACTCCGGCGTCTCGATCGCCACGCTCGACGACTTGAAGGTGCTCTACTCGGGCTTCGATCTGTGCGCCCCGACCACGTCCGTGTCGATGACCATCAATGGCCCGGCGCCGATGATCCTGGCGATGTTCTTCAACACCGCCATCGACCAGCAGGTCGAGCAATTCAAGGCCGACAACGGCCGCGAGCCGACCGACGACGAGTGGGAAAAGATCAAGGAATGGGTGCTCGCCTCCGTGCGCGGCACCGTGCAGGCCGATATCCTCAAGGAGGACCAGGGCCAGAACACCTGCATCTTCTCGACCGAGTTCGCGCTGAAGATGATGGGCGACATCCAGGAGTATTTCGTCCATCACGGCGTGCGCAATTTCTACTCGGTGTCGATCTCCGGCTATCACATCGCCGAAGCCGGCGCCAACCCGATCTCGCAACTGGCCTTCACGCTGGCCAACGGCTTCACCTACGTCGAGAGCTACCTCGCGCGCGGCATGCACATCGACGACTTCGCGCCGAACCTTTCCTTCTTCTTTTCCAACGGCATGGACCCCGAGTATGCGGTGATCGGCCGCGTCGCGCGCCGCATCTGGGCGGTGGCGATGAAGAACAAGTACGGCGCCAACGAGCGTTCGCAGAAATTGAAGTACCACATCCAGACCTCGGGCCGCAGCCTGCACGCCCAGGAGATGGATTTCAACGACATCCGCACGACGCTGCAGGCGCTGATCGCCATCTACGACAACTGCAACTCGCTGCACACCAACGCCTACGATGAAGCCATCACGACGCCGTCCGAGGAATCGGTGCGCCGCGCCATGGCGATCCAGTTGATCATCAACCGCGAGTGGGGCGTGGCGAAGAACGAGAATCCGAACCAGGGCGCCTTCATCATGGACGAGCTCACCGACCTCGTCGAGGAAGCGGTGCTGAAGGAGTTCGAGGCCATCGCCTCGCGCGGCGGCGTGCTCGGCGCCATGGAGACCGGCTACCAGCGCGGCAAGATCCAGGAAGAGTCGCTGACCTACGAGCACAAGAAGCACGACGGCTCCCATCCGATCATCGGCGTGAATACCTTCCTCAATCCGCATCATTCGGGTGTGGCCGCCGAGATCGAACTGGCGCGCTCCACCGACGAGGAAAAGCAGTCGCAGTTGCGGCGCCTGCGCGAGTTCCAGGCGAGGAACAGCGGCGAGGCGCCGCAGTGGATCGCCAAACTCAAGCAGACCGTGATCGAGGACGGCAACGTCTTCGCCGTGCTGTTCGACGCCGTGCGCCATTGCTCGCTCGGCCAGATCGCCGGCGCGCTTTACGAAGTGGGCGGCCAGTACCGCCGCAGCATGTGAGGGCCGCCGCACAAGATATCATCGTCAGCAAACGGCGCGTCGCCACGACGCGCCGTTGGTGTTTCAGTCCTGGTTCATTATTCGTCCGATAAAAGGGGAGTGCCATGTCTGCCGCAAAACGTTTCCTCGAAGCCCGCGATTTCCTGCTCGCCCATCGCACCGACTACGCCACCGCGTACCGCGATTTCCGCTGGCCCGAGCTCGCCGAGTTCAACTGGGCGCTCGATTATTTCGATGTCATGGCGCGCGGCAACGACCAGCCGGCGTTGTGGGTGGTGGGCGAGGACGGCTCCGAGCAGAAGCTTTCCTTCGCGCAGCTGTCGGCGCGCTCCAACCAGGCGGCGAATTTCCTGCGCGGCCTCGGCATCCGTCGCGGCGACCGCATCCTGATGATGCTCGGCAACGAAGTGCCGCTGTGGGAGACCATGCTCGCGGCGATCAAGCTCGGCGCCGTGCTGATCCCGGCGACCACGCTGCTCACGGCCGACGACCTGCTCGACCGCCTGGAGCGCGGCGACGTCAAGCACGTCATCGTCGGCGCCGCCCACACCGACAAGTTCGCCAGCCTCGCCGGCGGCTACACGCGCATCTGCGTCGGCGGCGACGCGGCGGGCTGGACGCGCTTCGCCATCGACGACAGCAGCGCCGAGTTCACGCCCGACGGCCCGACGCGCGCCGACGATCCGCTGCTGCTCTACTTCACCTCGGGCACGACGTCCAAGCCCAAGCTGGTGCTGCACACCCAGGTCAGCTATCCGGTCGGCCACTTGTCGACGATGTACTGGATCGGCCTGCTGCCCGGCGACATCCATCTCAACATCTCCTCGCCGGGCTGGGCCAAGCATGCCTGGAGCTGCTTCTTCGCGCCGTGGAATGCCGGCGCCTGCATCTTCCTCTACAACTACAGCCGCTTCCATGCCAAGGACATGCTCGGCGTGCTGGAGCGCTACGGCGTCACCACCATGTGCGCGCCGCCCACCGTCTGGCGCATGATGATCCAGGAAGACCTCGCCGCTTATCGCGGGCGCCTCAAGATCCGCGAACTGATCGGCGCCGGCGAGCCGCTCAACCCCGAGATCATCGACCAGATCAAGAACGCCTGGGGCATCACGCTGCGCGACGGCTTCGGCCAGACCGAGACCACCGCGCAAGTCGGCAACTCGCCGGCGCAGTTGCTCAAGCCCGGCTCGATGGGCCGGCCGCTGCCGGGCTACCGCATCGTCCTGCTCGATGCCGAGAACCGCGAAGCCGACGAAGGCGAAATCTGCCTGGTGCTCGACCCGCGCCCGACCGGCCTGATGGTCGGCTACATGGACAGCGCCGAGAAGACCGCCGAAGCGATGCGCGACGGCTTTTACCGCACCGGCGACGTGGCGAGCCGCGACGCCGACGGCTACATCACCTACGTCGGCCGCGCCGACGATGTCTTCAAGGCCTCCGACTACCGCATCAGCCCCTTCGAGCTGGAAAGCGCGCTGCTCGAACATCCGGCCGTCGGCGAAGCCGCCGTCGTGCCGAGCCCCGATCCCGTGCGCCTGGCCGTGCCGAAGGCCTTCATCATCCTGGTGCAAGGCCAGAGCCCGAGCCGCGAACTGGCGAAGGACATCTTCGCCTTCATGCGCAACCACCTCGCGCCCTACAAGCGCGTGCGCCGCATCGAGTTTTCCGACTTGCCCAAGACCATCTCCGGCAAGATCCGCCGCGTCCAACTGCGCGGCCTCGAAGCCGAGCGCCGCGCCAAGGGCGAGAAGGGCGAATGGGAGTTCTACGAGGAGGATTTCCCCGAACTCAAGGGTTGAGCCGGCATAAATAGGCGGCGGCAAATGGGGCTGGCTTCCGGTCTTGGCTGTTCTACCATTCGGAATAGTTTCCCTGACTGGAGCCAAGACCATGAAGACGACGCAGATAACCCTGATGGCGCTCGCGGCGCTCGCCGGCGGCCAGTTTGCCGTCGCGCAGGCCGCGGACGATGCCGCTGCCGCCGCCACCGCGCGCTACCAATCCGACAAGAAGTTGTGCGCCGACGAAGCGACGTCGAGCGCGCGCATGCAATGCCTGCGCGACGCCAAGGCCGAGTATGAAAAAGCCGTGGCCAGCGCCCGCGGCGGCGCCGCGCTCTGCAAGGAATGCGGCACCGTGGTGCATGTCGCCGTCGAGGAGAAGAAAGGCGAAAGCAGCCCGGTCGGCCTGATCGCCGGCGGCGTGGCCGGCGCGCTGCTGGGCAATCAGATCGGCAGCGGCACCGGCCGCAGCGTCGCGACGGTCGCCGGCGCGGCCGGCGGCGCCTATGCCGGGAAGAAGGTCGAGGAACACGTGCGCACGACCAAGGTGTGGGCGGTGAAAGTCCGTCTGGAAGACGGCACCGAGCGCAGCTTCCATTTCGACAAGGACCCGGGGTTCAAGGACGGCGATGCGGTCAAGCTCTCGGGCAAGAGCATCGTGCGGCGCTGAGGCTTTTTAGCGGCGTTGTGAAACCGAGCGCCTGGGACGCGCCGGCTGCGGCAGGCCGGGCCGCCGCCTCATGCGCTCCCGCCCTGCGGGTTCCCGCGCCGCCGTCACGCCGGCCGGCCGGCCGCTAAACTCGCTGCGCTCAAACAACGCGGCCGGAAACCCCGGCCAGCGCGCCATCGCCGCGGCGGTCGCAAAATCGGCGGCCCCCCGGCCTGCCGCAGCCGGCGGGTGGCGTGGGAACGTGGAGGTCACCGGCGCTGCGCGGCTTTATCGCGCAGCGTCCGGTGGACCGCAGGGTTATGCCCGTTGGGATATTTCATCAACTAGCTCCTCCATGGTCACCCCCTCGAAGCCATTGTCGTTTCTCCAATCACCTTTGACGCGTTTCTGAACACCAAGGCCGTTTGGCGTCTCGACTATCCGATAACTAGTTGCTCCATTCAGGACGGGAACTCCATCGATGATCTGCCAGTCCAGTATCGATGGCCGAATGTCATGCAGCTTTGCCATGAAGGAAGACGCATTGACAAAACGTTGCGCACCTTCCAGATGGCAGGCTTTTCGTATGAGTCGCTTCAAACTGGGGGAAACCCAGGGAGGCAATGCCGAGAGACTCAGCACTTTTCCTGAGATGATTCGGGAGCGAATGCATTGGTCAACAAATTCTCGCTGGTCGTTCGGCAACGTAATCGACTCATAGTGTTCGATTTCTCTGCGTGAGAGCCAAGCACGGCTGTCGTAAGGAAGTGGACCTCCAAGAAGCTGATATAGAACTATGCCTGCTTGGTAAATATCGCCAACAACACCATACGAGTTCTTGGTAATGCTTTCTGGAGGACGATATAGAAGGGAATGACTAGAAGCGGGAATCGATGATGCACCTTCCGGAATTCGCTTTACGGACCCGAAATCACCGATAACTGCCTTGTTGTCATCGGAAATGTAGATGTTTGCCGGCTTGATGTCGCGGTGAATAAATCGCTTCGCATGCAGATGGCTTAGACCAGAGAGAATCTGGTAGGTGTAATCGATCGCCGCCAGATTCCCCAGCGACGTAGCCTCAAGTACTTCGTCCAAGTCACCGTTTGTACAGTTGGGAGTAACGAAATACGCCCATTTGGCGTCTAAGAGTGCTGCATCGTGAATCTTTAGAACGCTGTCGGCTTCAATCTGGGCTAGTTGTTTCGGTTCAGCGTGGAACTCTGCTTTGCCTCCCCAGTAATAGAACTTTACTGCGACACTTTTTTCCGTTATCCGATTGGTGCCAAAGAAAACATAACCGTTTGACGCCTTGATGTCCTCTTTTGTGAAGGCAATGTTTTTCGATAACTCGCGTAGCGCCCTTTTTATCTCCGGAGGCGCACTGGTGCCTTCTATATACAGCGCGCTCACTCGGATGCCTTCAGAATTGCGGTGCAAGCGGTGCAGTACGCGTCATGTTGGTACTTGTTCAGCGTAGCCGGCAAAACAAAAGCGTGCTTTTTTACGTGTGCACCGATTGTCTGCGGAGAAATCAATGTCACGTCGCAGTTGGCAAGCATTTGGAGTAGACCTTCGATCTTGAATGTGGTCGGCCCCCCGGCGTAGTCGCCCTTCTTCCCACGCTTCTTGATGGCTATATGCTTGATGCCGTTGTCTCGCATAAAGCCAGCGACCAATTCAAAGAAGGATTTAACGTTGGCTGACTCATCGTCATCAGCTAGTGCGATCTTCTTGGTATCGGTCGCAATATGACTTAGCTGGCCCTTTGCTAGATGGGCAACGGCTAGGATTGCCTCGCTACCTTTGATATCAACGCCGCAGACTTTCATATTGGCTCCGTAAGGGCATAACGTTTGAAATCACCGGGCTGCGCGGCTTTTCGCGCAGCTCCGGTGGATTGATGGGTTAGCCTTCATATCGGGAACTCACGACGAAGAGTAGCGAGTACTTCACCAAACGTTTCCCGGATGTTGCCTCGTCCAAAGCGGATGTACTGAACTCCTTGGACATTTGAGAATTCTTCAACGCCATCTTCCAACAAGAGAATTGCTCGTGCAAAGCCAAGACGGCCTTGAAACAATCCTGCTTCGTGAATTACGTTTTGCCGACTACGAAGATTTCCATCAGCTTGCTCATCTTCGCCAGTGAGCACGAGTACCGCAAATGAACTCTTTGAAGCCATGTCTTCCAATATGTCTCGGATCGTATGGCCGGCGCGGGCACCCGTTTCATACGCTTCGATTTCAATGCCGTGTTTGTCTTGCATGTGATCTTTTAGGTCGCGCCAGGCAGGACTACGACCATGCCCTACAAAAACAACAGGCTTCTTGGGAGGGGGAGCCGGTGGTGGTTCCAACCTGGCGCCGGACGCTGATTTCTCAAAGACATCGAATACTGCTTCGATATCCGCACGTTGAGGCGCTTTGACACTGACCGAAACAGTTCTTCTGTCAAACGTCACAGTGAGATCGAATGCACCCCCGTACACGGTGCAATAGGCATATCCCTTGTATTTACGAAAGTCTGCTAAGAATTCCTCGAAGGCATCGTACTGCCACGTGGAGTCGTCATGGTCAACTTTGAAGTCGCTTTGCGTCAGTTCGACTTTCGCTCGTCCGGCAACTTCCTTTATCTGAGCAATCGCTTCTTTCAGAACCTCAGCAGCAAACCGAGTATCTCGATATTCCTTCTGCTTCTTCATGACCGAAATCTCCGGTGAAGGCTAACGTTATGTGTGGCGCCGAAATGACGGAACATATCCCGTCAATATTTCAATATCGGCTGACGGGCGCGGCGGCGGTGCGAATCGCATATCCATGACGCATTAGACAATGTACTTGCCGGCCATGCAAGCGTTCTGGCGCGGGACGGTCGATGGCAGAGGAGGCCAAGGCCAAGCGCGTCGCCGATTTTGCGACCGCCGCGGCGATGGCGCGCTGGCCGGGGTTTCCGGCCGCGTTGTTTGAGCGCAGCGAGCTTAGCGGCCGGCCGGCCGGCGTGACGGCGGCGCGGGAACCCGCAGGGCGGGAGCGCATGAGGCGATGCGCTTGGCCTTGGCCTCCGGCGGTGCAGAAACCGCAGCGCCGTTAAGACGCGACCAGCGACCGCGCCACCGCCTCCGCCACCTTGATGCCGTCGACGCCGGCGGACAAAATGCCGCCGGCATACCCGGCGCCTTCGCCGGCCGGATAGAGCCCGCGCGTATTCACGCTCTGCAAATCCTCGCCGCGCTTGATGCGGATCGGCGACGAGGTGCGCGTTTCGACGCCGGTCATCACCGCGTCGGCCATGGCGAAGCCGGGAATCTGCTTGTCGAAGGCGGGCAGCGCTTCGCGCAAGGCGGCGACGACGAAGGGCGGCAGGCACAGCGCCAGATCGGTCCAATGCACGCCGGGCGTGTAGGAGGGCTCGACGGCGCCGGGCGCCGCCGAGGGCCGGCCGGCGAGGAAGTCGCCGACGCGCTGGGCCGGCGCCGCGTAGCTGCCGCCGCCGGCTTCAAAGGCCTTCGATTCCCAGCGGCGCTGGAACTCGATGCCGGCGAGCGGGTGGCCGGGGTAATCGACTTCGGGGCTGATGTCGACAACGATGCCGCTGTTGGCGTTGCGCTCGTTGCGCGAGTACTGGCTCATGCCGTTGGTGACGACGCGTCCTGCCTCGGACGTGGCGGCGACGACGGTGCCGCCGGGGCACATGCAGAAGCTGTAGGCGGCGCGGCCGTTGCCGCAGTGATGCACGAGCTTGTAGTCGGCGGCGCCGAGCAGAGGGTGGCCGGCGAACTTGCCGAAGCGGGCGCGATCGATCAGCGCCTGCGGATGCTCGATGCGCACGCCGATGGAGAAGGGCTTGGCCTCGATGTAAACGCCATGCTCGAACAGCATCTGGAAAGTGTCGCGCGCGCTGTGGCCGACGGCCAGCACGACGTGGTCGGCGGCGATGCGTTCGCCGCCGGCGAGCACGACGGCACGCATCTGGCCGTTGCCGTCGGCATGGCGCTCGATCTCGATCTCCTCGACCTTGGCGCCGAAGCGCACTTCGCCGCCGAGCGCGATGATGGTCGCGCGCATCTGCTCGACCATGCCGACGAGGCGGAACGTGCCGATGTGCGGCTTGGCGACGTAGAGGATTTCCGCCGGCGCGCCGGCCTTGACGAATTCCTCCAGCACCTTGCGGCCGCGGTGCTGCGGGTCCTTGATCTGGCTGTGCAGCTTGCCGTCGGAGAACGTGCCGGCGCCGCCTTCGCCGAACTGCACGTTCGACTCGGGATCGAGCTTGCCTTGGCGCCACAGTCCCCAGGTGTCCTTGGTGCGCTCGCGCACGGCCTTGCCGCGCTCCAGGATGATCGGGCGAAAACCCATCTGCGCCAGCATCAGGCCGGCGAAAAGGCCGCACGGACCGGTGCCGATGACGACCGGGCGCGACGCCAACGCGGCCGGCGCCTGGGCGACGAAACGGTAGCGGGTGTCCGGCGTCGGCATGACGTGCGGGTCGCGCGGGCGTTCGAGCACGGCCGCTTCGTTGCGGACCTCGACGTCGAGCGCGTAGATCAGCATGATGGCCGATTTCTTGCGCGCGTCGAAGCTGCGGCGGAAGACCGTGCAAGCGAGCAGCTCGCGGTCGGCCACGCCCAGGCGCTTGCAGGCGGCCGCGCGCAGCGCGCCTTCGGCGTGGTCGAGCGGGAGCTTGATTTCAGTCAGCCGCAGCATGCGAGAAACTCCGCGTCTTCCGGCGCCATCGCTCAGCCGCCGAAGCGGCGCAGGCCGTCGAGGTCGCGGATGGTGACGCCGCCGTATTCGATGCTGAGGAAGCCGGCGTCCTCGAGGACCTTCAGCGAGCGATTGACGCGCTGGCGCGAGACGCCGGCGAGGTAGCCGATCTCTTCCTGCGAGATGGCGAGCTGCGGACCGAGGCCGGGGTAGAGAATGGGATTGAACAGGCCCGCCAGGCAGCGCGCGACGCGCGTGTCGGTGTCGAGCAGACGCTCCGATTCGAGCAGACCTATGAACTGGCCGAGGCGCTCGTTCAGCTGCACCAGCAGGTAGCGGTTGAAAGGAATGCTGTGGTCGAGCAGCCACAGGAAAGTCTCGCGGCGCAGGCAGGCGACGCGCGAATCGCGCAAGGCGATGACGTCGTAGCGGCGCGGTTCCGATTTCAGGATCGAGCCTTCGCCGAACCACGCGCCCGGCGGCAGGCCGGTGTAGGTGGCGGTCTTGCCGGTGACCCAGTCGGAGGACATTTTCGCCAGGCCGTCGATGAGGCCGAACCAGAAATCGACCTGCTCGCCCTTGCGGCAGATGAAGCCGCCGGCGGGAACTTGCCGCTCGACCACCCCGGCGTCGACTTGCGTCCATTCCTCCTGCGTAAGACCCGCGGCCCAGCGCGAGGAGCGCAGGGCGTCGGCCAGCGTCGGCGATTTTTTGTCGGGATTGTCAGCCACGTGACAATTATAGGCGCAGCCCCGCCTTAGACTGCGTTCCAGTTCCCCCGAAGGGGTCGCAGGACGGCGGCAAGCTGCGGTTAGAATGGCTGCCGAAACCCGGACAGATCGCGCCGCTACGCTTTTGGCGTAGCGCAAAGCGACGGCGGATTTGAGGAGATCAATAGATGGCTGCAACGCCCGACGGCGGCGCGCTCGATACGTTCCCGCGCCTGTTGATGCACCACGCCAGCGTGCGCGGTGCCCGTCCCGCCGTGCGCGAAAAGGATCTCGGCATCTGGCAGACGCGCAGCTGGGCCGAAGTCGCGGAGGAAACGCAGGCGCTGGCCTGCGGCCTGGCGCAGCTCGGCTTCCGCCGCGGCGACCGCCTCGCCATCATCGGCGACAACCGCCCGCGCCTCTACGGCTCGATGCTCGCCGCGCAGATGCTCGGCGGCATTCCCGTGCCCATGTACCAGGATGCCGTCGCCGCCGAGATGGTCTTCGTGCTGCAGGACGCCGGCATCCACATCGCCATCGTCGAGGACCAGGAGCAGGTGGACAAGCTCATGGAGATCAAGGACCAGTGTCCCGAACTCCAGCACATCATTTACGACGATCCGCGCGGCATGCGCCATTACACGCAGACTTTCCTCTCCGGCTTCGACGAAGTCGTGGCGTCGGGCCGCATCCACAAGCAGAACCATCCCGACTTCATCGCCGCGGAAATCGCCCAGGGCGCGACCGAAGACATTTCGGTGATGCTCTATACCTCGGGCACGACGGGCAAGCCCAAGGGCGTCTGCCAGACGCATCGCGCCTTCATCGCCGCCGCCCGCGGCGGCGCCGAGTTCGACGGTCTGCGCGATACCGACGACATCCTCTCCTACCTGCCGATGGCCTGGGTGGGCGACCATTTGTTTTCGCTGGCCCAGGCGATCTTCGTCGGCTTCACGGTGAACTGCCCGGAGTCCGGCGACACCGTGATGACCGACTTGCGCGAAATCGGCCCGACCTATTATTTCGCTCCGCCGCGCGTCTTCGAAAACGTGCTGACGCAAGTGATGATCCGCATGGAGGACGCCGGCAGCATCAAGCGCAAGCTCTTCCACTACTTCATGGACGTGGCCAAGCGCTGCGGCGCCGAGATCCTCGACCGCAAGCCGGTGGCCATGAAAGACCGGCTGCTCTATGCGCTGGGCAATTTCGTCGTCTACGGTCCGTTGCGCAACGTCCTCGGCATGAGCCGCATCCGCGTCGCCTACACGGCCGGCGCCGCCATCGGCCCGGATCTATTCCGCTTCTACCGCTCGATCGGCGTGAACTTGAAGCAGCTCTACGGCCAGACCGAGACCTGCGCCTACGTCTGCCTGCAGCCCGACGGCCAGATCAAGTTCGATTCCGTCGGCATGCCGGCGCCGGGCGTCGAGATCAAGATCGCCGACAGCGGCGAGATCCTCGTCAAGGGGCCGATGCTGCTCAAGGAATACTACAAGCGCCCCGATGCCACCGCCGAGTCGATCAACGCCGACGGCTACTTCATGACGGGGGATGCCGGCTTTCTCGACGCCGAAGGCCACCTCAAGATCATCGACCGCGCCAAGGATGTCGGCAAGCTTTCAGGCGGCGCGATGTTCGCACCCAACTACATCGAGAACAAGCTCAAGTTCTTTCCCTACATCAAGGAGTCGGTCTGCTTCGGCCACGGCCGCGACATGGTCTGCGCCTTCATCAACATCGACATGGGCGCGGTGGGCAACTGGGCCGAGCGGCGCCACATCGCCTACTCGGGCTACACCGACCTCGCCTGCAAGCCGGCCGTGCTGGACCTGATCCGCGACTGCATCGAGCAGGTGAATGCCGAGCTGGCGAGCGATGCCATGGTCGCCGACACGCAGGTGCACCGCTTCCTCGTGCTGCACAAGGAACTCGATCCCGACGACGACGAGCTGACGCGCACACGCAAGGTGCGGCGCGGCTTCGTCGCCGAGAAATACGCGGTGCTGATCGACGCGCTCTATGCGGGGCGCGAATCGCAGTTCATCGAAACCGAAGTCAAGTTCGAAGACGGCCGCCGCGGCAAGGTCGCTGCCGACCTGGTCATTCGCGACGCCAAGACATTTGCCAAGGCCACGGCAATGAGAGCAGCGTAATGGCGCGCGAAATCGGCGAAGTCATCCTCGACTTGCGCAACATCTCGTTGCGCTTCGGCGGCGTCAAGGCGCTGACCGACATTTCCTTCGACGTGCGCGACCACGAGATCCGCGCCATCATCGGTCCCAACGGCGCAGGCAAGAGCTCGATGCTCAATGTCATCAATGGCGTGTACCGGCCGCAGGAAGGCGAGATCGTTTTCCACGGCGAGCATCGCCGCGACATGGACACGCATGCCGCCGCCGCCGCCGGCATCGCCCGCACGTTCCAGAACATCGCGCTGTTCAAGGGCATGAGCGTGCTCGACAACCTGATGACCGGGCGCAATCTCAAGATGAAGGCCGGCTTCCTGCAGCATGCGCTGTGGTGGGGGCCGGCGCGGCGCGAGGAGCTCGAGCACCGCCGGAAAGTCGAGGAAGTCATCGATTTCCTCGAGATCGAGCACATTCGCAAGACGCCGGTCGGGCGCCTGCCCTACGGCCTGCAAAAGCGCGTCGAACTGGGCCGCGCGCTTGCCGCCGAGCCGAAGATGCTGCTGCTCGACGAGCCGATGGCCGGCATGAACGTCGAGGAGAAACAGGACATGTGCCGCTTCATCCTCGACGTGAACGACCAGTTCGGCACCACCATCGTGCTGATCGAGCACGACATGGGCGTGGTGATGGACATCTCCGACCGCGTCGTTGTCCTCGACTACGGCAAGAAGATCGGCGACGGCGCGCCCGACGAGGTGAAGAACAATCCCGAGGTGATTGCGGCTTATCTGGGGACGCAGCATTGAAGGCCATGAACCGCCGAGCCGTGCAGCACGAAGAGGTTCTCTCTGCGCCTCGGCGCCGCGGCGGTGAAGGAGTGCTTGTATGAGTTTTTTCTTTGAAGTCCTGATCGGCGGCCTGCTCGCCGGCATCATGTATTCGCTGGTGGCGCTCGGCTTCGTGCTGATCTACAAGGCCTCGGGCGTGCTCAACTTCGCCCAGGGCGCGATGGTCTATTTCGCCGCGCTGGCGGTGGTCGGCTTCATGGACAAGGGCGCGCCGCTGTGGCTGGCGCTGATCCTCGGCTTCGTCGTCATGACGCTGTTCGGCATCGCCACCGAGAAATTCGTCCTGCGCAAGATGGTGAACCAGCCGCCGATCGCCTTGTTCATGGCGACCATCGGGCTTTCGTTCTTCATCGAGGGACTGGCGCCGATGCTGTTCGGCAACGACGTGCGGCCGCTCGACATCGGCCTCGTCGACGAGCCGATCCCGGCGATTCTCGACGCCTTCAACATCGTCGTCAGCCGCTTCGACCTCGCCGCCGCCGGCATCGCCGCATTGCTGGTGGCCGTGCTGGCGCTGTTCTTCCAATACACGCGCGTCGGCCGCGCGCTGCGCGCCGTGGCGGACGATCACCAGGCGGCGCTGTCGATCGGCATTCCGCTGCAGCACATCTGGGCGCTGGTATGGACGGTGGCGGGCTTCGTCGCGCTGGTCTCGGGCATGCTCTGGGGCGCACGCAACGGCGTCCAGTTCGCGCTGACTTTCACGGCGCTGAAAGCCTTGCCGGTGCTGATCCTCGGCGGCTTCACCTCGGTCCCCGGCGCGATCGTCGGCGGCCTCATCATCGGCGCCTCGGAGAAGCTCGCCGAGATCTACATTCCGCCGGTGATGCAGAGTATGTTTGAAGGCAACTTCGGCGGCATCGAGGGCTGGTTCCCCTATGTGATGGCGCTGCTGTTCCTGCTGGTGCGGCCCGAGGGGCTGTTCGGGGAGAAGCACATTGATCGGGTTTGAAATGAAACAGCTTCCTCTCGGATCATCGGCGCGCGCTCGTGCCGGCGGGGTGCCCTGCTGCGCTTCGTGTCCCCCGTCGCCCTCGGCGGTTCCGAGCTCGAGGTTGACGTTGACGCCTTCAACCCGGCGCCAAGCGCACTGGAGCCATTGAGATGTTCTACAGAGAAACCGGACAATTCAAGACCACCTACGCGGCCGACCAGCAGATCTTCCCGATCCGCCAGGACCGCATCGGCATCCTGCTGCTGCTCGCCGTCGCCTTCGTCGGCATCCCGCTGTTCGCTTCCGAATACTGGTTCACGGCGATCCTGGTGCCCTTCCTGATCTTCGCCCTGGCGGCGCTCGGCCTCAACATCCTGACCGGCTACGCCGGCCAGCTGTCGCTGGGCTCGGCGGCCTTCATGGCCGTCGGCGCCTATGCCGCCTACAACTTCCAGGTGCGCGTCGAGGGCATGCCCGTTCTCGTGTCCTTCCTGCTCGCCGGTCTCACGTCGGCGGCGGTCGGCATCCTCTTCGGCCTGCCCAGCTTGCGCATCAAGGGCTTCTACCTCGCCGTGGCGACGCTGGCGGCGCAGTTCTTCATCGTCTGGTGCCTGACGAAGTTTCCCTACTTGTCGAACGACTCTTCGTCGGGCGTCATCTCGGTGCCCGGCGTCACCATCCTCGGCTTCGCCTTCGACACGCCGCGCAGCAATTACCTGCTGGTGCTCTCGCTGGTCCTGCTGCTGGCGCTGGCGGCGAAGAACCTGGTGCGCTCGAGCACCGGCCGCGCCTGGATGGCGGTGCGCGACATGGACGTCGCCGCCGAGGTCATCGGCATCCGCCTGATGCATACCAAGCTGCTCGCCTTCGCCGTGAGTTCGTTCTACTGCGGCGTCGCCGGCGCGCTGTATGCGTTCTGCTACCTCGGTTCGGTCGAGCCCGACGGCTTCTCGCTCGACATGTCGTTCAAGATCCTGTTCATGATCATCGTCGGCGGCGTCGGCAGCATCCTCGGCAGCTTCCTCGGCGCGGCCTTCATCCTGCTGCTGCCGATCTTCCTCGACATCAGCCTGCCGGCGGTTGCGTCCCTGCTGCACCTGCCGTTCGACAACGCCACCGTCTCGCACATCCAGCTGATGGTGTTCGGCGCCCTCATCATGTTCTTCCTCGTCGTGGAACCTCACGGCTTGGCGCGTTTGTGGCAGATTGCAAAGGAGAAGCTGCGTCTTTGGCCTTTCCCGCATTAGGGCCGGCGCAGATTTCTTTTCAATACTTCAACCAAGAGGAGACACTCATGTTCAAGAAAAGCAGGCAGTTCGCCATTGCCGTCGCGGCTTCGGCCGCTTGTCTCGCCGGGGCGTTTTCCGCGCCGGCGCAGGCAGCCGACGACCAGTACTTCATGCTTCCCGACTATCGCGTCGGGCCCTACGGCGCCAACGGCCAGGCCTTCTACGGCGGCTTCATCGACTACCTGACTTACGTGAACATGAAGGGCGGCATCGACGGCGTGCCGGTCGCCTGGGACGAATGCGAAACCGAGTACAACAACGCCAAGGGCGTCGAGTGCTACGAGCGTCTGAAGAGCAAGGCGAAGAATTTCGCCGCGCCGATCCACACCATGTCCACCGGCATTTCCTACGCCCTGGTGGACAAGACCGCGGCCGACAAGATGCCGCTGGCGATGATGGGCTACGGCCTGACGATGGCGGTCGACGGCTCCGTCTTCCCCTACGCCTTCCCGCTGGTGACGACCTACCAGATGCAGGCCTCGGCCATCATCAAGTTCCTCAAGGACAAGAACGGCGGCAGCCTGGCCGGCAAGAAGATCGTCTTCCTCTACCATGACTCCGCCTACGGCAAGGAACCGATCATCGCCCTCGAAGCCGAGTCGCGGCTCAACAAGTTCGAGCTGGTGCAGATTCCGGTCGCCCACCCGGGCAACGAGCAGGGCGCGCAGTGGCAGCGCATCCGCCAGGAGAAGCCCGACTACGTGATCATGTGGGGCTGGGGCGTGATGAACATGACGGCGCTCAAGACGGCGCAGAAGATGGGCTTCCCGCGCGACAAGATGATCGGTTCCTGGTGGGCCGGTTCGGAAGAGGACGTCATCCCGGCCGGCGATGCCGCCAAGGGCTACATGTCGGCGACGTGGAACGTCTCCGGCACCAACGTGCCGCTGATCGCCGACATCGAGAAGACCGTCTATGGCGCCGGCAAGGGCAACCTGTCCGACAAGTCCAAGCTCGGCACCATCCTCTACAACCGCGGCGTGTCCGCCGCCGTGCTGTCGGTCGAAGCCATCCGCACGGCGCAGGCCAAGTACGGCAAGGGCAAGGCCATGACGGGCGAGCAGGTGCGCTGGGGCCTGGAAAACCTGAACCTCACCGACGCCCGGCTGAAGACGCTCGGCGCCACCGGCCTGCTGCCGGAAGTGAAGACTTCCTGCGACAACCATGAAGGTTCCGGCAAGGTGAAGATCCAGCAGTGGGACGGCGCCAAGTGGGTGCTGGTGTCCGACTGGATCGAGGGCAACAAGGCGCTGATCCACCCGCTGTTCCAGGCCGATGCCAAGAAGTACGCGAAGGAAAAGGGCATCACGCCGCGCGACTGCGCCGCCGAAGCGAAGAAGAAGTAAGCAGCAAGCAGCAGGCAATGCGGGATGGGCGGGGAGCGTTCCCCGCCCAGTCCCGCGCCGCGCCCGAAACGGAATCCACTCATGTCCGCCTATCTCAACGTCAATAACATCGAGGTCATCTACGACCACGTCATCCTGGTGCTCAAGGGCGTGTCCTTGTCCGTGCCGGAAGGCAAGATCGTGGCCCTGCTGGGCGCCAACGGCGCCGGCAAGACGACGACGCTCAAGGCCGTCTCCAACCTGCTGCGCGCCGAGCGCGGCGAGGTGACCAAGGGCAGCATCGAGTTCCAGGGCAAGCGCGTCGACCAGATGACGCCGAACGAGATGGTCACCGGCGGCGTCATCCAGGTCATGGAAGGCCGCCACTGCTTTGGCCACCTGACCATCGAGGAGAACCTGCTGACGGGCGCCTACACGCAGTCGTTGTCGCGCAGCCAGCTCAAGCAGAACCTCGAGAAGGTCTATGGCTATTTCCCGCGCCTCAAGCAGCGGCGCCATTCGCAGGCCGGCTACACCTCCGGCGGCGAACAGCAGATGACCGCCATCGGCCGCGCGCTGATGGCCGGCCCCGAGATGATCCTGCTCGACGAGCCGTCGATGGGCCTGGCGCCGCAGATCGTCGAGGAGATTTTCGAGATCGTCAAGGATCTCAACAGCCGCGAGAAAGTGAGCTTCCTGCTCGCCGAGCAGAACACCATGGTCGCGCTGCGCTTCGCCGATTTCGGCTACATCCTCGAAAACGGCCGCGTCGTCATGGAAGGCGAAGCCTCCGAGTTGCGCAACAACGAGGACGTCAAGGAGTTCTATCTCGGCTTGTCCTCACACGGGCGCAAGAGTTTCCGCGACGTCAAACACTACCGCCGCCGCAAACGCTGGCTGGCCTAGCGCGGCGGCACATCGCACGGCGCGCTGCGGCGTTGTTCGCGGGTTTGCATAGCGCTGCTATGCGGCACCCGCTCTCGCCTTGCATCGCTTGGCGCTGTGCGCCGGGTTGAACATTGGAGCAGACATGCCTGAATATTTCGATGCGCTGGAAACGCGCACGGCCGAGGAGCGCGAAGCCGACCTCATGGCGCGGCTGCCGCAGCAGGTCGCGCATGCCAAGGCGAACACGGCTTACTTCGGCCAGGCGCTGGCGCACGTCGATGCCGCGGCGGTGAATTCGCGCGCCGCGCTGGCGCAGTTGCCGGTGCTGCGCAAGCATGAGCTGATTGCGCTGCAAAAGGCGCAGCGGCCGTTCGGCGGCCTGGCGGCGACGCCTTACGGCCGGCTCGGCCGCGTCTTCTCGTCGCCAGGGCCGATCTACGAACCGGAAGGACGCGCCGCCGATTGGTGGCGCACGGCGCGGGCGCTGTTCGCCGCCGGCTTTCGCGCCGGCGACCTCGTGCATAACAGCTTCTCCTACCACATGACGCCGGGCGCCTGGATCCTCGAAGCCGGCGCCCTGGCGCTGGGCTGCACGGTCTTTCCCGCCGGCGTCGGCCAGACCGAACAGCAGGTGCAGGCGATCGCCGAGCTCGCCGCCGCCGGCTACGTCGGGACGCCGTCGTTCCTGCGCATCCTGCTGGAGAAGGCCGATGAACTGGGCATCCGACTGCCGTCGCTGACGAAGGCGCTGGTCTCCGGCGAGGCTTTCCTGCCGCCGGTGCGCGACGCCTTGCGCGTGCGCGGCATCGAGGGCTACCAGGCTTACGCCACCGCCGATCTCGGTGTCATCGCCTACGAGACGCCGGCGCGCGCCGGGCTTGTCGTCGACGAAGGCGTGATCGTCGAAATCGTCCGCCCCGGCACCGGCGACCCGCTGCCCGCGGGCGAAGTCGGCGAAGTCGTCGTCACCACGTTCAACGCCGACTACCCGCTGGTGCGCTTCGGCACCGGCGACCTCTCGGCCGTGCTGCCCGGCATGTCGCCCTGCGGCCGCAGCAACATGCGCATCAAGGGCTGGCTGGGCCGCGCCGACCAGACCGCCAAGGTCAAGGGCATGTTCGTGCATCCCGAGCAAGTGGCGGAGATCGTCAAGCGCCATGCCGAATTGAAGAAGGCACGGCTGGTGATCACCAATCCCGACGCCGTCGACGCCATGACGCTGCACTGCGAAGCCGATGCCTCCGGCGCGAGCGGCGAGGCGCTGGCCAAGGCGCTGGTCGACAGCCTGCGCGACATCACCAAACTGCGCGGCGCGGTGACGCTGGTCGCCGCCGGCAGCCTGCCCAACGACGGCAAGGTGATCGAGGACGCCCGCAAGTACGACTGAGTCCGGCGCTGCGGTTTTCCGAGGCTGGCGCGGCATCGCCGCGGTGATATAACCCCGGCGTGGACACCGCCCTCGCCCTGCTGCCCGACTTCGCCCTGATCCTGCTGGGCCTCGCCCTGCGGCGGGCCATGCATCTGGACGACCATTTCTGGGCCGGGCTCGAGAAGCTCGTCTACTTCGTGCTCTTCCCGGCCTTGCTGTTCAACGCCCTGGTGCGCACGGCGATCGACTGGCAGGCGGCGCTGCCGCTGCTGGCGACGGGAGCGGGCGCGATGGCGGTCGCCATGATCTTCGGCGCAGCGGCGCGCTGGCTGTTCCCGCTGACGCCGCTGTCGTCCGCGTCGCAGTTCCAGTGCGCCTTCCGCTTCAACTCCTACATCGGGCTCGCGGTGGCGGGCAACTTGCACGGCGCCGCCGGCATTGCCGCCATGGGCCTGCTCACCGGCGCCATGGTGCCGCCGGCCAACGTCGCCGCCGTGTGGATGCTGGCGCGCCACGGCAGCAGCGGCGTCTGGCGCGAGCTGGCGAGGAATCCGCTGATCCTCGCCACCTTGGCGGGGCTGACCTGGAATCTCGCCGGCTGGCCGATGCCGGTGCCGGCGCTGAAGTTTCTCGGTCGCCTGGCCGAGGCGTCGATCGCGCTGGGGCTGCTGACGGTGGGGGCGGCGCTCAAGATCCGCGGCGCCTTCGGCAGCGGCGGCCGCGGCGCCGCCGCCTGGTTGATGATGGTCAAGCTGCTGGTCATGCCCGCCGCTGCGCTGCTCATCGCCCGGGCATTGGGCCTGTCGGGCCTCTATTTCGATATCGCCGTGGCCTTCGCCGCGCTGCCGACGGCAAGCTCGGCCTATATCCTGACGCAGCGCATGGGCGGCGACGGCGCTCGCGTCGCCTGGCTCATTTCCGCCACGACCCTGGCGGCGATGCTGACGCTGCCGGCGTGGCTCGCGGCCTTGTGATTACTGCGACTTCTTCTTCGGCTTGGCCGCCGCGGCGGGCTCCGCCGCCGGCTTGGCGGCGGGTTCCGGCGCGGCAGCGGGTTCTGCCGCCGCCGATGACTGCGGCATGAACGGCCACTGCCACATCGCCGGGTTGGCGAAAGGATTGGCGTTGGCGTCCGCGCTGTTGGCCGATTCGCTGATGGCCTGCATGGCCGCCAGCGTGGTGCGCTGCATCTCGAGGCCGTGGATGGTCATTTGCAGCAGGCCGAGGTTGGTCTTGAGCCAGCCTTCCACGGTCTTGAGCTCGGCGATGCGCTTGTCGAGTTCGTCGGTGTCGAGCGTCGGCGTCACCATGCCGGGCAAAGTGAAGCCCATGTTGCCCCACATGTTCTTGATGAAGTCGAGCGGGTCTTGGGCGTTGGACATGGCGGGCTCCTCGTCGGCGGATGCCGCGATTTTACGGCAACGCCGACACGCCCGGCAAAATTCGCGTTAGACTGCCATTGTCATACGGCTGTCGAGGAGAGCCTCTTGCTTAAGGTATTGATCATCGAAGACCATGCCCTGGTGCGCGAAGGCTTGCTGCTGGCCTTGCGCGGCCTGGAGCCTGGCACGCAGACCCTCGGCGCGCAGGACGCCGACCAAGGCTTGCAGTTGCTCGAAGCGAACGACGACATCGATCTCGTCATGCTCGACCTGATGCTGCCCGGAACCAGCGGCATGGCGGTGCTGGGCGCGATCCGCAAACGCTATCCGACCATTCCCGTGGTCATCCTGTCGGCGCTCGACGATGCCGAAACGGCGGCGCGGGCGATGCGCCACGGCGCCTCGGGGTTCGTGCCGAAATCGAGTTCGACCGATGCCCTGCTCGGCGCGCTGCGCCAGGTGCTCGACGGCGAAGTGTACCTGCCGTCGGCGATGCGCGAGGCGATGGAGCGCGGCGACGGCCAGCGCAACAAGCCGTTGTCCGAGCGCTATCACCTCACGGCGGCGCAGATGCGCGTGCTGGAGCTCTTGACGCAAGGCAAGACCAATCGCCAGATCGCCGAGATGCTGGGCGTCACCGAGGGCACGGTGAAGATTCACGTCTCTGCGATATTCAAGGCCTTGAACGTCACCAACCGCTCGCAGGCCCTGCTGGTCGCCAGCCGCCAGCGCGTCAGGGTGTAGGTCTTTTCCCAAATCGCTTGGCGGCGGCCCGCGCCGCCGCCTCTTCGATCGTAGCCCAACATGCGTTCGACCGCCGCGTTGGCGAGTTCATTGACGCCGGTATCGAGCGCGGCGACCGCCGGCGCCAGGGCGATGAACCGCAGGTGAGCTTCGAGACCGCGCCGCGGGCGCTTACGCGGCGAGGGCCCTGGCCGGCTGCGCCATGGCGGGCCGGGCGGGAGCGGCGTGGCCGGATTCCTTCGCCGCGAAGCCATCGGCGATGGAGATCTGCAGCAGGTCCAGCACCTGTCGGGCGACGCCGCGGCAGGCGTTGCCGAGCGGACTCGGCAGGCCGGCGGGCATGTCCTTCTGCAGCAGCAGCTTGCTGGCGGAAAGCGTGGCCACGGGTTCGAGGATGCGGTCGCGATAGGGCGCGAGCAAGTCGGCGACGCTCTTGTCCGCCGCTTCGCGCTGCCAGACGTTGGTCGGCCACTGGCTCGGGATGGCGTAGGCGTGGGGAAACATTTCGAGGTCGCGGATGACGGTGCGGATGTCCTCGTGCGAGTCGCGAAACGGCAGCAGCACGAGGTCGGCAAGGCCATAGAGCTGGCGGTCCATCTCGGTGCGGTTGCCGCCGCCATCGATGACGCCCATCCACGCTTTCAGCGACCGCACCTTGTCGACGACCTTGCCGAGCGCCTCGCGGGTGCGCGCGTCGGCCACCAGGTAGCGCCGGCCGGCGGGATCGAGCGGCTCGCGGCAGGTGTCCGTCAGCACGCAGACCGAGCGCTGCCCGAGCAGGCCCAGGCCCTGGCACAGCATGTGCGAAAGCGTGGTCTTGCCGGTACCGCCCTTGTTGCCGATGACACAGATGATGTCCGCCATAAATGACTCCTTGCCGCCTTTGCTGCTTGTCAGGCAAGGATTATTGGCTATGCCGGCCGGCGAGGATGGACGGAATTGCGAGGAATTCGCGGCGCTATTTGGCCGGCCGATAGACATAGAGGCGCGTCGCGCGGCGGTCGCCGACCGCCGCGGTGGCGTCGGGCGCCACGTCCGGCACGGCGAAACTGTTGCTGACGAGCAGGCTGTCCGGCTTCATTTCCGCCGCGGCCTTCTGCCACAGCCGCGGCATCGGCGCCGGCGAAAGGAAGGCATAGACGACGTCGAAGAGGCCCAGGTGCAGCGCCCAGAAGTCGCCGTAGCGGATCGTCACGTTGGGCCGGTTGAGCGTCGTCAGCCGCGCCCACAGCCAGGGCAGCGGCGCGTGCTCGAGGCCGAAGAACTCGCAGTCCGGACGCGCCCGCGCCAGGCGGCGCAGCAGGCCGCCGTTGCCGCAGCCGAGATCGACGACGTGGCACGGGCGCGCCGGCAGCAGCGCCGCCACGGCCGCCGCCGCCGTCGCATTGGTCAGGAAGAGCGGCACGCGGCTCTTGTCGGTGCGCCAGAACACCAGCAGCAGCGCGACGAACGCGGCGAGATACCAGCCCGGCGCGACGGCGAGCGAGCTTGCCGCCACGACCAGCGGCGCGAAGGCGAAATGGATCGCCAGCCACCACGGCGGCGCTTCGAGCTTGTAGGCGGTCAGCGCCGCGCAGGCGCCCTGCACCGCCGCCACCGCGAGCGGCAGCTGCCAGAGCTGCGGCCAGACGAGATAAATCAGCGTCGCAGCGACGAGGCTGCCGAGCCCTTGGGCGAGAATCGCGTCGCGCACCGGCGATGCGGCGGGAACGGCCTTCCTCACGGCGTTTTCACTGGCGGTTGAATTTTTCGAAGCAGCGCGCCAGGTCGGCCGCGGCATGCGTCGTGCTCATCGCGCAATCGCCGGTCTTGTCCGGCGCCCGGCGGCCCGCGGCGGCGGCGCGCCGGACCGTGGCATCGCCCTTGAGCGGCTGCGGCGGCGGGCTTGGCGTCAGCACGCTGACTTGCTGGCGCAGTTCCGCCAGCTGCTCCTCGTTGCCCTGAATCGTCGCCTGATACTCGCGCATCGCCTTGTTGCTCTCGGCGATCTGCTGCTGGTTCTTGGCCAGCAGATTCACGCTGCGCGCTTCGGCCTTTTCCATCTGCGCCACCTGGTCGCGCAGGTCGTCGATGATCATGTCGTCGGAAGCGATGATCCTGGCCAGCAGTCGATATGAAAACATCATGCCGCCGGCGGCGCTGGCCACCAGCAGCGCCAGCACGATGAGGCGGCCGCGCCAGCGGCTCGGCCTCGCGGCGACGACGGGTTCGGGCGCCGGCATCTCGCGGCCGTGCCGGGCGGCGCCCGTGCGGCCGCCGCGCATGTCCTCTGCTGCGACGGGCCGGATGCGGTTGCGCCAGCGCTCGCAGAAGTCGATCGCGCCATCGATCGCGCGCAGCTTCGACGCCGTGACGGCCTGCTGCACGCGCGTCGCCAAGCCGCTGTCCTGTGCCGCTTGCGCTTCTTCTTCTTCTTCGAATCGAGGGTCGTGCGTCGTCATAGGGTTCCGCGGCGAAAGGACTTTCGTGGTCTCGGACCAGCTTCCCAGACGCATATAACGTCCGATGCCGCGTGAACTTAACCGCTCAAGCCCAGGCGCCGACGCAGGATCGCGCGCTGCGGCGCCGCTTTGGCGATGCTCCTGGCCTTGACGTGGCCGAAGCCGCGGATGGTCTCCGGCAGCGCGGCCAGCGCGACGGCGTCAGCCAGCGTGGCCGGCGACAGGGCGGCGAGGGCGCCGGCGATGTCGGCTTCGTAGTCGGCAAGCAGCTGTCGTTCCGCGCGCCGTTCGGGCAGGCGGGCGAACACGTCCCAGCGCGTGCCGCGCAGCTTGCGCGCCCGCGCCAGCCACTTGAACGCGGTCAGCGTCCAGGCGCCGAACTCGCGCTTCCTGATGCGCCCGGTCGCCGGATCGGGCTTGGCGAGAAGCGGCGGGGCGAGGTGGAAGTGCAGTTCGTAGTCGCCCTCGAACGCCTCCTTCACGCGCTCGAGGAAATCGCTCTCGGCATAGAGCCGCGCGACTTCGTATTCGTCCTTGATGGCCAGTAGCTTGAAATAGTTGTGTGCCACGGCGGCGGCGAGCCGCGTCGAGCCGAGCGCCGCTTCGGCGGCCTGCGCCCTCTCGACCAGCGCCGCGTAGCGCGCCGCGTAGGCGGCGTCCTGGTAGGCGGTGAGAAAGTCGACGCGCTTGGCGACGACGGCCGCCAGCGTCGGCGGCGCTGCCGGCGCGGCGGGCGGCGCGAAGCGCGCGAAGGCGACCGGGTCGTGCGCGGCGCGGCGCCCCCAGGCAAAGGCCTTGCGGTTCATGTCGACCGCCGCGCCGTTGAGTTCGATGGCGCGATCGACGGCGGCGGCCGACACCGGCACCATGCCGAGCTGCCAGGCATAGCCGAGCAGGAAGAGGTTGGCGTAGAGGGCGTCGCCGAGCAGGCGTGTGGCGAGCGCCGTGGCGTCGAGGCAGTGCAGCGAGGCATCGCCGACCGCTGCTGCAAGTGCCGCCTGCATCTGCGCCAGCGGGAACTGCCAGTCGGGGTCGCGCGTGAATTCGGCGGTCGGCGTCTCGGTGCAGTTCACCACCGCGCGGCTGCGCCCCGGCTGCATCTTGACGAGCGCCTCGGGCGAACTCGTGACGATGGCGTCGCCGCCGATCACCGCGTCGGCTTCGCCGGTGGCGATGCGCACGGCGTGGATGGCGTCGGCGTCGTTGCAGATGCGCACGTGCGAAAACACGGCGCCGCCTTTCTGCGCCAGGCCCGTCATGTCGAGCACGGTGACGCCCTTGCCGTCGATGTGCGCCGCCGTGCCGATCAGCGCGCCGAGCGTGACGACGCCGGTGCCGCCGACGCCGGTGATGAGGATGCCGAAGGGCGTCGTCGTGTCCGGCAGCGGCGGCTCGGGCGGCGCCGGCGGCGGCGCGGCTTCGTCGAGCGCGCGGCCGCGCCGCGGCCGGCCGCCTTCGACGGTGACGAACGACGGACAAAAGCCGTCGACGCAGGAGAAGTCCTTGTTGCAGGCCGACTGGTCGATGGCGCGCTTGCGGCCGAACTCGGTCTCCAGCGGCACGATCGCCAGGCAGTTGCTGGCCGTGCCGCAGTCGCCGCAGCCCTCGCAAACCCTCTCGTTGATGAAGACGCGCCGCGCCGGATCGACCATCTTGCCGCGCTTGCGGCGGCGGCGCTTCTCGGCGGCGCAGGTCTGGTCGTAGATGATCGCCGAAGTGCCGGGAATCTCGCGGAACTCGCGCTGGATGGCGTCCATGTCTTCGCGCCCGCGCATGACGATGTCGTCGGGCAGGTCGGCGCGACCGTAGCTGCGCGGCGCGCCGTCGGTGACGACGACGATCTTGCCGACGCCTTCGGCCTGCAACTGGCGCGCCAGCTGCGGCACGGTCAGCGTGCCGTCGAGCGGCTGGCCGCCGGTCATGGCGACGGCGTCGTTGTAGAGCAGCTTGTAGGTGACGTTCACGCCGGCGGCCACGGCGGCGCGGATCGCCAGCAGGCCGGAATGGAAATAGGTGCCGTCGCCGAGATTGACGAAGACGTGCTTCTCGGCCGTGAAAGGCGCCTGGCCGAGCCAGGCCGCGCCTTCGCCGCCCATGTGCGAGAAGGTGGCGGTGTTGCGGTCCATCCACGTCACCATGAAATGGCAGCCGATGCCTGCCAGCGCCCGCGAGCCTTCCGGCACCCGCGTCGACGTGTTGTGCGGACAGCCGGGACAGAAATAGGGAATGCGCGCGGCGGCGATGAGTGGCGCCTCGGCCGCGCGTTCCTTGGCCTCGATCACCGCCAGCCGCTCCTTGATGCGGGGCGACGTGAAGAAGCGGTCGATGCGCGCGGCGATGACCTTGGCGATCAGCGCCGGCGCCAGTTCGCCGGTGGCCGGCAGTTGCCAGTTGCCGTGCGGCAGCGACCATTCGCCTTTCTCGTCGAACTTGCCGATGACGCGCGGGCGCACGTCTTCGCGCCAGTTGTAGAGTTCCTCCTTCAACTGGTATTCGATCATCTGGCGCTTTTCCTCGACGACGAGGATTTCCTCGAGGCCTTCGGCGAAGCGGCGCACGCCGTCGGCTTCGAGCGGCCAGACCATGCCGATCTTGTAGAGGCGGATGCCGATCTCGGCGGCCAGATCGTCGTCGATGCCGAGATCGTCGAAAGCCTGGCGCACGTCGAGGTAGCTCTTGCCGGACGCGATGATGCCGAGCCTGGCGTGCGGCGAATCGATGACGACGCGGTTGAGCCCGTTGGCGCGGCAATAGGCGAGCGCGGCATAGAGCTTGTGGTTGAGCAGCCGCTCTTCCTGCGTCCAGCGGTCGTCGGGCCAGCGGATGTTGAGGCCGCCGGGCGGCAGCTCGTAATCCGTCGGCATGACGATGCGCACGCGGTCCGGCGCGAGATCGACCGAGGCCGAGGATTCGACCGTGTCGGCCACCGCCTTGAAGGCGACCCAGCAGCCCGAGTAGCGGCTCATGGCCCAGCCGTGCAGGCCGTAGTCGAGATAGTCCTGCACGCCGGCGGGCGCCAGCACCGGCAGCATCGCCGCCTTGAAGGCGTGCTCGGACTGGTGGGCGACGGTGGAGGAGCGCGCCGCGTGGTCGTCGCCGGCGATGGCGAGCACGCCGCCGTACTTCGAGGTGCCGGCGGAGTTGGCATGCTTGAAGACGTCGCCGCAGCGGTCGACGCCCGGCCCCTTGCCGTACCAGAGGCCGAAGACGCCGTCATACTTGGCGCCAGGAAAGAGATTGACCTGCTGCGTGCCCCACAGCGCGGTGGCGGCGAGGTCTTCATTGACGCCGGGCTGGAACACGACGTGGTGCGCGGCCAGGTGCTGCTTGGCTTTCCACAGCGCGAGATCGAGGCCGCCCAGCGGCGAGCCGCGATAGCCGGAGATGTAGCCGGCGGTATTGAGTCCGGCGGCGAGATCGCGTTCGCGCTGCAGCATCGGCAGGCGCACCAGCGCCTGGGTGCCGGTGAGAAAGACGCGGCCGGAGGCGACGGTGTACTTGTCTTCGAGGGTGACCAGGCGCAGCGGGGCGTTCATGTCTCTCTCCTGTCATCAGCGCCGCGAGCCTTGTGGGCGTGCGGCGTTTGCGGGGTTCGCCGGTAAGCGATGAGACTATTGTAGGCGGATGCGCCGCGGCGCGTTATTGCACTGCGTCAGTCGGGCAGGACCTTGCCGGGATTGAGAAGGTTGTCCGGATCGAGCGCCGTCTTGATCGCCCGCATGACGTCGAGGGCATCGGCGCCGTGCTCGAGCGCCAGGTACTTGCGCTTGCCCAGGCCGACGCCGTGCTCGCCGGTGCAGGTGCCGTCCATGCGGATGGCGCGTTCGACGAGGCGGTTGGCGAAGGCCTTGGCGCGCACGTTGGCGTCGGCATCGAGAGGATCGACGAGCAGCAGCAGGTGGAAATTGCCGTCGCCGACGTGGCCGACCAGCGGCGCGACGAGGCCGCTGTGTTCGAGGTCGGCGACGGTCTCGGCGATGCAGGCGGCGAGCTGCGATATCGGCACGCAGACGTCGGTGGTCAGCGAGCGGGCGCCGGGCGCGAGGCCGAGGCAGGCGTAATAGGCGTCGTGGCGCGCCTGCCACAGGCGCGTGCGGTCTTCGGGGCGCGTCGCCCAGTCGAAGTCCATGCCGTCGTTGCCGGCGGCGATTTCCTGCACGGTCCGCGCCTGTTCCTCGACAGCGGCGGGCGAGCCGTGGAACTCGAAGAACAGCGTCGGCGCGCAGCGCAACGCGGTCTTGCTGTGGCGGTTGATGGCCTTGATCGCCAGCGCGTCGAGCAGCTCGATGCGCGCCACCGGCACGCCGAGCTGGATGGTCTCGATGACGGTCTTCACGGCGGCGGCGATGCCGGCAAAGGCGCAGACCACCGACGAGATCGCTTCGGGTATCGGGTAGAGCCGCACCGTGACTTCGGTGATGATGGCGAGCGTGCCTTCGGAGCCGATGAGCAGGCGCGTCAGGTCGTAGCCGGCGGACGACTTGCGGGCGCGGCTGCCGGTCTTGATGATGCGGCCGTCGGCGAGCACGGCGGTGAGGCCGAGCACGTTCTCGCGCATGGTGCCGTAGCGCACGGCGTTGGTGCCGGACGCGCGCGTCGCGGCCATGCCGCCGAGGCTGGCGTCGGCGCCGGGATCGATGGGGAAGAACAGCCCGGTGTCGCGCAGCGCCGCATTCAACTGCTTGCGCGTGACGCCGGCCTGTACCGAGGCGTCGAGGTCCTCGGGCCGCACCGCGAGCACCTGGTTCATGCCCGACAGGTCGATGCAGATGCCGCCGTGCAGCGCTAGCAAATGACCTTCGAGCGACGTGCCGGTGCCGTAGGCGATGAGCGGCACGCGGTGCGCGTGGCACAGGCGCACGACTTGCGCGACCTCGTCGGTGCTGTGCGCGAAGACGACGCCGTCGGGCGGCACCGGCGCGAACGAGGATTCGTCCTTGCCATGATGCAGGCACACGGCTGCGGCGGTCGAAAAGCGCGTGCCGAAGCGGGCCGCGAGTTCGGCGGCGAGGGCGGCGGGAAGACGAGGAACGTTCATCGGCGGCAGGCTTCGTGTGGCGGCTGCGCGATTCTATCCCGCCGCGTCAGCGGCACTGCGCGGCGCGCTGCTGGATCACGCCTGCACGATCGTGAAGGCCAGGGCGCCGATGGCGGCGGTCTTCGCGGCGATCGCGTCGATGTCGGGCGCGGCCAGCGCGATGCCCTGGATGGCTTCGCCATGGCAGGCGCCGGCATCGGGCGCTTCGGTGATGCGCAGGCGGATGTGCCCGCAAGGGCTGGCGAGTTCGCCCGCGGCCGTCTGGCGGAACGCGAAAAGGCGTTCCCAGAATTCCGCGGCGGTGGCGACGCGTCCCGGATGCACGGCCAGCGCCAGGTGGTCGACGGCGGCGAGGCCCTGGCCGCGCGGATGCGGCTCGGCGCCGCGCAGCGGCACGAAGTCCACGTCGTAGAGGCTGATGCGCGACGCGGGCGTCTCGTAGCGGTCGACGAGATAAATGAGGCTGCCGCCGATGCCGCGCACGGCGGGAATGTTGAGTTCGCCGGGACGGGCGCTGCCCGGCAGCACGTCGGCGCCGAGCGACTTGGCGCGGTTGGCGGCGGCGCGGGCGTCGTGCACGCGCAGCGCCAGGGCGCAAATCGAGGCGCCGTGCACCCGGGCGTAGGCCTGGGCGAAGCTCTCGGCTTCGGCGTTGAGGATGAAATTGATGCCGCCCTGGCGGTAGAGCGTGACATCCTTCGAGCGGTGGCGCGCCACCGGCGAAAAGCCCAGCGCGCGGAACAGACGATCGAGTTCCAGCGGCTCGGGCGCGGCGAATTCGACGAATTCGCAGCCCTCGAGGCCCATGGGATTGTCCTGGACGGCGGCGCTGGATGGGGAGTGGCCCATGAATTTCTCCGCGGCGTATGATCGCCATTGACAAGTGATGGAAGAGCGAAGATAATAGCGCGTTTCGCTGGAGGGGTTCCCGAGCGGTCAAAGGGATCAGACTGTAAATCTGACGGCTCTGCCTTCGAAGGTTCGAATCCTTCCCCCTCCACCAGCAATTCAGCAAGACTGCGGCGTCGAGAGGTATTAGTGGTACTGGCGGTATTGGCGTTGCAGGGAGTGGCAAAACGGAATCGCGCAATCGCGGGCGGGTGTAGCTCAATGGTAGAGCTGAAGCCTTCCAAGCTTAAGACGAGGGTTCGATTCCCTTCACCCGCTCCAGAATGAGTTTTGTTAAAGAATTTTGGCCCATGTAGCTCAGTGGCAGAGCACTCCCTTGGTAAGGGAGAGGTCGGCAGTTCAATCCTGCCCATGGGCACCAGTGGTTTGTAAATTGGGACAGTGGATCGCCGCAAGGCGGATTTTTCGGACCGGCACTTTTTTGGGGTAACCGATCATGGCAAAAGGCAAGTTTGAGCGGACCAAGCCGCACGTGAATGTGGGGACGATTGGTCACGTTGACCACGGCAAGACGACGTTGACGGCGGCGATCACGACGGTGCTGTCGGCGAAGTTCGGCG
>JAQTNK010000034.1 GCA_028713915.1 Rhodocyclaceae bacterium | reverse complement strand
CCCGGCGCGCGCTTGGGCAGGTGCTCCGCGGCAGCGGCTTCGACCACGGGGCCGGGCCGGCCGCCGCAGATGTCGACGATCAACTGCGTCGCGCGTTCGATGGCCTTGCGCTGCAATTCGAAATCGACGCCGCGCTCGTAGCGGTAGGAGGCGTCGGAGGAAAAGCCCAGCGCGCGGGCCTTGCCGGCGATCGCAACGGGCGCGAAAAAGGCGCTCTCCAGGAAGAGATCGCTGGTCGCGTCGGCAATGCCGGAATGCTCGCCGCCCATGATGCCGGCCATGGCCAAGGGCTTGGCCTCGTCGGCGATCAATGCGGTATCGGCGGCGGGCGCGACGGTCTGCTCGTTCAACAGCAGCAACTGCTCGCCGGCTTGCGGATAGCGCACGTGGATGGCGCCGGAAAGCTGCGCATCGTCGAAGGCATGCAGCGGCTGCCCGAGTTCGAGCATGATGTAGTTGGTGACGTCGACCAGCGCCGAGATCGCGCGGATGCCGCAGCGCTCGATGCGCTGCTTCATCCAGTCGGGCGTCGCCGCTTTCGCGTTCACGCCGCGCACGATGCGGCCGCAGTAGCGCGGGCAGGCGGCCGGCGCATCGAGCACCACGGCGCGCGTCTCCTCGTGCGCGGGGGCGACGGCGGCAACCGCCGGCAGCGTCAGCGGCGCGCCGGTGAGCGCCGCCACTTCGCGGGCGATGCCGGTGAGCGAAAGGCAGTCGGCGCGGTTGGGCGTGAGCTTGAGCGTGATCAGCGTGTCGTCGAGATTCAGATAGCCACGCACGTCCATGCCGATGGGCGCATCGGCCGGCAAGGGCAATAGACCGGCGTGGTCTTCCGAGAGACCCAGTTCGCGCGCCGAGCAGAGCATGCCGAAACTCTCGATGCCGCGCACCTTGGCGCGCTTGATCTCGATGCCCGGCAGCTTGGCGCCGACCAGGGCGCAAGGCACGACCATGTCGGCGGCGACATTGGGCGCGCCGCAGACGATTTGCAGCACGCCGTGCGTGCCGGTGTCGACCTTGCAAAGCTTGAGCTTGTCGGCGTCCGGATGCTTCTCGACCGACAGTACGCGGGCGACGACGATGTTCGAGAAAGCCGGCGCGACGGGCTTGGTCTCTTCGACTTCGAGCCCCGCCATCGTCAGCAGATGGCAAAGCTCGGCCGTCGAGAGCGGCGGATTGACGAGGGCGCGCAGCCAGGATTCGGGGAATTGCATGGTTTATTGGAACTGCGAAAGGAAGCGCAAATCGCCGTCGAAGAACAGGCGCAGGTCGTTGATGCCGTAGCGCAGCATCGTCAGGCGATCGGGTCCCATGCCGAAGGCGAAGCCCGTGTATTTCTCGGGATCGATGCCGCCGAAGCGCAGCACGTTCGGATGCACCATGCCGCAGCCGGCGATTTCCAGCCAGCGGCCTTCCATTGCGCCGCTCATGAAGGCGACGTCGATCTCCGCCGAGGGCTCGGTGAAGGGAAAGAACGAGGGACGGAAGCGCACCTTGAGGTCGTCGCTTTCGAAGAAGCGGCGCAGGAAATCGGCGACCACGCCCTTCAGGTCGGCGAAGCTCACGTTCTCGCCGACCCAGAGGCCTTCGACCTGATGGAACATCGGCGAATGCGTGGCGTCGGAATCGACGCGATAGACGCGGCCGGGCGCGATGACGCGAATCTCCGGCATGACGTCGAGATGCTTGTACTTCGCGACATGCGCAAGCATGTGGCGCACTTGCACGGGGCTCGTGTGGGTGCGCAGCAGCACATCCTGCTGCACCTTGCCGGACTCGTCGAGCAGGTAGAAGGTGTCGTGCATCGAGCGCGCCGGATGGTTTGCCGGCGTGTTGAGCGCGGTAAAGTTGTGCCAGTCGGTTTCGATCTCCGGACCGTCGGCGACTTCGAAACCGATCGAGCGAAATAGCTGCTCGATGCGCTCGAGACTGCGTATCACCGGATGCAGCGTGCCGCGCGTCTGGCCGCGGCCCGGCAGCGTGACGTCGAGCGCCTCCGCCGCCAATTGGGCTTCGAGCTGGGCGCGGCGCAACTCCTCGCGGCGCGCCGTCAGTGCGTTCTCGACCTTGATCTTGGCCGCATTGATGGCCGCGCCGGCGATCTTGCGCTCCTCCGGCGGCAGCTTGCCAAGCCCCTTCAGCAGGGCGGTCAGCGAACCGTCCTTGCCGAGATAGCGGGCCTTGGCTTCTTCGAGTTTGGCCGGCTCCGCTGCGAGGGCGAATTCGGCAGCGGCGGCAGCGACGAGTTGTTCCATGTTATCCATTCGGAATCAAAAAAGGGAGGCCCTCAGGACACTGAGGCCTCCCTCCTTCTCGCTTGGTTTGCTTAAGCGCCGAGGCAGGCCTTGGCCTGATTCGCCAGCGCGGCGAAAGCCGGCTTGTCGAACACCGCCAGATCGGCGAGCACCTTGCGATCGACCTCGATGGAGGCCTTCTTGAGGCCGTTCATCAGGGTGCTGTACTTCATGCCCAGCTCACGGGCCGCCGCGTTGATACGGGCGATCCAGAGAGCACGGAACTGACGCTTCTTTTGACGACGGTCGCGGTACTGGTACTGGCCCGCCTTCATCACCGCTTCTTTGGCGATGCGGTAGACGGTACTGCGACGGCCGCGGTAACCCTTGGCCTTGTCGAGAATCTTCTTGTGGCGCGCGCGCGCCGTTACACCGCGTTTGACTCTTGGCATGGTGTCGGCTCCTTATCCGTTGGGCAACATGGCGCGAATGGACTTGGCGTCCGACTCGTGCACGGTCTGCATGCCGCGCAACTGGCGCTTGCTCTTGGTGGTCTTCTTGGTGAGGATGTGGCGCTTGAACGCGCACCCGCGCTTGATGCTGCCGCTGCCGCGCACTTTGAAGCGCTTGGCAGCCCCGCTCTTGGTCTTCATCTTCGGCATCGAAGATACTCCTTATGACACGGCGCCAGGTGTTCCCCGCCTTGGGGACGCTTGATAACCCGCTCCGCTTGTATCGCCCGCGCCGCCTCGGGGGAGGCGGCGCCAGCAGAATTCAATTCAGCTCGCTTTCGGCTGCTTCTTCGTCGGCGCAATCACCATGACGAGTTGCCGCCCTTCCATCTTCGGGAACTGCTCCACCTGCCCCACTTCTTCCAGGTCCGCCTTGATGCGCTCCAGCATGCGCATGCCGAACTCCTGGTGGGCCATTTCGCGGCCGCGGAAGCGCAGCGTAATCTTCGCCTTGTCGCCCTCCTGGAGGAACTTCACCAGGTTGCGCATCTTGATCTGGTAGTCGTTGTCGTCGGTGCCCGGACGGAACTTGACTTCCTTGACCTGGATCTGCTTCTGCTTCAGCTTGGCTTCGTGGGCCCGCTTCGCCTCCTGGTACTTGAACTTGCCGAAGTCCATGACGCGGCAGACCGGGGGCGTTGCCAAAGGCGCGATCTCGACCAGATCCACTCCCGCCTCTTCCGCCATGCTCAAAGCCTGGCGCACCGATACGATACCAACCTGTTCACCTTCCAACCCGATCAAACGGACTTCGGGGGCGGTGATTTCCTCGTTGAGGCGCTGCGCCTTCTCTTGAGCTATGGTGTGATTCTCCGAAAAATAAAAAAATTCAGGCCGCTGCGCCCCGTTCAGCGCGTTCCGCCAACAGGCGTTCAATCAATGCATCGGGGGACATCTGCCCGAGTTCCTGATTTCCACGGGCACGTACTGCGACCAACCCGGCGGCCTTTTCCTTGTCGCCGATAACGACGAAGTAAGGCCGCTTTAGCAAACTATGTTCGCGAATTTTATAGCTTATCTTCTCGCTACGCAAATCGACTTCCACGCGCAAGCCGGCGGCACGCAGTTTTTCCGCCACACTTTCCGCATAGTCGATCTGCGCTTCGGAAATATTCATCACCACCACCTGCACCGGCGCCAGCCAGAGCGGGAAGGCGCCGGCGTGGTTCTCGATCAGGATGCCGATGAAGCGTTCCAGCGAACCGAGGATCGCGCGATGCAGCATCACCGGCGTATAGCGGGTATTGTCCTCGGCGACGTATTCCGCGCCCAGGCGCTCGGGCATGGACGGATCCACCTGCACCGTGCCGCATTGCCAGGAGCGGCCGATGGCGTCCTTGATGTGGAATTCGATCTTGGGGCCATAGAAGGCGCCCTCGCCGGGCAATTCTTCCCACGCCAGGCCGCTGGCCCGCAGCGCCGAGCGCAAGGCATTTTCCGACTTATCCCAGGCTTCGTCGGAACCGACGCGACTGTCGGGGCGCAACGCCAGCTTGACCGCGACGTCGGTAAAGCCGAAATCCGCATAGACCTTGCGCACCAGCGAATTGAAGGCCGTAACCTCGGACTCGATCTGGTCCTCGGTACAGAAGATGTGGCCGTCGTCCTGGGTAAAGCCGCGCACGCGCATGACGCCGTGCAGCGCACCGGAAGGCTCGTTGCGATGGCAGGAGCCGAATTCGCCGTAGCGCAGCGGCAGGTCGCGGTAGGAGCGCACGTCGGTGTTGAAGATCTGCACGTGGCCCGGACAGTTCATCGGCTTGATCGCGTAGTCGCGGTTCTCCGACTGCGTGGTGAACATGTTCGTCGTGTAGTGCTCCCAATGCCCCGACTTCTCCCACAGGCTGCGGTCCAGGATCTGCGGACAGCGCACTTCCTGGTAGCCGTTCTCGCGATAGACGCGGCGCATGTACTGCTCGATTTCCTGCCACACCGTCCAGCCGTGCGGATGCCAGAACACCATGCCCGGCGCTTCTTCCTGCAGGTGGAACAGGTCGAGCTGGCGGCCGAGCCTGCGGTGGTCGCGTTTCTCGGCCTCTTCGAGCATGTGCAGGTAGGCGTCGAGTTCTTCCTTCTTCGCCCAGGCCGTGCCGTAGATGCGCTGCAATTGCTCGTTCTTCGAATCGCCGCGCCAGTAGGCGCCGGCCACTTTCATCAGCTTGAAAGCCTTGAGCTTGCCCGTCGACGGCACGTGCGGCCCGCGGCAGAGGTCGATGAAGTCGCCTTCGCGATAGAGCGAGACGTCCTGGTCCGCCGGAATCGCCGCGATCAATTCCGCCTTGTAGTTCTCGCCGATGGACCGGAAGAAGTCCACCGCCTGGTCGCGCTGCCAGACTTCGCGCGTCACCGGAAAATCCTTCTTCGCCAGTTCGCCCATGCGCTGCTCGATGGCGGCAAGATCCTCGGGCGTAAACGGGCGCTTGAAGGCGAAGTCGTAGTAGAAGCCGTTCTCGATCACCGGACCGATGGTGACCTGAGCCTCGGGAAACAACTCCTTGACGGCATAGGCCAAGAGGTGCGCCGTGGAATGCCGAATGATTTCGACGCCGGCGGCATCCTTGTCGGTGACGATGGCGACTTGCGCATCCTGCTCGATGCGGTGAGAGGTGTCGACGATCTTGCCGTCGACCTTGCCGGCCAGCGCCGCCTTGGCGAGGCCGGGGCCGATGGCGGCCGCCAGTTCGGCGACGGTCACGGGATTGTCGAACTTGCGTTCAGAGCCGTCGGGCAGACGAATCGCGGGCATGATGCGGGTTCCTTGCGGTCAAAACGCGCCTAGGCGTTTCAGTACGGGTTAATGCCGCGAAGCGGCGCTAACCGGAAATAAAAAAAGTGCGGTCGAGCCGCACTTTCGAGAAAGACGAACTCCACCGGTTTCGGTTTCAAGATGCCGTGCAAGTTCGAGTTCGGAAGACCATGGCGCTTTCCCGATTCCATATCAAGATCACGGGCTATTTTAGCATACGGCGGCGCCGCCCGAAGCCTGCGCCTGCCGGCGGCCATCGGCTATGCCGCGGTCGATTCCTGCCCGGCCCATTCGGTCAACAGGCCGAAATTGGCGAGGGACTGGAGATGGAAATAGATCGGGGCGAGCCAGCCGCGCCGGCGCCAATCGAGGAACGTTTCATCGGCCAGCGCGGCCAGTGCTTCCTCGTCGACGATGCGAAAGCCGCCCACCGAAAAATGGCCGGCACCGCCGGACAATTCGACTTCCGCCTGGCGCTCGATCAGGAGGCCGCTCGCGGCGATGGCCGCGGCAAGTTCGCGCGTGGCGCCGAATTCGCTTTGGAAAGCGGCGAGGAATTTCATCGCATCGCCGACCAGCGGCGTCGGTTTGCCGTCGGCGAACAGCGGCTGCGGCTCGCCCTGCGCCGGCGCGGCGAAATGTTCGGCGGCTTCGTCGATGCAGAGGACAAACTGCTTGTCCGGCGTCTCCATGAAGATGAACGGATAGCGCCGCAAATGCGCCGGCACGTAACGCTCCTTGCGCCACTGGCCCGCCGCATCGACCAGCAGGTTATGGCCGTCGCGCAAGCCCAGCAGCGCGAACGGCTGCGCGGGATCGCCGGCAAAGACGATCGGATAGTCGCGGGCCGCCGCGGCGAATTCAGACAAGGTAATCGGGATCGCGATCTGGCCGCGGGCAAAGCCGAATCCGGCCTGGCGGTTTATCGTCAGGGCCTGGTGCGCTATGCGGTCGAGCGGACGGGGTCGCTTGAAAAGTTCGTTGGCGGCAGCGGGAGAATTGCCGGCGTTCTTGCTCTGGCTCGTCATACGCGACTCCTTCGATAGGTGCGACCATGCTTCGCTCGATGGACGCCGCGGGATTATAGGTGCACTTCGCTCCCGCCGCTTGCTGACGGCACGGTCCGCGACTCACGCATGCCGCATAAAAGAATAAACCGCCCGAAGGCGGTTTATTCTTGACGCTACCGGATTTCCTGCGGAATTCTGGTAGGCGCGATTGGACTCGAACCAACGACCCCCACCATGTCAAGGTGGTGCTCTAACCAGCTGAGCTACGCGCCTGCAAAACGAAGTTTCGGTGCAGGCTAATGTCCGCTCGCGGACGTTAGCCGTAACCAAAGAGCGGCGCATTCTATACGAAGGCGCCGCCCGATACAACACTTTTCAGCCAGCCAGCGCTTGCCGAATCTGCTCCAGCGTCGACTGGTCGTCGATGGTGGTGAGATCGCCCGGGTCGCGGCCTTCGGCGATCGCCTGGATCGAGCGGCGCAGCATCTTGCCCGAGCGCGTCTTGGGCAGGCCGGAGACGAAATGCACGCGCTTGGGCCGCGCGATGGCGCCGAGGACCTCGTCGACCTTCTTCTTGATTTCCTTTTCCAGGGCGTCGCGCAGTTCCGGCGTGGCGATCCTGGCGGCATCCTTGACGACGGCGAAGGCGACCGGCTCCTGGCCTTTCAACTGGTCGTTCACACCGACCACCGCGACTTCGGCGATGGCGCTGTGGGCCTGCACCGCTTCCTCGATCTCGCGCGTGCCGAGGCGATGGCCGGCGACGTTGATGACGTCGTCGGTGCGCCCGAGGATGAAGTGGTAGCCCTCGTCGTCCTTGATGCCCCAGTCGAAGGAGGAATAGACCAGCGGGTCCTTGAACAGGCTGAAATAGGTGCTGACGAAACGATCGTCCTGGCCCCAGACCGTCGACAGGCAGCCCGGCGGCAGCGGCGGCACGACGCCGACGATGCCCTTTTCGTTGGCGTCGCACTCGGTGCCGTCTTCGCGGAAAATCTTCAGGTTGTAGCCGTAGGCCGGGAAGCTCGGCGTGCCGAACTTGATCTTGGTCTTCTCGACGCCGGGCGCCGACGTCAGCATCGCCCAGCCGCTCTCCGTCTGCCAGTAATGGTCGATGACGGGCAGTTGCAGTTCGCCCATGATCCACTCATGGGTGGACTCGTCGAGCGGCTCGCCGGCCAGGAACAGGTGCTTGAGCGAAGACAAGTCGTACTGGTGCAGGAAGCTGTTGTCGTGCTTCTTCAGGACGCGGATCGCGGTGGGCGCCGAGAACATGACATTGACCTTGTATTTCTCGACCAGGCTCCACCACACGCCGGCGTCGGGACGGATCGGCGTGCCTTCGTACATGATCGTCGCCATGCCGGCGATGAGCGGGCCGTAGACGATGTAGCTGTGGCCGACCACCCAGCCGATGTCGGAGGTGGCGAAGTAGGTCTCGCCCTCGAAACCGCAGTAGATGTGCTTCATCGAGGCGGCCAGCGCCACCGCGTAGCCGCCGGTGTCCCGCTGCACGCCCTTGGGCTTGCCGGTGGTGCCGGAGGTATAGAGGATGTACGACGGCTCGGACGACTCCATCCAGGTGCAGGGCACGTCGGCGTCCATGTGCTGGGCGCGCAGCGTGGCGTAGTCGACATCGCGGCCGGCGACCTTGTCGAAACCCTTGTCGATGCCGCGATCGACCATCAGCACTTTTGCCGGCGGAAACTCGGCCAGCCCGCAGGCTTCGTCGAGCAGGTGCTTGTAGGGCACGGCCTTGCCGCCGCGCATGCCGGCGTCGCTCGATACGATCAGCTTCGGCTTGGCGTCGTCGATGCGCGTCGCCAGCGAGCCGGAAGCAAAGCCGCCGAAGACCACCGAGTGGATCGCGCCGATGCGCGCGCAGGCCAGTATGGCGAAGGTCGCCTCGGCGATCATCGGCATGTAGATCAGCACGCGGTCGCCCTTGCTGACGCCGAGCGATTGCATGATCGCCGCCATGCGCATGACTTCGGACTTCAGTTCGCTGAAGGAATAGATCTTCTCTTCATTGGTCTCGGTCGACACGTAGATCAGCGCGCGCGCATCCGGGCGCTTGGCGGCATGACGGTCGACGGCGTTGTAGCAGAGGTTGGTCTCGCCGCCGGCGAACCATTTGACGAAGGGAGGCTTCGAATAATCGCATATCGTCTGCGGCGGCTTGTGCCAGTCGATCAGTTGCGCCTGCTCGCCCCAGAAAGCATCGGGCTGCTCGATCGAGCGCTGGTAGAACTCCTTGTAACTGCTCATCACTACTCCTCGTTATGTCCAGCTTTGGAATTGTTTAACCGGCAACATTCACCACGACGCGCCCCTTGATGCGGGCCTTGAGAAAATCGTCGAAGACGTTCGGCAATTCGTCGAAGCCGATCACCCGCGTCAGCGCCTTCAAATGTGGCGGCTTCATGTCGCTGCCCAGCCGCCGCCAGACTTCGGCGCGCCGCACCATCGGACAGTTGACCGAATCGACGCCCAGGAGACTCACGCCGCGCAGGATGAACGGCATCACCGTCGTGTTGAATTGGACGCCCGCCGCCAGGCCGATGCTGGCCAGCGTGCCGCCGACTTTCATGGTGCTCGCCATCCAGGAGAGCACGTCGCCGCCCAGGTTGTCGATGGCGCCGGCCCAGGTTTCGCTGCCCAGCGGCTTGAGCTTGGCGAGGTCGAGCGATTGGCGCAGCATGACTTCCTGCGCGCCGAGACCTTTAAGGTAATCGACTTCGTGTTCCTTGCCAGTCAGCGCGACGACGCGATAGCCGAGCTTCGCCAGGATTTCCACGGCAATGCTGCCGACGCCGCCGGTGGCGCCCGAGACGATGACCGGGCCGTTGGCCGGCGCCAGCCCCTCGTGTTCCATGCGCGCGACGGCAAGTCCGGCCGTAAAGCCCGCCGTCCCCAGCGCCATCGCCTCATCGAGCGAAAGTCCCGGCGGCAGCTTCAGCGTCCAGGCCGCCGGCACGCGCGCCACTTGCGCATAGCCGCCATGATGGGCGACGCCGATGTCGTAGCTGGTGGCGATGACTTGATCGCCCTTGGCAAAGCGGGCGTCGCTGCTGTCGCTGACCGTGCCGGCCAGATCGATGCCGCCGACGCAGGGAAAGCGGCGGATGATGCGGCCGGCGCCCGTCGCCGCCAGCGCATCCTTGTAATTGACGCTCGAATAGGCGACCTGGATCGTCACCTCGCCGGCATCGAGTTGCGCTTCGTCCATGGCGACGAAGCGGCTGACGACCTTGCCGTCTTCCTGCTGGATCAAATATGCGTTGAAAGTCATGACCATCCCCTGCTTTCGAGTGCCTTGCGTGATCGTGCGAATCGAAGGCGATTATATCCAACTGATTATCGCTTATGGCGAGCTTATGGCGAGCTTATGGCGGCTGGAACCGGCCCAAACCTTTACACCTTCCGCCTGCGCCGCTATAGTCCGCCCCCATGTCTTTGACCGCAATCAGAAGAAAAGCTTCCGCAGTTGCGCTGATCGGCCTCCTCGCGGCCTTCGGCGCGCGTGCCGACGAGCCTGCGGCAGCGGCAGCGCCCACCACCTTGGTCGACCGCGTCGTCGGCCACGCCAGCGCTTCCGTCGCCTCGGTGCAAAACACGCTGGTCATGGCGCTGGATCTCATCGGCATCCGCTATCACCGCGGCGGCACGTCGCCCGAGACCGGCTTCGATTGTTCGGGTTTCGTCAATCACGTCTTCAAGGAAGGGCTGGGGCTTTACCTGCCCCATAACGCCAAGCAGATCAGCAAGACCGGCGAAGTCGTCGACAAGACCGAACTCCAGCCCGGCGACCTCGTGTTCTTCAACACCATGCGCCGCGCTTTCTCGCACGTCGGCATCTACCTGGGCGACAACAAGTTCGTCCATGCCCCGCGTTCCGGCGGCGTGGTCCGCATCGAAGACATGAACGAGTCGTACTGGAAAAAGCGCTTCAACGGCGCGCGCCGCATCACCGTCGAATAGCCTCGGCGGACAGGGACCGCACGCTTCCCGCCGCGTTGCCTTCCCTGATCTGCGGCGGCATCGGCGACGCGTCCGCGCCTGGCCGGCGGGAAAAAGTTCGGGGTAACATTGACGCAGCGATGCACCCCACGACGTTCCCGCCATGATCCCCTGGTTGCCCGCAGAATCCATCTTCCCGCCGCTGACAGCGGCGCTCGCCGTGCCCAATGGCCTGCTTGCCGCCGGCGGCGACCTCTCGCCGCAACGCCTGATCGCCGCTTATGCCAAAGGCATTTTTCCCTGGTATGCGCCGGGCGAGCCGATCCTCTGGTGGAGTCCCGATCCGCGCATGGTGCTGTTTCCCGACGAGATCCGCATCGCTCGTTCGCTGGCGAAGACCCTGCGCCATCGCGCTTACGAAGTGCGCCTCGACACCGCATTCGATGAAGTCGTGGCCGCCTGCGCCAGCGTGCCGCGCGAAGGGCAGAACGGCACCTGGATCGTCGCCGAGATGCAGGCCGCCTACGGCCGCCTGCATCGGCTGGGTTTCGCCCACAGCGTCGAGACCTGGATCGACGGCGAACTCGCCGGCGGCCTTTACGGCGTCGCCGTCGGCCGGGCCTTCTACGGCGAGTCGATGTTCGCGCGCCGCACGGACGCCTCGAAAATTGCGCTGGCCCATCTCGGCGTGCAGTTGCGGCGGCTGGGATTCGGCATAATAGACTGTCAAATGGAAACCGCTCATCTCGCCTCCCTCGGCGCCCGCCCGATTCCGCGGGCGCAGTTCCGCGCCCTGCTCGACCGCCTCGTCGCCGTCGACGCGGCGCCCGGTGCGTGGGCGGCCGGCGCCGTGCGGGACGTCTTCAAGGCCTGAGCGACATGGCGCATCTTCGCGACCTGCCGCCTTTCCCGCTGCTGCAGTTCTACGCGACGGCGCCGTATGGCTGCTCCTATCTGCCCGGCCGCATCGCGCGCTCCCAGGTCGCCACGCCAACGCACCTGATCGACGCGGCGACCTACGGCGAACTGGTGCGCGCCGGTTTCCGCCGCAGCGGCGTCTTCACCTACCGTCCGTATTGCGATGCCTGCCGCGAATGCCTGCCGATGCGCATCCTGACGGAGCGCTTCGTGCCGACGCGCAGCCAGCGCCGCGCCTTCAAGCAGCACGGCGACCTCGTCGCGCACGAGCGGCCGCTGACCTTCAAGGAAGAACACTACGCGCTCTACCAGCGCTACCAGGCCGCGCGGCACAGCGGTGGCGGCATGGACCAGGACAGCCGCGACCAGTACGCGCATTTCCTGCTGCAGACCCATGTCGACAGCCAGCTGATCGAATTCCGCGAGGCCGGCGTGCTGCGCATGGTGAGCATCATCGACCGGCTCAACGACGGCCTCTCGTCGGTCTATACCTTCTACGATCCCGACCAGCCCGGCACCAGCTACGGCACCTACGCGATTCTCTGGCAGATCGGCCAATGCCGGCATCTCGGCCTGCCCTACCTCTACGTCGGCTACTGGATCAAGGACAGCCGCAAGATGTCCTACAAAGCCCACTTCCGGCCGCAGGAAATCTTCCGCCTCGGCAAGTGGCAGGAGCTGCCTTAAGGTCCGTCCTGCTACATCTGCGCCGCGGCCGCCAGCCTGAGCGCCGCCCACTGGCGCACATGCGCAAGCGGCCCGGCGAGGCCGGCCCAGCCGTCGGCGACTTCTCGGTGACATCGCATTGCGGCATGACGCGATTTTGTCCCGGCACCGCTGCCGCACGGCCCGGCGCCGGAAAGCGGGCGGCCGGGCGCTCGGATAGAATCGCCCCCCATGCTCCCCTACTGCCTCGTACGCCCCTTCGCCTTCGCCCTCGATGCGGAGACGGCCCATGAAACCACCATCGCCGGCCTGCGCCTGCTCGGGCGCAGCGGCCTGCTGCCGGCCGGCCGGCCGCTGCCGGACCAGCCGCAGGTCGTCATGGGCTTGTCGTTCCCCAATCGCATCGGGCTGGCCGCCGGCCTCGACAAGAACGGCGAGGCCATCGACGGCCTGGCCGCGCTGGGCTTCGGCTTCATCGAGATCGGCACCGTCACGCCGCGGCCGCAGCCGGGCAACCCCAAGCCGCGCCTGTTCCGCCTGCCGCGCGCGCAGGGCATCATCAACCGCATGGGCTTCAACAACCACGGCGTCGACGCCCTCGTCGCGAACGTCAAGGCGGCGAAATACCGCGGCGTGCTGGGCATCAACATCGGCAAGAATTTCGACACGCCGATCGAGAACGCCGCCGCCGATTACCTGATCGGCCTCGAAAAGGTGTACGCCCACGCCAGCTACGTCACGGTCAACATCTCCAGCCCCAACACCAAGAACCTGCGGCAGTTGCAGGGCGATTTCGAACTCGACGCCCTGCTCGGCAGCCTCAAGGCGAAGCAGACCGAGCTTGCCGACCGCCACGGCCGCTACGTGCCGCTGGCGCTGAAGATCGCGCCCGACCTCGACGACGCCCAGATTGCCAACATCGCCGGCGCCCTGCGCCGCCATCGCATCGACGCGGTGATCGCCACCAATACCACGCTGTCGCGCGAAGGCGTCGCGGACCTGCCGCACGGCCAGGAAGCCGGCGGCCTTTCCGGCCTGCCGGTGTTCGAAAAATCCACGGCGGTGGTGCGCGCCTTCGTCGCCGCGCTGGCGGGAGAACTGCCGGTCATCGCCGCCGGCGGCGTCATGGACGGCGCCAAGGCCCGCGCCAAGCTGGAGGCCGGCGCGGCCTTGGTGCAGCTCTATTCGGGGCTCATCTATCGCGGCCCGGAATTGGTCAAGGAATGCGTCGCGGCGACCCGCGCCAGGCAATACCAACGCTGAAGGCAGGGTTGTTCGCCGCAATGCAATAAGGGATAATCAGCGCCCTCCAATGTGGGGGCCGGCAAGGCTTTCGTCAGTTCTGACTGCAAGATGACCAACTATATCTTCATTCTTCTTGGCGCCGTCCTCGTCAATAACGTCGTCCTCGTCCGCATCCTCGGACTGTGCCCGTTCATGGGCGTCTCGAAGAAGCTGGAGACGGCGCTCGGCATGGGCGCGGCGACGACTTTCGTGCTGACGCTGGGCTGCGGCACGAGCTTCGTCATCGACCACTGGCTGCTGCTGCCGAACGATCTCGAATACCTGCGCACGCTGTCCTTCATCGTCACCATCGCCGCCATCGTCCAGCTCACCGAACTGGTGATCCAGAAGACGAGCCCGGTGCTGCATCAGGTGCTGGGCATCTACCTGCCGCTGATCACCACCAATTGCGCGGTGCTCGGCATTCCGCTGCTGAACATTTCGCTGCGCCACAACTTCATGGAATCGCTGCTGTTCGGCTTCGGCTCCTCGGTCGGCTTCTCGCTCGCCCTGGTCCTTTTCGCCGGCCTGCGCGAGCGCCTCGAAGGCGCCGAAATCCCGACCTATTTCCGCGGCAATCCGATCGCCCTCATCACGGGCGGCCTCATGAGCCTCGCCTTCATGGGCTTCGCCGGCCTGGACAAGTTCCGCTGATGATCGCCGCCATTCTCGTCATGGCGCTGGGCGCCGTCGTGTTGGGCGCCGCGCTCGGCTATGCCTCGATCAAGTTCAAGGTCGAGGGCGATCCGCTGGTCGAGAAGATCGACGCCATCCTGCCGCAGACGCAGTGCGGCCAGTGCGGCTTCCCCGGCTGCAAGCCCTACGCCGAGGCCATCGCCAAGGGCGAGGCCGACATCAACTGCTGCCCGCCCGGCGGCGAGGAAGGCATCCGCAAGCTCGCCGACCTGCTGGGACGCGAATTCAAGCCGCTCTCCGAGGAGCACGGCGTCGAAAAGCCGAAGAGCGTCGCCTTCATCGACGAGAACACCTGCATCGGCTGCACGCTGTGCATGCAGGCCTGCCCGGTCGATGCCATCGTCGGCGCCGCCAAGCAGATGCACACCATCGTCCCCAAACTCTGTACCGGCTGCGAACTCTGCCTCGAGCCCTGCCCGGTCGATTGCATCACCATGGTGCCGATCCCCGAAACCGTCGCCAACTGGAAGTGGAAATACCCGACGTTCGCCATCAAGAAGGTGACGGCATGACGGCCCTGCGCCAGCTCTTCCGCTTCCACGGCGGCGTCAAGCCGGCCTACAACAAGGAGCCGTCGACGACGCAGCCGATCGCCGATTTCTACGCGCTGGCGCCGCTGCCCGCCGAGTTCGTGATTCCTCTGCACCAGAGCATCGGCGGCGTGCCGCATCCGCTCGTGGCGGCCGGCGAACAGGTCAAGAAGGGCCAGCTGATCGGCGCTCCCGACGGCTACGTCTCCTCGGCCGTGCATGCCGCGACTTCGGGGACGGTGAAGGCCGTCGAAATGCGCCTGATGCCGCACACCTCGGGACTGTCCGCGCTGTGCGTGGTCATCGCGCCGGACGGCAAGGACGAGTGGATCGAGCGCCAGCCGGTGCCGTGGCGCGCCATGGCGCCCGACGAAGTGCGCGACGCCTTGCGCGATGCCGGCGTCGTCGGCCTCGGCGGCGCGGTGTTCCCCACCTACCTCAAGGTCAATCCCGGCAAGAAAGGCAAGCTCGACACGCTGGTCATCAACGGCGCCGAATGCGAGCCCTTCATCACCTGCGACGACATGCAGATGCGCGAGCAGGCCGAGAAGGTCGTGCGCGGCGCCGCCATCCTGCGCGACCTGACGCAGGCCGGCCAGGTGCTGATCGGCATCGAGGACAACAAGCCCGAAGCCATCGCCGCCATGCAGGCGGCCGTGACGCAGACCGGCGAAGCGAAGATCGAGATCGTGCCGGTGCCGACGCGCTACCCGGCCGGCGGCGCCAAGCAGCTGATCCGCGTGCTGACCGGCATCGAGGTGCCGCACGGCAAGCGCTCCACCGACTACGGCGTGCAATGCTTCAACACCGGCACCGCCTGCGCCACCTACGAAGCGCTGGAGCTCGGCCAGCCGCTGATCTCGCGCGTCGTCACCGTCGCCGGCAACGTCCTCCGGCCGCGCAACTTCGTCGTCCGCTTCGGCACGCCGATGAAGGACGTCGTCGCGCTGTGCGGCCCCAAGCCCGACAGCGACCGCCTCATCATGGGCGGCCCGATGATGGGCTTCGCCATGCCGGCGGATACCGTGCCGGTGGTCAAGGCCACCAACTGCATCCTGGTCGGATCAAAGGCGCTGTTTCCGCCGCCGCCGCCCGAGATGCCCTGCATCCGCTGCGGCGAATGCGCCAAGGTCTGCCCGTCCGATCTGGCGCCCTTCGAAATGTACTGGTTCTCGCGCGCCAAGCTGTTCGGCAAGGCCCAGGAGTACCACTTGTTCGACTGCATCGAGTGCGGCTGCTGCGCCTACGTCTGCCCCTCGCGCATTCCGCTGGTCGATTACTACCGCTTCGCCAAGAGCGAAATCTGGGCGCGGGAGCAGGAAAAATCCGCCGCCGACGAAGCGCGCGAGCGTTACGAATTCCGCATGCTGCGCGAAGAGCGCGAGAAGCAGGAGAAGGCCGCCAAGCTCGCCGCCAAGGCCGCCGAGACCAAGGCCAAGCTGGCCGCCGCCGCCACCCCCGAAGACGCGGCCAAGAAGGCCTTGATCGCCGCGGCGATGGAGCGCGCGCAGCAGGCGACGCAGAACCCGCCGGCGCCGCCGGCCGACAATGCCGAGGCGCCCCCGGCGCCGCCGGCGCAGCAGACACCCTCATGAGCAACGCCTTCAACTCCCCGTACTTCCGCCAGCCGGCCAGCGTGCGCAGCGTCATGCTGCGGGTGCTCGTCGCCCTGCTGCCGGGCCTCGCCGCCTACGTCTGGTTCTTCGGCGCCGCCATCCTGGTGCAGATCGCGCTGGCATCCCTGGCGGCGCTGGCAGGCGAAGCCGCGATCCTGGCGCTGCGCGACAAGCCGGTGTGGCTGTTCGTTTCCGACGGCAGCGCGCTCGTCACCGCCTGGCTCGTCGCGCTGTCCTTTCCTTCCATCGCGCCGTGGTGGATGGTAGTCGTCGCCACGCTGATCGCCATCGTCGTCGTCAAGCACCTTTACGGCGGGCTCGGCCAGAATCCCTTCAATCCGGCGATGGCGGCCTTCTGCATCATGATCGTCGCCTACCCGCAACTGATGTCGCAATGGCCGGCGGCCGGCCACCAGGCTGACTTCGCCGCGCAGTGGCAGTTGATCTTCGGCGGCGGCCCGCGCGTCCTCGACGCGGTGACCATGGCCACCGCGCTCGACACCATGCGCACCGCGCTGCATACCGCCGGCGGCACCGCCACCGTCGGCGCCGTGTTCGGCAGCCAGCCGACTTTCGGCGCGTTCGGCGGCAAGGGCTGGGAATGGGTGGCCCTCGGCTATCTGCTCGGCGGCGCCTGGCTGATCCAGCAGCGCATCATCACCTGGCACATTCCCGTCGCCTTCATCGCCGCGCTCGGCGTCACCGCCGGCCTGTTCCATTTCATTTCCCCCGACCGCTATGCCGGGGCGCTGTTCCACATCCTCTCCGGCGGCGCCATGCTCGGCGCGTTCTTCATCGCCACGGATCCCGTCTCCGGCGCGACGACGCCCAAGGGCAAGCTCATCTATGCCGCCGGCATCGCCATCCTGGCCTGGATCATCCGCACCTTCGGCGCCTATCCCGACGGCATCGCCTTCGCCACGCTGCTGATGAACATCTGCGCGCCGCTGATCGACCTCCACACGCAACCGCCGGTGTTCGGCCACAAGAACGGCGGCCAGCCATGAGCAGGGAAAACCTGTCGCCGCCGCCCGCGCCCAACGTCGTGCGCATCTCGACCAGCACGGCGCTGGTGCTGCTGCTGTTCACCCTCGCCTTCACGGCGCTGATGGCGGTGACCTACCAATTCACCAAGACGACCATCGCCGCCAACGCGCTGGCGGCGAAGATGGAGCTGATCGGCACCGTGCTGCCGCCCTCCTCCTACGACAACGACCTGCTGGCGGACGCCATCGACCTGCCGCCGACGGCAGCGCTCGGCACCGACGCCCCTTCGCGCGTCTATCGCGCCCGCAAGGACGGCGCCCCGGCGGCGCTGGTGCTGGAAGCGGCCGCGCCCGACGGCTACAGCGGCCGCATCGACCTGCTGATCGCCGTCAAGGCCGACGGCAGGATCGCCGCCGTGCGCGTCACCGGCCATCACGAAACGCCGGGCCTGGGCGACTACATCGACCCGAAGAAAGACAAGAACAAGGCCAAGCCCTGGATCACCCAGTTCGACAATCTCGGCTTCGGCGAGGTCAAGCCGGAGGAATGGCACGTGAAGAAGGACGGCGGCCATTTCGACGCCCATGCCGGCGCCACCATCTCGGCCCGCGCCGTCACCAACGCCGTTGGCCGCGCGCTGCAGTTCGCCGTCGACAACCGCGACCGTCTCTTCGAGGCGAAGGAGTAATAGATATGGCCCCCCACGCTCACATTCGTTCGCTGCCCCCCACGGGGGGGCGCATGCCCCCTTGTCCCACGGGGATTTCCTGCGGTCAGGGCGGCCCTACGGAGGCATGATGGGCCTCTATCGCGACATCACCTGGAACGGCCTGTGGAAGCAGAACAGCGGCCTCGTGCAGCTGCTCGGCATGTGCCCGCTGCTGGCGATGAGCAACAGCATCGTCAACGCCGCCGGCTTGGGCCTCGCCACGGTTTTCGTCATGGCCTTGTCGAACTACGCCGTGGCGCTGCTGCGCAGCTTCATTCCCTATGAAATCCGCATTCCGGTGTTCATTCTCATCATCGCCGCGCTGGTGACGGTGGTGGACTTCGCCATGAACGCCTGGCTGCATCAGCTCTATCTGGTGCTCGGCATTTTCATTCCGCTCATCGTCACCAACTGCATCGTGCTGGCGCGCGTCGAGGCCTTCGCCGCCAAGAACGCCGCCGTCGCCGCCGCGCTCGACGGCGCCATGATGGGCCTGGGCCTGACGCTGGTGCTGGTAGTGCTCGGCGCGATCCGCGAACTGGTCGGCCAGGGCACGCTCCTGACCGGCATCGAAATGATCATTCCCACCGCCAAGCCCTGGCAGATCATGTCGGCCGACTATCCGGGATTTCTCGTCGCCATCCTGCCGCCCGGCGCCTTCTTCGTGCTCGGGCTGCTGATCGCCGGGCGCAACTGGCTCGAGGCACGCGCCGCCCGCCGCGCCAACGGCAAGCTGCGCCAAGCCGCTGCCGCTGCCGGCTGACGCCTGCTGCCGGCGCCAGGTCGAGGATCTTTCCGGCGCCTGAGCGCGCGATTGCCGGAGATCGCGGCTAGCCCGCCGCCGGCAGCGCGAACCAGAACTCGCTGCCCGCGCCGAGCTCGCTCGACGCTCCCATTTCGCCGTCCATCGCCTCGACGAGGCGCTTGGCCAGCGCCAGGCCGATGCCGGTGCCCTCGACGCCATGTTCCGCAGCGTCCAGGCGCGAGAACGGCTTGAACAACTCGCCCATGAGTTCGGGCCGGATGCCGCGACCGCTGTCGGCCACGGCGATGCGCCAGCGCTCGGCCTCGCGCCGCGCCTCGATGCGCACGCTGCCGGCGGCGCGGTTGTACTTGACCGCATTGGCGAGCAGGTTCAGCACCACCTGCTTCAGGCGCGTGCGGTCGGCGCGCACGGCGCAGTCGGCCGGAATCGTCGCGGCGATGGCGATGCCGCGCTGCTTCGCCAGCGGCGACACGACTTGCTGGCAGTCGGCGACCAGCGCCGCCACCGCAATCGTTTCCGGCACCAGATGGAGCCGCCCCGATTCGATGCGGGCGAGGTCGAGGACCTCGTTGATGAGTTCGAGCAAATGCAGGCCGGCGTGATGGATCGCCTGCGGATACTCGCGCAGTTCGGCGTTCGGATGAGCCGCGAGTTCGCCTTCCAGCAACTGCGCATAGCCGAGAATGCCGTTCAGCGGCGTGCGCAGTTCATGGCTCATGTTGGCGAGGAAGCTCGACTTCGCCTGGTTCGCGCGCTCGGCCTCGGCCTTGGCCTGCACCAGTTCGCGGCGGATGCGCTTCAACATGCGCGCGCGCTTGGCGCGCGCCACCACGGCGGCGACGAGCACGCCCATCGGCACCGGCTTGGTGAGGAAATCGTCGGCGCCGAGATCGAGGGCGGACATCTGCCGCTGGATGTCGGTCTCGCTCGAAAGGAACAGGATGGGCGTATCGGACAAGGCTTCGTCCTGCCGCAGCAGGGCGGCCAACTCGAAGCCGTTGCAGCCGGGCATATAGACGTCGGTGACGATGACGTCGGGACGGAACTCCGCCACCGCGCGCGCCGCGCCGAGCGATTCGTTGCAGGCGCGCGTCTCCAGCCCCGCCTCGCGCAGCACGGCCGCATACAGTTCGGTCAAGGCGCGGTCGTCGTCGACCAGCAGCGCGCGGAAAGGCTCGCTCGAGCTCCGCTGGGTCACGCCGTCGAGGATCGCCACCAGCTTGCCGACGTCCACGGGCTTCGTCATGAAGCGCGTGGCGCCCAGCCGCACGGCGTCGAGCCGGGCGGCGAAATCGTCGCCGCCGGAAAGGCAGAACAGATGCACCGGCGGGAACGGGCCGCTGCGGAAGCGCTCGATGCAGGCCCGCGTATCCGGATCGGCGCGGCCGGCGGCAAGGTCGGCGACGATGGCCAGCGGCGCCTCGGCCTCGGCAGCATCGAGCAGTTCGCCCATGTTGGCGATCGCGCAAGGCTCATAGCCGGCTTCGCGCAAGGCGCCGGCCAGCATGGCGCCGACGGCGCGGCTCTCGACCAGCAGGCAGACGCGCCGATTGCGGCCCGGCCCCGACTCGGCGATCTCGGCGACCAGCCGCGGCAGGCGGCCGCTCCGCGCGTACTCGCCGCCGATCATGCGCCGCAGGCTGTCGAGCAGCACGGCCACCTGCTCGCGGTCGCCTTCGGCGAGCGGCTCCGGGCCGCGGCTGGCGTGGAAGCTCAATAATGACAATGCCATCTGGCGGATTTTTTCCTCGCCGGCGCGCGCGCCCTGGAAGGCGATGTCGCACAACAAGTCGTTGATCCGCCGCGAATGGCTTTCGCCGCCCTGGGCGAGGTAGGCGTCGAAGGCCGCTTCCAGGCCGTCCAGCGACTCGCCCAGCTGATTGGAAATTGTCTCTGACATAGGCTTGGAAAAATTGTTGGCAGTTCTGCTTTGGCGCCGCTCGAAATCTTGCCGACGGTGATGCACGCTTCGCTCGGATCATAACGTATCGCGAGTCGTGCGCGGCATCGGCTACACTCGCTCCATGACGCCGCAGCATGTCCGCACCCTGTTCGCCCGGCTCGCGCAGGCCAATCCGCACCCGGTCACGGAACTCGACTACGCCACGCCCTTCCAGCTGCTGGTGGCCGTGGTCCTGTCCGCCCAGGCCACCGACAAGAGCGTGAACCTCGCCACGCGCGAACTCTTTCGCGCGGCGCCGACGCCGGCCGCCGTCGCGGCCCTCGGCGCCGAAGGCTTGCTGCCCTATATCCGCAGCATCGGCCTCTACAAGACCAAGGCGAAGAACGTCGCCGCCCTCGCGCGCCTGCTGCTCGAACGCCACGGCGGCGAAGTGCCGCACGACCGCGCTGCGCTCGAAGCCCTGCCCGGCGTCGGCCGCAAGACCGCCAGCGTCGTGCTCAACGTCGCCTTCCACGAGCCGACCATGGCCGTCGACACGCACGTCTTCCGCGTCGCCAACCGTACCGGCCTGGCGCCGGGCAAGGACACGACGGCCGTCGAGAAAAAGCTGCTCGCCATCATCCCGCCGGAATACGGCCTGCACGCCCACCACTGGCTGATCCTGCACGGCCGCTACATCTGCACGGCGCGCCGTCCGGCCTGCCCGCGCTGCCCGATCCGCGATTTGTGCGCTTACGAGGACAAGACCGATGTTCAACCCTAGCCGCGACGAAGCGCGCCGCTTCCTCATCGATGCCTGGCGCAAGCGCCGCGAGAAGCTGCCGGCGACGCCGCTGGAAACCCTGGCCGCCGACCTGGTCCAGCTCCATCCCGAATACCATGCGCTGCTGGAAGCCGGCGACGCCGCGCTGGCGCGCGAATGGACGCCCGAGGACGGCGCCACCAATCCCTTCCTCCATCTGTCGCTGCATCTGGCCGTCGCCGAGCAGCTCCAGATCGACCAGCCGCCCGGCATTCGCGCCGCCTGCGCAGCGCTCGCCGCCGCGCACGGCGACCGCCACGCCGCGCTGCATGACATCCTCGACTGCCTCGGCGAGGCCGTCTGGCGCGCCCAGCGCGACCGCGCGCCGCCCGACGGCGCCGCCTACCTCGAATGCATACGCCGCAAAGTGGCGAAATGATCGACGCCGTCGTCTTCGACCTCGGCGGCGTGCTCATCGACTGGAACCCGCAACGCCTCTACCGCCAACTCATTCCCGACGCGGCGGCACGCGCGCGCTTTCTCGCCGAAGTCTGCCCGCAGTCGTGGAACGAACGCCAGGACGCGGGCCGCCCGCTGGCGGCGGCCACGGCGGAGCGCATCGCCCTGTTCCCGCAGCATGCCGAACTCATCGCCGCCTACTACGGCCGCTGGGAGGACATGCTGGCCGGCGCCATCGACGACGCCGTCGCCGTGCTCGAAGCCCTGCACCGTCGCGGCGTGCCGCTCTATGCGCTGAGCAACTGGTCGGCCGAGCTGTTCCCCATCGCCCGCCACCGCTTCGCTTTCCTCGACCGTTTCCGCGGCATCGTCGTCTCGGGCGAGGAAGGCCTCATCAAGCCCGACGCCGCGATCTTTCGCGTGCTGTGCGAGCGCCACGGCCTGGCGCCGGCGGCCTGCCTGTTCATCGACGACAATCCCGCCAACGTCGCCGCCGCCGCGGCCCTGGGTTTCGCCGCTCACCAGTTCACCAGCGCGGCGGCGCTGCGTGCCTGCCTCAACGAATCGCGCCTACTCTGAGATAATTCGACTTCAATCGCATACGGAACCCGGCCCATGCGCTTCCAAGGCACCGACACTTACGTCGCCACCCCCGACCTGATGCTCGCGGTCAATGCCGCCGTCACGCTGCAGCGCCCGCTGCTCGTCAAGGGCGAACCCGGCACCGGCAAGACCCTGCTGGCCGAGGAAGTGGCGGCCGCGCTCGGCATGCCGCTGCTGCAGTGGCACATCAAGTCGACGACCAAGGCGCAGCAGGGGCTCTACGAGTACGATGCCGTCTCGCGCCTGCGCGACTCGCAGTTGGGCGACGGCCGCGTGCACGACATCGCCAACTACATCGTCAAGGGCGTGCTGTGGCAGGCCTTCGAAGCCGAGACGCCGACGGTGCTGCTGATCGACGAGATCGACAAGGCCGACATCGAGTTCCCCAACGACCTGCTGCGCGAACTCGACCGCATGGAGTTCTACTGCTACGAGACGCGCACGCTGGTGAAGGCGCGGCACCGCCCGATCGTCTTCATCACTTCGAACAACGAGAAGGAACTGCCCGACGCCTTCCTGCGCCGCTGCTTCTTCCACTACATCCGTTTCCCCGACAAGGAGACGATGGCGAAAATCGTCGACGTGCATTTCCCCGGGCTCAAGCAGGCCCTGCTCAAGGAAGCGCTGGAAGTGTTCTTCGGCCTGCGCGACGTGCCGGGACTGAAGAAGAAGCCGACGACCTCGGAACTGCTCGACTGGCTCAAGCTGCTGGTGGCCGAGGACATTCCGCCGGAAGCGCTGCACGCGCAGGACCGCAAGGCCATCGTGCCGCCGCTGCACGGCGCCCTGCTCAAGAACGAGCAGGACATGCATCTCTTCGAGCGCCTGGTGCTCATGGCCAAGCACAACCGCTGATGCGCCGCCTCGCCCTCCTCGGCCTGCTGTTCCTGGCGCTGCCCGCCGCCGCCCTCGACAAGGTCGCGCTCCAGCTCAACTGGAAGCACCAGTTCCAGTTCGCCGGCTATTACGCCGCCATCGAGCAGGGCTATTACCGCGACGCCGGCTTCGACGTGCGGCTGCTCGAGGCCGACGGCAAGACCGATCCGATCGACATCGTGCTCAAGGGCAAGGCCGCCTTCGGCGTCGGCGCGTCGGAACTCGCGCTGCGCCGCGCCCAGGGCGATCCGGTGGTGGCCCTGGCGACGATCCTGCAGCACTCGCCGCTGGTGCTGCTGGCGCGCCAGGACAGCAGCATCGAGACCATCCAGGACCTCGCCGCCAAGCGCATCATGCTGATGCCGCACGAAACGGAGCTCTACGCCTACCTGAAGCGCGAAGGCGTTGCCGCCTTTCAGGCGCTGCCGCACAGCTTCGATGCCGGCGACCTCGTCGCCGGCAAGACCGATGCGCTGTCGGGCTACGTCACCGACGAGCCCTTCGCGCTGCAGCAGGCAAAGTTCCCTTATCACGTCTTCACGCCGCGCTCCAGCGGCATCGACTTCTACGGCGACACCCTGTTCACCACCGATGCGTTGCTGCGCAGCCGGCCGGAGCGCGTCGCCGCTTTCCGCGAAGCCTCGCTGCGCGGCTGGCGCTACGCCATGCAGCACCCCGAGGAGATCGCCGACCTGATTCTCGCCAAGTACAGCAGCCGCCACTCGCGCGCCCACCTGCTGTTCGAGGCCCGCGAAATGGCGCGCCTGATGCAGGCCGACCTCGTCGACATCGGCCACATGCTGCCGGGCCGCTGGCAGCACATCGCCGAGACCTATGCCGAACTCGGCATGCTGCCGGCGGACTTCTCGATCGACGGACTGATGTGGACACCCGGGCCGCGGCCGCTGCCGCCCTGGGTCCTGCCGGGCTTCGTGGCCGCCGCGCTGGTGCTGCTGATCGCCGGCGCCGTGACCTGGCGCTTCATCGCCCTGAATATCCGGCTCAGCAAGGAAATCGACGAACGCACGGCGACCGCGCTGGAACTCGGCACCGCGCGCCGCAACATCGCCGCGCTGCTCGACGCCACGCAGAGCTTCGCCGCGCTGATCGACCACGACGGCACGATCCTCCTGATCAACAGCGCGGGCGCCGCGCGCTTCGGCGGCACGCCGGCGACCATCGCCGGGTGCAACATGTACGCCTTGTCGACGATGGCCGCCGGCGACGGCCGCCGCGCCGCGGTGGACCAGGCGATACGCGAGCGCCGCATCGTCATCCACGACGACGAACGCGCCGGCAGGCGCCTGCACAACACCATCGTCCCGGTCGACGGCGACGACGGCAGGGTGCACCACGTCGCCGTGTTCTCCGAGGACGTCACCGAACGCAAGCTGGCCGAAGAGGCCCTGCGCGATGCCAACCTCAAGCTGCAAAGCCAGCTCGACGAAATCCGCGCGCTGCATGCCACGCTCGAGGAGATGGCCGTGCGCGACGGCCTCACCGGCCTCTACAACCGCCGCTACCTCGACGAAACCCTCGAGCGCGAGATCGCCCGCGCCAAGCGCGAAGGCCATTCGCTGGCGCTGGTCATGATCGACGTCGACCACTTCAAGCGCCTCAACGACACCTACGGCCACCAGGCCGGCGACCAGGTGCTCGTCGCCATGGGCGAACTGCTGCGCGCCGACACGCGCACCGAGGACGTCGCCTGCCGCTACGGCGGCGAGGAGTTCCTCGTGCTGCTGCCGCACATGTCGCTGGAAGCGGCGCGCGACCGCGCCGAAACCTGGCGCGCGCATTTCGCCGGACTGACCGTGCAGCACGGCGAACTGGCCTTGCAAACGACGATTTCCCTGGGTGTGGCCGCCTATCCGAACCACGGCCACAGCGCCGAGGAACTCACGCAAAGCGCCGACCTTGCCCTCTACCTCGCCAAGCACGACGGCCGCAACCGCGTCACGGTGTTCGAGGCCACGCCGCTGGCCGTCGATGTCTGAAGGTCCCGAGCGGCACCCATGCTCATCGACTTCTTCCTCCATCTCAAGCGCGCCAGGCTGCCGGCTTCCACCACGGAATTCCTGACGCTGCTCGAAGCCTTGCGCCGGCATGTCGCCGGCCACAGCGTCGACGACTTCTACGTCCTCGCGCGCACCTGCCTCGTCAAGGACGAAACCCAGTACGACCGATTCGATCGCGCCTTCGGCGAATACTTCAAGGGCGTCGACAGCATCCCCGGCCTGGACGCGGAGATTCCCGAAGAATGGCTGCGCGCGCTGACGAAAAAGCACCTGACGCCGGAGGAAATGGCCAAGCTCGAGAAGCTCGGCTGGGACAAGCTCATGGCGCAGCTCAAGCAGCGCCTGGCGGAGCAGACCGAGCGCCACCAGGGCGGCAGCAAGTGGATCGGCAGCGGCGGCACCAGTCCCTACGGCAACGCCGGCTATCACCCCGAAGGCATCCGCGTCGGCGGCGAATCGGCCGGCCACCGCACCGCGGTCAAGGTCTGGGCCAAGCGCGAATTCCGCAACCTCGACGACACGGTGGAACTCGGCACGCGCAACATCAAGGTCGCGCTGCGCCGCCTGCGCCGCTTCGCGCGCGAAGGCGCGGCGGAGGAACTCGATCTCGACGGCACCATCGCCGGCACGGCGAAGAATGGCGGCTGGCTCGACCTGCACCTGCGGCCGGAGCGCCACAACAAGGTCAAGGTCCTGCTGTTCCTCGACGTCGGCGGCTCGATGGACGACCACGTCAAGATCTGCGAGGAACTCTTCTCCGCCGCCAAGAGCGAACTCAAGCACCTCGAGTACTTCTATTTCCACAACTGCGTCTACGATCACGTCTGGCGCGACAACCGCCGCCGCCATGACGAACGCATTCCGCTCCCGGATGTCCTGCACAAGTACGGCGCGGACTACAAGCTGATCGTGGTCGGCGACGCCACCATGAGCCCCTACGAGATCATCCATCCCGGCGGCGCCGTCGAATACAGCAATGCCGAGGCCGGCGCCGTCTGGCTCAAGCGCCTGCTCGACGCCTACGCGGCGGCGATCTGGCTCAATCCCGAGCCCGAGCGTCTGTGGGACTACCGCCAGTCGATCCAGATCGTGCGCGACATCTTCGGCCGGCGCATGTTCCCGCTGACGCTCGACGGCCTCGAGCGCGGCATGCGCCAGCTCAACCACTGAGGCCCGACATGTTCCTGCGCACGAGCCGCCGCAGCCTCTTGCGCGCCCTCGCCGCCGGCGGCCTCGACGGGCTGCTGCAGCGCGCGCTCGCGGCCGGCGCCAGCCCGGCCGTACCGGGCCTGCGCCGCGTGCGCGGCGAAGTCTTGGTCAACGACCGGCCGGCGCGCGTCGGTCAGCTCGTCGAGCCCGGCGACACGGTCGCCAGCGGCGCCGGCGCCGAGGCCGTGTACGTGATCGGCCAGGATGCCTTCCTGCAGCGCGAAGCGTCGCTGGTGCGCTTCGGCAGCGACGCCGCGACGGACTTCATGCGCGTCGTCAGCGGCAAGCTGCTGTCCGTCTTCGGCCGCGGCGACAAGCGCATCACCGTATCGACCGCCGTCATCGGCATTCGCGGCACCGGCTGCTACATCGAGGAGACGGACGGCCGCACCTATTTCTGCCTGTGCTACGGCGAGGCCGACGTCGTGCCGAGCGCGGCGCCGCAGCAGCGCGAAACCATCCGCACCCGCCACCACGACCACCCGATGTATATCCACGCCGATCCGGCGATGCCGAAGTCGATGGTGCCCGCCACCGTCATCAACCACACGGACGCCGAACTGACGATGCTGGAAGAACTGGTCGGACGCCTGCCGCCGTTCGTCGGCGCGAGCGGCCAGCGCTACTAATTCGCCATCCGGCGATCCGCCGCGATGCCATTGACGGAACGCGCGGGCAAGAAACGACTCAATACCCAAGCCAACCTCCTGGCGACCGAGAAGTTGCCGTGAAGCGGGCATGGTCATTGATTCACGGGCAGGCTTTGAACGTGCCCACTGCCGCGCTCCGCCTTTAGTCCAGGCACGTGAGGAGACCGAAATGGCAAGGTATATCGTGCTGGCAAACTTTACGGACCAAGGCATCCGCAGCGCCAAGGATACGGTGAACCGGGCGCGCAAGTTCGCGGACGCGGCCCATGGCATGGGCGCCAAGGTGCTCAGCATCCACTGGACGCTCGGGCCCTATGACCTGGTAACGACCGTCGAGGCCCCCGACGACGAAACGCTCACGCGGCTCGGCCTGGCGCTGGGGATGCAGGGCAATGTTCGCACGCAATCGATGCGCGCCTTTGATGAAACCGAGATGGAACGCATCGTCAAGAAACTGCCTTGATGCGGACAATGCCGTACGCCCAAGCGTCGCGGCGCTCCCTGCCGCGATGGCGCCTGATGAGCGTTTCACTGAGCGTTTCATCGCGCTGAAGCAATGGCCGGCAGCGCGTGCCGGCCATTGCGGCAATCGGCACGGCGGCGGCGCAGAGATGATGCAACGGCCGTACCAAAGAAATATACTTCGACATCGGATCAGTCGCGCAGCCCTTGCGATTCGTGCCCGCCGTGCCGAGCGGGGCATGTCGCCGGGCACCGGCGCGAACGGTTCCGCCTGAGGGTATCGATGCAATATGCATAACGCGGCACGAGTCATGGAAAACCAAGATCGATCCATTATCGCCAGACTGCTGGAACGAATGGATGGCAGCCCGGGCTTCGCCGGGCTCGGCGCATCAGTCAGGCTCATCAGCAGCCTTGGCGACGATCAGGAGGGCGGCCCGCGCGAAATCACCGCGGCCATCCTGCGCGACGCGGCGCTCACCGCCAAGCTCCTGCGCATCGCGAATTCCAGCCGCAACGCACGCGGCGGCCGCAACATCTCGACCATCGACCAGGCTTTGGTGATCCTGGGGCTGAACACGGTGAAGTCCGTCGCGCTGTCGCTGGCCTTGCTCGACTCGTTGTCCAGCCGGCCGCAGTCGAAGCTGCTGCACGCGGAGATCGTCGCCGCCTATTTCTGCGGCAGCCTCTGCTATGAAATCACGCGCCTCAACGCGCCGCGCTTCAACGCCCAGGAGGCGCAGGTGTGCGGCCTCATGCAGAATCTCGGGCGCATGATGGCCACGTATTACCTCTACGAGGAAGTCGAACTCGTGCGTGCGCTGCAGGCCGACGAGAACCTGGCCGAAGACGAAGCCGTGCTGCGGACGCTGGGCATGAGCTTCGCCGAAATCGGCGCCGCGATCGCGCGCCACTGGTCCCTGGCCGACGTGCTGCAGGCCAGCCTCGCGCCCGACGACGGCAAGGCGCCGCCGCGCGCCGTCGTCAATGCGCTGACCTGGCAGCAGCTGTGCTCGTCGTTTTGCCACAAGATCACGGACGCGCTGTTCCGGCTGCCCGAAAATCGCGAACGCAGCGCGATTGCGCAGCATGTCGAATTCTTCCGCCTGGCCCTGCATCTCAAGGAAGACGAGGTCGGCGAATGGATAGCAGGATGCCTGGCGAACACCGATGCCGTGCTTGCCGACATGGCGTTCCCCTGCGACGTCGCCCATGCGCAGGCCCTCTTGCGCAAGGCTTCCGAGCGGGTGCTCGACCTCCTCGCCGCGGGCGACAGCTTGACGCGGCAGAGCAACAGCGTCGGCGGGCGCACGCCGGTCGAAGTGATTCAGCAGGGGCTGCGCACGATCCACGACAAGTGCAATTTCGATCGCACCCTGATGTGCCTGCCCGACGGCGCCGCGGGACTGACGGCGATCGCCGGCGTCGGCCGCAGCGCGGTGCAAGTCACCAGCAAGTTTCGCTGCCGCGGGCCCAAGCCGGACCTGTTCCGGGCCATCATGGCGCGCAAGATCGATGCCTTCATTGCCGACGTGAATCTGCCCGCATATGCCAAGCTGGTGCCCGACTGGTACAGGGAATTCGTCGGCGCGCGCTCCTTCACGATGCTGGCGCTGGTGCATGAGGGCAAGCTGCTCGGCATGATCTACGGCGACTTCGCCGAGCAGCGCGCCGGCCCGCCGCCCGAGCTGGCCGACGAAGTCGTCCGGGACTGGCGCGAACAACTGATCCAGGCGCTGCGGGCCGGCGCCACCAAACCCTTGTAATCGCCCTTCGCAATCGCGCGATGAACGTATATTCTTCAACCACCGCCCACCGAGGAAACGACAAACGCATGACGCCCAGCACGCCGCACCCCTCATGCGCGACCGGTCCGGCCTTCCCTCCGCACCGTGAGTTCTAATGGCCTATCCCGCCTCATACAGCGACAAGCGCCTGCTCATCATCGACGACATGCCCGACATGCGCAGCACGCTGCGCAGCCAGGTCGCGTCCCTGGCGATCGAGAAGGTCGGCGTCGCCGGCAACATCCGCGACGCCATCGAGCAGTTGAAGAAGACCCGCTTCGACATCATCCTTTGCGACTACTACCTGGGCGGCGGCACCGACGGCCAGCAGTTCCTCGAATTCCTGCGCAGCACCAACATGATCAGCCGGGCCACGCTGTTCATCATGGTCACCGCCGAAACCGGCTACGAAGGCGTGATTACTGCCGCCGAGTGCCTGCCGGACGACTACCTGATCAAGCCGTTCACCGCCGACACCCTGCATTCCCGCTTCGAGCGGCTGCTGGAGAAGAAGGCCCGCCTGGCGGCAATCGACAAGCTCCAGGACCAGGGACGCTGGCAGGAGATGATCGTCGCCTGCGACGAGATCATCGCCGCCAAGGACAAGTACCTGATCGACGCCATGCGCATCAAGGGCAATGCCCTTGTCATGTCCGGGCAGTTCGAAGCGGCGCGCGACTTCTACCAGCAGGCGCTGGCGCTGCGGCCGATGCCCTGGGCCAAGCTCGGGCTGGCCCGCGCCTTGCGAAGCATCGGCGCCGGCGATGAGGCGAAAGCGCTGCTGGCCGACATCATCGCCGACAGCCCCAGCTTCCTTTCCGCCTACGACATGCTCGGCCGCATCCACCTGGAAGAGGGCCGCAGCGAGGAAGCCCTGAAGGTGCTCGACAGCGCCTGCAACGTGTCGCCGAATTCCCTGGCGCGGCACCGCTCGATTGCCGGCATTGCCGAGGACGCCGCCGATTTCGGCCGCGTCGAGCAGGCCTTGAGCATCGTCGTGCGCAAGACGCGCAACTCGCCTTTGCGCAACTCGGCCGACTATGCCAAGCTCGGCAACGCGCTCGCCGAGATCGGCGAAACGGGCAAGGCCGTGGCGGTGCTGGAGGAAGCCAAGACCAGCTTCAAGGAGTCGGGCGACGTCAGGCTGCTCGCCGCCGTCGAAGCCGTGACGCAGCAGAAGGCCGGCAATCCCGCCCTGGCGCAGCAGGCTCTCGAGCGGGCGCTGGCGGGCGGCACCGCGGCGCTGCCGGCGGCCACCGCCCTGGCGATTGCCAAGGCCTGCCTGGCGAACGACCGCCAGGACGAGGCCCTCGCGCTGTTCAAGGACGTCATCCAGAACAATCCCGAAGCGACCGCCGTCCACGGCCGCGTCTCGAGCATCCTCAAGCAGCACGGCAGCGAGGAGCTCTCCCGGCAACTGATCGAATCGAGCATCAAGGAGATCATCCGGCTGAACAATTCGGCGGTGGAAAAAGCCAAGGCCGGCGAGTTCGCCGTCGCTTCGCAGATGCTGACCGCCGCGGCCGCCCGCTTGCCCGACAACCTGCAGATCGTCGCCAATGCCGCCTACTGTCTGCTGCTGGACGTCTTCATGAACGGGCTCGACGCCGCCAAGCTGCGCGAAGCGCAACTCCTGCAGCAAGCCGTCGTGGGCAAGAACAGCCGCCATCCCAAGCTCGCCGACATCAGCGACCTGATGGTGAAGATCCAGGCGAAGTACCGGCCGGCCGCCAGCGCATGAGCTTCCCTGAAATCGCCGCCCTCACCATCCACGACGTCAAGAATCGGCTGGCCGAACTCGCCGGCAAGGCCGAGCGTCGCGGCGACAAGGACACCGTGCGCACGGCCCTCGAGGCCGCCGCCACCCTGACGCAGCTGCTCGCTTTCTACAAGTCGGAAAACGGCATCCTGACGCCCAACGTCGATGCCCACGCGCCGGCGGATCTCGTCGACGAGCTGGCCCACGAAGCCGGCGGCATGGGCGGAATAGCCATCGAAACAGATTGCGGCGCGGCGCCGACGCTCGCCTTCTACGATGAAACCCTGGTACGCATGGTGCTCGCCAACGCCTTGCAGAACGCCATGCGCCATGCCCGCAGCCGGATCATGATCAGCGTCGGCGAACGCAGCGGGCAGGTCGAATTTTGCGTGCGCGACGACGGCCCCGGCTATCCCGCCAGCGTGCTCGCCGACGGCGGCTACGCCGCGGCCGTCACGCGCGAGGGCACCGGCCTGGGACTGCGCCTCGCCAAGCGCATCGCGCGACTGCATGAAAGCGCCGGCGTGCGCGGCGACGTCGCGCTCGCCAACCAGGACGGCGCCGTCTTTGCCTTGCGGCTGCCGCGCTAGCCCTCGCCGGGCCTGCCGTCAGTCGCCCGGCGGCAGTCCCAGGTTGCGGTTGGCGGGAACGGCCACGTCCATCAGCGCCGGCTTGGGCAAGTGGAGGCCATTCATCAAGGCGATGAATTCGTCGCGGCTCTTGCCGGCAAAGCGTGGATTGGTGCGCTTTTCCACGCCGATGGTCGACACGCGGCGGCCCTGGTAGTCGTGCCCCGGATAGACGCGCGTGGCGTCGGGCAGGGAGAACAGCCGGGTGATGACGCTGTCGTAGAGATCGCCGGCGCTGCCGCCCTGAAAGTCGGTGCGGCCGCAGCCGCCGATGAACAGGGTGTCGCCGGTAAATACGGCGTCGCGCCACAGGTAGCAAACGCTCCCCGCCGTATGGCCCGGCGTCTCGATCGTTTTCAGCGTTTCGCCGCCGATCGAGATGACGACTCCTTCCTCGAGATGGAGGTCGGCCGGCGCCACGCCGCAATGGAACGGCGCCGCCGCCAGCGCGCCGGTGCGCTGCCGGAGCAGGCCGGCCGACGTCACGTGATCGGCGTGGGCGTGCGTTTCCACGGTGTAGCGCAGCGTGAGGCCGCGGCTTGCCAACACGGCCAGGTCGCGCTCGATCTGGTGATCGACCGGATCGATGATCAGCGCCTCGCCGCTGGCGACGTCGCCGACGATGTACGTCAGCGTGGACGAGCGCTCGTCGAACAGTTGCTCAAAGATGATCGCGGCGGCCATGGTTTCATCCTTGCAGAACGCTTTGAAGAGGCTTCAAGTCTGCGCCGGCGGCGCGACCTTGACCACTTCGTCGATGGTCGTCAGCCCGGCGCCGATCTTCCTGGCGCCGGAAATGCGCAGCGGCTGCATGCCTTCGCGCAGCGCGACTTCCTTGAGCTTGCCGAGGTCGGTGTGGCCCGTCACCGTCTTCCTCACCTCCGGGCTCATGAGCAGGATTTCGTAGAGGCCGACGCGCCCCTGGTAGCCGGTCATGCGGCAATCGAGGCAGCCCGCCGGATGGTAGAGCGTCGCCGGCTTGTTGGTCTTCCACGGCGCCACCAGCCCGTTCCATGCCTCCTCGTCGGCGACGCGCAGGCCGCCCGCCTTCTTGCACTTGGGGCAGAGCGTGCGCACCAGGCGCTGCGCCATCACCCCGAGCAGCGTCGACTGCAGCAGATAGGCCGGCACGCCGAGATCGAGCAGGCGCGTGATCGCCGACGGCGCGTCGTTGGTATGCAAAGTGGATAGAACGAGGTGACCGGTGAGCGCCGCCTGAATCGCCATGTCGGCGGTTTCGAGGTCGCGGATTTCGCCGACCATGATGATGTCCGGATCCTGGCGCATCAGCGCGCGGATGCCTTCGGCGAAAGTCATGCCGATCTCGGACTGCACCTGCACCTGGTTGAACGCCGGCTCGATCATTTCGATCGGGTCCTCGAGCGTGCACACGTTGACCTCGGGCGTGGCGAGCTGCTTGAGCGTGGTGTAGAGCGTCGTCGTCTTGCCCGAGCCGGTCGGGCCGGTGACGAGAATGATGCCGTTGGGCTGGGCCGTCATCTGCCGCCAGCGGCTGCGATCGTCTTCGCCGAAGCCGAGGTCGGTGAAATCGCGCACCAGCACCTCGGGGTCGAAGATCCGCATCACCAGCTTCTCGCCGAAGGCCGTCGGCAGCGTCGACAGGCGCAGCTCGACCTCCTGCCCTTCCGGCGTGCGCGTCTTGATGCGGCCGTCCTGCGGGCGGCGCTTCTCGACCACGTCCATGCGGCCGAGGATCTTGATGCGGCTGGTCATGGCGTTCAGCACCGACATCGGAATCTGGTAGACCTGGTGCAGCACGCCGTCGATGCGAAAGCGCACGATGCCGAGGTCGCGCCGCGGCTCGACGTGAATGTCGGAAGCGCGCTGCTCGAAGGCATACTGCCAGAGCCAGTCGACGATGAGCACGACATGCTGGTCGTTGGCGTCGATCGAACTCTTGCCGCGGCCGAGCTCGACCAGCTGCTCGAAATTGGACACGCCCGCGCCGCCGACGTCGCCGCGGCCCAGCGCGCCCTTGACCGACTTCGCCAGGTTGTAGAACTCGACCTGATAGCGCGCGATGTCGTCCGGGTTGCTGATGACGCGGCGAATCTCCTTGCGCAGGATGGGCTTGAGCTCGACCTCCCAGGAACCGTCGAAGGGCTCGGCCGTGGCGATGGTGACTTCGTTCGGCTTGACTTCGACCGGCAGGATGCGAAAGCGCGTCGCATAGGCATTCGACATGACATCGGTGACCGCCGTGAAGTTGATCTTCAGGGGATCGATATGGAAGTAGTCGAGGCCCGACCATTGCGCCAGCCACTGCGTCAGGGTTTCGAGGTCGAGCGTGCGGTGCGGCGGCAGCGCCGACTTCCAGCGCTGCTCGGCGATGACCGCCAGCGGGTGGATGTCGCCCTTGAAGTAACGGCGCTCCTGCTTGAACTTTGCGGCATCGGCTGCCGGCACCAGGCCGTCGGCGGCCAGCGCATCGACGATTTCCGGCAGCGAGAGACGCCTCTTGCCGGGGACGGATTCGTTCGCTTTGACCATGATCCTGGCGCGGTCCCGATATTTGCAGCCCTTGAATATAGCCCATTCTTCGCGCGTTATCATAAGGCAGCAATTTAACGAGGATCCCATCATGAAACCGCGTCTCCATCTCTTGCTCGGCGGCCTTGCCGCCGCCCTGATTTCCCTCGGCAGCAGTGCGCAAGCCGGCCCCGGCGCCGCGACGCCGCAAGCCGCGAACCCGCCGGTGCTCGCCCCCTGCGGCAAGGCGCGCGACCCGGCGCGCTGCGAAGCCTTGCAGAAGGCCAAGGAAGCCTGCAAGGACACCCCCGCAGCCAACAAGCGCAAATGCATCATGGATGCCATGCCGCCGATGGACTGCAGCAAGGCGCGCAATCCCGAACGCTGCGCCGCCGTCGAACAGGCGAAGCTCACCTGCAAGGACAAGGTCGGTCCCGAGTACCGTCAATGCCTGCGCGAGCACACGGCCAAGCGCGGCGCCAAGGCACCGGCGGCACCGAAGAACTGACGACACCCATTTGTCATTAGCGGCCGCCCGCCAGGGCGGCCGTTTTCGCCTGCCGCCACGGCACGGCGCCGCGCGGATGTGCCGGCGCAAACCGCGCAGATACCCGAGCAATCCACTCGACATTTCGGAAAGTTGATGGTCATCAATTTTCTTTAGCCTGGCCGCGCCTAGCATGCCGACTGTCTCGTGACAATCGAACGGCCGGCAAATGAACATTTCCAGCGCCATCATCCATGCCCACGCAGCTGGCATGAAACACCTTCGGGGCCACCTCGAAAGCATCGACGGCGTCGAGGTTCATGCGGCGTCCGACGAAGGCCGGCTGATCGTCAGCATCGAGAGCGCCGGCGACCGCGAGACGGCCGACATCTTCGAAGCCATCCAGCGCCTCGACGGAGTGCTCTCCGCAGCACTCGTGTATTCCCATTTCGAATCCGATCCAGACGGCGAGCTGAGTGGAAGCTGACGTTCAAGCCATGCCGCAACAAATAGGGAGCTCTGCAATGAAACTGACACGGCGGGATTTCATCAAGGCGAATGCGGTGGCGGCAGCCGCCGGTGCAGCGGGAATGGTGGTGCCGGGCGCGCTCGCCATCGCCCAATCCAACGTCAAGGACGGCGTGCGCTGGGACAAGGGCGCGTGCCGCTTCTGCGGCACCGGCTGCGGCGTGCTGGTCGGCGTCAAGGACGGCCGCGTCGTCGCCACGCAGGGCGATCCCGATGCGCCGGTCAACAAGGGCCTCAACTGCATCAAGGGCTACTTCCTGGCGAAGATCATGTACGGCAAGGACCGGCTGACGCAGCCGCTGCTGCGCATGAAGGACGGCAAGTACGCCAAGGACGGCGAGTTCAAGCCGGTGTCGTGGAACGAGGCCTTCGACCTCATGGCCGCCAAGTGCAAGGCGACGCTCAAGGCCAAGGGCCCGACCGCCGTCGGCATGTACGGCTCGGGCCAATGGACGATCTGGGAAGGCTATGCCGCCTCCAAGCTGATGAAGGCCGGCTTGCGCTCCAACAACCTCGACCCCAACGCGCGCCACTGCATGGCCTCTGCCGTCGCCGGCTTCATGCGCACCTTCGGCATCGACGAGCCGATGGGCTGCTACGACGACATGGAACAGGCCGACGCCTTCGTGCTGTGGGGCTCGAACATGGCCGAGATGCACCCGATCCTGTGGTCGCGCATCACCGACCGGCGACTGACCGCCAAGCACGTGCGCATCAACGTGCTGTCGACGTTCAGCCATCGCAGCAGCGAACAGGCCGACGCCGAACTGATCTTCAAGCCGCAGTCCGACCTGGCGATCCTCAACTACATCTGCAACTACATCATCCAGAACGGCGCGGTCAACGAGGACTTCGTCAAGAAGCACGTGAACTTCGCCAAGGGCGTCACCGACATCGGCTACGGCCTGCGTCCCAACCACCCGCTGGAACTGGCCGCCGGCAACAACGGCTACGACGGCGCCGACGGCAAGCCCAAGGGCGACCCAAACAATGCGACGCCGATCAGCTTCGACGACTTCAAGGCTTTCGTCGCCGAATACACGCTGGACAAAGCGCACGAAATCTCCGGCGTGCCGAAAGACAAGCTCGAAGCGCTGGCGAAGACCTATGCCGATCCCAAGACCAAGGTCATGTCGCTATGGACCATGGGCTTCAACCAGCACAGCCGCGGCAGCTGGGCGAACAACATGATCTACAACGTGCATCTGCTGGTCGGCAAAATCTCCGAGCCGGGCAACGGGCCGTTCTCGCTGACCGGACAGCCGTCGGCCTGCGGCACGGCGCGCGAAGTCGGCACTTTCGCCCACCGCCTGCCGGCCGACCTGGTGGTGATGAATCCCAAGCACCGCGAGATCGCCGAGACGCACTGGAAGCTGCCGCCCGGCACGATTCCGCCGAAGCCCGGCTACCACGCCGTGCTGCAAAGCCGCATGCTCAAGGACGGCAAGCTCAACTTCTACTGGACCAGCACCAGCAACAACATGCAGGCCGGTCCGAACATCAACGGCGAGACTTATCCGGGCTTTCGCAATCCGGAGAACTTCGTCGTCGTTTCCGACTGCTACCCGACCGTGACGGCGATGGCGGCCGACCTCATCCTGCCCGCGGCGATGTGGATGGAAAAGGAAGGCGCCTTCGGCAACGCCGAGCGCCGCACCCAGTTCTGGCGCCAGCAGGTGCGCGCGCCGGGCGAGGCCAAGTCGGACCTGTGGCAGTACGTCGAATTTTCCAAGCGCTTCAAGGTCGAGGAAGTCTGGCCGGCCGAACTCATCGCCAAGATGCCCGAGCACAAGGGCAAGACGCTCTACGACGTGCTCTATGCCAACGGCCAGGTCAACAAGTTCCCGCTCTCGGACACCTACGCCGGCTTCGACAACGACGAATCGAAGGAGCTCGGCTACTACCTGCAAAAAGGACTGTTCGAGGAGTATGCGAACTTCGGCCGCGGCCACGGCCACGACCTCGCGCCGTTCGACAGCTACCACAAGGCGCGCGGCCTGCGCTGGCCGGTGGTGGACGGCAAGGAAACCCTGTGGCGCTTCCGCGAGGGCTACGACCCGTACGTCAAGAAAGGCGAAAACCTGCGCTTCTACGGCAAGCCCGACGGCAGGGCGGTGATCTTCGCCCTGCCCTGGCAGCCGGCCGCCGAGCAGCCGGACAAGGACTACGACCTCTGGCTGTGCACCGGCCGCGTGCTCGAGCACTGGCATACCGGCACCATGACGCGGCGCGTGCCCGAGCTCTACCGCGCCATGCCGGACGCCTGGATCTACATGCATCCGGAAGATGCGAAGCAGCGCGGCCTGGCGCGCGGCGACACCGTCAAGGTCGCCACCCGGCGCGGCGAGATTTCGACGCGCGTCGAGACCAGCGGCCGCAACAAGCCGCCGCGGGGCCTGGTATTCATTCCGTTCTTCGACGAGATGCGCCTGGTGAACAAGCTGACGCTGGATGCCACTTGCCCGATCTCGAAAGAGACCGATTTCAAGAAATGCGCCTGCAAGGTGGTGAAGGCCTGAGGCCGCAACGACAGCGCGACGCGGGCGCGGCGACAACCACAGGCGATCGACGCCTGCCGCCGCGCCGCGCCGCCGCCCCTGCCAGGCATTCCATGCAGCCATGAACGCTCCCGCCGCTCGCCGCCAGTTCCTGGTCGACACCGCACGCATGGCCTGCGGCGTCGGCCTGCTGGGACTCGGTCTCGGCCTCTACGTCAAGCAGGCGAAGGCCTTGCCGCCGACGGTCTTCCGGCCGCCCGGCGCCGGCTCGGAGCAGGAGTTTCTCGGCGCATGCGTCCGCTGCGGCCTGTGCGTGCGCGACTGCCCGCCGCAGATCCTGGCGCTGGCGAAACCCGAGCAGGCCATCGCCACGGGCACGCCTTATTTCGTCGCCCGCCGCGGCGCCTGCGAAATGTGCGAGAAGATTCCGTGCGTCAAGGCCTGCCCGACCGGGGCGCTCGACCACGCGCTCACCGACATCGCCAAGGCGCGCATGGGGCTGGCGGTGCTCGTCGATCACGAGACCTGCCTGAACTTCCTCGGCCTGCGCTGCGACGTCTGCTACCGCGTCTGCCCGCTGCTCGACCGCGCCATAACGCTGGAGCAGCACCACAACGAGCGCACCGGGCACCACACCATCTTCGAGCCCGTCGTCCATGCCGATGCCTGCACCGGCTGCGGCAAGTGCGAGGCGAGCTGCGTGCTGCAGGAATCGGCGATCAAGGTCTTCCCGCTGCAGATGGCCAAGGGGCAACTCGGCAGCCAGTACCGCATCGGCTGGGAAGAGAAGGACAAGGCCGGCGGCAGCCTCGTCGCGCCGGACGCGGCGCACCGCTACAACCTGCCCGAAGGCGTCCAGTACGAGAACGGCAAGGGCTTGTCGACGGCGGCGCCGCCGGCCGGCCAGGGCGTCGACGGGCTCGCCGTGCCCAATCCCGGCGCCAACGCCGCGCCGCCGGGCGGCGTGCCGCCGAACATTCCCGGCGGCGGGCTCGCCGACCGGCTTTCGGGCAAGGCGCCGCGATGAATGCCATTGGCATGGCCGGCAAGAGGCGGCGGGCAAACCGGTGGCTGATCCTGCGGCGCGTCGCGCAGGCGGCGATCCTCGCCCTATTCCTCGCCGGACCCTGGTTCGGCCTGTGGATCGTCAAGGGCAATCTCAACTACAGCTACACGCTCGACCTGCTGCCGCTGGCCGATCCCTACGTGCTGCTGCAAAGCCTATTCGCCGGGCACGTCCCGGAGAAGCAGGCGCTCGTCGGCGCCGCCATCGTCGCGGCGTTCTACTTCCTCGTCGGCGGCCGCTCGTTCTGCGCCTGGGTCTGCCCGCTCAATCCCGTCACCGACTTCGCGGCCTGGCTGCGCGGCCGCCTCGGCATCAAGGGCGGCGCCCACGTCTCGCGCCAGGCGCGCTTCTGGATCCTCGGCCTGACGCTGCTGCTCGCGCTCGCCAGCGGCAGCATCGCCTGGGAACTCGTCAATCCGGTGTCGCTGTTCCATCGCGGCCTGTTCTTCGGCATCGGCCTGGCGTGGACCGCGGTGCTGGGCGTGTTCCTGTTCGACCTGTGCGTCGTGCCGCGCGGCTGGTGCGGCCATCTGTGCCCGGTCGGCGCCTTCTACAGCCTGCTCGGCCGCTTCGCCATGCTGCGCGTCGCCGCGACGCGGCGCGCCGCCTGCGACGATTGCAACGACTGCTTCGTCGTCTGCCCCGAGCCGCTGGTCATCCGGACGCCACTCAAGGACAGCGCTGCCAGCCCGGTCGTCCTTTCGCCGCAATGCACGAATTGCGGCCGCTGCATCGATGTCTGCGCCAAGGACGTGTTCGCCTTCGGCACGCGGTTCCAGCAAGCAGTTTCACCTTCGCTCGGCGCCCGCCAAACGGCGTCGAAATGAATAACGAGTCTTTCTCCAAGGGGAGCGCATCATGAAGCACACCATCCTTATCGCCACGCTGCTGATCACCCTCGCCGGCTGTTCCTCCACAGCGCCGGTCGCCTTCATGCGCGGCAGCGACGTCGCCGCCGCCGACCAGGCGCCGGACACCAAGCAATATTCGGAGCGCGCGCCGGGAACGGGCTCGCCGGAACTCATCAAGCGCACCTTCAGCACGCAGCCGCCGCTGATTCCGCACGCGATCGAGAAGTACCTGCCGATCACGCTCGATGAAAACGACTGCATGGACTGCCATATCACCGACGAGTTCAAGGGCAAGAAGATGCCGCGCATGGGCGACAGCCATTTCTCCAAGACGCGCAAGGAAGAGGACGGCACCCCGGCCGTCAACATGGTCCGCTGGCAGTGCGTGACCTGCCATGTGGTGCAGGCCGACGCCAAGCCGCTGGTCGAAAACACGTTTGTCGGCAATGTCGCCAAGTAACGATCTTATGGTTTCACGACTACCCAGGAGCAACGAAGCATGAATTATCGCGTCAGCCTTTCCGTCGCCGTCGCCGCCGTCGCCGCGATGGCCTTTTCCACCGCGGCGTCGGCCGTCGATGCCGATGCCGCGCGGCAACTGGCCAAGCAGAACAACTGCTTCAAGTGCCACGCCATCGACAAGGACAAGGACGGTCCGGCGTATCACAAGGTCGCCGAGAAGCTCAAGGGCAAGCCCGATGCCGAGGAAAAGCTGATTCACCACATCACCTCCGGCGAGAAGGCCAAGTTCCCCGACGGCCACGAAGAAGAGCACAAGATCGTCAAGACCTCGCCGCCGCACGACGAGGCGCAGATCAAGAACCTCGTGGACTGGATCCTGGCGCAGTAAGCGACCGTCCCCGACCCAGGCATTTCCCCCGCGGTACCGCGCATGATGGTTCCGGGGCCGGTAGCAGTACCGGCCCCGATTTTTTTCTTGCCGATTACCCACGCAGCGAAACCAGTTTTTTCGCTGCGTGTTCGCTAATAGACTTGCCGACCTTGCGCTGCAACCCAGAGGAAATGTGACATGCACGCCATCTTTGCCCCCGCCATTGCCCTGATGAGCCGCCTGAAGTATCCGGGCAAGTTCACGCTCATCGGCCTGCTGGCATTTGTCTCCATCGCCATACTTCTCGCCTCGCTGGCGGCCAATCTGTTCACGACCATCCATCTGACGCGCCACGAGCTTGCCGCCACCGACCTCATTCGCGCGCTGCAAAAGCAGATCCAGCTGACGCAGCAGCATCGCGGCCTGTCGGCCGGTTTCCTCGGCGGCAATGCGGCCATGAAGGCAAAGCTCGAAGCCAAGCAGGCCGAGGTCAATGAAGCCGTCGCTGCCGTCGGTGCGGCGGAAGCGCGCCATGCCGACGTCCTCGCGACGAGCGCCGAATGGGCTGCCATCAAGGGCGACTGGGAACGGCTGCGCACCGCCTTGCCGGGCATGACCGTGAGCGCCACGCTGGCCGCCCATAGCCAGTTGATCGAACGCATGCTGCGCTTCCAGAGCGGCATTGCCGATGCCGGCTCGCTCAACGGCGATCCGGAAATCGACACCTTCTACCTGATCGACACCCTGGTCACCAAGCTGCCGGACATGCTCGAACGGCTTGGCAAGATGCGGGCGAAAGGCACCGGCGTGCTCGCCCGGAAGGAGCTGACGGATGCCGACCGCATCGACTTCTCGGTGCATGTCGCCATCTTGAAGCGCACGCTGCAGACGCTCAAGCTCGACCTCGAAAAGGCCGGCCGCCAGACGCCGGCGATCGCGCCCCGGCTCGCCAAGTTGTCGACGGACATTGCCGCCGCCACCGGCACGGTCATCGCCATGATCGACGACGACATCATCCCCGCCCGCTTTTCCCTCGCGCCGCAAGCCTACTTCGACAAGTGCACGCAGACCATCGACATCGGCTACGGCGAGCTCTACGACACGCTGCTGCCGACGCTGGACGGCCAGCTGAACAGCCGCATCGCGCGGCTGCAAACCCAGCTGACCCTGCAGATCGGGCTGGCGGCGCTGTTCCTGCTGCTGCTCGCCTACGTTTCGCTAGGCGCCTACTACGCGATCGTCGCCGCCGTGACGGAACTCTCGGCGGGCGCCGCCGCCATGGCCGGCGGCGATCTCACGGCGCGCATCCGGCTCATCGGCCGCGACGAGCTGACGGCCGTCAGCGCCAGCTTCAACACGGTGGCGGAAACCTTCAACGATCTGCTGCGCAAGTCGCAGCACACCTCGGACCGCCTGTCGACGGCGGCTACCGATCTGTCGACCTCGGCGCAGACCGTCGCCGCGAGTTCGCGCGCCCAGAGCGACGCCGCCTCCAGCATGGCGGCGGCGATCGAGGAAATGACCGTCAGCATCGACCAGATCGCCGAGCATGCGCGGGCGGCGCAGGAAACGTCCACGTCGGCCGGCGCCATGGCGCAGGAAGGCGGCAGGATCGTCGACGGCACGGTGCGCGAGATGGAGCAGATCGCCGCCGTGGTCAACCAGTCGGCGCAGATCATCGAGCAGCTGGGCCGGCACTCGACCGACATTTATGCCATTGTCAATGTCATCAAGGAAATCGCCGACCAGACCAATCTGCTGGCGCTGAACGCGGCGATCGAAGCTGCGCGCGCCGGCGACCAGGGGCGCGGCTTCGCCGTCGTCGCCGACGAGGTGCGGAAGCTCGCCGAGCGCACCACGCAGGCGACGCAGGAAATCGCCGGCATGATCGGCGCCATGCAGACGGGCACGGGCAATGCCGTCGCCAGCATGAACGGCGGCGTCGCTCGCGTCGGCGAAGGCGTGGCGCTCTCGCGCCGGGCGGGCGAAGCGATTGCGCGCATCCACGACGCCTTCGAGCGCGTGTTGCAAGCCGTGAAGGAGATTTCGCTGGCCTTGAAGGAGCAGTCCATCGCCAGCACCGGCGTCGCCCAAAGCGTCGAACGCATCGCCCAGATGGCCGAGCGCAACAGCGGCTCGGTCAGCGCGACCTCGGCAACCGCGCGCAGCCTCGAGTCGCTGGCGCTCGAGATGCAAGGCGTGGTCCGCCACTTCCGCGTCTAGCCCGCGGGCGGCCGTGCGCTTCCTCGGCGCGCACGCCGGCGGCGCCGGCGGCCGCGCGGAAACTCAGCGCCCCTGCGGGCGCCGGCCTTTGGCGATGCGCGCGCGGTCCTGCTTTGCGCGCTTGTCGGCGAAATAGAAAATGGCCGCGAGGGGAATCGCCAGACCCAGCGCGGCGAGGCCAAGGGCTACGAGTTGCATCATTGGGCTTCCTCAGGCTTCGTTAGAGGTGCGCGGCGGAAAAGCCGCTGTCGAGCGCAGCGGTCGGCGGCGAAGGCGGCTGGGCGGAGCGGGACGGGCGGCATGGCCTAGTGGCTGGTCCCCGCCGAGCGGGTGATCTTGTTGTAGAGATTGTACTTGCCGACCGGCTTGTCCAGCGGAATGCGCTTCACTTCCCTGAAGGTGGCGGCGTCGAAGACGACCAGCGCGCCGCCGTCGGCCTTGCGCTCCATGATGCTGGCGAGGACGTAGCGGCCGTCGCGCGTGAACTCGACATGGGCGAGCGCCTTGCCCGGCGCCGGGCACACTTCCGCCACCACCTGCAAGGTCTCCTTGTCGATGATCTGCAGCGTGTCCTTCTTCTTGCTCATCATGGCATCGACCCAGGCGTAGCGCGTCGCCTCGTGGCTGCGCATGAAGAAGCCGGGACCGTTGGTGGCGATGTGGGCGACGCTCTTCCAGTCCTTCATGTCGATGACGCTGACCACGCCCTGCTTGAGATTGGGCGTCGCCATCACCGGGTGCCCATGCCATTCCCAGGTGATGCCCGAGCCCAGGTGCGGCATGCCCGGCAGTTCGAGATCGGCGACCTTGCGGCGGATGTCGAGGTTGACGACCTGGCCATGGCCGTCGCGCGCCGCGCCCATGACATTCGTGTAGGTCTGGTCGAAGTAGAAATCGTCGAGGACGGCGTCGAGCGGCGTGCGGCGCGGATTCAGGAAGCCGGGCGTGGCGATCGCCTCGCCCATCGTGTAGTCGTGCACGTAGCCGTCGTAAATGGGCTTGGCGGCGGGATCGTAGCTGATCTCCCAGAGTTCCGGAATGTCCTTCAGCGCGGCGACGAAGCTGTGGCGCGGCGCGGCGTCATACACCGCCGAGACGCGCGAGGTGGCGCCGCCCACCTGCGCCTGCGCCGGGATCACCTTCACCAGGTTGAGGTCGGCATCGAGCAGCACCAGCGTATGCGGCAGCATGTTGGCGACCATGACCCAGCGGCCGTCGTCGGAGACGGCGACGTTGCGTGTGTTGATGCCGGCGCGGATTTCCGCCACGGTCTTCAGGTTCCAGATGTCGAACTTGCTGATCCAGCCGTCGCGCGAGGCGAAGAAGACATAGCGCCCGTCGGGCGTGAACTTCGGACCGCCGTGCAGCGCATAGCGCGTCGGAAAGCGGAAGACGGGCTCGAGGCGGTCGCCGTCGAGCAGCGTCGCGTGGTGGTCGCCGGTTTCGACGACGATGAACATGTTCATCAGGTCGACGCCGCGCAAGGCATCGACCGGTCGATCCGGCAGCACCCCCGGCTCGGCCACGCGCGAGGCGCGGATGTCGGCTTCGCGCCACTGCGGCGCCGGCTGCACCGGCGTGTAGATCCAGGCGACCAGCGCCGCCATGTCCTCGTTCGTCAGCTTGCCGGCGAAGCCCGCCATTTGCGTCGCCGCCCGGCCGTCGCGAATGGTCGCCAGGGCATCGGCCTTCTTCAGGCGCTCCAGGCTTTCGGGCAGCAGCGCCGGCCCCATGATGCCGTAGCGGTCGGCGCCGTGGCAGACGGCGCAATGCTCGCGAAACAGCGCCGGAGCATCGGCGGCGCCGGCGGCGCCGGCGAGCAGCAGCAGCACGAGGATCAGGCCGCGGCGCATGCGGCCTCCCCGGCGTCCGCGGCAACGCCGATCTCCGCGTCGCTCAGATAGCAGCCCGGATCCTCGGCCCAGGGATCGCCGAAGACCTGCTGCGCCCGCACCCGCGTATTGCCGCCGCAGATGTCGAAATGCACGCAGCAGCCGCAGCGGCCGCCGATCGTCCGCGGCCGCGCCTTGAGCCCCGCCAGCAGCGGGTCGGAAGTGTCCTGCCAGATGGCCGAGAACGGCCGCTCGCGCACGTTGCCGAGCGTGTGGTGCCACCACATCGTGTCCGGATGCACGTTGCCGAGATTGTCGATGTTGGCGACATTGACGCCGGAAGCGTTGCCGCCCCATTGCGCGAGCTTGGCGCGGATGTGCGCGGCGCGCTCGGGGAACTTCGCCTGCACCCAGTGCAGCAGATAGACGCCGTCGGCATCGTTGTTGCCGGTGGTGAATTCCTTGCGCCGGCCCTCGGCTTCCTGCCGCCAGCAGGTATCGAAGAGCAATGTCATGGCTTCGCGCGTCATGCGCTGATGGGCGTCGTCGCGGCGGTTGCGGTTGCCGCGGCCGGCGTAGTTGAGATGCGAGAAATAGAAACGGTCGATGCCTTCGTCCTCGACCAATTTCAGCACGCCGGGCAGGTCGCCGGCATTGTCGCGCGTCAGCGTGAAGCGCACGCCGACCTTGAGGCCGCGCGCGCGGCACAGGCGCAGGCCGGCGAGCGACGCGGCGAAGGCGCCGGCCTTGCGGCGAAAGCGATCGTGAATCGCGGCCAAGCCGTCGAGACTGATGCCGACATAGTCGAAGGCGGCGGCCGCGATGCGCTCGATATTGCCGGCATCGATCAGGGTGCCGTTGCTGGAAAGCGCGACGTAGAAGCCCATCGCCTTCGCGGCGGCGGCGATGTCGAAAATGTCGGGCCGCAGCAGCGGCTCGCCGCCGGAAAGGATCAGCGCCGGAACGCCGAAGCGCTTGAGGTCGGCCATCACCGCCAGGACTTCGGCGGTCGACAGTTCGCCGGCGAAATCCTTGTCGGCGGAGATCGAATAGCAGTGCTTGCAGGTGAGATTGCAGCGCCGCACCAGGTTCCAGATGACCACCGGGCCGGGCGGCCGGCGCGGCGCCGCCAGCGGCGTCGGCGCGGCGATTTCCTGCATGAACTGGCTGATGCGGAACATGGCTTACGCGCCCGGTGCCAGGCGCAGCCCGGTCTTCTTCAGGATGCGGCTGCTGTAGAGGATGTCGTGGCTGCGGCAGGCCGCGCCCAGCAGGACGACGATCTGCTGCCGTTGTTCCTCCACCGCGGCGCGGCTCTTGCCGTGCAGCATGGCAAACAGGTTGTAGGGCCAGGCTGGCAGGCGCCGCGGCCGGCGGTAGCAGTGGCTGACGAATGCCAGCGCGCCGATGCGCTCGCCGAGGGCGTCGACGCAAGCATCGTCCACATCCCACACCGACATGCCGTTCGCCGTGTAGCCGATGGCATAGTGGTTGGGCACGGCGCCGATGCGGCGGATCGCGCCCGCGTCCAGCATGCGCGCCAGCCGCCGCTGCACTTCGGCGGCATCCATGCCGAGCGTGGCGCCGAGCGCGTGATACGGCCGCGCCACCAGCGGCAGCCCGCCCTGCGTCGCCAGAATCAGGCGGCGATCGTCTTCATCCATGGCGCTCATGCCTCCAGCCTCATGCCGATGAAGTATTCGCGTTCCTTCGGGAAGACGTACACCGGGGTGCCGGCGATTCTTTCGATCGCGGCGACGGCGGCGTCGATTTCGGCCGGCGTCTCGGTGGCGAGAACGAACCACATGTTGAAGGCATGCTCGCGGCGATAGTTGTGCGCCACGGCCGGCAGTCCATTGACGACCGCCGCAGTGGCGTCGAAATCCGCCTCCGCGACCTGCATGGCCGCCAGGACGAAAACGCCGCCCAGGCGCTCGACCTGGAACAGCGGGCCGAAACGGCTCAGCACGCCCGCTCCCAGCAAACGCCGCAGGCGCTCGAGGCAGTCGGCCTCGGTGAGCCCGAGGCGCGCGCCGACTTCGCGGAAAGGTTCGTCGCTAAGCGGGAAGCCGCCATGCAGCGCATTGATCAGCGCGCGGTCGAGCGCATCGAGCGCCTCAGGCATGACCGGCCTCCAGGCGCTCGGGCACATAGCGCGCACCGCACTGCTTGAAGCGGCGCACGCTGAACAGGACCGTGGACGGATAGGCAGCAAGCCGATGGCGTGCCGACAGCTGCGCGATCTGAGCGGCCACGGCATCGCGGTCGCGGCCGTGAATCATGCAGAACAGGTTGAACGGCCAGTCCGGCAGGGCGCGGGCGCGCTGGTAGCAAAGCGTCACCGCCGGCTCGGTGGCGAGCTCGCGGCCGACGGCGGCGACGGTCGCGTCGGGCACATCCCACACCGCCATGGCATTCGCCGTATAGCCGAGTTCGTGGTGGCGCACGACGACGCCGAAGCGCTTGATCAGGCCGCGGATGAGCCAGTCGTCGAGCATGTCGAGCACCTGCCCTTCGTCGAGACCGGCGCGCATGGCGAGGCGGCTGTAGGGACGCGGCAGCAGTTCGAGTCCGTCCTGCAGCGCGCGCAGCAGCCGCTGCTCCGCAGCATCCAGCGTCACCGCGCCGGTCCCGGCCGGCAATGCGCGCGACGCTTGGCGCCCGTCCAGGGCGAAGCCCAGGTCGATGTGGAACTCGCGCACCAGCGGCATGCGCAGCACCGTGCAGCCGGTGTCCTGGGCGATGCCGCCAAGCGCGGCGGTCAGCGCCGCCTCGTCGCGCGCGGTGGCGACGAACCAAAGATTCAGACGGTGCTCGCGCTGGTAGTTGTGGTTCACCTCCGGCCGGTCGCTGACGATGGCGGCGATGCGCTCGAGCGCCGCCGCCGGCGCCTGCAGCGCGGCCAGCGTGCTGGCGCCGACGCGGCGCGGCGCCAGCACGGCGCCGATGCGGCTGACGACGCCCTCTTGGCGCAAGCGGCCGAAGGCGAAGATCACTTCGTCCTCGGTACAGGACAGGCGCTCGGCCAGCGCCGCGAAAGGCCGCGCCGTCAGCGGGAAGTCGCGCTGGAAATCGTTGAGCAGCCGGAAGTCCGTCGCGTCCAAGTCAGTTGCTCCACGGTGCTGCGCGCGTTCCACGACGCACGAAACATCCTGTTGGCCAGCGGCTGGCGCGCGCCCTGGGCAGCGGGCGGCCGACTCCGTCCATGTCCCCCGGGCCGGGCTGCGCCCGACCCTCCTCCTTTACTTCCCGGAGTCGGCCGCCCGCCGCCCAGGGCGGAACAAGCTGTCGCTCTTGGGTCCAGCCAAAACCAAAACCCGATGCGATCGGGCCGGCGGGGTGCCC
>JAQTNK010000033.1 GCA_028713915.1 Rhodocyclaceae bacterium | reverse complement strand
CGGCCGTCGGCGGCGAAGAACGGCGCCGACGCGTCGTGCCATTGCCAGCGATTTGCGCAGGAGGCCGCTTGAGAATCGTACATACCGAGGCTTCTTGCGGCTGGGGCGGCCAGGAGATTCGCATCCTCACGGAAGCGCAAGGCTTGATCGGGCGTGGCCATCAAGTCAGCCTGCTGTGTCCGGCAGAAGCGCCGATCTTCCGCGAAGCCGAACGGTATGGCGTGCCGGCGGAAGCGCTGCCGATCGGCCGCAAGAACCTGCGCGGCTGGCTAGCGCTGCGCCGCTGGCTCAAGCAGCACGCCGTCGACGTGGTGAACACGCACAGCTCGACCGACAGCTGGCTGGCCGCGCTGGCGTGCGCTTTCCGCGCCGAGGCGCCGGCCATAGTACGCACGCGACATATCTCCGCCGCCGTCCCGCGCAACGCGACGACGCGCTGGCTGTATGCCAGCGCCACCCGCCACATCGTGACCACCGGCGAGAAGCTGAGAGGGCAGCTGATCGCCGACAACGGCTTCCCGGCCAACCGCATTACCTCCGTTCCGACCGGCATCGACACCGAACGCTTCCGCCCGGGCGACCGCTCCGCCGCGCGCCGCGAACTGGGGCTGGACGAGAACCGGCGCTACCTCGGCATCGTCGCCACGCTGCGCAGCTGGAAAGGCCATCAATACCTGCTCGAGGCATTCGACAGCCTCGCCGCACCCGACTGGCACCTGCTCATCGTCGGCGACGGTCCGCGCCGCGCGGCGCTCGAGGCGGAGGTGGCGCGCCTGGGGTTGGGTCAGCGCGTGCAGTTCGTCGGCCACCAGCGCAACACCGAACGCTGGCTGCAGGCCCTGGATCTCTTCTGTCTGCCTTCCTATGCCAACGAGGGCGTGCCGCAGGCGCTGCTCCAGGCGATGCTGGTCGGGCTGCCGATCGTCACGACGCCGGTGGGCAGCATTACCGAAGCGGTGACCGACGGCGTGACGGCCCTGGTCGTGCCGCCGCGCCAAGCTGAGCTTCTTGCCGCGGCCCTGGCTCGCCTGATGAGCGATCCCGCGCTGGCGGCCCGGCTGGGCGCCGCGGCCCACGACGCCGCGCTGCAACGCTTCGGCCTCAAGATCATGCTCGACGGCATGGAAAAGGTGTTCGCCGCGGTGGTCGCCCGCTAGACCCGATGGCCGACGAAGCGCCGCGGGAAATCCTCGTCATCCACGTCACGCGTATCGGCGACACGCTGCTTGCCACGCCCGCGCTGCGGGCCATCGCCGCCGCCTATCCCGCGGCGCGGATCACTTGCCTGGCCCACCCGAAGCGGGCGGAAATCCTGCGCCACCTGCCCTTCTTGGCGCACGTCGGCAGCATCAGCAAGCGGCGGGCGCCGTTCCTCGGCCGCCTGGGGGGCCGGCGCTATGACCTCGCCTTCGTCTTCGGCTACGACCGGCCGCTGGTCGCCTATGCGCTGCGGGTGGCGCGGCGCGTCGTGGCTTTTCGCCAGGGCGATCCGCGACTCGACGGCCGGCTCGACCCGTGCGTCGAGCCGCCGGCGCCGGGCAGCCGCCATGCCGCGGCGGCCCTCCTGGCATTGCCTGAGGCCGTCGGCATCCCGCCGGCCGGGCTGCGGCTCGCCTATCGGGTCAGCGAAGACGAGTCGGCCTGGGCAAGGACTTTTCTGTCGCGCTGCACGCCGCCGGAGGCGGCACCGCTGATCGGCCTGCAGGTCGCCAGCTTTCCGACCAAGGCATGGCGCGACTGGCCGCTCGAACACTTCTCGGCGCTGTGCCGGAATATCCTGTCGGGATATCCGCGCGCCCACTTCCTGATCTTCGGCGGCACGGCCGAGCAGGCCCGCACGCAGTCGCTGTGCGCGCAACTCGGCAGCCACGGCACATTGCTCGCAGGCCGGCTCTCGCTGCGGCAAACGGCGGCGCTGATGAGCCGCATCGACCTCTATGTCGGCGTCGACACCGGGCCGACCCATATCATGGGCTGCTTCGACATTCCCCTGGTCGGCCTCTATCACTGCCAGTCGCCAAGCCGCGTCTTCGGTGCGCTCGAACACCCGTGCCTGCACGCGGTCGATCACCCGCGCCGCGACGGGGACTGCTCGAGCGCGACGCCCATGGCCGAAATCAGCGTCGCGCGGGTGTGGCAGGAGGTACGGGCGGCGCTAGCGCCAACCGATCGCATCGAGTAGCGCCTTCATCCGCATCTCGTACGTCGGCAGCCGCCGGCTGCGCTCATAGCCGGCCCGGGCGATCCGCTCGCGCGCCTCCGGACGCGCGAGGTAGAAAGCGACTTTGTCGCGCAGCTCTTCGGGCGTCGTGAACGTCTCGATCTCTTGTCCGGGCGTGAAGTACTCGCGCACTTCATCCGTATCGTCCGTGAGCAGAAACGCGGCGGTCGCCGGCACGTCGAGCAGGCGCAAGTTCTGGCCGCCGAGGCGCTGCGGATCCCAGGACGTGACGTTGAGAACGATGCGACTGCGGCAGTACATATCCACCAGCGGTTCGCCCCAGATGCCGGACCCGGCCCAGCGACGCATCAAGCGCCCATCGAAGATGCGCCGCCCCTTGCGCCAGCCGGGACCATAGATGCGCAAGTCATGGTCGAGCAGCGGGCGAACATAGCGCTCGCGCCGCTCGCCGTGACCGCCGGCGAAGACGATATCGGCGACGAAGTTGCTCTCGCTGCGCGCCACCGTCGGACGGTAGAGCCGCGAGTAGACGCCGAGCGCCGGCAGGTGATGGATGCCGCTCGCGGCGTCGTAGCCATGCGTATGGATGCAGAAGTAATGGTCGTATGAATCCGCATCGCGCAGCATCTGGTCGTCGCTGCGCGGATCCTTCACCCACCAGCCGACGCAGGCGCGGATGCCGTACTCGGCCTTGAGTTCCGACAGCACCCGGCCGTCGAAGCTGTTGCCGCGAATGACCAGCAGGAGATCCGGACGGAAGTCGGCCACCGCACGGCGCAGTTCGGCTTCGCGAAACGCCGCGTTATGCCACCGCGTGCCGCGGCTGAGATCGACCGGCCGCGCCGACAAGGCCTTGAGCAGCTTGCTGGCCGGCTTCAGGACATGCCGATAGAAGCGATGCTCGGCCTGACCGTGAAAGCCGCGGGCATGAAAGCCAAGGGCCTCGAAAGCGTCGCGACAGGCGAAGCCCAACGGAATGGAGTCGTCTTCGAAGAAGTAGCTGATGAGGACGCGGGGAGGAGGATCGGCAGTCACGGCGGGGCTTTGGGGGCGGGTCAGGCCGCCGACCAAGAATGCTATCATGCCCGCGCCCCGCCACGAACGGCGCGCTGGCCATGCCGCCAACGGCAACCTACGGAAATCTGATTACCGGATGAAAATCGCCATCGCGCTGCAACAGGACGTTCCCTACGGCGGCGCCGAGCGCTGCGTCGCGCGCGGCCGCGACGGCCTGCGCGCCAAGGGCGCCGAGGGCGTCGAGGTCACCATCATCGCCCGCGAATGGAGCGGCGACGACGCCGGCGTGCTCAAGGTCGATCCCTTCTATCTCGGCCGCACCTGGCGCGACGTCGGCTTCGCCCATCACGTCCAGCGCCTCATCGCCGCAGGCCGCTTCGACCTCGTGCAAAGCCACGAGCGCATTCCCGGATGTCATGTCTTCTGCGCCGGCGATGGCGTCCATGCCACCTGGCTGGAGCTGCGCGACCGTGCGCGCGGCGGCCTGGCGCGCCTGCTCACCAACCGTTCGCCCTGGCACAGCTACGTCAAGCAGGCCGAGGACGCGATGTTCCGCCATGCCGACCTGCGCGCCGTGATCTGCACTTCCGACCTCGTCAAGGACGACATCGCGCGGCGCTTCGGCGTCGCGCCGGAAAAGCTGCACGTCATCCGCGACGGCGTCGATCTCGATCGCTTTCATCCCGGCCTGCGCGACGAGCACCGCGCCCGCGTGCGCGAAGAACTGGGCATCGCGGCGGACGCGCCGCTGATCCTGTTGGTCGGTTCGGACTTCGAGCGCAAGGGCGTGCCCAATCTGCTGCGCGCCCTGGCAACGATGGCGAACCAGGAAGCGCAGCTCGTCGTCGTCGGCCGTGATCGCCGCCAGGTCGCGGTGGAAAAGCTCGCGCGCAAGCTCGGCATCGAAACGCGCGTGCGCTTCCTTGGCGGCCGTGAGGACGTGCGCCCCTACTACGGTGCCGCCGATGTCTTCTGCCTGCCCAGCCTCTACGACCCGATGCCCAACGCGGCGCTGGAAGCGCTGGCCTGCGGGCTGCCGGTCGTGACCTCCACCACCAGCGGCGCGGCGGAACTCATCGAAGCCGGCCGGAACGGCGTGGTCTGCGACGCTTTCGACGATGCCGCGCTGGCGCGCGCGCTGGACGAGTTGTGCCGGCCGGGCGCCGCCGCGGCCATGCGCGAAGCGTCGCGGGCGGCGGTGTCCGCCCTCGGCACCGCCGCCATGACGGACCTGCTCGCCGCGCTCTATCGCTCGCTCGCGGCCGATTGAGCCGTAGCCGCTCGGCTATAATCGGCCGTTTTTTTACGGACTTCCGTCCCGCAGCGCGCCGCGCGCCCATGACCGCCACTTTGACCAGTCGCCAGCTCTATCTTCGCCTCATGGGCTACGTCCGCCCGTACTGGAAGATCTTCGGCTTCGGCATCCTCGGCATGATCGCGATGGCGGCGACCGAGCCGCTCTTCCCGGCGCTGATGAAGCCGCTGCTCGACAAGGGCTTCAGCGGCAAGCCGCGCGACGACCTCTGGCTGGCGCCGCTCGCCATCATCGGCATTTTCGTGCTGCGCGGATTCCTCTCGTACGTCGCCTCCTACCTGATGTCCTACGTGACGAACCGCGTCGTCATGGACCTGCGCGTGAAGATGTTCGATCGCCTGCTGACGCTGCCGACGCGCTTCTACGACGACCAGAGCACCGGCGCGCTGATCTCCAAGGTCACCTATGACGTCGCCAACGTCACTAGCGCCGCGACGTCGGTGCTGACGGTCACGCTGCGCGACTCCCTGTCCATCGTCGGCCTGCTGGCCTGGCTGTTCTACCTCAACTGGCAGCTGACGCTGGTGGCGCTGGCCATCGGTCCGATCGTCGCCGTCGTCGTGCGCCTGTTCTCGAGCCGCCTGCGCAAGGCCAGCCGCGATGCGCAAACGGCGATGGGCGACATCACGCATGTCCTCGAAGAGGCCATCGGCGGCCATCGCGTCGTCAAGATATTCGGCGGCCAGGCCTACGAGGCGGAGCGCTTCCGCGCCGTCAATCAGCGCCTGCGCGGCAGCAACATGCGCCAGGCCATCGCCGCCTCGGCCACCGTGCCCATCGTCCAGTTGTTCACCGCCATCGCGCTGGCCATCGTCATCTATGTCGCGCTGCTGCAGTCGTCGTCGGCGCAGACCACTGTCGGCGGCTTCGTCTCCTTCATCACCGCGATGCTGATGCTGCTGGCGCCGCTCAAGCACCTGACCGACGTCAGCGCTCCCCTGCAGCGGGGGCTGGCCGCCGCCGAGAGCATTTTCGGCCTGCTCGACGAAACGCCCGAGGACGACTCCGGCCGCCGCAGCGTCGCGCGCGTGCGCGGCGCCGTGGCCATCGAAGGCGCGAGCTTTGCCTATCCCGGCGCGAAACGGCCGGCCTTGAGCGACATCACGCTCGCCATCGCCCCCGGCGAAACCGTGGCGCTGGTGGGCGCCTCGGGCAGCGGCAAGACGACGCTCGCCCACCTCATCCCGCGCTTCTACCATCTCGACGCCGGCCGCATCCTGATCGACGGCGAGCCCGTGGAAGTGATGACGCTGGCCAGCCTGCGCGCCAACATCGCGCTGGTGAGCCAGAACGTCGTGCTGTTCAACGACACGGTGGCGGGGAACATCGCCTACGGCATGCCAGGCGCCACGCGCGGCGAGATCGAAGCCGCGGCGCGCGCCGCGTCCGCCCACGAGTTCATCACCGCCATGCCGATGAAATACGATACGGCGGTGGGCGAAAACGGCGTCAAGCTTTCCGGCGGCCAGCGCCAGCGCATCGCCATCGCCCGGGCGCTGTTGAAGGATGCGCCCATCCTGATTCTCGACGAGGCCACATCGGCCCTCGATTCCGAATCCGAGCGCCAGGTGCAAGGCGCCCTGGAGACGCTGATGCGGGGGCGCACGACCTTGGTCATCGCCCACCGCCTGTCCACCATCGAGCGCGCCGACTGCATCGTGGTGCTGGAAAACGGTCGCGTCGTCGAGTCCGGCCGCCATGCCGAACTGCTGGCGCGCGGCGGCGCCTACGAGCGGCTGTATCGCATCCAGTTCGCCATGCGGGAGCCGGCGTGACGGCGACGCTGGCGCCAGCCGGCGGCGCCAGGGCCGCGCTGCTGCTGCCGTTTGCCCTGTTCCTGGCGATCCTGCCGTTTCCCGGAACGGTGGCTGTGCGCCTCGTCTGCCTTTTCGCCCTCGCGGCGATCGCCGCCGTCGGCTGGTGGCGCCAGGCCGCGGAGCGACCCGCGCTAGCGTGCAAGCCGGCGTTGGCGATCTGGATCGCGCTGTGCGGCGCCTCGCTCGCCTACAGCGCTTTTCCCGCCTATTCGCTCGGCGAGTTCAAGAACGAAATCGGCTATACGATGCTGGCATTCCTGTCCTTCCTCTTCGTCGCCCGCGACCGCGCCACGGTCGAAACCCTGCTGACGGCGCTGGCCGCGGGATTCGCCGTCATCGGCGCATGGGCGGCGGGCGCCTGGGTCGTCCACGGTTTTCACTGGGACGAGAGCGGGCGCTACGGCGGCATCGCCGTGTTCAGCACCTACCTCGTCACGGCGGCGCCGGCCCTGTTCTGGCTGGCGTGCGCCGGCCGCCGCCCGGCCTTGCGGCGCATCGCCTGGGGGCTGCTGCTGCTGGCCTTCTTGCTGGCGCTGATGACGTTGCAGCGCGCGATCTGGCCGACCGTGGCCGCCGAAGCCGCGGTGGTCGGCGCCTGGCGCTATCGCGGCGGCTGGTTCGGACGGCGCGGCCTGATGTGGGCCGCGCTCTGCGGCGTGCTCATCGCGGCGGCGTTCTATGCGACGAGTTCGCTGCGCAGCGTCGGCCCAACCGTGGGGGCGGATTTGATGGCGGACTCGCGATTGTTGGTCTGGCGCGGCATCGTCGAAAAGATCGCCGAGCATCCCGTCATCGGCGCCGGATTCGGCCGCGGCACGATGGGGCGCGCCTACCCCGAGCTGATTCCGCCCGCCTACCCCTTGCTTTCCCATCCGCACAACGTCTTTCTCAATTACGCCGTCGGCATGGGCATTCCCGGCCTCTTGGCGTTGGCGGCGCTGTTTTTCTGCCTGGCGCGGGCCTTCTGGCGGCTGATGCGGCACACGGACAAGGAGCTCGCGCTGCTCGGCGTCTGCGGCGTCATGCTGGTGGTCGGCGTGGTGACGCGCAACCAGTTCAACGACCTGTTCATTCGCGACATGTCGCTGCTGTACTGGGCACTCGCCGGAATTTTCCTCGGTCAGGCCAGCCGGCGCTCCGGCACGCCGGCGCGGGCATGAGCAGCGACGGCGCAGCCGGGCTGACCCAGTTCAACCTGCAAACGCATTTCGGCGGCGGCGAAGTCTACACGGCGTTTCTTTGCCGCGCGCTTGCGGCGCTGGGGCGGCCGACGCGGCTGGTGGTGCATCCGCGCGCCGCATTCTGGCATCGGCTCGACCTGCCCGCCGACACCGTCATCGTTCCCGCCGGCACCGCGCCCTGGCTCACCGGGCCGCGCGGCTGGCTGCTCGGCCACGGGCCGCTGCCGACGCAGCTGCTGGCCGACGCCAGGCGCCAGGGCTGGCTGGCCACGGCGGTCGCCCATATGCCGGTCCAGGGGCGCGATCCCAGGGCATTTGCCGGCCATGACCTGGTCTTCGCGGTGTCCGGCTGGGTGCTGGCGGGACTGCAGGCGGCCGGGCTTCCGGCCTGGCCGGAGCCGCTCTACGGCGTGGCCGAATCGAATCGGGGCGGCGCCGGCGCCGCGGCGATCCGCCGCCGCAGCCGCTACGACTGGGATCGCCGCAAGTTCCGCGACCGCTTGTTCTCCTGGATCGAGCCGGCTGCCGAGCTTTTGCGCCCCCACCCGGGTTACGACAAGCGTCCCGGGCTGACGCTCGGCATCGTCTCGCGGCTTACGCCCATCAAGCAGTTCCCGCTGCTGTTCGAGCGCCTCGCGCCGGTGCTAGCGCGCTTTCCCGGCGTCCATCTGGAGATCTTCGGCAGCGGCGGCTACGGCTCGGTGCGCGACTTGGCGCGCGCATTGCGGCCGCTGGCGGGGCGCGTGCGCTTCTGGGGGCACCAGGCCAATGTCGCTGCCGTGTATCGCGGCATCGACTACCTGATGACCGGGCTGCCCGAGAAGGAGGCGCTCGGCCTCAACGTCATCGAAGCCCAGGCCTGCGGCACGCCCGTGCTCGCGCCGAATGCCGCGCCGTTCACAGAAACCGTCGTCGATGGCGCCACCGGGTTTCTCTACTGCGATCCGCGCATCGACCAGGGCGAGGACTTCGGCCGACTGCTCGGGCGCCTGGCGTCGGTCCCCAGGCCGGACCCGCGCCAGGCCGCCGGATGCATGGATCGGTTTTCCTTCGCCGCCTTCGTCGAACGCCTGAAGCCCGTCATCCGCTGGGCCGACGATGCGCTGAGCGAGAAGCGCGCCGCTGCGCCGGGACGATCGCCGTGAGCCCGGAACCGGCCATGCCATCGATCTCCCCTCGCCTGGCGCTCGCCGACGACGCGCGCTTCCTCGTCATCCGCCGCGACAACATCGGCGACTTGTTGTGCACCACGCCGCTGATCCGCGCGCTGCGCCAGCGCTATCCGGCCGCCTGGATCGGCGCCCTGGTCAATTCCTACAACGCCCCGGTGCTGGCCGGCAACCGCGACCTGGACGCGGTCCATGCCTATGAAAAGCTCAAGCACCTCGCCCCGGGAAGATCGCGCTTCGGCGCGCTGGTCGATCGCCTGCGGCTGATACGCGGACTGCGCGCGCGCCGCATCGACTGCGCCATCCTCGCCGCGCCCGGCCACCAGTCCAGCGCCCTGCGCTTTGCCCGGTTGGCGGCGCCGCGCCACATCCTCGGCCATGCCGGCGCCGGCAATGCCATCGACATATCCGTCGACGCCGATCCGCTCGGTCATGACCACGAAGTGGAAGCCTGCTTCCGCCTGCTGCAGCCGCTCGGCATCGACGGTCCGCCGCCGCCGATGAGCCTTGCCGCCGATGCCGCCGAGCTGGCCGCGCTCACGCGCCGCGCCGGCTGGAGCGCCGTGCGGGACGGCGGCGGCCCGCTGATCGGCCTGCACATCAGCGCCCGCAAAGCGCCGCAGCGCTGGCCCATCGCCCGCTTCGCGGCATTGGCGGAACGGCTGCACGCCGCCGTCGGCGCCCGCTTCCTGCTGTTCTGGGCGCCCGGCAGCAGCGCCAATCCGCTGCACCCGGGCGACGACGAAGCGGCGCAGGCCTTGGCCGCTGCGCTGCCGGACGTGCCGTTGTTGCCGGTGACGACGGCGCGGCTGCCGGAACTGATTGCCGGCCTGTCGCTTTGCGATCAGGTCATCTGCAGCGACGGCGGCGCCATGCACATCGCCGCTGCGCTCGGCAAGCCCCTCGTCTGCTTTTTCGGCAACTCGGACGCCGCGCGCTGGCACCCTTGGGGAGTGCCGTACGAACTGCTGCAAGCGCCGAGCCGCGACGTCAGCGACGTGACGACCGATGAAGCCTTCGCCGCCTGGCAGCGGCTGCAGCTCCGCCTGGCGCCGCCCGAGTGCGCCCCGAGTGCGCCCCGCCCCTAGTGCGCCTCGTCCCAGTTGAGGCCGACGCCGACGTCCACCAGCAGCGGCACCGCCAGCTTCGCCACGCCGCCCATCAGCTTGGGCAGCGCTTCGCGCACGACGGCCAGTTCGGCTTGCGGCACTTCGAGCACCAGTTCGTCATGCACCTGGAGCGTCAGCTTGGTGGCCAGCCGTCGCTCGTCGAGCCAGCCCTGCACGGCGATCATCGCCAGCTTGATGAGGTCGGCGGCGGTGCCCTGCATCGGCGCGTTGATGGCGGCGCGCTCGGCGCCCTGGCGGCGGCCGACGTTGCCGGACTTGATCTCCGGCAGCCATAGCCGGCGGCCGAAGACCGTCTCGACATAACCCTGCTCGCGCGCCGCGGCGCGCGTGTCTTCCATGTAGCGCGCCACGCCGGGATAGCGGGCGAAGTAGCGGTCCATGTAGGCTTGCGCCGCGCCGCGCTCGAGGCCGAGTTCGCGCGCCAGGCCGAAGGCGCTCATGCCGTAGATGAGGCCGAAGTTGATGACCTTGGCGGCGCGGCGCTGGTCGGGGCCGACTTCCAGCGGCGTGATGCCGAAGATCTCCGCCGCGGTGGCGCGATGCACGTCCTCGCCGCGGCCGAAGGCGTCGAGCAGGCGCGCATCGTTGGACAAATGCGCCATGATGCGCAGCTCGACCTGCGAATAGTCGGCCGAGACGATGACGTGGCCGGGCGGCGCGATGAAGGCCGAGCGGATGCGCCGGCCCTCGGCGGTGCGCACGGGAATATTCTGCAGGTTGGGCTCCGCGCTCGCCAGCCGCCCCGTCACCGCCACGGCCTGCGAGAAGCTCGTATGCACGCGGCCGGTGGCCGCATTGACCATGCGCGGCAGCTTGTCGGTGTAGGTGTTCTTGAGCTTGGCGTAGCCGCGGTGCTCGAGAATCTTCTTCGGCAGCGGGTAGTCGAGCGCGAGCTGCTGCAGCACTTCCTCGTCGGTCGACGGCGCCTTCGACGGCGTGCGCTTGACCACCGGCAGGCCCATGCGCTCGAACAGGATTTCGCAGAGCTGCTTGGGCGAGGCTAGGTTGAACGGCCCGCCGGCGATGGCGTGCGCCTCGGCTTCCAGCGCCATGAGCTTGCGCCCGAGTTCCTCGCTCTGCTGCGCCAGCACGAAGACGTCGATCAGCATGCCGTTCCGCTCCATGCGAAAGAGGATTTCGGCGACCGGCAGCTCGATGTCGCGGTAGAGGCGCTCGAGCTTTGCCGCGGCCGCGAGTTGCGGCGCCAGCGTCTGATGCACGCGCAGCGTGACGTCGGCATCCTCGGCGGCATATTCGCCGGCGCGCTCGACCGGCACTTCGGCGAAGGAGATGCGCGATGCGCCCTTGCCGGTGACTTCGTCGTAGGAGATGGTGGACAAGCCGCAGTGGCGCGCGGCGAGCGCGCCGAGCTCGTGCGTCTTGTCGGATTCGAGGACGTAGGATTCGAGCAGCGTGTCGTCGACGATGCCGCGCAACGCGACGCCGTGATTGGCGAAGACATGGCGGTCGTACTTGAGATGCTGGCCGAGCTTGGGCTTCGCGGCCGATTCGAGCCAGGGCTTGAGCTTCGCCAGCGCTTCAGCTGCCGGCAACTGGTCGGGCGCGCCGGCGTAGCGGTGGCCGAGCGGCAGGTAGGCGGCTTCTCCGGGGGCGATGGCGAAGGAAATGCCCACCAGCCGCGCCTTCATCGGGTCGAGGTCGGTGGTTTCGGTATCGAGCGAAATCAGGGGCGCCGCCTCGATCTGCGCCAGCCAGCGGTCGAACTGCGGCCACGTCAGGATCGTCTCGTAGCCGCCGCGATGGCCGTCGGTCAATGCCGGCGAGTCCGCGGGCGCGGCCGCCTCGACGTCTTTCAGCCATTGCTTGAATTCGAGCCGGGTGTACATTTCGACGAGCTTGGCGCGGTCGTGCGGCAGCGGCGCGAGATCCGTGATGCCGACCGGCAGGTCGACATCGCAAGTGACGGTGACGAGCTTCCTGCCCAGCGGCAGGAAGTCGAGATGCTTCCTCAGGTTCTCGCCGACGACGCCGCCGATCTCATCGGCATGGGCGACGACGCCGTCGAGCGAGCCGTACTGCGCCAGCCATTTGACGGCGGTCTTCGGCCCGACCTTGGCGACGCCCGGCACGTTGTCGACGGCATCGCCCATCAGCGCCAGGTAATCGACGATGCGCGCCGGCTCGACGCCGAACTTGGCGAGCACGCCGGCCTCGTCGAGGAATTCGTTCGTCATCGTATTGACGAGGCGCACGCGCGGATTGACGAGCTGCGCGAGGTCCTTGTCGCCGGTGGAGACCAGCGTATCGACGCCTTGCGCGGCGGCCTGCTTCGCCAGCGTGCCGATGACGTCGTCGGCCTCGACGCCGTCGATCATGACGAGCGGCCAGCCGAGCGCGCGGATGCACTCGTGCAGCGGCGCGATCTGGGCGACCAAGTCGTCGGGCATCGCCAGCCGCTGCGCCTTGTATTCGGGATACCAGTCGTCGCGGAAAGTCTTGCCCTTGGCGTCGAACACCACCGCCCGGTAATCGGCCTTGTGATCGGCTTCCAGCCGCCGTAGCATACTGATGACGCCGTACACCGCCCCGGTCGGCTGCCCGCTCTTGTTGCGCAGGTCGGGCAGCGCGTGGAAGGCGCGGTAGAGATAGGACGAACCGTCGACGAGCAGAAGCATGGAGTTGGAAATGAGGGAGAAAGAATGAGCGCAAGAGACAAGCTGCCGAACGCCACCGACCCCTGGCTGGCGAAGCCCACCAACACGGCGCGCGAGGCCTGGCGCATCTTCGGCATTATGTCAGAGTTCGTCGAAGCGACCGAACGCCTGAACGCCATCCGACCGGCGGTGAGCATTTTCGGCAGCGCGCGCTCGGCGCCCGACTCCGCCGTCTATCGGTTGACCGAGCGCATCGCGCGCCTGCTCTCCGATGCCGGCTTCGCCGTCATTTCCGGCGGCGGCCCCGGCGTCATGGAAGCCGCCAACAAGGGCGCCTTCGAGGGCAAGAGCCCGTCGATCGGCCTCAACATCCAGCTGCCGATGGAACAGAAGGCCAACCCCTACCAGGACGTGTCGCAGAGCTTCCGCCATTTCTTCGCCCGCAAGTACATGTTCGTGCGCTTCGCCACGGCCTACGTCGTCATGCCCGGCGGCTTCGGCACGCTCGACGAGCTGCTCGAAGCGCTGACGCTGATCCAGACCAAGAAGACGCCGCGCATCCCGCTGATCCTCGTCGGCAGCGAGTTCTGGAGCGGCATGCTCGACTGGTTCCGCGCCCGGCTGGTGGCGGAGGGCATGATCAATCCGGAGGACATGGACCTCATCACCGTCATCGACGATCCCGAGTGCGTCGCGGCGTCGATTTTCCAGTACTACGAGACGCGCGGCTTCGGGCCGCTGCCGGAGGAGCACGAACTGCTGCTCAACCTGTAGCCGGCGGCGGCTCGCGGCGCTCGAAAAGGAGTGGGCCGCGCTACAATGACATATCTCAACGAGGATTCCGCCATGCGCCGCCTGATGTTTGCCCTTTTCCTGATCGCCGCCCTGCCCGTCGCGGCGCAGAACCGTCCGGCCGACCTGCAGCCCTTGCCGGAAGCGCCCCCGCCGCCGCCCGGCGTGGCCGACGCGGCGATCGAACCGCAGATCACCATCGTCCAGCATGGCGAGACCAAGGAAGAGCAATACCGCGTGAACGGCAAGCTCTACATGATCAAGGTGACGCCGCCGCACGGCGGCACGCCCTACTACCTGATCGACTCGCGGGGCGACGGCACCTGGGCGCGGCAGGAATCGCTCGACTCGGGCGTGCGCGTCCCGATGTGGGTGATCGGCAACTTCTAACCGCCCCCCGCTCGCCCCCATGCAGGCCTGCCGCTTGCCGGCCCGACGCGGCGCTTTTTGGCTTGTCGCCGGCTACCAGCTGTTTCGGCGCAATCCGCCGCTGCTCACCGCCCTGACCCTGACCTACCTGCTGGTGGTGCAGGTCAGCGTGCAGCTGCTGCCGGAAGTCGGCCCCTTCCTGCTGCCGCTGGCGCTGCCGGCCATGGTGCTGATCGTCGCCAACGGCGCCCGCATCGCCGACCAGGGCAACCGCCTGCTGCCCGGCGCGCTGCTGCACGGCATCAAGGGCAACGGCGTCAATATGCTGCGCCTGGGCGGCTTGCACCTGATCGGCGCGTTCATTTTCATCGGCATCGTCCTGCTGCTCGAAAGCGGCGGCGTGACGTTTGCGGATTTCGAGAAGGGCGACGACCCGGAACTCATCTGGGCCCTGCTGCGCCTGCTGCTGCTGGCCATTCCCTTCCTCATGGCCTTCCTCTTCCCGCCCTACCTGACCGGCTGGGACGGCGTGCCGGCGGGCAAGTCCCTGTTCTTCAGCTTCGTCGCCTGCGTGCGCAACTGGCGCGCGCTCGCCGCCTATCTCCTCGCCGTCATCGCCGTGGCGGTGGCCTTGCCCGGCCTCGCCCTGATCCTCGCCGCCACCGTGTCGGAGTCCGCTTCGCAGGTGGTGCAGGTGGTCGTGCGCATGCTGATGGTGTTCCTGCTGGCGCCGGTGCTGACGGCCAGCGTCTATGTCGGCTACCGCGACATTTTCCATCCGCCGATGGACGAGCATGCCTGACGCGCCTTTGGGCATCCTCGGCGGCACCTTCGACCCGGTCCATCGCGCCCATCTCCACCTTGCCCGCGCCGCCCTGGCGCAATTGCGCCTCGGCGGCGTGCTGTGGATTCCCGCCGGGCAGCCTTCGCACCGGCAAGCGCCGCATGCCGCGGCGGCGCACCGGCTGGCGATGGTGCGCCTGGCGACTGCCGGCGAGCCGCGCTTCGCCGTCGATGACGCCGAGGCGACCGTAGACGCGCCGAGCTTCACCGTGCCGACGCTGGAACGCCTGCGCCGCCGCTATGGCGCGGCAAGGCCGTTCGTGCTGCTGGTCGGCGCCGACGCGTTTCTCGGGCTGCCGTCCTGGCACCGCTGGCGCGAAGTCTTCGAACTGGCCCACATCGCGGTGGCGGCGCGGCCGGGCGCCGAGCTGCAGGAGCGCAACATGAGCGCGGAGCTGGCCGAAATCTTTCGCGCCCGGCGCCGCGGCGACGGCGCCGCGCTGGCGGCGGCGCCCGCCGGCGCCATCGTCGGCTTCGAGATCGAGCCCGTCGAGCCGCCCGACCTTTCCGCCACGGCCGTGCGCGCCTTGCTGCGCGAGCGCGGCGACGACGCGCAGCTGGCCGATTTGCTGCCGCTTGGCGTTCTCGACTATATTCGCGGCAATCACCTCTACCTGGCCTAATCCATGGACGTTCGCAAGCTGCAAAAAATCGCCGTCGCCGCACTCGAAGACATCAAGGGCGAAGACATCGAAGTCATCAACACCACCAAGCTGACCTCGCTTTTCGACCGCATCGTCGTCGCCAGCGGCAGCTCCAACCGCCAGGTCAAGTCGCTGGCGCGCAACGTCCAGGACAAGGTCCGCGAGGCCGGCGGCGAAGTCATCGGCGTCGAGGGCGAGGACAGCGGCGACTGGGTGCTCGTCGATCTCGGCAGCATCGTCGTTCATGTCATGCAGCCGTCGGTGCGCAGCTACTACAACCTCGAAGAGCTGTGGCAGGCGAAGCCGACCAAGCGGAAGGCCAAGGACGCGGCGGCCGAGTGAAGCTTCTCGTCGCCGCCGTCGGCACGCGCATGCCGGGCTGGGTGGACGCGGGCTTCGCCGAATATGCCAAACGCATGCCGCGCGAGATGCCCCTGCTGCTGACCGAGGTAAAGCCGGAGCCGCGCAGCAGCGGCAAACCTGTGGCAACATTGACGAAGGCGGAAGCCGAGCGCCTGAGCGCGGCGTTGCCGGCGCGCTGCCGCCGCGTGATTCTCGACGAGCGCGGCAGCGACCTGACGACGCGCGCCCTGGCCGAGCGTCTTGCCTGCTGGGCGGCGGCGGGCGACGACGTCGCCTTCCTGATCGGCGGCCCGGACGGCCTCGATGCCAGCGTCAAGAGCGCGGCGGACGAGATGCTGCGCCTGTCGAGCCTGACCCTGCCCCACGGCATGGCGCGCGTCGTCCTCGCCGAGGCGCTGTATCGCGCCGCCAGCTTGATGAAGGGCCACCCTTACCACAGGGACTAAAAATGCCGTTGGCACCGCGCATCTACCTCGCCTCGAAAAGTCCGCGCCGCCGCGAACTGCTGACGCAGATCGGCGTGCGCTTCGATCTGCTGCTGTTCCGCGCGCCGCCGCGGGAAGACGCCGCCACCGACGAAACGCCGCTGGCGGGCGAAGATCCCGAATGCTATGCGCGCCGCGTCGCGCAAGCCAAGGCCGCGCACGGCAGCGAACTCGTCGGCGCGCGCCGGCTCGTCGTCCGTCCCGTGCTGGCGGCCGACACCACGCTCGACGTCGACGGCGCGATCGTCGGCAAGCCGCGCGATCCCGCCGAGGCGACCGACATCCTGCAGCGGCTGTCGGGCCGCACCCACCGCGTCATCACCGCCGTGGCGCTCAGCCATGCCGGCACCGAGGAGTGCGTCGCCAGCGTCAGCGACGTGCGCTTTCGCCGCCTCGATGCCGACGAAATCCGCCACTACGTCGCCAGCAACGAGCCGCTCGACAAGGCCGGCGCCTACGGCCTGCAAGGCCACGCCGCGATCTTCGTCGAGGAAATCCGCGGCTCGCCTTCCGGCATCGTCGGCCTGCCGCTGTGCGAAACCGCGCTGCTGCTGAGAAAGTTCGGGTATCCGCTATGAGCCTGCCGCCGGGCCGCCCCCAAGGCAGGCCAGCCATTTTGCCGCGAGCGCAGCGAGCCGCCGTCACCCCCTTCCGGGGGAAGGGGGCGGGGGGTAGGGGGCCAATATGACGGAAGAATTCCTCATCAACTTCACGCCGCAGGAGACGCGCGTCGCGCTGGTGCAGCAAGGTTCGGTGCAGGAGCTCCACGTCGAGCGCACCAACGGCCGCGGCATCGTCGGCAACGTCTATTACGGCCGCGTCGTGCGCGTGCTGCCGGGCATGCAGTCGGCCTTCGTCGACGTCGGCATCGATCGCACCGCCTTCCTCCACGTCGCCGACATCTGGGAGGAGCGCCACGGCAACGGCGGCGCCGGGCAGCCGATCGAGAAGATCCTCGCCGAAGGCCAGAACCTGATGGTGCAGGTGCTCAAGGATCCGATCGGCAGCAAGGGCGCCCGCCTGTCGACGCAGATTTCGCTGGCCGGCCGCCTGCTGGTCTACCTGCCGCAGGAAAAGCATATCGGCATCTCGCAGCGCATCGGCGACGAAGGCGACCGCGAACGCCTGCGCGGGCGCATCCAGGCGCTGCTGCCGGCCGACGAGAAGGGCGGCTACATCGTCCGCACCATGGCCGAGGACGCCCGCGACGAGGAACTCCGGGCCGACATCGCCTACCTGCGGCGGCTGTGGGCGGAGATCCGCCACCGCATGCAAAACGCCAAGGCGCCGTTTCTTCTCCATCACGACCTGACGCTGGCGCAGCGCGTGCTGCGCGATCTGGTGACGCGCGAGACGACGCGCATCGTCATCGACTCGCGCGAGAACTTCCAGAAGCTTTCCGCCTTCGCCCAGGAGTACGTGCCGCAAGTCGCCGCGCTGCTCGACCACTACAACGGCGAGCGCCCGCTGTTCGACTTCCACGGCGTCGAGAACGAGATCCAGAAGTCGCTGGCGCGGCGCGTCGACTTGAAGTCCGGTGGCTACCTGATCATCGACCAGACCGAAGCGATGACCACCGTCGACGTGAACACCGGCGGCTTCGTCGGCGCCCGCAACTTCGACGACACGATTTTCAAGACCAACCTCGAAGCGGCGCTGACCATCGCCCGCCAGCTGCGCCTGCGCAACCTCGGCGGCATCATCATCGTCGACTTCATCGACATGGAATCGGAAGAGCACCGCGCCGCCGTGCTGGCCGAATTCAACAAGGCGCTGGCGCGCGACCACACGCGCATTTCGGTGAGCGGCTTCACCCAGCTCGGGCTGGTCGAGATGACGCGCAAGCGCACGCGCGAATCGCTCGCCCACATCCTCTGCGAGCCCTGCCCGACCTGCGGCGGCCGCGGCGAAGTCAAGACCGCCCAGACCGTCTGCTACGAAATCCTGCGCGAACTGCTGCGCGAGGCGCGCCAGTTCAACGCCCGCGAGTACCGCATCCTCGCCGGCCCGGCGGTGATCGACCTGTTCCTCGACGAGGAATCGCAGTCGCTGGCGATGCTCTCCGATTTCATCGGCAAGCCGGTGTCGCTGCAGGCGGAAACCAGCTACACGCAGGAGCAATACGATATCGTGCTCTTGTGACCATAATGCTCTAATATCTACTTATTGCGTGCTAAGCCGAAAGAAATAGGAACAGCAACTTCTGAATCTGGCACGGGTGAGGGGCCACCAAGAATTGCAGTGGCCCGGAAGATAGGGAGCAAGAGCTATGAGGCGGCTGGCGCGTTACGCTTGGGTTTTCGGTTTTGTCGTTGCCGGCCTGGCACACGCGCAAGACGAGCATTTCAACATCCAGCGCTTCCAGGTCGAGGGCAATACGCTGCTGCCCCAGGCCAGCGTCGATGCGCTGGTGGCACCCTTCCTCGGCAGTCAACGCGATTACGGCGATATCCAGAAGGCGCTCGAAGCCCTGGAAAACGCCTATCGCGCCAGCGGCTACGGCACCGTGCAGGTGTATGTGCCCGAACAGGAACTGACGCAAGGCATCGTGCGCCTGCAAGTCACCGAAGGCGTCATCGGCCGGATCGCCGTCATCGGCAACCAGCACTTCGATGAGGCGAACATCCGCGCCACCCTGCCGGACCTCCAGGAAGGCAAGGCGCCGAACATGCGCCAGCTGTCCGAGAACATCCAGCTCGCCAACGAGAATCCGGCCAAGCAGATCGAAGTCACGCTGGGCGTCAGCGAAGAGGAAGGCAAGGTCGACGCCAAGGTGAATGTCGCCGACGAGAAGCCGGAAAAATACATCGTCACCCTGGACAACACCGGCACCAGCGGCACCGGCACGCTGCGCGCCGGGTTCGCCTACCAGAACGCCAACGTCGCCAACAGCGACCAGGTGATGACGCTCGCCTACACCACCTCGCCCGACGCGCCGAGCGGGGTGAAGGTCGACATCTTCAGCGTCGCCTACCGCGTGCCTTTCTACAGCATCGGCGACAGCCTCGACCTCATCTACGGCAAGTCTTCGGTCAACGCGCCGATGACGACGACCAGTCTGGGCGCGGGCCTGGGCACGGCGACGCTGAACGGCAAGGGCGACGTCATCGGCGTGCGCTGGAACCACTATTTCGCCCGCCGCGGCGAATACACTTCCAAGCTGATCACCGGCTTCGACGACAAGTACATCAACACGCGCTGCACCAACCTGGCCACCGGCGCGGATTTCGACGTCAACCCGCCGACGCCGGGCAACGCGGCCTGCACGCCGTATACCGTGCGTCCGCTCTCGCTCACCTACACCGGCCAGCGGCAAAGCCCGGGGCAGATGCTGGACTACAGCCTCGGCTTCTATCAGAACTGGGCGACCGGCACGCGCTACGCCTTCAACACCGCGACCGGCGCCGCGGGCATGGACCGCTACAGCGTCATGAACGGCGACGGCAACGGCATCAACCAGCGGGCGACGCCGGACAGCTTCAATTACCTCAAGCTCGCGTTCAGCTACCTGCATGCGCTTCCCGCCGACTGGGCCGGCCGCGCGGCATTCAATGGCCAATTCACCCAGGCGCCGCTGCCGACCAGCGAGCAGCTCAGCATCGCCGGCGCGACGGCCGTGCGCGGCTTCAACGAGCGCGCCGTGGCAATGGACAAGGGCTTCTTCGTGAACCTCGAAATCTATACGCCGGAACTGGCGAGCCGCGTGAATCTGCCGGGCAGCCTCAAGGCCGTCGGCTTCTACGACTTCGGCCGCGCCGTCAATTATCTCGGCGCGCGCAACGCCGACCTCGGCGTCGGGCCCTTCGAAAAAGCTGGCATCGCCAGCATCGGCGCCGGCTTGCGCTATTCGCTGGCCAAGGACATCAGCGCGCGTTTCGACCTTGCCTGCGTCGTCGATGCCGGCCCGGCCAACGTCGCCCCGAGCGCCACCACGGCGAACACCGAAAGCCGCGGCGACTGGCGCGCCCATTTCGCGGTACAGGTAGCCTTTTAGCAAGGGAATCCTTTCCCTGGAGACAAGTTCATGAACGACCGTTTCCCAAACCGACAAACATCGTTCAGGCGCATGATTACGCGCACCCGACTGCTTGCTGCGGCCGTCGCCGCCTGTTATGCGACGGCGCCGGCCTGGGCGCAGGTGCCGACCAACCCCGTCGTCAAGAGCGGCAGCGCCAGCTTTTCCCAGGCCGGCAACGTCCTCACCGTAACGAACAGCAACGGCGCCATCATCCACTGGGACAGCTTCAGCATCGGTACCGGCTATGCGACCTATTTCGCCCAGCCGTCGGCTTCCAGTGCCGTGCTCAACCGCGTCGTCGCCGCCAACCCGTCGCAGATCTACGGCACGCTGTCGTCCAACGGCAAAGTCTGGCTCATCAATCCCAATGGCATATTTATCGGCCCCGGCGGGATGATCAACACCGCCGGCTTCGTCGCCTCCACGCTCGGCGTCAGCAACGCCAACTTCCTCGCCGGCAAGCTGACGTTCGACAACACCCCCGGCGCCGGCGCCGTCGTCAATCGCGGCGCCATCACCACGCCTTCCGGCGGCTCGGTCTATCTCGTCGGCGCCAACGTCAGCAACGAAGGCATCATCGTCACGCCCAAGGGGGAGACGCTTCTCGCCGCCGGCGAAACCGTCGACCTCATCGACACCGGCACGCCCGGCGTCAAGGTCGAGATCACCGGTGCCGCCGGCAATGCCACCAACCTCGGCCAGATCGTCGCCGCGGCCGGACGCATCGGCATGGCCGGCGTGCTGGTCAGGAACAGCGGCACGCTCAACGCCTCCAGCGTCGTCAATGAAGGCGGGCGCATTTTCCTCAAGGCAACGCAAGACACCTACGTCGAGGGCAACGGCAGCATTGCCGCCACCGGCAGCACGGGCGGCCAGGTCGAAGTCCTCGGCAATCGCGTCGCCGTGACCGACAACGCCAGCATCGACGCCAGCGGCACGAACGGCGGCGGCAGCATCCTCGTCGGCGGCGATTACCAGGGCAAGAATCCGGACGTCCAAAATGCCGCGGTCACCTACTTCGGTGCCAACGCGACGCTGAAGGCCGACGCCACCGACAACGGCAACGGCGGCAAGGTCGTCGTCTGGGCCGACGACACGACGCGCGCCTACGGCAGCATCTCCGCCCGCGGCGGCGCCAACGGCGGCAACGGCGGCTTTGTCGAGACTTCGGGCCATCGCTATCTTGATGCCAACAACATACAGGAAGTCGACACCCGCGCTCCGATGGGCAACACGGGAACCTGGCTGCTCGATCCGACAAATATCGTCATCGACGCCTCCAGCACGCCAATCGGGTCGTTCAGCGGCGGTTATTTCAGCAACGGCTCCAACTTGATGACAGACAACATCGGTTGGGCCACCATCAATTCGCAGTTGGGCACCAGCAACGTCGTCATCCAGACCGGAGCGCTGAACGGCTACGGCGCCGGCGATATCACGGTCTCCGCGTCGAATTCCTTCAACAGTTCCCATTCGCTGTCGCTGGTGGCGGAAAACGACGTCGTTTTCAACTCCGGCGTTGCCGTCAGCAACAGCGGCGGCGGCAACATCTCGCTCGTCGCCGGCTGGAACAGCGGCGGTTCGCCGGCGACCGCTCCAACCTTAACCAACGGCACCGGCACGATCACCTTCCAGACCGGTTCGCTGCTTTCCACCACCGGCGGCCTAAGCCTGAAAGCCGGCAGCGACGTCACCCTGCAAGCCGGCGCCAACCTCGGTGCGAGCGGAAATCTCGGTGTCCAGTCGGGTGGCAACATCGCCATCGACGGCACCATCCAGGGATCCGGCGGCAGCTACCTCACTATGGATTTCGTCGCCGGCGGAAGCATCGCGATCGGCAGCGGCGCCACCGTTCTTGCCAACAATTCGCAGATCTCGATGTCTGCGCAGGGCATCAGCATCGGCCCGAACGCCAAGGTCAGCACGGGTGGCTTTGCGGCGGGATACGATGTGGCGGACAACACGAATCCGCATTCGCTGGTGTTCGTCGCGAATTCCGGTGGCGCCGGCGATTTCACGATGGCGCCCGGCTCAAAGCTGATCACGTCGCAAGACCTCAGCGTCACCGCCGACAACATCAGGATCGGCGAGAGCAGCGGACCCGGCGCGACGATCGAGCGCCTGGTGACCGCGGGACCGAGCACCGTCGGCAGGGCCAACCTCGCGGCGACGACCGGGAACATCACGATCAATCCGGCTTCGGGGATCATCGAGTCGGGCAACAAGTACGGATTCAACGCCAGTCTGGCCGCTGCGGGAGACGTAACTCTGGGTGCGCCATACGGCTACGGCGGCTCCATCCTCACCACCGGCAGCGTGACGCTGGTCGGCGGCTGGGACGGAAATGCCAACTGGGTCAACAACAGCGCCTATGCGCCGAATATCTCGGGCGGCGTTGCGGGGTCCGTGAACTTGTACGGCCCGGTGATGGCCGGCGGCAGCCTCACGGTGCTGGCGAACGCCGACATCACGCTGGCCTCGGCCACCTCCGGCGGCAACCCCTACACCGTCAATCACGTGAGAGCCGGCGCGGTCAGCGCCGATTGCGCAGTCGGCGGCGGCAACAACTTGTGTTTCTCAAACACTTACTATGGCACCTTCGGGGCGCTCAACGGCGGTCTCAAACTGCTCGCGCAGGGCAACATCGACATCGAGAGCGACGTCGGCAGCGGCGGCAACGCCATGATCGTGGCGGGATGGAACAACTACGCTTCCGGCACGGCAAGTCCGACGGCGGCCGCCTACAACCGCGACCTGACGTACGGCAACCCGCAGATATCGCTCAGGGACGGCACGCTCTTTTCCCCGGGCAGCGGCAATGTGACCCTGCTGGCTCCCGGACAGATAGCGATAGATGCCTCGAACCGGCAGGCCGGCATCGACATGAACCGCGGCACGCTCACCGTGACCGCGAACGCGCTCAGCATGACGGCCGGCAACGATGGCGGCGGCATGATGCCGACGGCGCGCATCGTCAGCAACGGCGACCAATATTTCACGCTCGGCGACAGTTCGAATCCCGGCAGCCTGATCCTTCACGGCAGCGATTGGGGCTACGGCGGCAGCGCCCGTATCGAGCGCGACCAGTACCTGGACGGCGGCGTCGCCAGGCACAGCAACGGCGGCCAGAATTTCACGATTTACGGCGGCGGCAGCGTTGCGCTGACTTCCGGCAGCGGGAGCACCGGCTCGATCCCTACGGGCCAATGGTCGGGCGACTGCGCCGGCGGCGGCTGCAGCAGCAACGACGCGAGCATCGAAGATCACGGCAGCGGCAACGTCGCCGGCGTCGCTTACGGCGGCGGCCAGACTTTCGACTTCGTGGGCGGCGGCAGCCTGACGCTCACTGGCGGCGCGGCCGGCGCCGACAATCGTGCCAATATCGACAGCGACGGCCCGCAGAAAATGTGGAGTTCCGGCGGCAGTGCCTTCGACATTTTCATCTACGGCGGCACCGGCGGCAGCAAGGTCACCAGCAGCGGGGCTGACTACTATCTCACCAACGACGCCGGCATCAGCTCGAACACTTCGCAGGACATCGACACTTCCGGCGGCGCGCTGGTGATGACCGGCGGCGGCGACAACGGCACCTATGGCGGCGCCTTCCTCGGCGCACCGACGCAACAGCTCCGCTTCGGCAACGTCACCCTGACGGGCGGCTACAGCGACGTTAGGGACGCCGACGGCCTCGGCGCGCCGGTTGCCATCGGCAACAAGAACGGCGCCGACATCCATCTCACCGTCGGCGGCGATCTTTCCATCACTGGCGGCGACGGCGGCGGTTCGCAGGTCCTCATCGGCTCGCTGACCGGCACGGCCGCGGTCGTCATCGACACGAGCGGCAATGTTTCCATTGACAGCGGCTACGGCGGCGTCGGCATCGGCAGCCGGTTCGGGACGTCGATGACGGGCAGCATCGCCGACCTGGCGGGCAACGTCTACATTGCCACGGGTGCCGGCATCACGTCCGGTGCCAGGATGGAAGTTTCCGCCACCAACAACGTTGCCGTCGACGGGAGCTTGACGTCGACGGGCGACAGCAGCGACGACGGCGTCTTCATCACTGCCGGCGAATCGGGGGGCGCCGGCGGCAACATCTACCTCGGCGCCGACAGCTCGATCACGGGCAAGGCCGTTTGGCTCGGCAGCTACTCCGGCCTGGACCCCAACGACAACACCATCAATGGCGACATTGTCCAGGACGCCGGCGGCACCATCACAATTTCGGGGACCGGAAACCCGGTGGCCGACGGCTGGTTCCGCGCGGAAGGCGATATGGCGTTGAATGGATCGGTTTCCTTGACCCATGCCGCGGGCGGCAGCGTGTATGGTTTCGCCGGCTACGGCGCATCCGGCAAGATGCTGCGAGTGGCAAATATCTCCGCGCTTCACGGCGGAAGCATCGACCTGGAGTCTTCAGGCGATGCCGCGATCGGCACCATCTACGCGCCCACGGGAACGGTAAGCATCGTCGCCGGCGGCGCCATCTATGACGACAACGGCAGTGCGCTCAACGTCACCGCCGACAACATCAACCTGACGAGCCAGAACGGCGGCATTGCAGGCCAACTGGCGATCAGCCTGGATACCTTGGCCGCCATGAGCCTGACGGCGTACGTCGGATACGGCGCCGCCAACGGCGGCATTTCGCTGCGCAACCTGGGCGCCGCGCCGGGCGTCATCAGCCTCGCCGACGACTCGCATGACGGCAACGTCAGCTTTTTCAACACGGGCAGCATGACGCTCGGGACCGGCGCGACAAGCGGCGAGATCTTCGCCGCCAACGGCGACGTCTTCATCGCCAGCGGCGGGAATCTCGCCTATACGGACAGCTACATCTTCGCATCCGACAGCGTGCTGCTGAGCGCCATCGGCGACCTCGACTATCGCTACAGCAACGCCGGCAACTCCTGCTCGCCACTGAACAGTCTGGGTCTCGTCGCCGGCGGCGCCTTGACCATCGCCAGCGGCGCCACGGCTTTGGGCACCAGCGTGAAGCTGGCGGCATCGACGCTCAATCTGTACGGCGCCGTCACGGCGAGCAGCGGCGATGTCGGCTTCGTCGCCGGCAACCTCAATGCCTCCGGCGGCAGCATCACTTCCGCCTCGGGCCGGGTGGTGGGCGAGATCGCCAGCAATGCCACGCTGGACAACGGCGCCTACATCAAGGCCGGCACGGACGTCTATCTGGAGTTCGGCAGCTCGACTTCGCTGCTGTCCCTCAGCAACGCTTCCTACATCTGGGCGCAAAGCCCGTCGACCATTCATCTCGCCTTCGACAATCGCGCTGCCGGCGGCATGTCCATCGACGCCAGCAGCGGCCTCTTCGATGGGGTCGGGAAGAGCCCGGCGACAGCCGGCGCCGGCCTCGATCTCGCCTACTACGGCACGGCGAGCGCGCCCGAAAATCCAGTCTCCTCCACGACCGACCCGTGCGTCATCAATCCGTCTTCCTGCGCGACGACGGCGACGACCCAGCAGCAGCAGGAAGTCGTTCCCGTGCCGCCGCCCTCGAGCACCGGCAGCGGCGGCACCGCAACTTCGTCGGGTACCCGCGGCGGCGGCGACAACGAGTTTGGCGGCAGCAACACGTCGTCGTCGGGCGCCAGCGCCAGCGAAAGCTCGAACGACTCCGGCGACGACAAGGACAAGAAGGCGGGCGCATCTTCTTCAGGGAACGGCAGCGATGACCACAAATCCGACAAGAAACCCATGGGCCGCTGCAATGCGTAAGCTCTTCGTCCTCCTCGCCGCGCTCGGCTTCGCCGCCCTGGTGCAGGCCCAGCAGGCCGGCATCGTCACCCACCTGTCGGGCACGCTCTCGGTCAAGCGCGCCGATGCCAAGCCCTTGCTGCTCGCCGTCAAGTCCGAGGTCAGGGAGGGCGATCTGCTGACCACCGAGGCCAATACCTACGCCCGCATCAAGTTCGCCGACAACGGCGAAGTCGTGCTGCGCCCCGGCACCCAGCTGAAGATCGACAGCTATGTCTTCAACCCGACCAAGCCGGAGAGCGACAACGTCCTGATCTCGATGCTGAAGGGCGGCCTGCGCGCCGTCACCGGTCTCATCGGCAAGCGCGACCACGACAAGGTGAACTTCTCGACGGCGACGGCCACCATCGGCATTCGCGGCACCCACTTCGGTGCGCTGCTGTGCCAGAACGACTGCGGCGGCGTGCCGACCACGTCCGGCCAGCCGCCGGCCAACGGCCTGCACCTCGACGTCGCCGACGGCGCCATCGTCGTGAAGAACGGCGCCGGGCAGATCCAGATCAATGCCGGCCAGTTCGGCTTCGTCGCCAGCCCCTCCACGGCGCCGCAGACCGTGCCGCCGCAGCAGGGCATCCAGGTCACCATGCCGTCGTCCATCTCGCAGAACAAGGGCGGCGGCATGGGCATCGGCAAGGGCAAGGAAGGCGAGTGCGCGCTGTAGCGTAGCCGAACGCCGACGCGCCGCCGGCCGGCGCCGGCGCACACGTAAACCGCAACGGCATCGTCGTTGAAATTCACGTCGGCGCCACGTAATGTCGCTGCTCCAACCGCATTGGAGAATCACGATGACGCTCGCCGAATTCGACAGCCTGGTGCCCGCCGTGCCGTTCAGCCGCCGCGGTTTTCTCGTCGGGTCCTTGGCCGCCGGCTTCACCCTCGCCGCGGGGCCCGTGGCGGCACAGACCGCTATCGTCACCGACACCCAGGGGCTAACCGCCGGCGAGATCCAGGTGCCGACGGCCGACGGCGCCATGCCCGCCTACCGCGCCCAGCCGGCGGGCGTCGCCCATCCGCCCGTCATCCTCGTCGTGCATGAAATCTTCGGCGTGCACGAATACATCAAGGACATCTGCCGGCGCCTCGGCAAGGTCGGCTACCTGGCCATCGCGCCGGAACTCTATGCCCGCTACGGCGACCCGGCGCAGCTCAAGAACGTCCAGGATGCGCTGGCGCTCGCCGCCAAGGCGGCCGACGCGCAAGTGACCGCCGACCTCGACGCCTGCGTCGCCTGGGCCAAGGCCAACGGCGGCGACACCGGCCGGCTCGGCATCACGGGCTTTTGCCGCGGCGGCCGCACCGTCTGGCTCTACGCCGCCCACCAGCCGGCGCTCAAAGCCGCGGTCGCCTGGTACGGGCCGCTCGACGGCGCCCCCAATGCCAACATGCCGCGCTGGCCGCTCGACATCGCCGCGGAACTCAAGGCGCCGGTGCTCGGCTTCTACGGCGGCCAGGACCAGGGCATCCCGTTGTCCGACGTCGAGGCCATGCGCGCCGCCATCGCCAAGGCCGGCGGCAAGTCGGAGTTGCGCGTCTACCCCGACGCCGGCCACGCCTTTCACGCCGACTACCGGCCCTCCTACCGCAAGGAGGCGGCCGAAGATGCATGGCAACGCATGCTGGCGTGGTTCAAGGCCCACGGCCTCTAGCGCCGCCGCCCGGGCCGGCTTCCAGAGCCGGCGGTCTGCTCGCGCCGAGCTCCTATGCTAGAGTCGGCGACGCTTCCGCCGACGCGGACAGCGCCGGTCCATACGCCTAGGAGTTCCATCCTGACTTCCCGCTATCCCCACCTGCTGGCCCCGCTCGACCTCGGTTTCGCGACGCTGAAGAATCGCGTCCTCATGGGCTCGATGCACACCGGCCTCGAAGAACTGGCCGACGGCCCGCGCCGCCTCGCCGCTTTTTATGCCGCCCGCGCCCGCGGCGGCGTCGGCCTCATCGTCACCGGCGGCATCGCGCCCAACCGCGCCGGCACCATCGCCGCCGGCGCCGCGGTGCTGGAGACCGATGCCCAGGCGCAGGCGCATCGCGTCGTCACGGCCGCCGTGCATGCCGCAGGCGGCAAGATCGCCTTGCAGATCCTGCACACCGGCCGCTATGCGATGCATCCGGGGAGCGTCGCGCCCTCGGCCATCAAGGCGCCGATCACGCCGTTCCCGCCGCGCGCCCTCGAGGCGGCCGACATCGAGCGCTGCATCGCCGATTACGTGCGCTGCGCGCAACTGGCGCAAAGCGCCGGCTACGACGGCGTCGAGATCATGGGCTCCGAGGGCTATCTCATCAACCAGTTCGTCGCGCCGCGCACCAACCAGCGCAGCGATGCCTGGGGCGGCAGCTTCGAGAACCGCAGCCGCTTCGCCGTCGACATCGTGCGCCGCACGCGCGCGGCGGTCGGCACGGACTTCATCCTCATCTTCCGCCTGTCGCTGCTCGATCTTGTCGACGGCGGCAGCGACTGGCCGGAAGTCGTCGCCCTGGCAAAGGCCGTCGAGGCGGCCGGTGCGACCCTCATCAATACCGGCATCGGCTGGCACGAAGCGCGCATTCCGACCATCGCCACCATGGTGCCGCGCGGCGCCTTCGCCTGGGTCACGCGCCGGCTGCGCGCGGAAGTCGGCATTCCGCTGATCGCCACCAACCGCATCAACGATCCGGCGCTGGCCGAGGCGATACTCGCCGAAGGCAATGCCGACATGGTATCGATGGCGCGGCCCTTCCTCGCCGACGCCGAACTCGTCGCCAAGGCCGCGGCCGGGCGCGAAGCCGAGATCAACACCTGCATCGCCTGCAACCAGGGCTGTCTCGACCACATCTTCGCCGGCCGGATTTCCTCCTGCCTGGTCAATCCCTACGCCTGCCAGGAGACCGAACTGCCGGTGCTGCCGGCGGCGCAGAAAAAGCGCATCGCCGTCGTCGGCGCCGGGCCGGCGGGGCTCGCCTGCGCCACGACGCTGGCGCAGCGCGGCCACGCCGTGACGCTCTACGACGAGCACGACCGCATCGGCGGCCAGTTCAACCTCGCCCGGCGCATTCCCGGCAAGGAGGAGTTCGGCGAAACGCTGCGCTACTTCGCCGCGCAGCTGGCCTCAAGCGGCGTCGCCATCCGGCTCGGCGCGCGCGTTGAGGCCGCGGCGCTGGCGGGGCACGATCATGTCGTCCTCGCCACCGGCATCGTGCCGCGGCGTCCGGCGCTTGCCGGCATCGATCATCCGAAAGTGGCCGGCTACGTCGACGTCATCGAAGGCCGCGTCGTCGCCGGGCGGAAGGTCGCCATCGTCGGCGCCGGCGGCATCGGCTTCGACGTCGCCGAACTGCTGACCCACGTCGGCAACCACACCATCGCCGACTACCAGGCGCTGTGGGGCATCGACCCGGACTACCGCGGCCGTGGCGGCATCGCGCCGCCGGCGCCGCCCGCGCCGGCGCGCCAGGTCTGGCTGCTGCAGCGCAAGACCAGCAAGGTCGGCGACGGGCTGGCCAGGACCACCGGCTGGACACGGCGCGCCACGCTGCAAAAGCACGGCGTGCAGATGCTGGCCGGCGCCGAGTACCTGAAGATCGACGACGCCGGCCTGCATATCCGCCTCGGCGACGAGGAGCAGCTGCTCGCCGTCGATACCGTGGTCATATGCGCCGGCCAGGACCCGCGCCGCGATCTGCAGGCGGGACTGGAAGCCGCCGGCATTCCGGCGACGCTGATCGGCGGCGCCGATGTCGCGGCGGAACTCGACGCCGAGCGCGCCATTGCGCAGGGCACGCAGGTCGGCCTGGCGTTGTAGTTGCGACACGGGCCGCGCGCGCGGCCCTTATTGGCGCGGTGTCGCGGCGGCCGCCCGTCAGAGCGGCGACGTATGCGCCAGATGCCCGTCGATCAAGGTGTAGCGCACCTCGCCGGCGAGTTCGACGCCGAGGAAGGGCGTGTTCTTGCCCTGGCTCTTCAAGCGTTCGCGCGTGACGCGCACGCGCGCTTCCGGGTCGAAGACGCAGATGTCCGCGGCGCGCCCGATGCCCAGCGTGCCGGCGTCGATGCCAAGGATGCGCGCCGGGTCGCTGGTCACGCGCGCCAGCGCCTGCGCCAGCGGCAGCCGGGTTTCGCTTGCCCATTTCAGCAGCAGCGGCAGCAGCAATTCGAGACCGGTCGCGCCCGCCTCGGCTTCGCCGAACGGCGCCTGCTTGCCGTCGTCATCGACCGGAGTGTGGTCGGAACACAATGCATCGATGGTGCCGTCGGCCAGCGCGGCGCGCAGGGCGTCGCGATCGCTGGCGCTTCGCAGCGGCGGGTCGAGGCGGGCGTGCGGATTGAAGTAGCCGATGTCGTTCTCGCACAGGTGCAGGTGATGGGCGGCGACGTCGCAGCTGACGGCGATGCCGGCGCGGCGCGCGGCGCGGATCATCTCCAGGCCAGCGGCGCTGGATATGCGAGTGACATGAAGGCGGGCGCCGGTTTCCTGCGCCAGGTGCAGGATGGTCGCCAGGGCGATGGTCTCGGCGACGACCGGGATGCCGGTCAGCCCCAGGCGCGCGGCGACTTCGCCGTCGTGGGCGACGCCGCCCTTCGCCAGGTAGGGGTCTTGCGCCGAGAGCCACACCGGAAAGCCGAAGGTCGCCGCGTATTGCATCGCCCGCAGCAGCACCTGGGTATTCAGGATCACGGTATTGGCCTGGCCGAAGGCAACGCAGCCGGCCTCGGCGAGTTCGGCCATTTCCGTCAGCCGTTCGCCGGCAAGGCCGACCGTCAAGGCGCCGACCGGATAGACGTGGGCGAAGTCGCGCAGCCGCGCGCGGTGCTTGAGCATTTCGACGAGGCCCGGCTCGTCGAGCGGCGGGTCGGTGTCGGGCGGGCAGGCCAGGCTGGTGACGCCGCCGGCCGCCGCCGCCGCCATTTCCGACTCCAGCGTCGCGCGGTACTCGAAGCCCGGTTCGCGCAGCCGCGCCGCGAGGTCGACGAGGCCGGGACAGACGATGCAGCCGGCGGCATTGATCGTCCCTTCGGCGGCGAAGCCGGCCGGCGCCTGGCCGACGCCGACGATGAGGCCGTCGGCGACGTAAAGATCGGTGGGCCGGTCGACGCCGTTGGCGGGATCGATGACGCGGCCGTTGTTGATCTGGATTCTCATGCGTTCCCCAGTTGACGAAGCAGTCCGGCCGCAGGGCCGTCCCAAGGACGGACGGCAGGTTCGCGGAGCGAACAACCGCACCGAAAGAAATCGGCCGCGCCCCGCGACAATCGAGCGCAGCGAGCTGGCACGCTCCCCCGCCCTGGGGCGGGGGTTGGCGGGCGGGGGGCCATCAATTGCCCGCCAGCATCGACATCACGGCCATGCGCACCGCGATGCCGAAGGTGACCTGCGGCAGGATCACCGCCTGGCCGCCGTCCGCCACGGCGGAGTCGATCTCGACGCCGCGATTCATCGGTCCCGGGTGCATGACGATAGCATCAGGCTTGGCCAGGTCGAGCTTGTCGGGCGTGAGGCCGTAGTACTTGAAGTATTCCTGCGTGCTCGGCAGCAGGGCGCCGTTCATGCGCTCATTCTGCAGGCGCAGCATCATGACGACATCGACGCCGCGCAGGCCTTCGCGCATGTCGTTGAAGACGCGCACGCCCATGCGCTCGACCTCGTTGGGCAGCAGGGTCTTCGGCGCGACGACGCGCACTTCCGGCACGCCGAGGATGTTGAGCGCGTGGATCTGGCTGCGCGCGACGCGCGAGTGCAGCACGTCGCCGACGATGGCGACGGTGAGATTGGCGAAGTCCTTCTTGTAGTGCCGGATCGTGTACATGTCCAGCAGGCCCTGCGTCGGATGGGCGTGGCGGCCGTCGCCGGCATTGACGACGCGGATGTGGTCGGCGCCGATGTTGCGCAGGTGCTGGGCGATCAGGTGCGGCGCGCCGCTCGAGGCGTGGCGCACGACGAACATGTCGGCCTGCATGGCGGCGAGGTTGTCGACGGTGTCGAGCAGCGTCTCGCCTTTCGTCGTCGAGGAGGTGTTGATGTTGAGGTTGATGACGTCGGCGGACAAGCGCTTCGCCGCGATCTCGAAGGTGGTGCGCGTGCGCGTCGAGTTCTCGAAGAACAGGTTGAACACGCTCTTGCCGCGCAGCAGCGGCACCTTCTTCACTTCGCGCTCGGCGACTTCGGTGAAGGGCGCGGCGGCGTCGAGGATCGAGGTGATGATTTCGCGCGGCAGGCCGTCGATGGTCAGCAGGTGCTGCAACTCGCCGTGCTTGTTGAGCTGGGGGTCGTGGGTCATTTTTCGACTACCGTGAATTCGAGGCTGCCGTCCTCGGTGCGCTCGAGATTGAGGCTTTGCGCCGCGGGCAGGGTCAGCGTGTGCGGGCAGTAGGTCGCGGCGATCGGCAGCTCGCGGCCGCCGCGATCGGCGAGCACGGCGAGCTCGACCTTGGCCGGCCGGCCGTAGTCGAACAGCTCGTTCAGCGCCGCGCGAATGGTGCGCCCGGTGTAGAGCACGTCGTCGACGATGATGATGTGGGCGTCGGTGACGTCGAAGGGAATCGCCGACGGCTTGCGTCCGCCTTGCAGCCCGCGCTGATGGTAGTCGTCGCGGTAGAAGGAAACGTTCATGCTGCCGAGCGGTTGCACGAGGCCGAGTTCGCGGTGCAGCCATTCGGCGATCCAGACGCCGCCGGTGTGGATGCCGACCAGCGCCGTGGCCGGCGTGACGTGCGGCCGCATCAGGTCGGCGAGGCGCTGGCAGAGCTCAACTGCTGCGGGCAGGGTCGGCATGGTGGGTCCGATCGAAATAGGATTGCAGGATGATTGCCGCGGCTTCGGCATCGACCGCCGCCTTGCCGCGGCGCAGGTCGTGGCCGCGAGCGCGCAGGCGGGATTCCGCCGCGGCCGACGACAGGCGCTCGTCGGCGAACTCCACCGGCAGGCGGAAACGGCCGTGCAGCTGCTGGGCGAAGCGGCGGCAACGCGCCGTCATGTCGTGCTCGCTGCCGTCGAGGGCGAGCGGCAGCCCGACCACCAGGCGCGCCGGCTGCCACTCGGCGATGAGTCGCCCGATGGCGTCGAAGCGCACCGCATTCGCGGCGGCGGAGATGGTGGCGAGGGGCCGGGCGTTCTTCAGCATTGTGGCGCCGACGGCGACGCCGATGCGCTCCGTGCCGAAGTCGAAGGCGAGCACCAAGTCGCCCGCCGCAGCGCCCGCCGCGTGGCCCGCTGACCCATCAGGCATGCCCGGCGATTTCGGAGAGGTTGGCGAAATCGATGCCGAGCAATTGCATCGCCGCCGGCAGGCGTTCTTCCGGCGGCAGGCGGAACAGGATGTGGCTGTCGGCGGCGACGGTGAGCCAGGCGTTCTGCGACAACTCGTATTCGAGCTGGCCGGCCGACCAGCCGGCGTAGCCGAGGGTGATGACGACTTCGTGCGGCACGCCGGATTCGCTCATCGCCTGCAGGATGTCGCGCGAACTGGTGAGGCCGATCTCGTCGGTGACGGTCAGCGTCGAATGCCAGCGTCCCTTCGGGCGATGCAGGACGAAGCCGCGGTCGGTCTGCACCGGGCCGCCGAAATAGACCGGCAGGCCGGCGAGCTCGGTCTTGGCGGTCTCGGCTTCGAGGGGAATGTTGACGCGCTCGAACAGCCCGGCCACGTTCATGTCGATGGGCCGATTGACGATGATGCCGAGCGCGCCTTCGGCGTTGTGCTCGCAGACGTAGGTGAGCGTGCGGGCGAAGTTCGGATCGGCCATGGCCGGCATGGCGATGAGAAAATGGTTGGCGAGGCTGACGGTATCCATGACTTTTCTCATTGTAATCGCTGGCAGGCCGGAGGAAAAGCAACACCGTCTTGTCGGCGCAGGCGATCGCTTACATTCGATTACATCTTGGTCCGCGCGTGAAACACCCGCGTGCGACTTGCGCCGGTAAGCTGCGGCGCGGAGCCAGAGGAGGAAGGACCAGGTGCAACAACGATCCGGGAACAAGTCGTCCGCGTCGGCCGTGGGCCTGCGCGGCTTCGGCGCTACCGCGCTGGCGCTTAGCCTGCTGACGGGCTGCTCCACCCAAGCCCAGCCGAAGCCGGACACGGCGATGGTCAAGCAATTTGCCGGCCGCGGCTATCTCGCCGACGACCAGTACAGCATCGCCACCAGCTTCGCCACCTGGGCCATCGGGCAGCGCAGCATCGACGTCGCACTGACCGTTCCGGCGACGAGCGGCGCGGTGCCGCTGGTCATCTATCTGCCGGCGCTGGGTGAAACGCGCTCCGGCGGCGAGGCGTGGCGAACGGCGTGGGCGCGCAGCGGCTATGCGGTGCTCTCGTTGCAGCCGCTCGCCGCCGACGCCAAGGCGTGGTCTTCGGCGGCAGCCCGCTCGGGCGACTTCAGCGCGCTCGCCCGCGAACGCTATGCGGCCAAGGCGATGACCGCCCGCATCGCGGCGCTGGCCGACGTCCTGGCCGAACTGAGCCGTCGCCAGCAGCGCCAGGAAGCGCCTTTCGACCGCATCGACTTGTCGCGGCTCGCCATCGCCGGCTTCGACCTGGGCGCTTACGCCGCCATGACGGTGGCCGGCGAAAACGTCGGCGGCATCGTCATGCCGAGCTTGCCGCTGCCCGTTGCCGCCGTCATTTCGCTGAGCCCGTATGCCGATTTTTCCGGCGCCGCGTTCGACGTTCGCTATGGCGACATCCGCGGGCCGGTGCTTTGCGTCACCGGCGACAACGATGCCGACGCGCTGGGCCTGGTGACCTCGCCGTCCGTGCGCAAGGCGCCTTTCCAGTACATGCCGGCCGGCGCCAAGTACCTGGTGACGATGGCGGACATGCGCCACGCGACCTTGAGCGGCGGCGAGCCCGAAGCCGGCGCGGACATTCGCACGCCGGACCAGGCCGGCGCAAGCGGCAACGAATCGCAAGGCGGCCGGCGCCACGGCGGCCGCAAGGGCAGCCGCGACACGGGCGGCTTCGGCGGCCGCGGCGGCGGCGACGTCGGCGCCCGCAGCTCGCCGACATCGCTGGCCATCGGCGTGGCGGCCATCCAGGCCGTCACCACCGCGTTTCTCGACGCCTACGTGAAGAAGGATGCGATCGCCCGCGAATGGCTGGCCAAGGATGCCGCGCGCTGGCTGGACGAGCGCGGCGAAATCAAGAGGAAATAGGCCGGCGGCCTAAAGGCGGATCAGCGTGGCGGAAAGGTTGAACGCCACGCCGAGGAGGCTCGACGCCACCAGGGCCCGGTCGCGCATGACGACGCCCGCCACGGTCCAGGCGCCGCTGGCGACCACCAGGAGCAGAAAGACGAACGGCGAAGAACCCGCGCCCTTGGTCGTCGCCAGCAACAGCGAGCCGAGGAAGGACAGCGCGGAACCGCCCCATTTGGCGACGCGCTCGACGTAGCGGCCGGAGTTCCCGCATTCGGCGCGCAGGGTACAACTTGGGCAACCAGTGCAATGCACTCTGTCTCCTCGATCAGCTGGACGCCGCCATCTTGCCGCGGTCGTCGCGGCAGGACGAGTGTCGCCGCTGCCCGACACTCGCGGCCGGCGCGGCCCGGGACGGCGGGGTCGACGAGGTCTATGCCAGGGTCATTGCGATGCGCGGCATCGATGGCCACGAAGCAGGCACACCCGCCCCTGCGATGAAAATGCTCACGGCATGAAGGGGCGGGCGCCGGGCGCCTACGCCCGCACCGGCTCGAAATCTTCCTTGCGCGCGCCGCACTCGGGGCAGACCCAGTTCGGCGGCAAATCCTCCCAGCGCGTGCCGGGGGCGATGCCTTCCTCCGGGCTGCCTTCGGCTTCGTTGTAGATGTGGCCGCATACCTGGCAGATCCAGGTGCGGTAGCCGACGGCGTCGTTCATGGCTGGCAAGGGACGGCAATGGTTTCGGTTAGAATCGGACCATCTTACCCCAGCGCCCGCCGGGCGTGTCAGCCCCATGGCCACTGCTCCTCCCGATCTCCTGCCGCCCATCGTGATGACCTTCGCCGCGTCCGACCCGACCGGCGGCGCCGGCCTGCAGGCCGACATCCTGACGCTGGCCAGCATGGGCTGCCATCCGCTTTCCGTCGTCACGGCGCTGACCATCCAGGATACCGGCGGCGTCGAGGACGTGCTGCCCATCGACGCCGACTGGGTGGCCGACCAGGCGCGCGCGCTGCTCGAAGACATGCCGATCGCCGCCTTCAAGCTCGGCATGCTCGGCAGCGCGGAAGTCGTCTCCGTCATCGCCGAGATTCTCGCCGACTATCCCGACATCCCGCTGGTGCTCGATCCGGTGCTCGCGTCCGGGCGCGGCGATGCGCTCGCCGACGACGAGACCATTGCCGCGATGATCGAGCTGCTGCTGCCGCAGACGACGATCCTGACGCCCAACAGCCTCGAAGCGCGCCGCCTGGCGCTGGACGACGAAGTCGAGGACGACGATCCCGACCTCGCCGAGTGCGCGCGTCGGCTCGTCGCCGGCGGCTGCGAATTCGTCCTCGTCACCGGCACCCACGCCAACACGGCGCAGGTCGTCAATACGCTCTACGGCGACGACGGCGTCGTGCGCAGCGACCGCTGGGAGCGCCTGCCCGGCAGCTACCACGGCTCGGGCTGCACGCTGGCCTCGGCCATCGCCGCCAATCTCGCCAACGGCCTGGAAATCGCCGACGCCGTGCGCGACGCGCAGGAATACACTTGGCAGGCCCTGGCTGCCGGCTTCCGTCCCGGCATGGGGCAGTTCATTCCCGACCGCTTCTTCTGGGCCCGGAACGAGGATAAAGAAGATGCCTGAGTGCATTCCGCTGCGCGGCCTCTACGCCATCACCCCCAGCGACAACCTGCTGCCGCGGCTTTCCGCGCTGGTCGCCAGCGCCCTGGCCGGCGGCGTGCGCTTCGTCCAGTACCGCAACAAGTTCGCGCCGGCGCCGCTGAAGCGCGCGCAGGCCGCCGAACTGCTGCGCATCTGCCGCGCCGCCGACGCCAAGCTGATCGTCAATGACGATCTCTGGCTGGCGCTGGAAATCGGCGCCGACGGCGCCCATCTGGGCCGCGAAGACGGCGACGTCGCCATGGCGCGCCAGGCGCTGGGCGACAGGCGCATCCTCGGGGTTTCCTGCTACAACGACATCGGCCGCGCCGAACAGGCGGCCGCCGCCGGCGCCGACTACATTGCCGTCGGCAGCGTCTTTGCCTCGGGCACCAAGCCCGACGCGACGCGCGTCTCGCTCGAGCTGCTCGGCGAAGTCAAGCGCCGCCTGCAATTGCCGGTGGCGGCGATCGGCGGCATCACGCTGAAGAACGCGCATGAAGTCATCGCCGCCGGCGCCGACATGGTGGCGGTGATCGCCGACCTCTTCGACGCCATGAACATCCAGGAACGCGCGGCGGCTTTCCAGAAACTGTTTGATTGAGGCTTTGACCATGGCAACTCGCAACGAAGAGCTTTTCGCCCGCGCCCAGAAAACCATCCCCGGCGGCGTCAATTCCCCCGTGCGCGCCTTCCGTTCCGTCGGCGGCGCGCCGCGCTTCTTCGCCCGCGGCGAAGGCGCCTGCGCCTGGGACGCGGACGGCAAGTGCTACCTCGACTACGTCGGCTCCTGGGGGCCGCTGATCCTCGGCCATGCCGAACCCGACGTCGTGCGCGCCGTGCAGGAAGCCGCCGCCAAGGGCCTGTCCTTCGGCGCGCCGACCGAAGGCGAAATCGAACTCGCCGAGCTGCTGGTGAAACTGGTGCCGAGCATGGAGCTGGTGCGCCTGGTCTCCTCGGGCACCGAAGCGACCATGAGCGCCATTCGCCTTGCCCGCGGCCACACCGGCCGCGACGCCATCGTCAAGTTCGAGGGCTGCTACCACGGCCACGCCGACAGCCTGCTGGTGAAAGCCGGCTCGGGCATGCTGACGTTCGGCAATCCGTCCTCCTCCGGCGTGCCGGCCGATCTCGCCCAGCACACCCTGGTGCTCGACTACAACGACGCGGCGCAGCTGACCGACGCCTTCGCCACGCACGGCGACAAGATCGCCTGCGTCATCGTCGAAGCCGTCGCCGGCAACATGAACCTGATCGCGCCCAAGCCCGAGTTCCTCAAGGCCATGCGCGAGCTGTGCACCCAGCACGGCGCCGTGCTGATCTTCGACGAAGTGATGACCGGCTTTCGCGTGGCCTTGAGCAGCGCGCAAGGCCTTTATGGCATCAAGCCGGACCTGTCGACCTTCGGCAAGGTCGTCGGCGGCGGCATGCCGCTCGGCGCCTTCGGCGGCCGCCGCGACATCATGGAAAAGATCGCGCCGCTCGGGCCGGTGTATCAGGCCGGCACGTTGTCCGGCAATCCGCTCTCGGTGGCGGCGGGGCTCGCCACGTTGAAGAAGATCCAGGCGCCGGGTTTCTACGAAGCGCTGACGGCGAAGACCAAGTCGCTCGTCGACGGTCTTGCCGCGGCGGCCCGGGCGCGCGGCGTGACGTTTTCCGCGCAGTCGGTGGGCGGCATGTTCGGTCTTTACTTCGCGGCGAAGCCGCCGACTTCCTACGCCGAAGTGATGCGCGCCGACAAGGACGCCTTCAACCGCTTCTTCCACGCCATGCTCGAAAAGGGCGTCTATTTCGCGCCGTCGGCTTTCGAAGCGGGCTTCGTCTCCGCCGCGCACTCCGACGCCGACATCGCCGCCACCATCGCGGCGGCCGACGCGGTCTTCGCCGGGCTCTGATGCCGCCGCTGTCGTCCGGCGCCGCCTGGCTGGTGCTGTGCGTCGCCGGCCTCTGCGAAGTCGGCTGGGCCATCGGCCTCAAGTACAGCGCCAGCTACACGCGGCTGCTGCCGAGCGTGTTGACCATCGCGCTGATGGTGCTCTCGGTGGTGCTGCTCGGCTGGTCGCTGAAGGCGCTGCCGGTGGGCACCGCCTACGCCGTGTGGACGGGCATCGGCGCCGTCGGCACCGCGGCGCTCGGCATTTATCTGTTCGGTGAATCCGCCGCCGTGTGGCGGCTGGCGTGCATCGGCCTGATCGTCGCCGGCATTCTCGGCTTGAAACTCGTGACGCCCGACTAGGCAGGCTTCGCCAGTCCCTTCGCCATGAACGCCCGGCGGGCCTGCCTGGCCTCGAAATACTTCAAGGCCTGGTAGGTCGCCCAGCCGACCAGCGCCGAGCCGACGACGAAGCCGGCGTAGGCGACCGGCCACGGCACGCTGAATTCCTTCGTCATCATCGAGAACTCCGACATGCCACCGATGCCGGCGAGGATGTTGATCGGCATGAAGATGACGCTGATCGTCGTCAGCTTCGACACGCGCTGGTTCTGGTTGATGTTGATGAAGCCGACCGTGGCGTCCATCAGGAAGTTGATCTTGCCGAAGAGGAAAGTGGTGTGGCCGTCGAGCGACTCGATGTCGCGCAGGATCTGGCGCGCGTCGTCCTGCTGGTCGGCGGAGAGGAACTTGCCGCGCATGAGGAAGGACACGGCGCGGCGCGTGTCGAGCACATTGCGGCGGATGCGGCCGTTGAGGTCCTCGCCGCGGGCGATCTCGGAAAGGATCTGCGCCGCCTCTTCGTCGGTGATGCGCGGGTTCAGCACCTTGCGGCCGACGGTTTCCAGGTCCGCATAGACATCCTCGAGCGCGTCGGCCGAGTACTCGGCGTCGGCGGCGTAGAGGTCGAGCAGCACGTCCTTGCCTTCGGTGACGTAGCCCGGCTGCGTGCGCGCGCGCAGGCGCTGCAGGCGGAACACCGGCAGTTCTTCCTTGCGCACCGAGAACAGGATGTCCTTGTGCAGGATGAAGGCGACGGCGACGTTGCGCGACTCGGTTTCGAGATCGAGCAGGAAGTCCGAATGCAGGTGCACCTCGCCGTTGTCCTCGACGTAATGGCGGGCGCTGGATTCGAGGTCGGTGAGATCGTCGGGATCGGGCAGGTCGAGGCCGAAGAAGTCGCCGACCCAGGCTCGCACGTCGGCCGTCGGCGCCACCAGGTCGACCCAGATCGGCTTCAGGTTGGCGAGGTCCTCGCGGCTGTCGACGAGGATCTGGCGCAGCCGGCCGTTGTGCAGCTCGAATGCGTTCAGCATGTTCTTCTTGCCCTGGACATGATCGGCCGCCTCCCGGGAACGCCGTATTTTACGGCACTTCCGAGTATTGCATGCGGCCGAGGATGGCCTCGGTGCGGCCGTTCATGAACGCCGAATAAGGATTCTTCTCGAATTTGCGCGGCGCCGGCAGCATCACGGCCAGCCGCGCCGCCTGCTCGGCGCCGAGCGCCGCTGCCGACGTGTTGAAATAATGCCGCGCCGCGGCTTCGGCGCCGAAAATGCCCTCGCCCCATTCGACGACGTTGAGATACACCTCGAGGATGCGCTCCTTGTCCCAGAACAGTTCGAGCCAGACGGTGATGACCGCCTCCTGCGCCTTGCGCCAGGGCGTCTTCGAGGCCGAGAGGAACAGGTTTTTGGCGAGCTGCTGCGAAATGGTGGAGCCGCCGGCGACGACCTTGCCCTTCTTCTGGTTCTTCTCGATGGCTTTCTGCATGCCTTCCCAGTCGAAGCCCTCGTGATCGACGAACTTGTCGTCCTCGGCGGCGACGACGGCGCGCTTGAGGTTCACCGAAAGCTTCTCGTAGGGCACCCACTGGTGCTTGAGTTCCGCGTGCGGGTTCTTGGCGCGCAGCTCGTCGAGGCGCAGGCTCATGAAGTGCGTGGTGCCGGGATTGAAATGCTTCCACCACAGCACCCAGCCCAGGTACCAGCCCTGCCAGGCGAAGATGGCGAGAAAGACGATCACCAGGCCGAGCTTCAGCCGGCGCGCGAGGGCCTGGCGCATCAGGCTGCGCGCAAGGCCAGCAGCACCGGCCCGGTCGCCGGCCGCACCCCGCGCCACACGGCGAAGGCTTCCGCCGCCTGTTCGACGAGCATGCCCAGGCCATCGGCGACATGCGCGCCGGCGGCACGCGCCTGCATCATGAAGGGCGTCTCGCGGCCGTAGAGCATTTCGTAGGCGAGGCACTGCGGGGCGAACACCGCCGGCAGCGGCAGCGCGGCGGCCTGGAGACCCGCCGACGTGGCGTTGATGACGAGGTCGAAGCGGCGTCCGGCGAGTTCCTCGAAGCCGCCGCCCGCGGGCCGCAGGCCGTCGGCGCCGCGGGCGAATTCCAGCGCCAGGCGCGCCGCCTTTGCCGCCGTGCGGTTGGCGATGAACAGCTCGGCCGGAGCTTCCTGCAGCAGCGGCAGGATGGCGCCGCGCGCGGCGCCGCCGGCGCCGAGCAAGAGCACGCGGCGGCCGGCAATGTCGCAGCCGAGGTTGGCCTTGAGGTCGCGCACCAGGCCGGCGCCGTCGGTATTGTCGCCAATGATGCCATCGCCATGACCGGCGAAGGACAGCGTATTGACGGCGCCCGCCGCCGCGGCGCGTTCGCTGAGCCGCGCGGCCAGGCGGAACGCTTCTTCCTTGAACGGCACGGTGACGTTGGCGCCGCGCCCGCCCGCGGCGGCGAAGGCGCGCACGGCGGCGGCGAAGCCGTCCAGCGGCGCCTCGATCGCCTCGTAGCTCATGTCCTGCCCGGTCTGGCGCGCAAACAGCGCATGGATGCGCGGCGACTTGCTGTGGGCGATGGGATTGCCGAAGACGGCGTAACGGTCGGTCATGGTCCCCTCGCCGGGCCGCCCCTAGAGGGCATGCGCCCCCCCGTGGGGGGCAGCGAACGCAGGTGAGCGTGGGGGGCCATATTTTTCAATTGGATTGCAGCCGGTCGGCGCTGGTGAAGCTCCAGGTGCGGGAGATCTCGATCTCATCGGTGTCGCGGGCGATGTTCGGCGGGAAGGGGGCGTAAGGCGCGGCGAGTTCGACGATGCGGCGCGCGGCGTCGTCGAGCACCCTGTGGCCGGAGCCACGATCGATCAGGATCTGCTTGACGCTGCCGTCAGCCCTGATGGTCACCGACAGCACCAGGCTGCCATAGAGCTTGCCCCGGGCGGCTTCGGGATAGTTGAGGTTGCCGATGCGCTCCATCTTCTGGCGCCAGTCCTCGACGTACTGGGCGAAACGGTATTCGGCAGTGCGCGCGCCGATGAAGGCCTTGCGCGGCCGCTTGTTGTATTCGTCGAGGTTGCGGTTGATCTCGGCTTCGAGACGCACCATGTTCATGGCGCTGCTGGCGAGGTCGGCGCCCGACAGGTTGGGCAGCGGCGCGGGCGGCGTCGGATCGGCGCGCCGGGTCGCGGCCGCCACGGCTGTTTCGCTGTTCAGTCGCGTCAGCATCTGCCGCTGCTCGGCCTCGAGCGCGGCCACGCGCCGCTGCGCCTCGAGCGCCGCATCGCCGTCGCGCGTCAGCTTCGCCAGCGGCAGCGGCGTGGCGGCGCGGCGGTTCTCGTCGGTGTTGCCGCCGCCGTCGAGATTGGCCTGCGCCCGGGCCTGCGCGTGATGCGGTTTGGTCGCGCTCTTGCTATTGACGAGAATGACGTCGAGCGCCTGTTCGGTGGCCTTGCCGAGCGCCTCCGGCAGCTTGAAATGGACAGCCAGGACGACGGCATGAATGAACAGCGAGACCCCAAGCGCGACCGCAAAGCTTACGCTCGTGGGTAGCAACAGTTTCAGCCGAACGGGCCAAGCCAGGGCATGCATGGGCCGGAATTTTACTCCCCGGTTTCCTCGTCGCCCAAAGGCGCAGCGGAAGGTTCGGCGGCCAGCATTTCGACATAGCGGGCGCGCGCTTCGGCGTCGAGCAGATCGATGCTTTCGATGGCGAGCCGGACCCGCGCACCGCGCTCGCACGCCGGCAGCGAGGGCACGCGCAGCACCAGCGGAATGGCTTCCAGGCGCACCAGGCTTTCCTTGATCACCGCCGCCGTTGCCTCGGTCGCGCCTTCCTGCGCCAGCCAGCGCAGGCACCAGTAGCGTTCCATGCCGCGCTGGAATTCGGCATAGGCGGCGTAGGTGAGCTCGAAGTCGCGCAAGGCGCCGAGGAACTCCGCCGACTTTGCCGTAAAGCGCGGCGTCTCGCCCTTGAGACAGGCGATCAGCTGCCACTGGTTGATGAGGTCGCAGTAGCGGCGCAGCGGCGAGGACGACCAGGCATAGCATTCGACGCCGAGGCCTTCGTGCGCGGCGGCGACGGTGCTCATGCGCACCTTGCCGGCCGTCTGCACGCGGTAAAGGCCGGCGACCTTGGCGTCGCGCAGCAGCGCGCCCCAGGTCGAGTTGGCGACGATCATGAGCTCGGCCACCAGCGTGTCGAGCGGGCTGCCGCGCGGGCGCTCGCCGATGCTGATGCGGCCCGGGCCCTGCGCCGTCGCCACGGTCCAGTCGACGCTGTAGCTGTAGTCCTTGCGATTCTGCTGGCCGGCGGCGCCGCGTCCGCCTTCGAGCACGGTGGCGAGTTCCCAGAGGCGCTGCAATTCGTCGCGAAAGGGGAAGTCGGGCAGGCCGACGGCGAGCGTGGCTTCGTTGAACAGCGGCTCGATGTCGTGGTGGCGCAGGTTGGCGGCGACGGGAACGCGCTCGAGTTTCGTTTCGTGCCCGGTCACGCGCAGGTCGGCGGCGACGTCGAGATACAAGGACACGGCCGGCACGGTATGGCCTTCGGCGAGCGTGAAATGCTCGACGATGTCCTCGGGCAGCATGGTGATCTTGCGGCCGGGCATATAGACCGTGGACAGCCGCTCGCGGGCGACGCGGCCGAGATCGGAGTCGGGCGCGATGCCCAGTCCCGGCGCGGCGATGTGAATGCCGACGCGCATGCCGCCGTCGGGCAGGAAGGCGACCGAAAAGGCGTCGTCGATTTCGGTCGTCGCCGCGTCGTCGATGGAAAAGGCGCGCACGTCGGCCGTCGGCAGGTCGCTGGCGGCGGCGGGCGGCGCGCAGGGCGCGAAATCGGTGCCGCGCGGGAAGTATTCGAAGAGGAAGCGGCCGAGATGGTATTCGTGCGTGTCGCCGATGGCGCCGCATTGCGCCAGCAGGCGCGGCGCCGCCAGGCCGGTCGCGGCGCAGGCCGCTTCGAGCGCCTTGGTCTCGGGCTTGTTGCGGTCCGGCTTGTAGAGCAGTTCGCGCAGCAACGGCCGCAGTTCGGCGGGCAGCGTGCCGGCCTTGAGTTCGCCGACCATGCGCTCGACCGCCAGCGCCTGCTGGCGCTTCTTTTCCATGCCGGCCAGCGCCGCCTTGAGGATGTCCGGCGGCGCCTTGCGGAAGCGGCCCTTGCCCTTGCGGTGGAACCAGATCGGCGCCGCCTGCAGGCGCAGCAGCACGGCCGCGGCCTCGACCGGGGCGGGCTTGTGGCCGGCGTATTCGGCGGCCAGTTCCTCGAAGCCGAACTCGGCGTCGCCGCAGGCTTGCCAGAGAAAATCGGTGTCGATGCCCGCCGCTTCCGCCTCGGCACGCTCCATCAACTCGGCGGGCGCGGGCGCTTCGAAGCGCAACAGCACGCTGGCCGCTTTGACTTTCGAACGCTTGCCCGTCGGCAGTTCCACCTGCAGGGAGGTGTTGTTGTCGGCGAGGACGGTTCCGGCGCGGAAGGCGCCGTCTTCCTCGAAAAGCACGTTCATGGGGAGTGACTGAGGCTGGGGAGGTCGCGGATTATACCGGTTGGGGTGAAGCTCCATGCGCCGGCGCGGCGCGCCGACTTGCCGCTCAGTTCGCGCCCATGAACGGACGCAGCGCGATCGCCGCGTCGGCAAGAGGATAGCGCCGCGGCTGCGTGATCATCGTGCGGCGATTGATGACAAGGATCGACAGCGCCTCGACCCAGTTCCAGTACTCGAGCCGCGCCGCCGCAGGAAAGCCGACGTCGTCGAACGCGACCAGCAGCGCCGCCAGCCAGACGTTGCGCACCGTCTCGTCGATGGTGATCGGCAGGTGCTGGGCGCGCAGCCAGGTGTAGCCCTGCGACGGCGCCGGGCGCGCCGCGCCGATCGTGGCCGCGACGACAAAATCGGCAATGCGCTCGACGACGGCGGAAAAGTGGTGCGGATGGGCGGGAAACAGATAGCCGATGCTCGACTGGCGCAGCCGCGCATGATGGCGGGCGACCAGCGCGCGCAGCGCCGCCGCCCCGGCCGCTTCCAGGACCGCCGGCGACGGCGCCGGCACCGGCGGAAAGGCGAGGTCGAACGCCGGGTCCTGGCGACCGGTGTCGTCGCCGGCGGGCTGTCGTCTGGCGTCGGACATCGGCGTCGGCTATCCCTTCTGTATCAGACTTTATTCGACGAACTCGAGCACCGCATCCAGCACGTCCGGCCAGCGCGTGAAGCTGTGGTCGCCGCCCTGGAGCACCGTCTGGCGGGCGCCGCGGTATTTCGCCACGGCCTGGCGGTAATCGAGGGTGGCGTCGCCGGTCTCGACCAGCAGCCAGAAGTTCTCGGGATGCGCCAGGGTCGGCACTTCGATGGCGCGCAATTCGTCGATGTGCGCGGCAGTGAAGTCGAAGGCCTCGCCGGTGTAGAGGTTGGCGTGGCGGCCGACGTAGTCGGCAAGCTGCAAGTGCGCGACGACGGCGGGATTGACGAGAATGGCCTTGAGGCCGTGGCGCTCGGCGAGCCACGTCGCGTAATAGCCGCCGAGCGAGGAACCGACCAGGCTCACCGGCTTGGCGCTGGCGGCGATGAGGTCCTCCGCCAGGGCGATCGCCGCGCGCGGCGAAGGCGGCAGCTGCGGGCAGATGAAGGCGTCGCCGAAGCCGCGCTCGGCCATGCGCGCCCGGAGCGCCTGCGCCTTCTTCGACTGCGGCGCGCTGGTGAAGCCGTGCAGGTAGAGCAGGCTGCCGTTCACGCTCAGGCGTTGGACCAGTCGACCCAGCCGTAATGCGCGGTGGCCAGCACCACCAGGCCGAAGGCGATGCGGTACCAGGCGAAGACCGTGAAGTCGTGGCTGGAGATGTAGCGCAACAGCCAGCGCACGCAGATGAAGGCGGAGACGAAGGCGGCGACGAAGCCGACCGCCCACATGCCGAGATCGTCGACAGACAGCAGCGCGCGCTCCTTGTACAGCAGGTAGGCCGTGGCGGCCAGCAGCGTCGGGATGGCGAGGAAGAAGGAGAACTCGGTCGCGGCGCGGCGCGACAGGCCGAAGAGCAGGCCGCCGATGATGGTGGCGCCGGAGCGCGACGTGCCGGGGATCAGCGCGAACGCTTGCGCCAGGCCGAGCTTGAAGGCGTCGATGACGTCGAGCTCGTCGACGCTGTCGACGCGGATGCGATGCTTGCGCTTCTCGGCCCAGAGGATGAAGAAGCCGCCGACGATGAAGGCCAGCGCCACCGGCACCGGCTTGAACAGGTGGGCTTCGATGGCCTTCTTGAACAGCAGGCCGAGAATGGCGAGCGGCAGGAAGGCGATGAACAGGTTGAGCGTGAAGCGCTGCGCCTGCCGGTCGTGCGGCAGGCCGGCCAGCACGGCGGCGATCTTGGCGCGGTATTCCCAGCACAGCGCGAGGATCGCGCCGGACTGGATCACGATCTCGAACAGCTTGCCCTTTTCGTCGTTAAAATGCAGCAAATCGCCGGCCAGAATCAGGTGTCCGGTGCTGGAGACGGGCAGGAACTCCGTCAACCCTTCGACGATGCCGAGAACCAGCGCGTGAATGAGGGGTATCAGGTCCATGACGTTCGGGGGCAGGCTCGTTGAAGAGGCGGGCGAGTTTAGCATGGCGAAAAAAATTTCCGTAGCGCAGCTCAAGCCCGGCATGTACGTCTCGGATCTCGGCGCCGACTGGATGGAGCACCCTTTCCTGCGCAGCCAGTTCGCCGTCAAGGATGACGCGATGATATGCAAGATCGCTGAGTGCGGCATCCGCGAGCTCTATATCGATCCGAGCAAAGGCCTCGACGTCGCCGACGCGCCGACCGAGACCGAAGTGCGCAAGGAAATCGAAGCCGAGATGCATCGCGTCGCCGCGGAGCCGGTGCCGGTGCGCCGCGTCAGCACCAGCGAGGAAATCGGCCACGCCAGGGTGGTGCACGGCGAAGCCAACAAGATCATCCACAACATCATGAGCGATGCGCGCCTGGGCAAGCAGGTGCAGCTCGAGGCCGTCGAGCCCGTGGTCGAGCAGATGACCGAATCGATCCTGCGCAATGCCGGCGCCCTGCTCTCGCTGTGCCGCGTCAAGAACAAGGACGACTACACCTTCCAGCATTCGGTGTCGGTCTGCGCGCTGCTGGTGGCGTTCTGCCGCGCCGCCGCGCTCGACGCCGAAACCATCCATCTCGCCGGCATCGGCGGCCTCCTCCATGACATCGGCAAGGTGAAGGTGTCGACGCAGCTGCTCAACAAGCCGGGGCGCTACACCGAGGACGAATTCGCGCTGATGAAGAACCACGTCGTCGAGAGCAAGAAGATCCTCGACGAGACCGACGGCATCAGCGACATCTCGATCCAGGTCGCCTTCGAGCACCACGAGCGCCACGACGGTTCCGGCTATTCGCTGGGCCTCAAGGGCGAGGCGATCTCGAAGATGGGCCGCATGGCGGCGATCTGCGACGTCTACGACGCCATCACGTCCGACCGCGTCTACCACAAGGGCCTGGCGCCCCACGAGGCGCTGCGCAAGATCTTCGAGTGGAGCAAGTTCCACTTCGATCCGCTGCTGGTGCAGCAGTTCATGCGCGCCACCGGCATCTACCCGGTGGGCACCATGGTCATGCTCGAATCCGGCCGCATCGGCGTCGTCCTGGAACAGGCCGAAGCGAGCCTGCTGCAGCCGCTCGTCAAGGTGATCTACGACAGCAAGCGCATGCTGTACCTGGAGCCCAAGGAAGTCGACCTGGCCAAGCCCGTGGGCCACGGCGGCGGCGACAAGATCGTCGGCTACGAGACGCCGGAAAAGTGGGGCATCCAGCTCGAACGCTTCATCTGACGCAGGTCGCGGCTTCGAGCTCGGCAAGCCACGCCAGCGCCTGTTCGCGCGTCGCGCCGCACATGTCGGCGGCCGGCTGCAGGCCGGCACAGCAGGCCGGCCGTTCGGGCCGGCCGAACAGCGCGCAGCGCAAGTCTGCGCTCAGATGAATGCAAGGCACGCCGGCGGGTTTCGCCAGCGTGCTGATCGACGGCGCGATGCAGCAGGCGCCGCAGCCGGGGCGGCAGGTCGCCGGCGTCACGCCTTGCGGTAGAGTTCCGCGCCGGCGGTGACGAACTCGACGGCCTTGGATTCCATGCCTTTCTCGAGCGCTTCCTGCTCGGTCACGCCCTGGCTCGCCGCGTAGTCGCGCACGTCCTGGGTGATTTTCATCGAGCAGAAATTGGGGCCGCACATCGAGCAGAAATGGGCGAGCTTGGCGCCCTGCTGCGGCAGGGTTTCGTCGTGGAATTCGCGCGCCTTGTCCGGATCGAGGCCGAGGTTGAACTGGTCTTCCCAGCGGAATTCGAAGCGCGCTTTCGACAGCGCGTTGTCGCGCATCTGCGCGCCCGGATGGCCCTTGGCGAGGTCGGCGGCGTGGGCGGCGATCTTGTAGGCCATGAT
>JAQTNK010000032.1 GCA_028713915.1 Rhodocyclaceae bacterium | reverse complement strand
GTCGCGTTCTCGGGCTTCAACGCCGGGTTGCCGGTGATCACCGTGTTGCCCGAGGTCAAGGCCTGGAACAGTTCGGTGACGGTCGGCATGCGGTAGGCGCGGCCGACGGTGCCGCGCAGCAGCCAGTCGTCGGCGACGTTGTGTTCGAGCGCCAGCTTCGGCGAGAAGAAGTTCTCCGTGCGGTTCGGGTAGCTCGCCGTCGCCAGCGCCGTGGTCGTGCCGCTGGTGGTCAGCTTGGCGTTGGAGCCGTGCGTCGCCTGCCATTGCTCGAAGCGGCCGCCGAGGATGGCGCGCCAGTCGCGCGCGAACTTCCAGGCGTCCTGCGCGAACAGCGCCTGGGTCTGCGTCTGCCCGGTCGAGGCCGACGCCAGCTGCAGCTCGCCGTTGGCGGTCTGCCAGCTGGCGTCGTTCGCGGTGGTCGTGTAGAAGCTCTTGGTGTCGAGCGCGTACTTGTCGTAGTGGTAACCGAAGCTGACTTCGTGCGCGCCCTTGCCGGGGGCGCCGCCGGGGCGCCAGTCGCCCTTGAGGTCAAACGTCTGCCAGCCGTCGCCATAGGGATTGCGGTTCACCTGGCCGAAGTACTCGGTGCGCGCCAGGCCGTTGCCGGGGCCGACGTAGCCGCCGGGATTGCTGACGTGCTGCTCGTCCCGCGCGATGCGGTAAAGGCTCGCGGTGAGCTGCCAGTCCCACGCCGAGCGGGTGTCCGATTTCAGGCTCAGCGCGTGCATCCAGTGTTCCTGCGCCCACGTGTTCTCGGAGAACAGGCTGCCGAGGTAGTAGCTGGTGCCGTTGAGATTGACGAAGCCCGATGTCGTCTTGCTGACGGCATTGCCGGCGCTATCGCTGAGGTAGCTCTGGACGCCGTTGTAGGTGCTGTTCTGCCAGAGGCCGAGCGTATAGAGCGCACGCAGCGTCGGCGTGACGTCGTAGCCGAGCTTGAACTTGAAGTTGTCCTGCGCGGTGGCGTCGATGCTTTGCGCGCCGATGAAAGTGCGGGCGGCGCCGGTCGGGTCGGTGTCGGCAACGGCGCCCGTCACCGTCGGCGTCGCGCCGGTGCAGGCGGCGCCGATGGCGGCGCAGCTGCGGTTGTACGGATCCTTGGTGCCCGACGCCTGGGCGAAGGTCATCGGATGGCCGTGGCTGTGCAGGTGGTCGAAGCCGGCGAGCCACGACCAGTCGCCGGCGTGGGAGCCGATCAGCGCATCGACGTTCGAGCCGGTGTAGCTGTCGTGCGTGGCGTACTGGCTGAAGCGCTCCGTGAAGCCCTGCACCTTGACGTCGCCTTCGAACTTCTCCGGCAGGCGCGTCGTCATGAGCACCGTGGTGCCGACGGAGTTGCCCGGATAGGCGGCCGCGTAGGGGCCGAAGAAGAAGTCGACGCGCTGGATCTCCTCGGGCGAAACCATGCTCCAGCGCGGCGGGTAGTTGTAGCTGTTGCCGAGCAGGTTGGACAGCAGAATGCCATCGGCATAGACGAGCGAGCGGGCGCTCGCCGTCGCGCTGGCGGTGCGCGTCTCGATGATGGCGTTGCGGTCGCCGATGTAGCGCTTGCGCGTCATCGTGTCCGGCGAATACTTGACGATGTCTTCCGTGTTGATGACATTGACCTGCTCGTAGAGCTCCTTGGCGCTGTAGCCGGCGCTGTTGGCCGGCAGGTTCGCCGGCAGTCCGCCGGCGTCGCTGCCGACGACGACTTCGCCGAGCTGGGTTTCGCCGGCGGCGCTGCCGGCATGCGCCGCCGGCATGGCGGCAGCCAGGACGACGATCGCCAGCGCCGAGCGCCGGCGGGCGTGGCGGCGGGACGCCGGCGAATCCTTCTTCGCGGTGTTTGGGGGCATGAGCATTCGGGCCGGGGTGCCGGCTGGATTGGTTCGGCCGAATACTATGTCTTCAGTCGGGGAACGACCATGCGACACGATGTCGCAGTGGCGCCGAGGGTGGTGACCAATTCCTCGCGCCGCGGCATCCTGCGAGGTGGGCAGGTGGGGTGCCGCGGCGCCAGGAACGATGCCGATGTTATGCCGCGGGCGATGACGCGGGAATGAGACATGTTGCCGCAGGCGGCTCGATGCATGCGACATCATGCCGCATATGCAGAAAGAATTGCCCTCCTAGAATTGCGGACTTTGGTCATCCCGAAGGAACATCGCTCATGAAAGTCCGCACCGCTTTTCGCACCTCGCTGCTCTGTACCGCCATCGCGTCGCTGCCCAGCTTCGCGCAGACGACGAACCTCGGCGCGGTCGTCGTCACCGCGCCCCGGGATGAAGCGCTGGGGTCGCGCGTCGGCGAGGAGGAGCTGCTGAAATTGCGTTCCGCCACCAGCGACGCCGCCAGCCTGCTGCGCGATGTTCCCGGCGTCAGCCTCTACGGCGCCGGCGGCGTTTCCAGCCTGCCGTCGATCCACGGCCTCGCCGACGACCGCCTGCGCATCAAGGTCGACGGCATGGACCTGATTTCCGCCTGCGCCAATCACATGAACCCGGCGTTGTCCTACATCGACCCGACGGACGTCGGCAGCATCAAGGCGTATGCCGGCATCACGCCCGTCAGTGTCGGCGGCGACAGCATCGGCGGTGCGATCGTCGTCGCCTCGAAGCCGCCGCGCTTCGCCAAGGCGGGCGCGGGCCTGCTTGCCGACGGCGAAGTGGGCGCCTTCTACCGCTCCAACGGCGATGGCCGCGGCGGCCATGTCGCCGCAACGCTCGCGACCGAGACCTTGAGCCTGGGCTACAGCAACGCCATTTCCCAAGCCGACAACTATTCGGCGGCGAAGGACTTCAAGGCCGGCACGACGCAGACGGGAACCGTCGTCGGGTCGCATTGGATCGCCGGCGACGAAGTCGGCTCCTCCCGCTACAAGACGGAAAACCAGGCGCTGAACGTCGCCTTGCGCAACGAGAACCATCTGCTGGATCTGAAGCTCGGCTTCCAACATATTCCGTACGAAGGCTTTCCCAGCCAGCACATGGACATGACGGACAACCGCAGCCGGCAAGTCGACCTCGGCTATACGGGGAAATATCAGTGGGGCGTTCTCGAAGCCCGCGTCTATCAGGAACACACGCGGCACAAGATGAATTTCGGCGAGGACAAGAATTTCTACACGCTCGGCATGCCGATGGATACCGAGGGCGACAACAGCGGAGCCTCGGTCAAGGCGACGCTGCCGCTCTCGGCCCGCGACACGCTGAAGCTCGGCAGCGAATACCAGCGCTACCGCCTGAACGACTGGTGGGATCCGGTGGGCAGCGGCGGCATGGCGCCCAGCCAGTTTCAAAACATCCATGACGGCAAGCGCGACCATGTCGACCTCTTTGCCGAATGGGATGCCCAGTGGTCCGAACAGTGGCTGACGCAGCTCGGCATGCGCGCCAGCAGGGTCGCCATGGCTGCCGGTACGGTCCAGGGGTACAAGAACAACATTCCAGGCGTCACGACCTACGACGGCGATCGCAACGCCTTCAACAGCGCCGACAGGAACCGCACCGACCACAATCTCGACCTGACGGCGCTCGCCAGCTACACGCAAAGCGCCAATGCGACGTTCGAAGGCGGCTATTCGCGGAAGACGCGTTCGCCGAACCTGTATGAGCGCTATACGTGGTCGACCGGCGGCATGGCGATGGCCATGAACAACCTGGTGAACGACGGCAACGGCTACGTCGGCAATTTGAACCTGCGGCCCGAAGTGGCGCACACGCTCAGCTTTACGGCGGATTGGCACGACGCAGCCGCGGCCGGTTGGGCGCTGAAGGCGACGCCCTATCTGAGCTACGTTGACGATTTCATCGACGCCCGTCGTTGCCCCGCCGCCGCCATCTCGGCGACGAGCGTCGCCACGACCTGCAACAACACGACGATGCAGACCAAGACCAATGCCTTCGTCGATCTCCAGTTCCTGAACCAGTCGGCCCGTCTCTACGGTGTCGATGTCTCGGGCCACCTGCCGCTGGCACAGACGGACAGCTACGGCAGCCTCGCCCTCAGCGGCGTCCTGAGCTATGTGCGCGGCATTAACCGCACGACCGGCGGCAACCTCTACAACATCATGCCGCTCAACACCCGGCTCGCGCTAACGCAGCAGACGGGAAGCTGGACCAATACCGCCGAGTGGCAGCTCGTGGCCGCCAAGCGCGACGTCAACTGGGTTCGCGACGAAATGCAGACCAGCGGCTATGGCCTCGTCAATCTGCGCAGCAGCTACGCCTGGAAACGGGCGCGCCTGGACGTGGGCATCGAGAACCTGCTGAACAAGTTCTACGCCCTGCCTTTGGGCGGCGCCTATATCGGCCAGGGAAGCACCATGTCGCTGAACGGAGCGGGCGCGCCCTGGGGCATTCCGGTTCCCGGCATGGGGCGTTCGATCTATACGGCGCTGACGCTCAAGTTCTGACGCCGAACCCGTGGCGCGCCTCAGCTGCCGTCGACATACTGCCGCAGCGACAGCATCGCCCCGAGCCAGCCGAGGCCGGCGGCGAGCGCCAGCAGCAGCAGCGAATCGCCGGCGGCCAGCGGCGCCAGCGCGAAGTCGATGCTGTAGAGCTGCGCCAGTTCGCCGACCGGGCCGGCGAGCCAGAGCGTCGCCAGCCAGACGATGATCCAGGCGGCGGCGCCGCCCAACAGGCCCTGCATGACGCCGAAATAGTAGAACGGGCGGCGGATGTAGGCGTCGGTGGCGCCCAGCAGGCGGCTCACTTCGATCTCGGCGCGCTGCGTCAGCACCTGCAGGCGGATGGTGTTGAAGGTGATGGCGATGAGCCCGACGCCGAGCAGCACGGCGAGCAGGGCGACGCCGGTGCGGCCGAGCTTGAGCAGCGCGTCGAGGCGCCGCACCCAGGCCGAGTCGAGCTGGACATGCTCGACGCGCGGCAGCTGGTTCAGTTCCCGCGCCAGCGCTTCCATCGCCGCCGGCGCGTCGTCCTTCGGGTCGATGACGAAGGCATCGGGGAAGGGATTCTTCGGCAGGATGTCGATGACGTCGCCCAAACCTTCGGACGAGCGCATGCGCGCCAGCGTGTCTTCGCGCGGCACGAAGCGCGCCGTCTTGACGCCCGGATGCTTCTGCAGCTTCGCGCCGATGGCGTCGGCCGCGGCGCGCGGTGCATCGAGCGCCATGAACAGCGAAATCTGCGGCGCCGGCGCGCTGCCCGCCGCCAGATGCAGGGCATTGGCGACCAGCATCTGGCCGCCGGCCGGCAGCGCCAGCGCGATGCCGATGGCCAGCAGCGACAGCAGGGTGTTCACCGGCGTCGCCGTCAGCCGGCGCAGGGCGAGCGACAGGGCGTCGCGATGCTGGGTCAGCCAACCGATCATGATGATGTCATGGTGCCGTGGGCGAGCACGATCTGGCGCGCGCCGGCGAACGAGGCGCCGTCGTAGGTGGCGATGACGACGGCGACGCCGACCTGGTGGAAGTCGCGGAAGATCTGCGCGACTTCCGTCGCCGTGTCAGCATCGAGGTGCGCCGTCGGCTCGTCGGCGAGCAGCAGGTTGGGGCGGTTCACCACGGCGCGGGCGATGGCCAGCCGCTGCTGTTCGCCGCCCGACAGGGCGATGGGCATGGCTTTTTCGCGCTCGAGCAGGCCGACCTTGTCGAGCGCCGCGCGCACGCGCTTGCCGGCCTCGCGCGGCGGGAAGCCGGCGATCGACAGCGGCAGCATGGCGTTCTCGAAAACGCTGCGGTCGAACAGCAGCTTCTGGTCCTGGAAGACGAGGCCGAGGTTGCGGCGCAGGTAGGGAATCGCGGCGCGCTTCAGGGCGCCGACGTTCTGGCCATTGACCAGCACCACGCCGCTGCTGGGGCGCTCGATGGCGGCGATGAGCTTCAGCAGCGTCGACTTGCCGGCGCCCGAGTGGCCGCCGATGATGGCGAACTCGCCGTCGCCGATCTCGAAGTCGATGTCGGACAGCGCGTTGATGCCCGGCGGGTAGCGCTTGGAGACGTGCTGGAACTGGATCATGCTAAGGCTCCGCCGGGCCGTCCCAAGGAGCTGTGCGCCCCCGTGGGGGGCAGCGAGCCGGAAAGGCGAGAGTGGGGGGCATCACTGCGTGTCGAACAGCGCCGCGACGAATTCCTTGACGCTGAAAGGCTGCAAATCCTCGATGCCTTCGCCGACGCCGATGTAGCGCACCGGCTTCGGGCATTGCCGCGCGATGGCCGCCAGCACGCCGCCCTTGGCGGTGCCGTCGAGCTTGGTGACGATCAGGCCGGTGACGCCGATGGCCTTGTCGAAAGCCTTCACCTGGGCCACCGCGTTCTGGCCGATGTTGGCGTCGAGCACCAGCAGCACTTCATGCGGGCCGCTGGGATCGGCCTTCTGCACCACGCGCCTGACCTTGGCGATTTCTTCCATCAGGTGCAGCTGGGTCGGCAGGCGCCCGGCGGTGTCGGCAAGCACGATGTCGATGTCGCGCGCCCGGGCGGCATTGATGGCGTCGAAGACGACCGCGGCCGGATCGCCCGATTCCTGGGCGATCACCGTGACGTCGTTCCTGCGCCCCCATTCGGCCAGCTGTTCGCGCGCGGCGGCGCGGAACGTGTCGCCGGCGGCGAACAGCACGCTCCTGCCTTCGTCGTGGAACTGGTGGGCGAGCTTGCCGATCGACGTCGTCTTGCCGGCGCCGTTGACGCCGGCGATCATGACGACGAACGGCTTGTGGGTGGAGACGTCGAGCGGCTGCTCGAGCGGCGCCAAGAGGCGTTCGAGCAGGCTCACCAGCGCGGCGCGCAGCTCGCCCGGCGTCTCCATCTTGGCGCGCTTGACCTGCGCCTTGAGTTCGTCGAGCAGCCAGGTCGTGGCGTCGATGCCGCAATCGGCCATGAGGAGCGTCGATTCGAGTTCTTCGAGCAGTTCGTCGTCGATCTTCGCGCGGCTGAACAGTTCGCCCAGCGGCGTGTTGAGCGCGCTGCGCGTCTTGGCGAGGCCGGCCTTGAGGCGCTGGGCCCAGCTGCGCTCGGGGGCGGGCGGCGGCGCGTCGTCTTTCTTCTTCAGGAAACCAAACATGGGGATGGGTGTCGATGGTGTTTGCCGGGTTATCATCCGGCATCGAAGAAAATCATTCTAACAGAAGCCCTTATGGCGACATGAGAGCGAAATCGAGCGCCGAGATGAGAACAAGCCTAACCCCCTTCCTGCTGGCGGCGCTGCTGGCTTGCGCCGGCGGCGCCCGTGCCGAAACGTTCGAGAAGCAGCTGGCCAACGGCCTGCGCGTCATCGTCGACGAGGACCGGCGTGCGCCGACGGCGGTGCACATGGTTTGGTACCGCGTCGGCGCCATCGACGAATGCAGCGGCCATTCCGGTCTCGCCCATGCGCTCGAGCACATGATGTTCAAGGGCACGAAGAAAGTGCCGGCCGGCGACTTCAGCACGCGCGTCGCCGCCGCTGGCGGCCGCGACAACGCCTTCACCGCCGAGGACTACACCGCCTATTTCCAGATCGTGCCCAAGCGCGCGCTGCCGGAGATGATGGCGCTGGAGGCCGACCGCATGGCCAACCTGCAGGTCACGCCCGAGGAGTTTGCCTCCGAGATCAAGGTGGTGATGGAAGAGCGCCGCCTGCGCACCGACGACAACCCGCAGGCGCTGGTCTATGAAGCGCTGAATTCCGTCGCCTTCCAGGCTCATCCCTACCGCCGGCCGGTGATCGGCTGGATGGACGATCTCCAGCACATGACCTGGCAGGATGCGCGCGGCTGGTACCAGCGCTGGTACGCGCCGAACAACGCCTATGTCGTGGTCGTCGGCGACGTCGATCACGAGCAGGTCTTCCGCCTCGCCGCGAAGACCTACGGCCAGCTCAAGGCCCACGCGCTGCCGGAGCGCAGGCCGCAGAACGAGCCCGAGCAGACCGGCATCAAGCGGCTCGTCGTCAAGGCGCCGGCGAAGCTCGCCTATCTGGCGATGGCCTGGAAGGTGCCCAAGCTCAAGGACGTCGACCGCGATCGCGAACCCTATGCCCTCGAAGTGCTGGCGGCGCTGCTCGACGGCCACGACGCGGCGCGCTTCCCGCGCGACCTGGTCAGGGAACAGAAGGTCGCGCAGAGCGCCGGCGCGCAATACGACAGCGAAGTGCGCGGCGAAGCGCTCTTCATCCTCGGCGGCCAGCCCGGCGAAGGCAAGAGCGCCGCCGATCTCGAAGCGGCCTTCCGCGCCGAAATGAAGCGCATCCAGGACGAAGGCGTCAGCGCCGAGGAACTGGCGCGCGTGAAGACGCAGCTCGTCGCGGCGCAGGTCTACAAGCGCGACTCGATGATGGCGCAGGCCATGGAGATCGGCATGACCGAGGCCGCCGGCTACAACTGGCGCGACATCGACAAGACGGTGGCGCAGCTGCGCACCGTCACCGCCGAGGAGGTGCAGGGCGTGGCGAAGAAATATTTCAAGGACGATACGCTGACGGTGGCCGTGCTCGATCCGCAGCCCATAGACGAGACCGCACGCAAGGCGAAGCCTGCGTCCGCGGTGCGCCCATACTGAAGGAGCGGCGGCAATGAAGAAACTGCTTAGCGCATGCGCCGCACTCGCGGCTGTTTGCTTGATCGCTCCGGCCCATGCCGGCGTCAAGATCGAACACTGGGTCGCGGCATCCGGCGCCCGCGTCTATTTCGTCGAGACCCACGCGCTGCCCATTCTCGACGTGAAGGTCGATTTCTCCGCCGGGGCGGCTTACGATCCGCCTGGCAAGTCCGGCCTGGCCGATCTGACCCGCAGCCTGCTCGATGCCGGCGCCGGGGACATGGACGAGGAAGCCATCGCCGGCCGCTTCGTCGATCTCGGCGTGCGCTTTGCCGGCGGCAGCGATTACGACCGCGCCGGGCTTAGCCTGCGGACGCTGACGACGCCGAGCGAACGCGACGCCGGGCTCGACCTGCTGCGCACGATATTGGCGCGGCCGACCTTTCCGCCCGCTCCGCTGGCGCGCGAGAAGACGCGCACCATCGCCGAGATCGAGGAAGCCGACACGCGGCCGGACGCCATCGCCGCCAAGCGTTTCGCCGCCGCGATCTACCCCGGCCATCCCTATGGCATTGCGCCGACGGCGGCAAGCGTCGCCGGCATCACGCGGGACGATATCGTCGCTTTCCATCGCGATCACTACGCCGCCGCCCGCGCGGTGATTTCGATCATCGGCGACGTCTCGCGCGGACAGGCCGAAGCGATCGCCCAGCGCCTCACCGAAGGCCTGCCGCCGGGCGTCGCCGCGACGCCGCTGGCGGCGGTGACGAGTCCGGCCAAGGCAACCATTCGCGTCGCCCATCCGGCGACCCAGAGCCACATCCACATCGGCCTGCCGGCGCTGAAGCGCGGCGATGCGGATTTCTACGCGCTGCAGGTCGGCAACTACAGCCTCGGCGGCGGCGGCTTCGTCTCGCGGCTGATGAAGGAAGTGCGCGAGAAGCGCGGCTACGCCTACAGCGTCTATTCGTATTTCTCGCCGCGCAAGCTCGAAGGCCCGTTCGAGATCGGCCTGCAGACCAAGCGCGAGCAGGCCGGCGCCGCGCTCAAGGTGGCGCAGGACGTGCTGGCCGAGTTTCTCGCCCACGGCCCGACGGCGCAGGAACTCGCCGCAGCGAAGAAGCACCTCGTCGACAGCCTGGCCCTCGGCATCGACAGCAACGCCAAGCTCCTCAACTACGTGTCGGTGATCGGCTTCTACCAGCTGCCGCTGACCTATCTCGACGACTTTCCGGCCAAGGTCCAGGCGGTGACGGCGCAGGACGTGCGTGCCGCCTTCAAGCGGCACGTCGATCCGGACCATCTCGTCACGGTGATCGTCGCGACCGACGAGAAATGATCGACAAGAAGTAGATGTCCCGCATCCGCATCACCGGCGGGCAATGGCGCAGCCGGCTCGTCAAGGTCGCCGCTGCGCCGGGCCTGCGGCCGACTCCGGACAGCGTGCGCGAGACGCTCTTCAACTGGCTGGGCCAGGACCTCGCGGGCCTCGATTGCCTCGATCTCTTTGCCGGCAGCGGCATCCTCGGCTTCGAGGCGGCGTCGCGCGGAGCGGCGCACGTCACCCAAATTGAGCAGGATCAACGCGCCTTCGCCGCGTTGCGGCAAAATGCGGCGGCGTTCGTCTGCGATCGCCTGGAGCTTATCCGCGCGGATGCGCTAAAATTCCTCGCTTCGACTGTGGAGATGGGACGCAACTACGATCTCGTTTTCCTCGATCCGCCCTACCGGCAGCAGTGGCTGGAGCGGATTGCGCCCCACCTCGAGGCGCTGGCGAAGCCGGGCATGCGCATCTACGCCGAAGCCGAGTACGCGCTGGACGGCTTGGCGGCGTGGCAGACGGTCAAGCGGGGCAAGGCGGGACAGGTTTTTTACCATTTGCTGGAACGAGAATGAGCACCAACGTAGCGGTTTATCCGGGCACCTTCGATCCGCTGACGCGCGGCCACGAGGATTTGGTGCGCCGCGCCGCGAAGCTGTTCAAGCGCGTCGTCGTCGGCATCGCCGCCAGCCGCAGCAAGCGCCCGTTCTTCACGCTCGAAGAGCGCGTCGACATTGCCCGCGAGTTGCTCGCCGCCTACCCCAACGTCGAGATTCACGGCTTCGATGGCCTGCTGATGGATTTCCTGCGCGCCCAGCATGCCAGTGTCATCGTGCGCGGCTTGCGCGCGGTTTCCGATTTCGAGTACGAATTCCAGATGGCGGGCATGAACCGCAATCTCTATCCGGACGTGGAAACGGTGTTTCTCACGCCCGGCGAGCAGTACATGTTCATCTCGGCAACGATGGTGCGCGAAATTGCCTGCCTCGGCGGCGATGTCTCGAAATTTGTCCAGCCGCTAGTGGTCGAACGGCTGGCGGATAAACTCAACCCCCGATAGACAAGGAAACAGTCATGGCCCTGATTATTACCGACGAATGCATCAACTGCGACGTGTGCGAGCCCGAGTGCCCGAACAACGCGATTTCGCAGGGCGATGAGATTTACGTCATCGACCCGAACAAGTGCACCGAGTGCGTCGGCCATTTCGATACGCCGCAGTGCCGCGAAGTCTGCCCGGTCGACTGCATTCCGCAGGATCCCAACCACGTCGAAACGCAAGACCAGCTGATGGCGAAATTCACCAAGCTGACGGCGACGAAATAAGGCCCTATCCCCCAGCCCCTTTCCAGCGGAAAGGGGTGACCATGGTTCGCTACGCTCACAGGTCTACGAGGTCCCGCCTTGGGGCGGCCCGGCGTCGGGACAATCGCTTTATCTCTGGCAGCGCGGGCAGAAGTAAGTGCTCCGCTGTCCTTGGCGTATCGCCCTGATCGGCGTCCCGCAAGCCACGCAGGGCAAGCCTTCGCGGCCATAGACGCGATGGCGCGTCTGAAAGCAGCCGAGTTCCCCGTTCGAGTGTGCGAAATCGCGCAGGCTGCTGCCGCCGGCGGCGATCGCCGCGCGCAGCGTTTCGCGGATCGCCGCCACCAGTTTCTCCAGGCGCTCGCGCGAGACGCGGCCGGCGGCGCGGCGCGGATCGATGCCGGCGAGGAACAGGCTTTCCGAGGCGTAGATATTGCCGATGCCGACGACGAGATGCGCATCCATCAGGCTAGGCTTGATCGCCGCCTTGCGGCCGTGCAGGGCAGTTCGCAACCACGACGCGTTGAATGCCGCCGACAACGGCTCGACGCCCAGGGCCGCGAGCAGCGGATGCGCGAACGGATCGCCTTCGATCCACAGCAGCGCGCCGAAGCGGCGCGGGTCGCGCAGGCGCAGCGCCGTAGCGTCGAACACGAGGTCGACGTGATCGTGCTTCTCCGGCGCCAGCTTGGGCGCCACCAGGCGCAGGCTGCCCGACATGCCCAGATGCAGCAACAGATGGCCCGTGCCGAAATCGAACAGCAGATATTTGCCGCGCCGCTGCACGGAGGTCAGCGTCTTTCCCGCGACGTCGCCGAGTGCCGGCAGCGGGTAGCGCAGCGCCGGCACGCGCAGCACGGCGCGCGTCAAGCGGCGGCCCGTCAGCGCCGGCGCAATGCCGCGGCAGGTGACCTCGACCTCGGGCAGTTCAGGCATGTCGAGAGGCTTGCGAAACTGCTAACATGGCCCCATTGTATTGGAACGTTTCCTCCCGTATCGACTCCCCGATGAAGCTGCGACTCTTCGCCACCGCCCTGATGGCCTGTTTCGGCGCCGGCATGGCCCATGCCGACGATCCCGTTGTGCCCGGCGACGACGCGGCGATCGAGACGGCCCCCGCGCATCTGCCGAAGATCGAACTGACGCCGCAGTTGCTGCATGAATTTCTCCTCGCCGAGATCGCCGGCCAGCGCGGCCAGGTGGCCTTGGCCGTCGGCACCTACCTCGATCTCGCCAAGGCGACGCACGACCCGCGCGTCGCCAAGCGTGCCGCCGAAGTCGCGCTGTTCTCGCGCCAGTACGATGCGGCGCTCGAAGCGGCGCGCATCTGGGCCGATGCCGATCCCGATTCGCAGCAGGCGCGCCAGATGCTCGCCAGCCTGCTGGCCGCCAGCGGCCGCAGCGAAGAGCTTTCGGTGCACATCGCCAAGATGCTGTCCAGCGCCGGGCCGAACATCGGACCCGCGCTGCTGCGCCTGAATCGCGTCTTCGCCCGCAGCACGGACAAGGCGGCCGTCCATCGGCTCATCGACGAAGTCACGGCGCCCTACCTGGGCATTGCCGAAGCGCATTTCGCCCGCGCCATCGCCGCCTACGAAGCCCAGGATCAGATCGCCGCCCGCCACGAGATAGACCGCGCCCTGTCCTTGCGACCCGATTGGGAGCAGGCGGCGCTGGTGCGCGCCCAGATCGCGCCGCACGATCCGGAAATGCTCGACGACCTCAAGCGTTTCGTCGCCGCCAATCCCCAGGCGCACGACGCCCGCCTCGCCTATGCCCGCGCCCTGGTCGGCGCCAAGCGCTACGAGGAAGCGCGCAGCGAATTCACCCAGCTGCTGGCCGACAATCCCGATAATGGCGATGTCATTTATGCCGTCGCCGTGCTGTCGCTGCAGCTCAACGATCACACCCTGGCCGAGCGCTACCTGAAACGCCTGGTCGAACTCGGCTACAGCGATGCCGACAGCGCTCGTCTATATCTCGGCCAGATCGCCGAGGAGCGCAAGTCCTGGGGCGAAGCCATCCAGTGGTACGCGCAGGTCACCGCCGGTGAGCAATACCTCGCCGCGCAGCTACGCCTGGCCAACGTGCTGGCGCAGACCGGCCGCCTCGACGAGGCGCGCAAGGGCCTGCACGAAGTCCAGGCGAGCAGTCCGCAGGAACGCACGCAACTGATACTCGGCGAAGCGCAATTGCTGCGCGAGGCCGGCCGCCATGTCGATGCCTATGCGGTGCTCGACGCCGGGCTCGCGGCGCAGCCCGACCAGCCGGACATTCTCTACGAGGCGGCCCTGGCGGCCGAGAAGATCGGCCAACCCGACGTGCTCGAACGCGACCTGCGACGGCTCATCAAGCTCCAGCCCGACCACGCCCACGCCTACAACGCGCTTGGCTACTCGCTTGCCGATCGCGGCGAGCGTCTCGACGAAGCGAAGCAGTTGATCGACAAGGCGCTCGAGCTGGCGCCGGAAGATCCTTTCATCCTCGACAGCAAGGGCTGGCTGCTCTATCGCAAGGGCGACGCCGGCGGCGCGCTCGACGTCCTCAAGCGGGCGTTGACGCTGCGGCCGGATCCCGAAATCGCCGCGCACGTCGGCGAAGTGCTCTGGGTCCTGGGCCGGCACGACGAAGCGCTCAAGGCCTGGAACGATGCCGCCCAGGCCAGCCCCGGCAACGAGGCGCTGTCGGCCACCATCAAGCGGTTCCAGCCCTGAATCTGGCGCGACTGATTCTGCTGGCCGTCGCGGTGCTGCTGGCCGGCTGCGAGGCGCTGCCGCCGCGGCAGGCCGAAATTTCACCGCGTCCGGCGCGCGCCGGCATTTCCGCTTTCTCGCTCGACGGACGCGTCGCCGCACGCCAGGACCAGACCCGCCATTACGCCAACATCGCCTGGCACCACACGGCTGCCGCCGACGACATCCTGCTGACGACGCCGCTGGGGCAGGGCGTCGCCGAGCTGAGCCGCGACGCCGCCGGCGCGCGCCTGGTGTCGGCCGACCAGCAGGTGGCTGCCGCGCCCGATTGGGAAAGCCTGTCGGCGCAGGTTTTCGGCTTCGCGCTGCCGCTGGCGGGCATGCCGCGCTGGCTGCTCGGCGACGTCGCCGCAACGCAGCGCGACGACGTCGGACGGCCGCTGGCCGCCAGCGCCGACGGCTGGGATATCCGCTATCTCGACTACGAATCGCCCGCCGCCGATGCCTTGCCGGTGCTGATGGAATTCCGGCGCGACGACATCGAGCTGCGCCTCAAGGTGGATTCATGGCAGCTGAACTGAACGCCTGGCAGCGCGACTGGCCGGCGCCGGCCAAGATCAATCTTTTCCTGCATGTCGTCGGCCGGCGCGCCGACGGCTATCACCTGCTGCAAACGGTATTTCGCTTCCTCGACTTCGGCGACGTGTTGCGCTTCTCGCCGCGCGACGACGGCCATGTCGTCGCCGCGCACGCGCTGCCCGGCGTCGATCCCGATACCGACCTCACCGTGCGCGCCGCGCGCCTGCTGCGCGCCACCGCAGGCGACCGGCAGGGCGCGACCATCGCCTTGGCCAAGCGCATCCCCATGGGCGGCGGTCTCGGCGGCGGCAGCTCCGACGCCGCGACCACGCTGATGGCCCTGAACCGGCTCTGGGGCTGCGGCCTCACGTCGCGCGAGCTGCAGGCGCTGGGTCTGCAGCTGGGCGCCGACGTGCCGATTTTCATTCACGGCCGCAGCGCCTTCGCCGAGGGCGTCGGCGAGCGCTTCACGGACGTGGCGATGCCGCCGGCCTGGTATCTCGTGACGATGCCGAGCGTTGCCGTGCCGACGGCCGACATTTTCCGGGCGTCCGACCTGCGCCGCGACACGCCCGCCCTGCATGCCGCCGATTGGCACCCCGGCGTCGGCGGCAACGATCTCGAAGCGGTGGCGTGCCGGCTTCACCCGGAGGTGGCGCGGCACCTCGCCTGGCTGCGGCGGGCGGGCGAGGCGCGCATGAGCGGCTCGGGCGCCTGCTGTTTTGCGGCGTTCGAGAATGAAGCGGCGGCCCGTGCGGAACTGGCCGCGCTGCCGGCGGGCATGCGCGGCTTCGTGGCGCGCGGAGTCGACATTCATCCTTTGTGCGACGGCGCGCATTGACACAAGCGCGGAAAACCCGGACAATTCGCCCCCTTTCGGCACCCCGGCTGGGGAAAGCCGAGTTGGGGAGTCGCCAAGCTGGTTAAGGCACCGGATTTTGATTCCGGCATGCGAAGGTTCGAATCCTTCCTCCCCAGCCAGAATCCCTAGCGGGCAGGTTCTCGAGCCTGCCCGATCCGTTTCCAGAGGCGCCCATGGCCTTCGAAAGCCTGATGGTATTCACCGGCAACGCCAACCCGAAGTTGGCGACCGACGTCGTGAAACGGCTCAACATCAAACTGGGCCGGGCCACGGTTGGCCGTTTTTCCGACGGCGAGATCACGGTCGAGATTCTTGAACACGTGCGCGGCCACGACTGCTTCATTCTGCAGCCGACCTGCGCGCCGACCAACGACAGCCTGATGGAAGTGGTGATCCTCGCCGATGCGCTGAAGCGCGCCTCGGCCAGCCGCATCACCGCCGCGATTCCCTACTTCGGCTATGCCCGCCAGGACCGCCGCCCGCGCTCGGCGCGCGTGCCCATTACCGCCAAGGTCATCGCCAACATGCTGCAGGCCGCCGGCGTGCAGCGCCTGCTGACGGTCGATCTTCACGCCGACCAGATCCAGGGCTTCTTCGACATTCCGGTCGACAACATCTACGCCGCGCCCATCCTCCTCGGCGACATCTGGAAGCAGAGCCATCCCGACCTCCTCGTGGTGTCGCCGGACATCGGCGGCGTGGTGCGCGCGCGCGCCATCGCCAAGCGCCTCGAGTCCGACCTCGCCATCATCGACAAGCGCCGGCCGAAGGCCAACGTCTCGGAAGTCATGAACATCATCGGCGACGTCGACGGCCGCACCTGCGTCATCATGGACGACATCGTCGACACCGCCGGCACGCTGTGCAAGGCCGCGCAGGCGCTGAAGGGGCACGGCGCCAAGCGCGTGCTGGCCTACTGCACGCACCCCGTGCTGTCCGGCTCGGCGGTCGCGCGCATCATGGATTCCGAGCTCGACGAGCTCGTCGTCACCGACACCATCCCCTTGCGCGACGACGCCAAGGCCTGCCCGCGCATCCGCGTCGTGCCGATCGCCGGGCTGCTGGCCGAGACGCTGCTGCGCATCAGCAACGAGGAATCGGTGTCCTCGCTGTTCATGGATTGATTCACCGCCGCGGCATGTCCGCCGCGGCTTAACCCGAACCGTCTGGTCGCGGACGGTTTTATTTCTGGAGTAGTCAAATGCAAATCGAATTCAACGCCAAGCAGCGCGAAGCGCAAGGTACGGGTGCGAGCCGCCGCCTGCGCACCGCCGGCCGGGTCCCCGGCATTCTTTACGGCGGCACCGTCGCACCGCAACCGATCGAGATCGACCACAACGAGATCTTCCAGCACCTGCGCAAGGAAGCCTTCTATTCCTCCGTGCTGACCATCAATGTCGACGGCAAGAAAGAGCTGTGCCTGCTGCGCGACGTGCAGCGCCATCCTTTCCGCCAGTTGATCCTGCACGTGGACTTCCAGCGCATCGACGCCACGCACGCGATCCACCAGAAAGTGCCGCTGCACTTCGTGAACGCCGACATCGCCCCGGGCGTCAAGCTTTCCGGCGGCATGGTGCAGCACGTCATGACCGAAATCGACGTGCGCTGCCTGCCGAAGGATCTGCCGAGCTTCATCGAGGTCGACTTGCAGAATCTCAGCGGCGGCCACTCGCTGCATGTTTCCGAGATCGCGCTGCCGGCCGGCGTCGAAGCCGCGCTGCACAAGGGCGAAGATCCTGTCGTCGCGACCATCGTCGTGCGCGGCGGCGGCGCTGCCGTCGAAGAAGAAGTGGCTGCGGTCGCCGCTCCGGCCGTGCCCGAGAAGAAGACGCCCGAGAAGAAGTCCGAGAAGACCGACAAGAGATAACTCTTGCAGTCAGCGCTGCGTCTGATCGTCGGCCTCGGCAACCCCGGCGCCGAATATTCCGAAACCCGGCACAACGCCGGGTTTTGGTTTTGTGAGCGCCTGGCCCGCGACCTCGGCGTCAATCTGGCGCGCGAATCGCGTTTTCGCGGACTGGCCGGCAACGCGCGCGCCGAGGGTCTTTGGCTGCTGCTGCCGCAGACCTTCATGAACCGCTCGGGCGAAGCCGTGCAGGCGCTGATGCATTTCTACCGCATCGAGCCGGCGCAGCTGCTGGTGGTCCACGACGAACTCGACCTGCCGCCGGGCCAGGCGCGGCTCAAGTTCGGCGGCGGCCTCGGCGGCCACAACGGCCTCAAGGACATCACGGCGCGGCTGGGCACCCAGGATTACTGGCGGCTGCGCCTCGGCATCGGCCATCCGGGCGACCGGAACGAAGTCGTCAACTACGTGCTGAAGCCGCCGCGCAAGGAAGAAGCCGGCGAGATCGACGCCGCCATCGACCGCGCGCTGCTGGCCTGGCCGCAGCTTGCCAAGGCCGATTACAACGCGGCGATGCAGCGCATCAACGCCAAGCCCGCCACACCTACGAAAGAGCAATCATGAGTCTCCAATGCGGCATCGTCGGCCTGCCCAACGTCGGCAAGTCCACCCTCTTCAACGCGCTGACGAAGTCAGGCATCGCGGCGGAGAACTATCCCTTCTGCACCATCGAGCCCAACGTCGGCATCGTCGAAGTGCCGGATCCGCGCCTCGACCAGCTTTCCGCCATCGTCAAGCCGCAGCGCATCCAGCACGCCATCGTCGAGTTCGTGGACATCGCCGGCCTCGTCGCCGGCGCCTCGAAGGGCGAAGGCCTGGGCAACCAGTTCCTCGCCAACATCCGCGAAACCGACGCCGTCGTGCACGTCGTGCGCTGCTTCGCCGACGACAACGTGATTCACGTCGCCGGCAAGGTCGATCCGCTTTCCGACATCGAGGTCATCGATACCGAGCTCGCGCTGGCCGACATGACGACCGTGGAAAAGGCGCTGGTGCGCTATACCAAGCAAGCCAAGTCCGGCGGCGACAAGGAAGCCAAGATCATCGTCGCCGTGCTGGAAAAATGCCTGGCGCAACTGAACCTGGCGAAGCCCGTACGCGCCATCGACTTCTCCAAGGAAGAGCGCGCCACCCTGAAGCCGTTCTGCCTGATCACCGCCAAGCCGGTGCTCTACGTCGCCAACGTCAAGGAAGGCGGCTTCGAGAACAACGAGCATCTCGACGCGGTGCGCGCCCATGCGCAGGCCGAGGGCGCCGAAGTGGTGGCCGTCTGCGCCGCCATCGAGGCCGAGATCGCCGATCTCGCCGACGACGAGAAGCAGGTCTTCCTCGAAGACCTCGGCTTGCACGAACCGGGCTTGAACCGCCTGATCCGCGCCGCCTACAAGCTGCTCGGGCTGCAGACCTACTTCACGGCCGGCGTCAAGGAAGTGCGCGCCTGGACCATCCATGTCGGCGACACCGCGCCGCAGGCGGCCGGCGTCATCCACACCGACTTCGAGAAGGGCTTCATCCGCGCCCAGACCATCGCCTTCGACGACTTCATCGCCCACGGCGGCGAGCAGGGCGCCAAGGAAGCCGGCAAGATGCGCGCCGAAGGCAAGGAATACGTCGTCAAGGACGGCGACGTGCTGAACTTCCTGTTCAACGTCTGAGCGGCGCCGCGCCGGGCGGCGCGGCGTATTGCGCGGTGCCTATTCGGCCGGCTGCGCGGCGATGTCCTTGCGCACGGCTTCCATGTCGAGGCCGCGCACCTGTTCGACGAGCTGGCCGAGCGCGGCGGGCGGCAGGGCGCCGGCCTCCGAGTAAAGGATGATCTGCTCGCGGAACACCATCAGCGTCGGGATCGAGCGGATGTTGAAGGCGGCGGCGAGTTCCTGCTGCTCCTCGGTGTTCACCTTGGCGAAGACGATGTCGGCGTGCTTCTCCGACTCCGCTTCGAACGTCGGCGCGAAGGACTTGCACGGGCCGCACCAGCCGGCCCAGAAATCGATGATGACAATGTCGTTGCCGGAAATCGTCTCTTTGAAGTTGTCCGTCGTCAATGCCAGAGTCGCCATGATGGTAAATCGTCCTTGGTAGTAGTCGTCCGGCGATGCTACCCGTTTGTGTCCGGCCGTGGTATCAATCGCCCCGATGAAAGAATTCAATCGCTATCGCGGCCGCTTCGCGCCGTCGCCGACCGGCCCGCTGCACTTCGGTTCGCTGGTGGCGGCGCTCGGCAGCTGTCTCGAAGCACGGGCGCGCGGCGGCGAGTGGCTGTTGCGCATGGAAGACGTGGACGAACCGCGCTGCTCAAAGGACGCCGCCGCCGGCATGCTGCGGACGCTGGAACGGCTGGGCTTCGAATGGGACGGCGCGGTGATGGTGCAAAGCCGGCGCACCGCGCGCTACCGCGAACTGCTTGAGGCGCTGCAGGCGGCGCACTGGGTGTATCCCTGCGCCTGCACCCGGCGGGAACTCGCCGACTCCGCGCCGGCCGCCGACGGCGCCGCCATCTACCCGGGCACCTGCCGCGCCGGCCTGCCTGCCGGCAAGGCGGCGCGGGCCTGGCGGCTGCGGGTCGATGACGCCGTCGTCGCCTTCGACGATGCGATCCAGGGAAGGCTGACGCAACGCCTGGGGCAGGATGTCGGCGATTTCGTGCTGCTGCGCGCCGACGGCTATTTCGCCTATCAGCTGGCCGTCGTCGCGGACGACGCCGACCAAGGCATCACGCATGTCGTGCGCGGTGCCGATCTGCTGGCCTCGACGCCGCGCCAGATCTACCTGCAATCGCGCCTGGGCTTTGCCACGCCGGCGTACGCCCACCTGCCGGTGGCGGTGAACGCGCGCGGCGAGAAGCTCTCGAAGCAGACGCTGGCCGCCGCCATCGACAGCGCCGCCCCGGCGCAGGCGCTGCTGGCGGCGCTGCGCTTCCTCGGCCAGGCGCCGCCGGACGGCCTCGCGGACGTCGGTGCCGTATGGGCTTGGGCGCGGGAGAACTGGCGCCTGGAGAAGGTGCCGCGGGCGCAGGCGCTGCCGGCGTCGACCGCGCCTTAGCGGGCGCCTGGGCCTATCGGGCCATTGGCGCGGCGGCGCGCTGCGGCGAAAATCAGATGCGCGAGCAAAGGCGTGCGGCCATCCGGCGCGCCTAGCGCCTAACGAGCGGGAGGCGAACATGGCCAGGCTTCGCATCGCCCTGTCGGTCTTTTATCTTGTCCTTGTCCTCGCGGCCGCGTCGTCGGCGCAAGAGCGCTGGGAGGCGGCGACGCTGGTGAGCGAAGAGCGCACCGCGCCGACGTACAGCCGATGTCTCTACCAGACGCTGGACGGCTACCGCGTCACGGTCATCGTCAGCGGCGTGTGTCCGGTGACAGTCCAGGTGAACCGCGAAACCGGCCAGGTCAGGCAAGGCCAGTGATTCGGCCGCCGCCTCTCGCCGCGGCACGGCTGCCTATTCCCGATAGTCGTCGCCGCCGTAGCGCGAGATGCCGACCATCATGCGCACCAGGCCGTAGGCCAGCCAGCTCATCAGCTTGAACCCGAGCGAGCGCTGGCGCAGGTCTTCGGGTTTGACTTCGGCCGCGCCGCCATCCATCGCGCGTTGCAGGCTGCCGCGCAGCTGCTGCGCAAAGCCGACGTCGTGCACGACGACGTTCGCTTCGCGCGCCAGCAGCAGGCTGAAAGGCTCGATATTGCTCGAGCCGACGGTCGCCCAGGAATCGTCGGCTACCGCCACCTTGGCGTGCAGGAAGCTGCGGCGGTATTCGAAGATGCGCACGCCGGACTTCAGCAGGGCGCCGTAGAGCGCCTGGGTCGCATAGTGCAGCAGCAGGTATTCGACGCGCCCTTGCAGCAGGACATTGACGCGCACGCCGCGCCGCACCGCTTCGCCCAGCGCGTGGCGGAAGCGCCAGCCGGGCAGGAAATAGGCGCTGGCGATGATCAGCTCGCGGCGCGCGGCGCCGATGGCGTCGAGGTAGGCGTCCTCGATGTCGCGCCGGTGGCCGAGGTTGTCGCGGATGACGAAGGCGGCGAGGGTGTCGCCGCTGGCGGCGATGTCCGCCGGCAAGCGGCCCGGCAACTGGTAGCGGTGGCGCAGTTCCGCCCAGCGCACCAGCTGCCACAAATGGTGCGCGGCGGCGTGGATCTCGTCCAGCAGCGGGCCGGTGATGCGAACGGCATAATCGAAGCGCGGCGGCGTCTGCTGCGGCGTGTCCATGTCGTCGATGACGTTGATGCCGCCGACGAAGGCGACGCGCGCATCGACGACGGCCAGCTTGCGGTGCAGCCGGCGCAGGCGGTTGCGGCGCAGGCGCAGCGCCGCCACTTCGGGGCGATAGACGAGCACCTCGACGCCGCAGGCCACCAGGACTTGTCCGAGGCCGGCGCGGAATTCGCGGGCGCCGAAGCCGTCGACGAGGACGCGCACGGCGACGCCGCGCCGCGCCGCTTCGGCCAGGGCGGCGGCTACGCTGCGGCCGGTTTCGTCGGCGGCGAAGATATAGCTCTCGAGATGGACTTCCGTCGTCGCGGCGTCGATGGCGGCGATCAGCGCGGGAAAGTATTCGCGGCCGGATTCCAGCAGTTCGACGCGGTTGCCAGGGATGAATTTCTGCTTCACGCCGCGGGCGACAGGAAGGCCGACAGCGCGGCATGATCCGAAATATGCGACCACGGCGCGCCGAAATGCACCTGCGCCGATTCGATGACGAAGCCGCGCACGTAGATGCGGTCGAGCCGCAGCATCGGCAGCGCGCTCGGAAAGCTTCTCGGCGGCCGTCCGCCGGCGCCGGCGAAGACTTCGATCAGGCCGAGGCGCTCGGCGAGCTGGTTGTGGGCGCGGTTGCGCCAGTCGTTGAAGTCGCCGGCGACGATCAGCGCCGCGTCGGCCGGGACGATGGCTTCGAGCCGCGTCGCCAGGGCATCGAGCTGGCGCCGCCGCGAGCGGCCGAACAGCGAGAGGTGCGCGCAGACGCAATGCAGCTGCCGCGGCAAGCCGGGAACGTCGAGCGCGCAGTGCAGCATGCCGCGCCGCTCGAAGCGCATGTGGGTCACGTCCTGGTTGTGCGAGGCGATGATCGGGAAGCGCGAGAGGATGGCGTTGCCGTGGTGGCCGTGATCGTAGATGGCGTTGCGGCCGTAGACTGTCGCATCCCAGACGTCCTCGGCGAGGAATTCATGCTGCGGCGCCTCCGGCCAGTCTTCGTGGCGCTCGGCATGAAGCAGGTGCAGGCCTTGCACCTCCTGCAGGAAAACGATGTCGGGCTTCAGCTGGCGCAGGCGCTCGCGCAATTCATGCACGACCATGCGCTGGTTGAACTGCGAGAAGCCCTTGTGGATGTTGTAGGTGGCGACGTGCAGCGGGGTCATCGAAGAATCATGATGCCGACAGCATGCGCTCGAGCGCGATCTTCGCCAGCGCCGCTTCGTGCGCCGGCACCGTGATGCGGTTGACGACGCGGCCGTCGGCAAGATTTTCCAGGCACCAGGCCAGGTGCTGCGGATCGATGCGCTGCATGGTCGAGCACATGCAGATGGTATCGGCCATGAACTGCACCACCTTGCCCTCGGCCTTCACTTCCTGCGCCAGGCGGTCGACGAGGTTGAGCTCGGTGCCGACCAGCCAGCGCGTGCCGGGCGCGCCTGCCTTGACCGTCTTGAGGATGGTTTCGGTCGAGCCGACGTAGTCGGAGTTGCGGCAGATTTCGAAGCTGCACTCGGGATGGGAGATGACCATGCCATCGGGATATTGGGCGCGGAAGCGCTCGATCTGCCTGGGCTGGAACATCTGGTGCACCGAACAGAAGCCGTGCCAGAGGATGATCTTCGCCTTCTCGATCTGCGCCCTGGTCAAGCCGCCCAGCTCGAGGTCGGGATTCCAGATCACCATCTCGTCCATCGGAATGCCCATCTGGTGGCCGCTCCAGCGGCCCAGGTGCTGGTCGGGGAAGAACAGCACCTTGCCGCGCTGGGCGAACGACCACTGCAGGATCTTCGGCGCGTTCGACGACGTGCAGACGATGCCGCCGTGCTCGCCGCAGAACGCCTTCAAGTCGGCGGCGGAATTGATGTAGGTGACCGGCGTGACGTGCTGGTCGGGATCGAGCACCGCGGCGAGTTCGCGCCAGCAGCGTTCGACCTTGGCGCGGCTCGCCATGTCGGCCATCGAACAGCCGGCGGCCATGTCGGGCAGAATGGCAATCTGTTCGGGCCGCGACAGGATGTCGGCGACCTCGGCCATGAAATGCACGCCGCAGAAGACGATGTACTCGGCGGCGGTCTGCGATGCCAGGCGCGAGAGCTTGAGCGAATCGCCGGTGATATCGGCATGACGATAGACGTCGGCGCGCTGGTAATGGTGGCACAGCAGCACGGCGCGCGCACCCAGGCGCGCCTTGGCGGCGACGATGCGCTCCTGCGCTTCCTGGTCGGCCAGGGCGTTGAATCGGTCGAAACTGACGGCGGAAAGTTGCATGGATTTCTCGTGAGGATAAGGGCGGCGATGGCAGTGCCAAGGGTGTGATTGAATATTATCATTTGCGCGGATGGCAGCCGTGCCGCGGGCCCCTCGTCTGCCCGGCCCGTCCGGCGGCACGCCGGCTGACGCGCGTCCCGGCGGGCGATTAGAATACGCGCATGTCAGAACTTCCCATCTCGACCGCTGAGCCCGTCGGCGAGCAGCGCTACCGCGAAGGCCAGAAGGTCACGTGGGTGAGCATCGCCGTCAACATCGGACTGACGATCGCGCAGATCGGCATCGGCCTGGCGACGCACGCGCAAAGCCTGGTGGCGGACGGCTTCCATTCGCTGTCCGACCTGGTGGCCGACTTTCTCGTCCTCGTCGCCAACTTCCATAGCCGCCACCCCGCCGACGAGGAGCACCCGTACGGCCACCAGCGCATCGAGACCGCCGCGTCGCTGGCGCTGGGGCTGATCCTGGTCGGCACCGGCGCGGCGATCCTCTGGTATGCGGCCGGGCGCTTGCAGCATCTCGATGCCTTGCCGGCGGTGGCGCCCCTGGCCTTCTGGACCGCGCTGGCGACCATCGCCGCGAAAGAAGGGTTGTTCCGCTACATGCTGCACGTCGGCACGAAGCTGCGCTCGCCGATGCTGATCGCCAACGCCTGGCATGCCCGTTCCGACGCGGCGTCTTCGCTCGTCGCCGCGGCCGGCATCGGCGGCAGTCTGCTGGGCCTGCGCTGGCTCGACCCGGTGGCGGCGGTGATCGTCGGCTTCATGATCCTGCGCATGGGCTGGGTGTTTGCCTGGGACTCGCTGCGCGAACTGATGGACGAAGGGCTCGCGGAACATGAACTGGCCGACATCCGCGCCGCCTTGAGCAAGACGCCCGGCGTGCTCGGCGTGCATGACCTGCGCACGCGCCGCATGGCGCAACAGGTGCTCGTCGATGCGCATATCCGCGTCGATGGCCGCATCAGCGTCTCGGAAGGCCACCATATCGCCGAATCCGCGCGTCAGCGCGTTCTCGCCGCGCAGCCGCAGGTGCTCGACGTGCTCGTGCATGTCGACACCGAAGACGATACGCAACCGGCCGGGCGCGCGCCGGCCACGCTGCCCGAACGCGAGGTCCTGCTCGGGCACCTGCGCGCCTTGCTGGGTCTGGAGGGCAGCGGCATCGAAAAAGCCGTATTTCACTACCGTGGCGAAAAGGTGGAGGCGGAGGTATTCCTCGCGCCCGAGCTGGCCGCCGACCCCACGCGGATGGACGGCGTCCGGGCGCGCTTGGCGGCCGGCCTGTCCGGCGATTCGGCCTTTCGGAATGTCAGCCTGCATAGTCGAATCGCACCGAAATAGGGCATGCTTTCGGCGGTCGGCACAATATTGGTGCATATATTTGAGGCCGAAAAGCCTCAGGACTTTGTGGCACAATCTTTCCCCTTGACCGGGCTGATGGCATACAAACTGCTATTCCATGCCGACGACGATTTCCCGGACTGGCTCCAGGCTTAGTTCGCAACCCATTCACCTGTTAGGAGAGCATTACATGACGACGCCGCAAGATGTACTCAAGTTGATCCAGGAAAAGGAAGTCCGTTTCGTCGATTTTCGCTTCACCGACACGCGCGGCAAGGAACAGCACGTGGGCGTGCCGGTCAGCGCCTTCGACATGAGCAAGTTCGAAGACGGCCACGCCTTTGACGGCTCGTCGATTGCCGGCTGGAAGGGCATCCAGGCCTCCGACATGCTGCTGATGCCGGATGCCGGCACGGCCTACATCGATCCGTTCATGGACGAGACCACGCTGATCCTGACGTGCGACGTCGTCGAGCCTTCCGACGGCAAGGGCTACGACCGCGACCCGCGTTCCATCGCCAAGCGCGCCGAGGCTTACCTCAAGTCCTCCGGCATCGGCGACACCGCCTATTTCGGTCCCGAACCCGAATTCTTCATCTTCGACAGCGTCGAGTGGAACATCGACATGTCCGGCGCCTACTGCAAGGTGTTCTCCGAGGAAGCCGCCTGGGCCTCCGGCGAGAAGGTCGAAGGCGGCAACGTCGGCCACCGTCCCGGCGTCAAGGGCGGCTACTTCCCCGTGCCTCCCGTCGATAGCCTGAACGACATCCGCGCCGCCATGTGCCTGGCGCTGGAAGCCTGCGGCGTCGAGGTCGAAGTGCATCACCACGAAGTGGCCACCGCCGGCCAGTGCGAGATCGGCACCAAGTTCGGTCCCCTGGTCAAGCGCGCCGACCAGACCCAGGTCCTCAAGTACATCATTCACAACGTCGCCCACAGCTACGGCAAGACCGCGACGTTCATGCCCAAGCCCATCGTCGGCGACAACGGCTCCGGCATGCACGTGCACCAGTCGATCTGGAAGGATGGCAAGAACCTGTTCGCGGGCAACGGCTATGCCGGCCTGTCCGAGTTCGCGCTCTACTACATCGGCGGCATCATCAAGCATGCGCGCGCGCTGAACGCCATCACCAACCCGCTGACCAACTCGTACAAGCGCCTGGTCCCCGGCTTCGAAGCCCCGGTCAAGCTGGCCTACTCGGCCCGCAACCGTTCCGCCTCGATCCGCGTGCCCTACGTCCAGTCCGACAAGGCCCGCCGCATCGAAGTGCGCTTCCCGGATCCGGGTGCGAACCCCTACCTGGCCTTCACCGCCATGATGATGGCCGGCCTCGACGGCATCCAGAACAAGATCCATCCCGGCGATCCGGCCGACAAGAACCTCTACGACCTGCCGCCCGAAGAAGACGCGAAGATCCCGACCGTCTGCTCGAGCCTCGAGCAGTCCCTCGAATACCTCGCCAACGACCACGAGTTCCTGACCCGCGGCGGCGTCTTCAGCAAGGACATGATCGACGCCTACATCGATCTGAAGATGGAAGAAGTCACCCGCTTCCGCATGACCACCCACCCGCTCGAGTACGAGATGTACTACAGCATCTGACGGCGATGCGGCGGACGCCGAGGCGTCCGCCGGTGTCTTGCGCAAGACCTGAAAGACGGAAGCCACGCTTCCGTCTTTTTTCGTTTCTGCCCGCCGCGCCGAGAGCGGGCGGCGGTGGCCTGCCGAGGTTTTATTTTGGGGCCTCTTTGACATACACTGCCACATCGATGACCGGGATTACGTTCATGAAGCCAAGCCTGCTATTCGTGCTCGCCTTGCTGCCGCTGGCCGCCGGCGCCGACACGCTTTACAAGTGCACCAACGAGAGCGGCCAGGTGCTCTACACGAACCAGAAAGGCGCCTCGAGAAATTGCACGGTGCTGTCGCGCGAACAGCCGATCTCCACGTTTGCGCCGCCGAAGTCGCGGCCGAGCGATTTTCCGCGCGTCAATGCCGACCAGCAGAAGGCACGCGACAGCGACCGCCGCGCCATCCTCGATCAGGAACTTGCCAGCGAGCAGAAGCAGCTGGATGACGCCAGAAGGGCCTTGACCGAACAGGAAGGGCGCGTCGAGCCGACGGAGCGCAATGCCGGCGGCGGCATCAACGGTGCCAAGGTGCAGCAGCGCGTCCAGCCGTACCGCGACAGCGTGCAGCTTCACGAGCGCAATATCGAGGCGCTCAACAAGGAAATCGGGAACCTCAAGTAGGCTTGGTTCTTGCTCGAATGACGGGCATGAAAGAACTCAAGCCATCGGCATTCGCCGGTCTCGATTTGCTGTCGTCGGCAGTCATCCTGCTCGACGAGCGCCAACTCATCCGGCATCTCAACCCGGCAGCCGAAAATCTGCTCTCCGTGGCCGAACGGACCTGGCTGGGGCGCCCGATGACGCAGCTGCTGGGCACGTCGACGATCCTCGTCGCCGCGCTCGACAGCGCCCTCAAGAACAACTGGAGCTATACCGGCCACGACATTGTGGTCGCCCGCCCCGATAGCGAGGCGCTGCATCTCGACTGCACGGTGACGCCGATCGAGGCCAACGGCGCCCGCCTGCTGCTCGAATTCCGCCTCATCGACCAGCAGCTGAAGGCCTCGCGCGAGGAACGCGCGGCGATGCAGCAGCAGGCCAACCGCGAGCTCATCCGCAACCTCGCCCACGAGATCAAGAATCCGCTCGGCGGCATCCGCGGCTCGGCGCAGCTGCTGGAGCGCGAGCTCGGCATGCTCGAGAATGCGCCGGCGCTGCGCGAATACACGCAAGTCATCATCAAGGAGGCCGACCGCCTGCAGGACCTGATGCAGCGGCTGCTGTCCTCGCATCGCGCCATGCAGCCGGCGCAGGTGAGCATCCACGAAATCCTCGAGCGCGTGCGCCGGCTTATTCATGCGGAATATTCCGGCGTGCGCGTGCGGCGCGACTACGACACCTCGCTGCCCGACGTCACCGGCGATCGCGAGCAACTGATCCAGGCCATCCTCAACATCGCCCGCAACGCGGCGCAGGCCATGCACGGCCAGGGCGAAATCATTTTCCGCACGCGCGCCGATCGCCAGGTGACCCTGGCGAAGCGCCGCTACCCGCTGGCGCTCGAGCTGCAGGTCATCGACAACGGTCCCGGCATTCCCGAGGACATCCGCGACAAGATCTTCTATCCCCTGGTATCGGGCCGCGAAGGCGGCAGCGGGCTGGGGCTGACGCTGGCACAGAGTTTCATCCAGCAACATCAAGGCAGCATCGAGGCGGAATCGCGCCCGGGCCGCACCTGCTTTGCCATCCGCTTGCCGTTGGCGAGCGCAAAGGAATGAAGGCAAAAATATGAACCCCGTCTGGATCATCGACGACGACCGCTCCATCCGCTGGGTGCTGGAAAAGGCGCTGGCGCGCGAAGACATCCCGTGCAAGAGTTTCGGCTCCGCCGACGAGGCGCTGTCGGCGCTGAACGACGGCGAAGCGCCGCGCGTGCTGGTGTCCGACATCCGCATGCCGGGCACGTCCGGGCTCGACCTGCTGAAGCTCGTCAAGACCAATTTTCCCGAGCTGCCGGTCATCATCATGACCGCCTACTCCGACCTCGATTCCGCCGTCGCCGCCTTCCAGGGCGGTGCCTTCGAATACCTGCCCAAGCCCTTCGACGTCGACCAGGCCGTCGACCTCGTGCGCCGCGCGCTGGAACAGACGCGGCACCAAAGTCCCGTCACCGCGGCGGAAGCGCTGACGCCGGAAATCCTCGGCCAGGCGCCCTCGATGCAGGAGGTATTCCGCGCCATCGGCCGCCTGTCGCAGTCGCACGCGACGGTGCTGATCAACGGCGAATCGGGCACCGGCAAGGAACTGGTGGCGCGCGCCCTGCATCGCCACAGCCCGCGCAAGGACGCGCCGTTCATCGCCATCAATACCGCGGCGATTCCGCGCGACCTGCTCGAATCCGAACTCTTCGGCCACGAGAAAGGTTCGTTCACCGGCGCCACCGGCCTGCGCCGCGGCCGTTTCGAGCAGGCCGACAACGGCACGCTGTTCCTCGACGAAATCGGCGACATGCCGGCCGAGCTGCAGACGCGCCTCCTGCGCGTGCTCTCCGATGGCCACTTCTACCGCGTCGGCGGCCACCAGCCGGTCAAGGCCAACGTCCGCGTCATCGCCGCCACGCACCAGAACCTCGAGGACCGCGTGCGCCAGGGCCTGTTCCGCGAAGACCTGTTCCACCGCCTCAACGTCATTCGCCTGCGCCTGCCGCCGATGCGCGAACGGCGCGAGGACGTGCCGCTGCTGACGCGCCACTTTCTCGCCAAGAGCGCGCAGGACCTCGCCGTCGAGCCCAAGCGCCTGTCCGAGGCGACGCTCAAGTACCTCGCCGGCCTCGACTTTCCGGGCAACGTGCGCCAGCTTGAGAACCTCTGTCACTGGCTCACCGTCATGGCGCCCGGCCAAGTCATCGAGGTTCCCGACCTGCCGGCCGAACTGCGCGAAGAACCGCAGAAGCAAAGCGCCAGCGACTGGCTGCATGCGCTGGCGACCGAGGCCGACGGCCTCATCGCCGTCCATCCCGGCGAGGTCTTCGAGCGCATGACGCGCGACTTCGAACGCATCCTCATCCGCCGCGCGCTCGCCGCCACCGGCGGCCGCCGCATCGAGGCGGCGCAGTTGCTCGGCATCGGCCGGAACACCATCACGCGCAAGATCCAGGAATTGGGCCTGGAGGACGCGCCGTAATTCGGACACCCGGCGCGGCGCCGAGGGAGGCGAGCCGACGTCGCGGCTTGCCGCTGCCGTGCTGCCGCGTCACGGCGCTGACGCCCGGGGAGATTTTCTTGCATAATCGGTCCCATGTCCGATACGCATGACCCGCTTGCCGTTCCCGCCATCGCCGCCGCGCTCGGCGCGCTGGCCGTGCGCTTCGACGTCGATGTCCTTGCGGACTGCGAATCGACCAACAGCGAACTCATGCGCCGCGCCGAAGCCGGTGCGCCTTCCGGCACGGTCGTCGCCGCCGAACGCCAGACGGCGGGACGCGGGCGCATGGGCCGCAGCTGGTTCGCCGAACCCGGCGCGAGCCTGACGTTTTCGCTGTTGTGGCGCTTCGCGCCGGGCACCTGGCCGCATGGCCTGTCGCTGGCCGTCGGCGTGGCGCTGGCCGAAGCGCTCGAGAAGACGGGCGTGACGAAGCTCGCGCTCAAGTGGCCGAACGACCTCCTGCTCGACGGGCGCAAGCTCGCCGGCACCCTGGTCGAGCTGGTGCCCGGTTCGCCGCATGCCGCCGTCATCGGCATCGGCCTGAACCTGCGCCTGCCGCGGGACATGCCGGAGGACGTGCGGGCGCTGGCCGCCGCGCTCGACCGCGAGGTGCCGCGCAACGAACTGCTGGCGCGCCTGCTGGAGAGCCTGCACGGCGTGCTGACGGCATTCGCCGATGGCGGCTTCGTCGCGCTGCGCCAGCGCTGGCTGGCGCACTGCACGCACATCGATGCACCGGTACAAATCCTCTCCGAATTCGCGCCGCCACTCGCCGGCCACTGCATCGGCGTCGACGTCGACGGCGCCTTGCTCGTCGAGACGGCGGTCTGCGTGCAGCGCATCCTGTCGGGCGAAGTGTCGCTGCGGCGCGCGTGACGATCCTCTGCATCGACTGCGGCAACACGCGCCTCAAATGGGGCTTGCGGGAAGGCGGCGCCTGGCTCGCGCAGGATGTCTTGCCGCTCGCTGACGGCGGCCGGCTGGCCGACGTCCTGCCGCGACTGCCGACGCGCATCGTCGCCTGCAACGTCGCCGGCGCGGCCGTCGGCGCGGCCATCGCGGCGCTGGGCGCGCATCTCGGCGTGCCGCTGTCGTGGCTGCGCGCGCAGGCGAGCCAATGCGGCATCAGCAATCGCTACGATCATCCGGCGCAACTCGGCGCCGATCGCTGGGCCGCGCTGATCGGCGCGCGCGGCGTGCACGGCGGCGCCTGTCTCGTCGTGAACGCCGGCACGGCGACGACGGTGGATGTCCTCGACGGCGACGGCGTTTTCCAGGGCGGCTTGATCCTGCCCGGTCTTGCGCTGATGCGTGCCGCGCTGGCCGGCAACACCGCCGGCCTGCCGCTGGCGCAGGGCGAGTTCCGCGACTTGCCGCGCAACACCGACGATGCCATCGTCAGCGGCTGTTTGGTCGCCACGCTCGGCGCCGTCGAGCGCATGTTTCGCCACATCGCGGCGGTGCCGCAGGCGCTGTGCCTATTGTCGGGCGGCGCTGCGGGATCGCTGGTCGGCGCGCTGGCGATTCCTCATCGCGAATTTCCGAATCTCGTGCTCGAAGGCCTCGCACGCATAGCGGCAGACGCATCGCCATAGCGGCCGCTGTCGCGACCGGCCCGGCGGCATGCTCTGCCGGATGCCATGGCCCTCGTCGGCCGCCGCTTCCACTATTGCCGCCAGCGGGATGCCCTTCTATTGATAGGTGACGGTGACCTGGATCGTGTCGTTGTAGGTGCCCGGCGCAACGGTGGTCTGGCTGCCGGGCATCCGGCCATAGACCGTATTGTCCTGGGAAGTGCCGCCGAGAAGCACTACCGAGACCGAGCCGCTCACCGTCTGCGTGCCGCCGGTGCCGTCGCCCCAAACGGTCGCATAGGTGCCGTCCGTAAAGAGGTTGTAATTGAGCCGCTTGACGCCGCTAGCCATCTGGCGGGGACTGAAGTTGCCGGCATTGGCGCCCTTGCTGAGGGCGATCTGGTAGGGCACGAGCAGACCGAGAACGCCGCCGCACGTCACCCGGACATTGCCATTGGCGGTGACGGCGGCCGCGGACAGCGGATTGTATGTCCCGAAGGCAACGCCGCTGGTGCTGACCGTGCATGAGCACAACAGGGTGCACAAGGCCGATGCCGATAACGGCATCAGGGCCAGGATGATGACGCCGGCGACCTTGATCATCATGGCTCGAGGACGCCGCAGACGACGGTTCCAAGGTCGGGCACCTGCTGTTTCTGTTCTGCCCAAGGCAAATCCACGGCGCAGCGCCGGCCGGCCCATGCGGCAACGAGGCGAGTGCGTGGGCCAAGCCCGCTGACGAATGTCCGCCCGTCGTATCCCACTGGAAACTCCCTGCCTTCGTCTTCAATTCGAACTACCGCCCCGGGCGGCAGCGGCTTGCCCGTCTCGTCGACGAGGCGGAAGGCAGCGCTTCGCACCCGTCGAACCGGAATCTCGGCATAGACGCCGGTCCGCAACGCCGGAACGAGTCGAAGCTGCAGCGCCTCGACGTCGGCGTCGAGGGGCAAGTCGGCTTGCTCCGCGGCGATGGGCGTGGCCTGGTAGGGCAGCAGGTGAGTTGCGAGAATCATGCCGTTGGCGTCCGTTCGACCAATCTCCTGATTGTCCCGGTAGATGCGCACCCCGGCGAAGTCGCCCACCTTGACGACCGCAAAGCTGTCATCGATGCGCCGACCGACAAAAGTACTGCCTCCGAGGACGGCGATGCCGCCGCTCAATCCGGCCCGATAATAATCCATGTCGGCGAAACGACCCGCGTCGACGCTCAAATCGCCGCGCTCGGTTCGCCATATGCCGTTGGCATCATAGCGCGACGATGGCCCCTGGCCCTGGGTCGTCAGCAGTCCAAAGCCGAAGCCGTTGCCTGCCGGCAGGCTGCGCTGCAGTTGCAGCGTCGTTTGGTGTCGCCCGCCGATCTGGGCCGTGTCGGCGCTTGCGCTGGTACGGCCGTCAAGGGCATGGACCAGGGTAAGTCCGATGGTGGTCGTCCGCGGCATCGAGAAGTCGTGAAGCGCATAGAAGCCGAGGAAGCCGAAATTGCCCAGACGCAGGCTGTAGCTGGCCGAGAGCAGGCGGTTGTCGCTCCCTTCCCAGGTCGTCTGGTGGGCATAAGCGATGCCGAAACCGTCGCTGCCCACGGGGAGCCCGATGCTCGCGGTGGTGGCGCGACGCGGCGTAATGCCGGCAAGGCTGCCGAGCTGAACAAAATCCCGATCGGCGCAGGTGGTCTCGACGCTGAGACTGACATCCCGCGCCTGCCGCTGGGTCCCCGCCTGAAGCAATCGCCCGACACCGCTCGGACCATGGCTTGCCGCTGCGGCGAGGTTGAACGTGCCCCATCGGGGCCACAGCCAGACGCCGCCTGCGCCGACGGCTTGCTGATCGTGCAGGACCTCCGCGCGGAATTCGCGCGTGAAGCCTGGCGTGACTCCCAGGCGATCGGTGGCGACAAACATCGCCGGACCGTAATGGTCGCTGGCGATGCCATAGTCTTCGCGGATCACGCCTGCCTCCACCGAGAAATCATGGAGACCGGGCCGCAACAAGCTGGAACTCGCGTAATAGGGACGAGTGACCACCTGCTGGCGACCGAGCAAGTCGGTCACCACCATTTGGATCTGGCCTTGGCCGGTGACCAGCGGCACCGCGGGAATGTCGAACGGACCGGGCGGAATGGCAGCATGAAGTCGCTGGACGTTATTCACATAGACATCCAAGGTTGAAGGCAACGTCGCTTCGCCCTGGAGCCCGGGCAATGGGAAAGGGATTAAATCGGGGCGAGTGGCGAAGTTCGTGCCCCACTGGATGCCGCCGAAGCGCACCGAGCGGCTCCAGGAATCGCTGCGGGCGATCGCATCGCCGAGGTGCAGGCTGCGCATCGCATCCAGATCGTCCATCGTCCAGGCGGTGTCGAGCCGCACCCAGGAGCGGCCCGGGCTGGCGGTGTTCCAGAGGCCGGTGACGCTCCCGCTGCCATAGCGGTTGAAAGTTCCCGCCTCGAACAGGCCGCCCGCTGAATCGCCATCGCCACTGCGCTGCCACTGGAGATCGTAGTTGAAGAAGCCTCCCGGGCGCGATGGCGTCAGCGCTGGCGCCGCTCCGCTTGGCGCAGCGAACGTGGTCCCGGCGAACGCCGATGAGGGTACGTCGAGCAACAGGGTCTGGCTGCCGAAGTCGATGCGCGACGTTGCCCCGGCAATGGCGTCCAGCCGGTGATAGCGCCGACCGCCAACCTCGAAGCCCTCGATTGGCGGAGTCAGATGCCATGCCACGATGTCCTCGGCGGCGGCGGCCAAGCTCCGGTCGGGCATCGGCAGCAGTTGAAATACGCCGGCCTGCTCGCTGCCGTTCACTTTGACCGCCAACAGGAGCGGCACGGGCGGCATCGTGGCTGCCAGGCCGGCCGCGCAAGCGACGGAAACGGCGCCGGCCAGCGCCAACAGAAGTAGTCCGGACAGCAGCCACCGCGACAAGCGTTCGCTGCTAGCGCCCATCCAATACGAGCGGCACACGCTGGATGCCCTGATCGGTGGTCACCTCGAGCACGACGTTCGCTGGCAGTGGGCGCTCGGGCCGGATCCGCCAACTGTGGCGTTGCGCCGGCAGGATGGCGGTGCTCGTGGTCAGGACCGCCGCAGGGGGGCTGCCTTCCGCGGCGTCCGCCGGCCGCAGTGCCAGACCTGCCACCACCAGATGTACGTTTCCAGCGTTGTCCGCGTCGATGGCGATACTGCCGTCGCTGTCGCGCCGGCCGCGCCATTCGACATGGCGAACCACTGCGCTCGGGCCCACGTAGACGGGCAGCCGCAGCTGCAGCAGTACCCGCACCACCTCAGCCGTGGGGGCAACCGGTGGGGTGGCCATGGGGGCCGCAGGCGGCACTTCGCGCAGCAGCAAACGGTAGGCTGATTCACGGCTGCCGTCGGGCGCATTCCTCAAGCCGACCCGGACGATCTGGGTCTGTCCGGGCGGGACCGAGAAGAGCGGCGGATTGACTAGAAGCTCGGCGGTCGGCTCGTAGAGATCCTCGCCCTTGACCTGCGTCCAGGACACCGTATCGGCCTGAAGGATGACCGCTTCGCGGCCGCGATTCGTCACCGAAATCGCCCCCCTGTCGTGCCCCGGGCCGAGCGCGAGACCGACGGGTAAAACTGCCAGATCGGCCGCGCCTGCGGCACAGGCCAACAGGAAGCTGCCGAAGGCTGCCAGACGCCGGATCATGGTCTCAGTAGGTGACAGTGACGGTCACGGTGTCGGTGTAGGATCCCGGCGCAACGTAGTGGCCCGGGGTTACTTTCCCATACACGGTGTGATCCTGCGCGCTGCCATTGCCTGAAAAGCTGCCGGTGGCGGGATTGACGCTGGAACTACTGGTGCCGTCGCCCCAGACCGTCGCGTAACCGGCGTCCAGGTAGAGCTGGTACGGCAACAAATTGGCGCCGGATGCCATGTTGCGATTACTGAAGGCCGACACGCCGCCGGCATTTGCGCCGGCATCGAGTGCAATGGTGTAAGCCGTGCCGGAAGTGCAGGTCGCGGTCACGGCGCCGCTGGCAGTCGCCGCCGTGACGCTGGCCGGGCTGTAGGTGCCGAAATTGACGTCGCTGGTCACAACGCTGCACGTGGCGCTGACCGTGGCGGTCACCGCAAACGTGCCGCTGGCTGTTCCCGCGCTTGCCGCTTGGGCGAACAGCATGAGAACCACGACAGCCGAGACTTCGCGGATGTGTCGCATAACCATATCCTCCCTCGTTATGGCGTCCGCTTCAGGATGCTGCTGTCGGATCGCCCTACAAACATCATAGTCTCTATATGCAATCATGCTTATAAGATGACAGCCTTGAGCGGCCGGGGCAGGCCGAGAGCGGCAACTGGCTCGGGCGGGCCGACCTGCCGCTTTTGGCCAAACGATGGGCGTCCGCTGCCCGCGTCTGTCGACGGTTCCGGCAGCGGCATAATCTGCCGAGCGTGGCGGCGACGCGCGTTCCTTGGCGTACGTAACCCGAGGGCCGAGGGGGTTTTGCCTAGTTCGCGTCCCAGTGCGGCGTGGCGATGCCTTCGCCCAAGTCGGCCTCGACTAGGCGGCGGCGCACTTCCAGCAGTTGCTCGATGAGCGCCGGCTCGGCGCGGGCGTAGGCGTTGGCGTCCGGCTTGCGATTGACGACCACGCCGAGCAGTTCCGTGATGGCGTTGCCGATCGAGTTCTGGCTGATGGTGACGATCAGCTTGCCGGCGTCGTTGCGGTAGATCAGCTGCTTGAAGGCCGGCTGCCAGCGAATGGCGTTGGCATATTTGGCGTCGTGGATGCAGCGTGCGCGCACCATTTTCGCCGTCATCAGGAAGTCGTTGTTGAACAGCAGCTTGTTCTCGACGAGGTCGGGGAAGTAGATGTCGCGCGGCATTGCCGCGTTGCGCGTCGACACCTGGCTGAAGAAGCTGCGATAGAAGTCGATGAAGCCCTTGAGCAGGGTGTCGTACTCCTTCCAGAAACGGATCTCCTTGAGCGCCGCGACGCCGCCCTGGATCTCCCAGCTCGGCAATCCCTGCGGATAGCCGGTCAGCGCGATGCGGCAGGAGCCCTCTTCGCAGGGCTTGAGGATCTGCAAGTCGATGCCGGCGAAGAACTCGCGATAGACCTCGCGCATGTAGACCTGGAACAGCGAGTGCTGGCCGCCGTCGGTCAGGTTCGGGTTGTTGATGTCGGCGAGCGGCGCCGTGCGCAGCTGGGCCTTGTTGAAGACGATGAAATGGTTGTGCAGCATGCGGATGCTCGGCACGCCGGGCGACGTCAGCGGCCAGGTCGCGTCCAGGCTCGCTTCGCCGGCGAGGACGAGGGTCTCGTCGGGGTCGGCGTAGCGTTCGAGCATGTACTCGACGATGACCTGGTTCATGCGGTTCCAGACGTGCTTCACCGGTTCCGGCACCTGCGTCCGGCGCACCGGCCGGCCGAGCGGATCGAGGATGCTCTGCGAGGTGTTGTAGATGATCGAGGTGTCGAATTCGTTGCTGTGACCGAGCGCTTTGCGATACAGCAGCAGCCCCTCGGGATTCTGCAGCAGGCCGTTGTTGTTCACCAGATCGTTGAGATTCTCGGCGCTGTTGAAGAACTCGTTGGGCGCCATGCCTTCGGGAACATCGAGCGGTATTGGCCGAAACGGGGTGACGATCTCTCTGGGACCGGACTGCATGGCGTGGCATCCTCTTGTCGTATGGGGCGCGGGCAGAATAGACGGGCGCCGGCGGCCGGGCAAATCAGGAATGATGAATGCCGCTTCAATTCCCTCTATGTTTGCGCTAACGTAGCGCCTGTTGTGCGAACGCTCAGGGAGGAGCCGCAATGACTGCAACCCGCATCATGCTCGACGAAAACGAGATACCGACCCACTGGTACAACGTGGTTGCGGACATGCCCAACGCGCCGCTGCCGCCGCTGGGTCCGGACGGCAAGCCGGTCGGGCCCGAGCAGATGATGGTCATCTTCCCGGAGACGATCCTGGCCCAGGAGATGAGCGCGGAGCGCTGGATCCCGATCCCCGACGAAGTGCGCGAAGCCTATCGCCTGTGGCGGCCGACGCCCCTGATCCGCGCCCTGCGCCTCGAACGGGCGCTGGGCACGCCGGCGAAGATCTACTACAAGTACGAAGGCGTGTCGCCGACCGGTTCGCACAAGCCGAACTCGGCGATCCCCCAAGCCTACTTCAACAAGATCGCCGGCATCAAGCGGCTCACCACCGAGACCGGCGCCGGCCAGTGGGGCTCGTCGCTCGCCTTCGCCGGCCAGATGTTCGGCATCGAAGTGCGCATCTACATGGTCAAGGTCAGCTACGAACAGAAGCCGTTCCGCCGCTCGATGATGCAGACGTGGGGCGCCGAGGTGTTCGCCAGTCCCTCCGACATGACCAACACCGGCCGCGCCATTCTTGCCAAGGACCCGAACAACCCGGGCTCGCTCGGCATCGCCATTTCCGAGGCGGTCGAGGAAGCCGCTTCGCGCGCCGACACGAAATACGCGCTCGGCTCGGTGCTCAACCACGTGCTGCTGCACCAAACGGTGATCGGCCTGGAAGCGAAGAAGCAGCTCGAAAAGATCGGCGAGTATCCCGACATGGTCTTCGCGCCTTGCGGCGGCGGCTCCAATTTCGCCGGCATCGCCTTCCCCTTTTTCGCCGACAAGGCCGCCGGCAAGCAGGTGCGCCTCGTCGCCGTCGAGCCGACGTCCTGCCCGACATTGACCCGCGGCGTCTATGCCTACGACTACGGCGACGCCAGCGGCTTCACGCCGCTGATGAAGATGTACACGCTCGGCCACGATTTCATGCCGCCCGGCATCCATGCCGGCGGCCTGCGCTACCACGGCGATTCGCCGCTGGTGTCGCAACTGCTGCACGAGGGCCTGATCGAGGCCGTCGCCGTGCCGCAGCTGGCGACCTTCGACGCCGGTGTGCAGTTCGCTTGCGCCGAAGGCATCATCCCGGCGCCCGAGTCCAACCACGCCATCCGCGCCTGCATCGACGAAGCCTTGCGCTGCAAGGAAAGCGGCGAGCCGAAGACGCTGCTTTTCAACCTCTCCGGCCACGGCCATTTCGACATGGCGTCCTACGACCGCTACTTCGCCGGCAAGCTCGAGGATTACGACTACCCGAGCGAAGCGGTCGCCGCGTCGCTCGCGCACTTGCCCAAGGTCGGCTGATGCGCATCGCCTTCTTCCTGCTGGTGCTGGCCAACCTGCTCTTCTTCGTTTGGGGCGGGGGCTATTTCGGCGCCCAGGAGGAAGGCCGCGAGCCGCAGCGGCTGCAGAACCAGCTGCATCCCGAAAAAATGAAAGTGACGCTGGCGCCGCCCGCCGCCGCGCCGCCGCAGGCGTGCCGCCGCATCGAACGCCTCGCCGCCAAGGATGCCGAAGCGCTCCAGCAGGCGCTGCAGGGCGCCGGGCTCACGGCCGTCCTCCTGCCCATGGACGAGCAGACGTACTGGGTGAATATTCCCGCCCTGGCGAGCAAGGCGGCGGCGGACAAGAAGCTTGCCGAACTCAAGCTGCTCGGCATCACCGATTTTCATGTCATGCCGGGCGAGGGCGGCAGCTTCGTCATATCGCTCGGCGTCTTCCGCGATCAGGCCGGGGCCACCCAGCTGCTGCAGGGACTTGCCCAGAAAGGCGTCAAGTCGGCGCGCCTCGACACGCGCACCACGCCTGCGGCGACGGTGCGCCTGGAAGTGCGCGGCGGCGCCGATCTCATCGCCAAGCGCCTGCCAGAGCTGCTGGCGGCGACACCGGCGGCGACGGCCGTCGAGTGTCCGTGATGAGCTACGTCGTCGGCCTTACCGGCGGCGTCGGCAGCGGCAAGAGCGCCGCCGCCGACATCTTCGCCGAGCTCGGCGCCGCCGTCATCGACACCGATGCCATCGCGCACGAACTGACCGGCGCGCAAGGCGCGGCGATGCCCGCCCTGCGCGCCGCTTTCGGCGCCGGCGTCGTCGCCGCCGACGGCAGCCTCGATCGCGCGGCGATGCGCCAGCTGGTGTTCACCGACGCCGCGGCGCGGCAACGCCTGGAAGCCATCCTCCACCCGCTGATCCGCGCCGAGAGCGCCGCCCGCTGCGCCGCCGCCGCGGCGCCGTATGCCGTGCTGGTGGTGCCGCTGCTGGTCGAGGCCGGCGACGATTACCGGCGGCGCGTGGCGCGCGTCGCCGTCGTCGATTGCCGCGAGGACACCCAGGTCGCGCGCGTCATGGCGCGCAGCGGCCTGACGCGCGCGGAAGCCTGCGCAATCATGGCGGCGCAGGCGACCCGCGCGGCGCGGCGCGCGGCGGCCGATGACCTCATCGACAATGACGGCGACCTGGCCGCGCTGCGGCGCCAGATCGAGAATCTGCACCGGCACTACCTCGGGCTGGCGGCGGCGTCATACCGAAGTTGAGCTTTTCCGCCGAATCGGTCAGAATTGACGCTATTTTCCATCGGGCCGGCGCGTGATTACCTACGAGTATCCTCTGAGCGAACGCATCCGCACCTTACTGCGCCTTGAGGATCTATTCGACAAGATCGCCCATTTCGTTGCCGCCGACGAAGCCAACGACCACCACGTCGCCCTGGTGACCCTGTTCGAAATCCTCGAAGTCGCCGGCCGCGCCGACCTCAAGTTCGATCTCGTCCAGGAACTCGAACGCCAGCGCCAGATCCTGCTGTCCTTTCGCAACAACCCGGAAATCTCGGAGGAAGCCCTCGCCGGCGCCCTCTACGAGATCGAACACGCGTCGGCGGCGATGCTCGCCATGCAGGGCAAGATCGGCCACTATCTGCGCGAGAACGAGTGGCTGATGAGCATCAAGAACCGCATCGGCATTCCCGGCGGCGTTTGCGAGTTCGACCTGCCTTCGTACCACTTCTGGCTCAACCGCGACGGCGCGCAGCGGCGGGACGACCTCAACGCCTGGGTCGGGCCCATGCTGGCCATCCGCGCCGGCCTGTCCATCGTGCTGCGCCTGTTGCGCGCCTCGGGCCGGCCCGAGGCCAAGGTGGCGGCGCACGGCGGCTACCAGCTGATGCTGGCCGGGCGCACCTCGCAGATGATCCGCCTGCGCGTGCGCCGCGCCGATCCCTACGTGCCCGAGATCGGCGCCAACAAATATGCTATCAACATACGATTCCTGACGCCGGACACCGGCATGCGGCCGAAGCAGGCCGAGGTGGACGTGCCGTTCGAATTGACCTTCTGCAACCTGTAGGGACGCCGTGCAATTATTCCGCAGGGGACGGCGACTGCCGTCGAACGTCGGCGCGGCATCAGGCCGTGGCGGTCGGCTAGGCTCATGAACGGCAAGCCCGCAACCACCGTCGTCGCCTGCCCCTGCTGCGGCAAGGCCGTGGCCTGGGTGGCGGAAAACCGCTACCGGCCGTTCTGTTCCGAGCGTTGCCGGCAGATCGATCTGGGCGCCTGGGCGGCTGGCGACTATCGCGTGGCGGCGGTCGAAGACCCCGAACAGCCCGACCTGCCGGATCAGGAATCCTGACCCCAGGCGGCGCGGATTGCCGCAATGCCGTGGGCGCCGGCGGCCTGCGCCGCCGCCAGGTCGCACGGCGCCAACCCGCCAAGCGCATACACTGGCAGCGGCAAATTTTCCGTGAGTTGCCCGAAAACCTGCCAACCCAGGCCCGGCTCGCCGGGATGGCTGGCGGTCGGCTTGACCGGGCCGAACACGGCGAAGTCGAGCCCGAGACGGGCGGCCTGCTCGAGTTCGGCGCGCGTATGGCAGGACGCGGCGACGAGCGGGAAGTCGGGGCGGGCGTCACGCGCCATCAGCTGCGCTGCGGGCAGGTGCAGCCCGTCGGCGCCGGCGGCGCGGGCGAGTTCGGCGTCGCCATTGACGAGGGCGCGCGCTCCATGCGCATGGCATACCTCGGCGGCGGCGCGGATGAAGTCGGCGCGCTGCGGCGGCGCCAGGGCGGGTTCGCGCAGCTGCACCAGCCGCAGGCCGCACGCGAGGGCGCGCCGCAGCGCCGTCAGTTGCGCCGCGACGCCGAGCTCGCCCGCCTGCGTGATGGCGTAGAAGTCCGGCAGGCGCAGCGCCGCCAGCACCGGCGCATTGGCCGGCAGCATCGGCGCCACGGCAAGCGCGTCGGCGCGCTGCCAGGAGAGCGCGGCATGGACATGATCCTGCATTTCGCCGCGCCAGGCCGTGACGCGGAAGAAGTGCAGCCGCACATGGGCGTGCTCATAGACGTGCTCGCGCACGATCCACGGCGTCGCCGTCAGCACCTCGATCTCGAGTTCCTCGTGCAGTTCGCGCGCCAGCGCCTCGCGCGGCGTCTCGCCGGCTTCGACCTTGCCGCCGGGGAACTCCCAGTAGCCCGGATAGAACGTATCCGGCGCGCGCTGGCCGAGCAGGAAGGCGCCGTCCGGCCGCAGGATGACGGCGGCGGCGACCGCGGTGATCTTCCTCACTTCTTCGCCAGGCGACGGCCAGCGTAGTCGCGGGCGAACTGCCAGGCGATGCGGCCGCTGCGCGCGCCGCGCATCAGCGACCATTGCAGCGCCTCCTGGCGCGCCGCGGCGGCCTGCCGCGCCGTGAGGCCGAACTCCCGCAGCCAGTGGCTGCAGATCGCCAGATAGTGGTCCTGGTCGAAGGGATAGAAGGAAAGCCAGAGGCCGAAGCGGTCCGACAGCGAGACCTTTTCCTCGGTGGTCTCGCCGGGATGGATTTCGCCATTGCCGCCGCGCTGCAGCTCGAGGTTCTCGCCCATGAATTCCGGCATCAGGTGGCGGCGGTTCGAGGTGGCGTAGATCAGCAGGTTTTCCGGCGTGCCGGCGATGGAGCCGTCGAGCGCCGATTTGAGCGCCTTGTAGCCGGGCTCGGCGGCTTCGAACGACAGGTCGTCGCAGAAGATGACGAAGCGCTCGGGCCGCGCCGCGATCAGGTCGACGATCTCGGGCAGGTCCACGAGGTCGTTGCGATCGACTTCGATCAGGCGCAAGCCCTTGGCCGCGAACTTGTTCAGCGCGCCCTTGACCAGGGACGACTTGCCGGTGCCGCGCGAGCCGGTGAGCAGCACGTTGTTGGCACTGCGGCCGGCGACGAACTGGCGTGTGTTCTGTTCGAGGCGCTGCTTTTGTTCGTCGATGCCGACGAGGTCGTCGAGGCGGATGCGGTGGGGGTGATGCACGGCTTCGAGGTGGCCGCGGCCGTTGCGGCGGCGCCAGCGGAAAGCCTGGGCCGTCCAGTCGGGCGCCGGGGCGGCGGCGGGCAGCACGCCTTCGAGCCGTTCCAGCAGGCCCTCGGCGCGGGCGATCAGGCGGGAAAAGTCATTCATCGTTTTTTGGCCAGACGCGCCACAGGATCAGCAGCAGGATCAGCGGAACGCCCAACTCCAGCAGCCATGCCCACATGACGGTTCTCGGTTAAGCTTGGATGTCGAAACATCCGGGAATGTATCAGATTCATGCTGCGCCTACCCTTGCTCTTTGCCGCCGTCCTCGCCCTGACGGCATGCACGACCGCGCCGTTGTCCACCCAGCCTGCCGTTGCCGGCGCGCCCTGCGCCGCCTGCCCGCCCTGTCCCGGCGCCGAGGCCGTCAAGCCGCCGGAAAAACCGCTGCAAGCCGCCGCCTGGGCCGACTTGCCCGGCTGGGGCGGCGAGGACCTGGCGGCGTCCTTCGATGTCTTCAAGCTCTCCTGCGCGGCGCTGGGCAAGCAGCCCACCTGGCGCGCCACCTGCGCCGAGGCGCGCAGCCTTGCCGCCACCGGTCCCGCCGACTTGCGCGCCTGGTTCGAGTCGCGCTTCCGGCCCTGGCAGGTGGTCAATCCGGACGGCTCCCGCAGCGGCCTCATCACCGGCTATTACGAGCCCGTCTTGAAGGGCAGCCGCACGCGCAGCCAGCCTTACCTCTACCCGGCATTCGGTCCGCCGGACGATCTGGTGGATGTGGAACTCGGCGACATCTATCCCGAACTCAAGCACATGCGCCTGCGCGGCCGCCTCGAAGGCCATCGGCTCGTCCCCTACTGGTCGCGCGCCGACTGGACGCGGCAGGAAGGCGAGCGCTCGCCGCAGGCGCTGCTCTGGCTCGACGATGCCCTCGATTTCTTCTTCATGCAGATTCAGGGCTCGGGCCAGGTGCAGCTCGACGACGGCTCGCGCATCCGCCTGGGCTACGCCGACCAGAACGGCTATCCCTATCGTTCCATCGGCAAGTGGCTGATCGACCAGGGCGAGATCAAGGCCGAGCAGGCGTCGATGCAGGGCATCAAGAATTGGGCGAAGGCCCACCCGAGCCGCGTGCAGGAACTTATGAACGCCAACCCGAGCCTGGTGTTCTTCCGCGAGTTGCCGGTCGAAGGCGCCGGCCCGCCCGGTGCCATGGGCTTGGCGCTGACGCCCGAGCGCAGCATTGCCGCCGATCCGCGCAATGTGCCGCTGGGTGCGCCCGTCTGGCTCGCCACCACCTGGCCGAACGAGGAGCGGCCCTTGCAGCGCCTGATGCTGGCGCAGGATACCGGCGGCGCCATTCACGGCGCGGTGCGCGCCGATTTCTACTGGGGCAGCGGCGCCGAGGCCGGCGCGTTGGCAGGGAAGATGCGCCAGCAAGGCCAGATGTGGGTGCTGATGCCGCAGGATTACGCACCAAAGTGAACGGCCGATCCGCGGCGAGCCCTGGCATGGTGCGCGCCGCGCACGGCGTTGGTGCATCCCATGGCAGCCCTGTGGCCATTAAGCTCTCAAGTGGCTGAATAGTATGACTGCGGTCAGCGGGAATGTTTGTTGCTTTTGGCTCCCGGTTAGTGCCAACGGAGCCCCAAAATGGAGAATTTGAAAACATCCGCCGACGTCCTGTTCATTCTGCTCGGCGCCATCATGATCCTAGCCATGCATGCCGGGTTCGCTTTCCTGGAACTCGGCACGGTGCGCAAGAAGAACCAGATCAACGCCCTCGTGAAGATCCTGGTCGACTTTTCGGTATCGACCCTGGCCTATTTCTTCATCGGCTACAGCATCGCCTACGGCGTGAACTTCTTTTCCAGCGCCGAGGTCTTGTCGGCCAAGAGCGGCTATGAACTGACCAAGTTCTTCTTCCTGCTCACTTTCGCGGCGGCCATCCCGGCGATCGTCTCGGGCGGCATCGCCGAGCGCGCCAAGTTCAACCCGCAACTGGCGGCCACTTTCCTGCTGGTCGGCTTCGTCTATCCGTTCTTCGAGGGCATCGCCTGGAATCATGCCTATGGCATACAGGCCTGGCTCGGCGCCACTTTCGGCGCCGAGTTCCACGACTTCGCCGGCTCCGTCGTCGTGCATGCGGTGGGCGGCTGGATCGGGCTCGCCGCGGTGCTGCTGCTCGGCGCCCGCCACGGCCGCTACCACAAGGACGGCCGCATCGCCGGCGCGCATCCGCCCTCCAGCATTCCTTTCCTCGCGCTGGGCGCCTGGATACTCACCGTCGGCTGGTTCGGCTTCAACGTCATGAGCGCGCAGACGCTGGACAAGGTCTCCGGCCTGGTGGCGATGAACTCGCTGATGGCGATGGTCGGCGGCACGCTCGCCGCGCTGATCGCCGGCCGGAACGACCCCGGCTTCGTCCATAACGGACCGCTCGCCGGCCTCGTCGCCATCTGCGCCGGTTCCGACCTCATGCATCCGCTCGGCGCCCTCGTCACCGGCGCCATCGCCGGCGGCCTCTTCGTCTGGATGTTCACCTTGACGCAGAACCGCTGGAAGATCGACGACGTGCTCGGCGTCTGGCCGCTGCACGGCCTTTGCGGCGCCTTCGGCGGCATCGCCGCCGGCATCTTCGGCGCCAAGGCCCTCGGCGGCATGGGCGGCGTCAGCTTCATGTCGCAATTGATCGGCACCGGCATGGGCGTCGCCATCGCCTTCGGCGGCGGCCTGGCCGTCTATGGATTGCTGAAAAAGACCGTTGGCATAAGACTCGATACCGAAGAGGAATTCAACGGCGCCGACCTGACCATCCACAACATCACGGCCTCGGCGGAGCGCGAGACGTTCTGGTGATGATGTTTGGTTCTTCATAATAATGTTCGGAAATGAAGAATAAACTTCGGAACTCAGGCTGCGGCAAAACACAATAAAGGTCAGATCTCGTTTAGCAATCAGCGTCTTGTTGCACGCAATTACGAGATCTGCCGCAATAACGCAAAGCCCGGCTACGGCCGGGCTTTGCTTTGGTGACGGTTTAAGGCCGCATCTCGGCCTCAACGGTCATTCGAGGATCGCTGCCTGAGCGGCAGCAACCTCGCGCATTGCCGCCCTTCAGTCGCGTTCGGCGAAGAAATCCCGGCCAACGGATCTGAGTGGCAGCTTACCGAAAAGCGCTACTCACCCTTTGTGCCCTAACCGGTCATTGCCAGTTGAGAAAGCGGCCGATCAGGGGCTTACGCATCAGGGCCTCCGAAAAGCGTTTCGACCAGCCGCTCGGACTCACGTAGGCCATCCTCAGTAAGCGTCACGGCCTTTGCTTTGCCTACTGGGTCCGTGATGTAGCCCTTCTCATGCAGGCGCGCCATAGCATCCCAATCGAAGGACTTCCATGCCCTGGCTCCATCATGAAGTCCAAGACGAAGGAGCGCGAGAACAGCAGCGTCGATTTTGTTTGTGTCGAGTTTCAAGGCGTTACTCCAAACTTCCAACGTTTGAACTGAGGGGGCTGCGTGGATTTTCGCGCACGTCCCTCTCGAATGAACGTTACGGCTGGTGGCATTACCTACCCTTTCCCAGAATGCGCGCGATTTCCTGTGCGGGTGCGACGCAACTTTGAGGGGTAACGCCGAGCCCAAATGCTTGGTTGAGAACTTCCATCAGGAGCCGTTCGGGCTTAACCGAATTGCCCCGAATCTTCAGCCCAGAGATTATGTCGACTGCCTCGGTACGGTAACCATCAAGTCCTTCCACACTTCTTGCGCCGTCTCCAAGTGGATTCCATTGCGCAAGAATGTGTGCCACGGCGGTGATCTGTTCTTCGTTCATTCTCGCTCTCCATGCGCTGGACAAATGCGGGATGCCTTCGTGTTCGCCATCATTCGACATAACCCGTGTCGGCCTAACGTGAACGTGACCGGCCTTGCGCGGCTTTATGCGCAAGACCCCTGCAACGAGATGTTAGCCATCACCACCGGAACTCCGGCCATTCCGAAAGATCGTGAAGATCTTCTGGTCTGCATTTCTCTTTGTCAGTAATGACCTTCAGCTCCTTCTCGTATGAATATGCAAGGTGATGCGCCGGTACATGCCGGGTCGTGTCGGGAACCTCCTGATACTCGCTGCACTCTTCGATTCGCCACAGAAATTTAGCAAGGAAGTTTCCCTTGTGGATGCAAATAATCCGGTCTCAGCGCCCATTGACCTATCAACGGGGTTCCCAGATCGGTTCTGACGCTTGCAATGATTAAGGACATCCTTCGCATGCCCAAGCTTTGTGATGTCGCGGCGAAGCATGAACTGTCCGAATGGACCATTGAACTGCGACTGCGGCAGAACCCATCCTTGAAGCGTCGGCGCGATACGCATCAGCAAGGCATGGAGCAGCGCAGAAACAGGCGCGCTCTCGAGTCAGCTTTCGCGTCCAACCCCGACATGAAGATTTCAAACTTTTCCGCGACAAATAAGAAGGAATATCGCTGGCTAATGCTGTATGACCGCGAGTGGCTCGTGCACCACCTGGCCGCATGTGGGAAAGGACGGGCGGCCACTAGGGTACGCATCGAGCGCGGTGGCGCTTCAGGCGAGGACGATCATGCAGAGAGTTTGCTTCGTAGCAGCGTGCAAGCATGGTTGAACGGCCCAGTGCCGTTTAGGATAACGAAGCGACGCCTTTTACAGCTACTTCCTGTGAAATCGGAATGGAAACTGTCCTCAGGCGCATACCCAAAAACTAACCGAGCATTGAATGACCTCGCCGAAACGGCAACCCAATATCAGTTACGAATCGGCCGACGCCTCGCGTCACTCGCTGCGGGTGGCGACGCGGAAACCGCGAAGAGTTTGGCGTCCGCGGTCATCGCTCAATTCTCACATCGCTCCGACATCGTAGCCCGATTCATGGATCCGTTACTGACGCAAACCAAGACCGCCGCAAAGCAGGCGAGCCACAGTGCCCTTGAGGGTCACGAAGCGGGTGAAGAGGCAATACAGATCTAGGCGATAGGAAAGCCCTGCCTGGCATTTCAGCCGGTACGGGCTACCGTGCGGCTACTGGACATTCCGCCTCAATTCGACCAGTGATTCCGGTCCAAACCCCGCCAATCGCTCCAGTCCAAACCCGGCGACTCCAAATGACTAAATCTCGATGATGGTATCGCTATAGCGCACCACCATCGGGTCATGAGTAATCAGCCGCATCGGCTCAACAAGCGCCTGGGCGACCAGGATGCGATCAAACGGATCGTTGTGATGCGGCTGGAGGTCTTCGACGGCTGCCGCATGTTCAGGCTCGATGGGCAGAAAGCGATAGCCGGATTCGCGGAAATAGCGCAGCGCGTCCTGGCTGGACACGGGCATATCGCCGCGCCCCAGGCTGTGCTTGATGGCGATCTCCCAAACCGTAGCGGCGCTGATCCACACCGTCGACTTCGGCGACTCGATCATCTCGCGCGCTTTCTTCGACAGCTTCGGGCTGTCGGTGATCGCCCAGAGGGCAACGTGCGTATCGAGCAAGAGGTTCAAGATTGCCCACCCAGGAACATGCGAGCAACCTCATCGTTGTGGGCGTCGATGCTGTCCGGCACCTTGAACTTGCCCTTGGCGACGCCGATGCGCTTCCCGGCCGGCACAGTGTCCATGGGCACGAGCTTGGCGGCGGGGCGACCATTGCGCGCAATGACGATCTCGCGCTCCTGTCCCTGCTCAATGGCTTCCACCAGGCGGGACAGCGAGGACTTCGCTTGTAGCATATTGACTGACGGCATTGCGCTTCTCCTGAATAAGCGGTTAGTCTAGTCTAGCCAGATGTGTACGTCAAACGCTGGTCGGGTTTGCAATGGAATAGGCGGTGTGGATTTGGAATGGACTCGGTGGCGGGTTTGACCGGAATCTCCAGCTACTGACTAAGGACCGTCGAATGGCCGCCCGACTAGTAAGCCGATGTCGGTCCAACGACCCTTAGCAGAGAGTTGTCGGGTAAGTGCTGGACCGGACGTCGTTATCGCAACATTATTCTGAGCAACCAATGTTGTGATCGCGAGTAATGAAGTCTGTCGGACGAGAATAAAGTCTGTTGGACCGATCGCTATGTGAGACGAAGCCCGGCCATTGCCGGCAGCGTTGTTGCTGATGGAAACCTGGTTGGCGGCCTGCTGCTGGTTCTCCGCCTGCACCAGTTGCGCGATCGTCAGGCTCGACTCGGAGAGGCGCTGCTCGATCCATGTCAATGGCAAGGCCAGGGCGGGACCGCGCCCTTGCAACTGGCGCGCCAGCTCGGCGACAAAGGCGCTGCCCAGCGGCGGATTCGAGCGCGCCATGTCCGCGATCACCAGGATCAGGCTCTTGGGGTCCTGGTCGGCGG
>JAQTNK010000031.1 GCA_028713915.1 Rhodocyclaceae bacterium | reverse complement strand
GACATGAAGGAGTCATGGATCATCGACAGCAGATAGGGGAAGTCGATGCCCTTGGGGTTGGCGAAACGGATGACGACGAAGCTCTCGTCGGCGGTCGGGATGTCGCGCGTGACGAAGGGATTCGACGTGTCGACGGTCGGCACGCGCTGGAAGTTGACGTGCGTCTGCGAGAACTGCGGGCAGATGTAATTCACGTAGTCCGGCATGCGGCGCAGGATGGTGTCGACGACGGCTTCGGTGGAATAGCCGCGGGCGCGCTTGTCGCGGTGCAGCTTTTGCGCCCATTCGAGGTTGATGATGGGCACGACGCCGACCAGCAGGTCGGCATGCCGCGCGATGTTCACCTGGTCCGTGACGACGGCGCCGTGCAGGCCTTCGTAGAACAGCACGTCGGTGCCGGCGTCGATGTCCTGCCACGGCGTGAAGGTGCCCGGCGCCTGCTTGTAGGGCGCCGCTTCCTCGTCGTTGTGCAGGTAGTAGCGGCGCTTGCCGGTGCCGGTCTCGCCGTAGGTGCGGAACAGCGCCTCGAGTTCGGCGAGCAGGTTGGCATCGGGACCGAAATGCGACAGGTGGTGGTTGCCCTGCTTGTTGGCGGCGGCAACGGCTTCCTTCATCGCTTGGCGGTCATAGCGGTGGAACGAGTCGCCCTCGACGATGGCGGCCGTGACGTTCTCGCGGCGGAAGATGTGCTGGAAGGTCTTGGTGACCGTGGATGTGCCGGCGCCTGACGATCCGGTGATGGCGATGACGGGATGCTTGACCGACATGGGAACTCCTGGGGATGGTTATTCGTGGCGGAACAGCGAGCGCGTGCCGAACAGCGGCAGGTCGTAGCTGTTGTGGTCGCGGCCTTCCACGTAGTCCATGTGGTAACCGTGGAGGCGTTCGACCTCGCTCTTCGAGCCGAAGATGAAAGGCGCGCGCTGGTGCAGTTCGGTCGGCGTCACGTCGAGGATGCGGTTCCTGCCGGTGATGGCGCCGCCGCCGGCCTGCTCGATGATGAAGGCGATCGGGTTGGCTTCGTAGAGCAGGCCCAGCCGCCCGCCCTTGTCGCGCGTCTTTTCGTCGACCGGATAGAGGAAGACGCCGCCGCGCGTCAGCACGCGATAGGCTTCGGCGATCAGCGAGGCGACCCAGCGCATGCCGAAGTCGTGGCCGCGCGGCCCGGTGGCGCCGGCCAGGCATTCCTGCACGTAGCGGCGCACCGGCGGTTCCCAGAAGCGCTCGTTGGAGGCGTTGATGGCGAACGTATTGGCGTTGTCCGGAATCACGATGTTCTTGTGCGTCAACACGAACTCGCCGATCTCGCGGTCGAGCATGAAGCCGTTGACGCCGTTGCCGGTGGTCAGCACGAGGCGCGTCGACGCGCCGTAGAGCACGAAGCCGGCCGCCACCTGCTGGCTGCCCGGCTGGAGGAAGTCCTTGGCCTGGGCTTCCTTCTTGCCGTCGGGCGCCCGCAGCACCGAGAAAATGGTGCCGGTCATGAAGTTGATGTCGAGGTTGCCCGACCCGTTCAAGGGACTGAACGTCAGCAGATACTTGCCGCGCGGATACTTGGCGGGAATCGGCACGATGTCGGCGGCGTCGGCGCTGGCCATGCCGGCCAGGCGTCCGGTCCAGACGTTGGACTTGACGATGAAATCGCCGGCGGCATGCTCGAGATAGACTTGCGGATCCTCGGCGTCGGCGCCGAGGCAGCCGCGCGAGATGGCGTGGCTGATCGACTTGCAGGCGGTCGCGATGTCGTTGAGGAGCGCCGAGAAATCGCCCGTCGCACCCTTGACGTGGCGCTGTTCCTCGATGATGAATTGGGTCAGCGTCGTGCGCCCGTCATGCATGGTCTGTTCTCCGTGTGTTCCCTCTCCCGCCCCAAGAAAATTCCCCACCCCTTGCGGGGTGGGGCAAATCTGGCAAATCGCCAGAGGGAGTGGAGAAGTGCAAGTCCGGGCATTAACCGCGGACCGTTGAAGCCAATGTACCTGTCACGATCCATAAGCGCCATTCACTTTTTCTTATCGTTGGAATAAGCGATTTTCGGCTTTGACGCGGCCCTTCCCGGTTGCTCCGGCGCCGCCGCCTGCCGCGCCGCGATATTAGCCACAACAACCCGGCGGGCACTGCCGCAGGCAAGTTATGCTGCTGCCAGTATGGTTATGCAATTCGGCAGATTGTGCCCATTCCGTCCCATGTGCAATCCGTCCGGTCAAAGCCGCAGATAGCCATTTGCACAGCCATTTCAGCCGAGTATCCGTCGATGTTGGCACGATATAAATGCTCATTCAAAATTCTGTTCGTTTCGGTCGCGTTGCTGGGGAGCGCAAATGCCCAGGCCGGATTGCTCGACTTTCTTGGCGGCGCCGACGGCGCCGCGATACAGACCCGGCAGAATGCCGCCAAGGATACCTCCGGCGACAAGAACGCCGCAATCCCAAATGGGAAATGCGCTGCGCGTGGCGATGACGTCTTCAAGCCCAAGCCCATGTCCGCGACCGAACTGATGGCGGAGCTGCGCGGCATCAAGGGCGGTTTCGCCAGCGGCAATCCGGTGCAGTCGCTCAATGCCATGTTCCTCGACGCCGACTGCCGCGGCGCCACGGCCGGCGGCGCGCACCAAGAAAAACGCCCCCGGATCGCGGGGGCGTCGTACTGCGCTCGGGGCCGGCTTACTTGGCCACGCCGAGCTTTTCGCGCCAGCCCGGGTAGAGCTTGTCGGCGTCGGCCTGGAAGGACTCGAAGGCACCCTTGAGTTCCGGATGCGACTTGGCGTACTCGACGAGATTCACGCCCTGCTGCCAGGCATCCTGCGCCTGGCGCAGCGACTTGGCGCCGGCGGTGCCGCCGTCCTTGTGGCCGAAGGCGCCGCCGCCGGACGTCTGGATGACGTTGGAATGGCCGAGGTTGTTGAAGAAGCCGGGCAGCCGGATGGCGTTCATGCCGCCGGAGATGATCGGCGTGGTCGCCTTCATGCCCAGCCATTCCTGGCTGTAGAAAGGACCGTCGGCGGCGTCGCGCTCGAGCATGTAGGCGATGTTCTTGTCGTCGGCGATGCCTTCCATCTTGCCGTAGCCCATGGTGCCGGTGTGCATGCCGGACGCGCCGAGCAGGCGGGTCATCTTGCAATGGACGAAGGACGTGTAGCCGCGCTTGCTCTGCGGGCTGGTGACGGCGCCGTGGCCGGCGCGGTGGAAGTGCAGGAACTGCGCCGGGAAGTTGCGGCGTGCCGTGGTCACGGCGGTCGGGCCGGCGACGTAGCCGTCGACGAGGAAGGCGATGTGCGAAGCGTTCTCGGCGAAAGTCTCGAGAATGAATTCGCCGCGGGCGATCATCTCGGCGGGATCGTCGGCGGTGATGTTGGCGGAGAAGAGCTTGGCTTCGCCGGTGGCGTCCTGGGCGCGGCGCATGGCGTCGGCCACTGCCTTCATGGTTTCCTTGAGCGGGGCGAAGATCTGGTTGCCCTGCGGCTCGTCGTTCTTGATGAAGTCGCCGCCCAGCCAGAACATGTGGCAGGCATCGGCGAAGGGCTGCGGGCGCAGGCCGAGCTTGGGCTTGATGATGGTGCCGACGACCATGCCGCCGTTGGCGATCGGCCGGCCGAGCACGCGCCACATGTCGACGATGTTCATGGAGGGGCCGTCGTAGAGCTGCAGATACGCCGGCGGCAGATAGAAGTCGTGCATCTTGGCGTACTCGACGTCGCCCATGCCCTGGTTGTTGCCGATGGTCAGCGTCAGGAAGGACGCCAGCATGGCGCGGCCGTCGATGATGTTGCGGTCGAAGAGCTCCACCGGGTAGGCGATCTTCATCAGCTCGCGGGCGGGATCGATCTCATAGACCAGGGCGTCGACGCCCTTGGTGAAATCGTCGGTGGTGCAGACTTCGACGTTGGTGCCGGTCGAGGACTCGGCGGCGAAGTGGGCGGCGGTGGCGAGGTAGTCGTGATTGCCCTTGGGCTTCATGACGTAGGCGCACAGCACGTGGCGGCCGCCCTTGATGAGGTCTTGTTCCTTGAGCGCCAGATTGGCGTAGCGATTGGACTGGTCCATGCGATTCTCCTTTGGGGATGGCGTCTTTGTACGGGGTATGGGACGCATCCTAAATGCGGATCATCATAAATAACATTCAGATTTTATGATGGGCACCATAAGTAGCTTGCAGAACCGTCGCCTCGGCGAGAATGGTCGCCCCAAGGTCGGACAGGACGGCCACCGCGCCGGAAAAATCCTGCCCGCGCGTGTAGGCGTTTTCGGTGACCAGCGTCGGGATGCCGGCGCCGAGCGCGGCCTTGAGGCCGTTGGCCGAATCCTCGATGGCGAGGCAGTCGCCGGCCGGCAGGCCGAGCCGTTCGAGCACCCAGAAGTAGATGTCGGGCGCCGGCTTTTTCGCCGGCACGACGTCGCCGGCGCCGATGACGGCGAACCAGCTTTCGGCATCGTGGGCGAGCGACGCGCGCAGCAGCGCGGTGACGTTCTCGGGCGACGTCGTCGAGGCGATGGCGAGCTTGAGCCCGGCGGCGCGCGCCTCGCGGATCAGGTTCGCCACGCCGGGCCGCAGCGGCAGCGCGCCGCCGGCGACCAGGCGCACGTAATGGCCGGTCTTCAGCGTGTGCAGCTTGCGCAGGAAGGCATCGAAGTCGGGCCGCGCGGCCAGCTCCGGCGCCACCTGCCTGGCGTAGTGGGCCATGCGTTCCTTGCCGCCGGAGACGGCGAGCAGTTCGCCGTAGGCGCGGACATCCCAATGCCACGGCAGGCCGGCCTCGCGGAAGGCGGCGTTGAAGGCGACGCGATGACCGTCGCGCTCGGTGTCGGCGAGCGTGCCGTCGACGTCGAAGATAAGGGCTTGCAGCATGGCGCGCAGGATAGCCGTCATTGCGCCGAGGGGAAAGTCAGCCTTTTTTATGGCGGCGATAAGATGACGAGAAGAAATAACCCGGCGGCGTTCCCGCCGCGCCGGTCGAGCGGTGGCGGCAAGCTGCTTGCGGCGCCGGCCGGGGATTTCCATTTCGCCCTGCCGGCGGCGGAAATCGAGGACTTTCTGCGCTGTCATCCGCTACACTTGCCAAACCGATGAAAAACGTCACCCTCCGCCAGCTGCGCGTCTTCGAGTCCGTCGCCCGCCATCTCTCCTTCTCGCGCGCCGCGGAGGAGTTGCACTTGACGCAGCCGGCGGTGTCGATGCAAGTCAAGCAGCTCGAAGAAATGGTCGGTCTGCCGCTCACCGAGCAGATCGGCAAGAAGGTCTTCCTCACCGCGGCCGGCGACGAGGTCGCGCGCCACGCGCGGCTGGTGGCGCTGCAACTGCGTGAAGCCGAGGAATCCCTGGCGGCGATGAAAGGGGTGAAGGGCGGCGAGCTGCGCGTCGGCGTCGTGTCCACCGCCAAGTACTTCGCGCCGCGGGTGCTGACCGAATTTCGCGCCTGTCATCCCGGCATCGAATTGCGGCTCGGCGTGCATAACCGCGAGACCATCGTGCGCCTGCTGGCCAACAACGAAATCGACCTCGCCATCATGGGCCGGCCGCCGCAGGAATTCGAAACGGTCGCGGAATGCTTCGCGCCGCACCCGCTGGTCATCATCGCCGCCGCCGACCACCCGCTCGCGGGCAGGAAGCGGGTCGAACCGGCCGACCTTTCCAAGGACACCTTCCTGATCCGCGAAATGGGCTCCGGCACGCGCACCGCGATGGAAAGCTATTTCGCCGAGGTCGGCTTCACGCCGGGGGCGACCTTCGAAATGAGCGGCAACGAAACCATCAAGCAGGCCGTCATGGCCGGCATGGGCGTGGCCTTCATTTCCGAGCACACGATCGGCCTCGAGCGGATGGCGGGCCGGCTGGTGGTGCTGCCGGTGCGCGGCACGCCGGTGTTGCGCGACTGGTTTCTCGTCCATCGCGCCGAAAAACAGTTGCTGCCGATCGCCACGGCCTTCCGCGACTTCCTGCTCTCCGGCGGCGCCGAGACGGTGGTCGGCGGCAGCGCCAGGCGCCGGACTATTCGCGCCACTTGATCGAGCAGCCGATGCTCGGGACCTGCTCGCGCGGTCCCTGCCCGGTCGTCGCGATATCCTTCATGGCTTCGAACAGGTCGCGCCGCGCGTCGGCGGGCGCGGTGTCCTTGCGCGACGCGTCGAGCCGGCCGCGATACTGGAGTCCGAGTCCGGCGTCGAAGCCGAAGAAGTCCGGCGTGCACACGGCGCCGTAGGCCTTCGCCACTGCCTGCGTGGCGTCGAGCACATAGGGGAACGGAAAAGCGAATTCTCGCGCCATGCGCACCATGTTGTCCCAGGAGTCCTCCGGATAGTCGGTCGGATCGTTGGCCATGATCGCGATCGAGCCGACGCCGAGGCCGGCGAGCTCGCGCGTGTCGCGCACGATGCGGTGGATGACGGCCTTGACGTACGGACAGTGGTTGCAGATGAACATGACGAGCAGGCCATTCGGCCCGCGCGCCGAGGCGAGGCTGTGACGCTTGCCATCGACGCCGGGCAGGTCGAACGGCGCGGCACGCCAGCCGAAATTGCAAACGGGAGTCGGGGTGCTGACCATGGTTGATCTCCTTATAATGCATCCATGTTACCGAGATTTCTTGTCCCCGCGGGCCTGGCGCCCGGCGCCACGGTCGATCTGCCGACCGAAGCGGCCCACCACGCCTTGCGCGTGCTGCGCCTCGACGACGGCGATGCCGTCACGCTCTTCGACGGCCGCGGCGGCGAGTGGTTCGCGCGGCTGGTCCGCAGCGGGCCGTCGCTGCGCGCCGTGCTGGCGGCATTCGATGCCGACGACCGCGCGCCGCCGCTGGCCGTGACGCTGGTCCAGGGACTGCCGGCCGCCGACAAGATGGACTGGATCGTGCAGAAGGCCACCGAGCTCGGCGTCACGGCCATCCGTCCGGTGGCGGCGAAGCGCAGCGTGGTCAAGCTGTCGGGCGAGCGCATGGAGCGGCGCATCCATCATTGGCAGCAGGTGGCCGTCGCCGCCTGCGAACAATGCGGCTTGAATCGCCTGCCGACGGTGGCGCCCTTGCTTGACTTGCCTCAATATCTCGGCCTGGCGGCACCGCAGAATGGCCTGCGGCTGTGGCTGGCGCCGGGCGCCGCGCATGGCCTGCGCGAAATGACGAAGCCCGCCGGGCCGGTGACGCTGCTGATCGGGCCGGAGGGCGGTTTCGAAGAAGGGGAAGCGCGCGCCATCCAGGCGGCGGGGTTTGCGCCGTTGTCGCTTGGGCCGCGCGTGCTGCGCACCGAGACCGCCGGGGTCGCCGCGCTGGCGGCCATGATGGCTTGGTGGGGCGATTTCTAGGGAGGCAATGCCATGTTCGAATCTGCCGAATTGGGTCACAAGATCGACAAGGAGACCTACCGGAAGGCGGTGCCGGAATTGCGCTCGGCGCTGCTCGACGCGCAGTACGAACTCAAGGAACAGGGCAAGATTCCGGTCATCGTGCTGGTCTCCGGCCAGGACGGCGCCGGCAAGGGCGAGACCATCAACATTCTCTACGAGTGGATGGACCCGCGCTTCATCTCGACGCTGGCGTTTTCGGCGCCGACCGACGAGGAACAGCAGCGGCCCGTGATGTGGCGCTACTGGCGCGCGCTGCCGCCGAAAGGGCGCATCGGCATTTTCGCCGGCTCCTGGTATTCGGGGCCGATCCACGACCGCATCGACGGCATCATGACCAAGTCCGCCGTCGACGCGCGCATCGACCAGATCAACCGCTTCGAGCAGATGCTGGTCAACGAAGGCGCGCTGATCCTCAAGTTCTGGTTCCACCTCACCAAGGACGGCCAGCGCCGCCGCTTGAAGGCGCTGGAGAAGGATCCGCGCACCGCCTGGCGCGTGAACAAGTGGAACTGGGACCGCCTGAAGACCTACGACAAGCTGCAGGATGTCGTCGGCCACGTGCTGCGCATGACCAACACGCCGTGGGCGCCGTGGATCATCATCGAGGGCGAGGACGACCGCTATCGTTCGCTGACCACCGGCAACATCCTGCTCGACGCCATCAAGCAGCGGCTGGCCGGCACCGAGAAGCAGACCACGCCGGTGGCGCCGCCGGTGCCGGTGAATCTCGACGGCCGCGACGTGCTGTCGGAACTGGATCTGACGCTGAAGATCGCGAAGAAGGAATACGAGAACCAGCTCGCCAAGTGGCAGGGCCGCATCTCCGAACTGGTGCGCGATCCGCGCTTCAAGGCGAAGTCCCTGATCTGCGTCTTCGAAGGCTCGGACGCCGCCGGCAAGGGCGGCGCGGTGCGCCGCATCACCGCCGCGCTCGATGCCCGCGACTACCAGATCGTGCCCATCGCCGCGCCGACCGAGGAGGAGCGCGCCCAGCCCTACATGTGGCGCTTCTGGCGGCATGTGCCGCGCATGGGCCGCGTCACCATCTTCGACCGCTCGTGGTACGGCCGCGTGCTGGTCGAGCGCGTCGAAGGCTTCTGCGCCGAGGCCGACTGGCTGCGCGCCTACAGCGAGATCAACGACTTCGAGCACGAACTGGCCGATGCCGGCGCCGTCGTCGTCAAGTTCTGGCTGCAGATCGGCAAGGACGAGCAGCTGAAGCGCTTCAAGGAACGCGAGAAGATCGAGTTCAAGCGCTTCAAGATCACCGAGGAGGACTGGCGCAACCGCGAGAAGTGGGACGCCTACCACAACGCCATCTGCGACATGGTCGACCGCACCAGCACCGGCAATGCGCCGTGGACGCTGGTTGAGGCCAACGACAAGAACTATGCGCGCGTGAAAATCCTGCGCACGGTGTGCGAACGGCTGGAAGCGGCCTTGGCCGGCGCCGACGACAAATCGAAAAAGAAACAGGGAACATGACCGAAACGACGCAAGACACCGACAAGCGGCTGGTGGCGTGGGTGCGCCAGGCCGCGCCCTACATCCATGCCTTTCGCGGCAAGACCTTCGTCATCGCCTTCGGCGGCGAAGTGATCGAGTCGGACATCGCGCAGGCGCTGATCCACGACATCGCGCTGCTCGACAGCATGGGCATCCGCCTCGTGCTGGTGCACGGCGCGCGGCCGCAGATCGACGCCGAGATGGCCTCGCGCGGGCTGACGCCGCGCTTCCACAAGGGCTTGCGCGTCACCGACGCCGACACGCTCGAATGCGTCAAGCGCGCCCTGGGCGTGACGCGCATCGAGGTCGAGGCGATGCTGTCGCAGGGGCTGCCGAACACGCCGCTGGCCGGCGGCTTCCTGCGCGTCGCCAGCGGCAACTTCGTCTCGGCCAAGCCGGTCGGCATCGTCGGCGGCGTCGACTACCAATACACGGGCGCCGTGCGCCACGTCATCGCCGAGGAAATCCGCGCCGACCTGGCGCAGGAAAACGTCGTCCTGATCTCGCCGATCGGCGCTTCGCCCTCGGGCGAAATCTTTAACCTCGCCTGGGAGGAAGTCGCCGAGGCCGTCGCCGTCGCCATCAAGGCCGACAAGCTGGTGTTTCTCTGCGATGCGCCCGGCCTTATCGACAAGAAAGGCGCCCTCATCGACGCGCTGACGGCCGACGAGGCGGAAGACCTCGTGGCGAAGAAGACCAAGCAGGCGCCCGAGCTGCTGCGCGTGCTGCCCGGCTCGCTGCGCGCCTGCCGCGGCGGCGTCGGCCGCGTGCATTTCCTGTCGCGCTTCCGCGACGGCGCCATGCTGATGGAATTTTTCACGCGCGACGGCATCGGCACGGTGATGACCCATGCGCCGCTGGCGCGCCTGCGCGAGGCGACCGGCGCCGACGTCGGCTCGATCCTGGCGCTGATCGCGCCGCTCGAGGCCGACGGCACGCTGGTCAAGCGCAGCCGCGAGCGCATCGAAATGGAAGTGACCCATTTCTCCGTCCTCGAGCATGACGGCGTCATTGTCGGCTGCGCGGCGCTCTATCCTTTTTCCAGCGAGAAGGCGGCGGAGCTCGCCTGCCTGGCGGTGATGCCCGACTACCGCGAGGTCGGCTACGGCGACCAGCTGCGCACGCATATCGAGGCGCGGGCGAAGAAGCTCAGGCTGAAGCGCCTGTTCGTGCTCACCACGCGCACGGCGCACTGGTTCACCGAGCGCGGCTTCGTCGAGGAAGGCGTCGACAGCCTGCCGAAGAGCCGGCGCGAACTCTACAATTTCCAGCGCAAGTCGAAGGTCCTGGTGAAGGCGCTTTAGGTCGGCGCGTCCTGGCGGCGGCGCGGCAGTTCGGCGCGGCACGGCGCACCCTTGCCGGGTTCGCTTTCAGCGTCGATGCGCCCGCCGCGGCGGCCGCCGGCCGATACCGATTGGATAGCATTCGTCTGGTAGAATCGGCTGCTTCCCTTTTCAAGTAGATGCGGCATCGTGTCGTCCGAACCTCTTGTCAAACTTGCTGACGTCAATTTCACGTACGATCGGCGGCCGGTGCTCAAAGGCATCAACATGGAGATTCCGCGCGGCAAGGTCATCGCCATCATGGGCTTGTCCGGCTGCGGCAAGACCACGACGCTGCGCCTGATCGGCGGCCAGCTCAAGGCCACTTCCGGCGCCGTGACGGTCAATGGCCAGGTCGTCAGCGAGCTCGACAACGACGGCCTTTACGCCCTGCGCCGGCGCATGGGCATGCTGTTCCAGTTCGGCGCCCTGTTCACCGACATGACCGTCTATGACAACGTGGCCTTCCAGATGCGCGAGCACACCGACTTGCCGGAAGAACTGATCCACGATCTCGTGATGATGAAGCTGCACGCGGTCGGGCTGCGCGGCGCCCAGAAGCTGATGCCGTCGGAGCTTTCCGGCGGCATGGCGCGCCGCGTCGCGCTGGCGCGCGCCATTGCGCTCGATCCGATGCTGATGCTCTACGACGAGCCGTTTGCCGGCCTCGACCCGATTTCGCTGTCCATCGTCGGCAAGCTGATCCGCACGCTCAACGATGCGCTCGGCATCAGTTCGGTCGTCGTCACGCACGACATCCAGGAGTCGCTGAAGATCGTCGACTACGTCTATTTCGTTTCCGAAGGCAAGATCGTCGCCGAAGGCACGGCCGACGAGATCAGGCATTCCGACGAACCCTACGTGCATCAGTTCGTCTGGGGCGAGGCCGACGGGCCGGTATCCTTTCACTATCCCGCCAAGCCGTTTGGCGAGCAGATCTACACGGAGGCCCCTCGTGCCCGATAACGGTTTGACTCGCGCCCTGCAGGGCCTCGGCCGCCGCGTCACCGACCGCATCTGGCGGCTGGGCTTCGCCGCCCGCTTCCTGCTGGCGACCGTGATGTATTCCGGCACGGCGCTGCGGCGCTTCAACCTGACGATCCGCGAAATCTATTTCACCGGCGTCCTGTCGCTGATCATCATCCTGGTCTCCGGCCTGTTCGTCGGCATGGTGCTGGGCCTGCAAGGCTACGACACCTTGCAGCGCTATGGCTCTTCCGAAGCGCTCGGCATCCTGGTGGCCCTGTCGCTGGTGCGGGAACTCGGGCCGGTCGTCGCGGCGCTGCTGTTCGCCAGCCGCGCCGGCTCGGCGATCACCGCCGAGATCGGCCTGATGAAGGCGACCGAACAACTCTCGGCGATGGAAATGATGGCCGTCGACCCGATCGCCCGCGTCGTCGCGCCGCGCTTCTGGGCCGGCGTCATCTCCATGCCGCTCCTGGCGATGCTGTTCTCGGCGATGGGCATTTTCGGCGGCTACCTGGTCGGCGTCCAGCTGATCGGCGTCGACGAAGGCTCGTTCTGGTCGCAGATGCAGGCTTCCGTCGATTTCCGCGAAGACATCCTGAACGGCGTCATCAAGAGTTTCGTCTTCGGCGCCATCATCAGCTGGATTGCCGTTTTCGAAGGCTACGATTGCGAACCCACGGCCGAAGGCGTCTCCGGCGCCACGACCCGTACCGTTGTCACGTCATCGCTGGCGATCCTCGCCGCCGACTTCATCCTTACCGCTCTCATGTTCCGAGGTGCCTAATGAACCGCGCTACGCTCGACCTCTGGGTCGGATTCTTCGTTGCCATCGGCCTTGCCGCCCTGTTGTTTTTGGCCCTCAAGGTCGGCAACCTGGCATCCAGCAACGTCGGCGAGACATATCAGCTGCAAGCCGAATTTGATAACATCGGAGGCCTGAAAGTCCGCGCGCCGGTGAAAAGCGCCGGAGTGGTGGTGGGGCGCGTTACCGATATCCGTTTCGATCCGGAATCCTACCGGGCGCTGGTCGGCATGAAGATCGACGCCCGCTACAAGTTTCCGCGCGACACGATCCTGACCATCAATACGTCGGGCATACTCGGCGAGCAATATGTCGGCTTCGAAGTCGGCGGCGATACCGAGATGTTGAAGAACGGCGATACGGTCAAGAAGACCCAGTCGGCCGTGGTGCTGGAAAAGCTGATCAGCGAGTTCATGTTCAACAAGGCCCAGGATGAAAAGAAGTGAGACGGCAAGCCACTCGAAAGGATGTCTCGTGACCACAGGCAGAACACTGGCGAAGCGCATCGCGACGCTGTCCGTCGCGGCCGGCATGATCGGACTCCTGGGCGGCTGCGCCACCTCGGGCAATCCCAAGGATCCGATCGAAGGCTTTAACCGTGCCATGTTTTCGTTCAACGAAGGCCTCGACACGGTCGTCATCAAGCCGGTGGCAAAGGGCTACGACGCGGCGCTGCCGACGCCGGTCAAGACCGGCGTCAGCAACTTCTTCGGCAACATCGCCGACGTCTTCATCGGCGTCAACAACCTGCTCCAGGGCAAGGTTCAGGAAGCCGCCTCCGACGGCGCCCGCTTCCTCGTCAATACCACCGTCGGCATTCTCGGCGTGATCGACTGGGCGTCCGACATGGGCCTGGAAAAGCACGACGAGGACTTCGGCCAGACGTTCGGCCGCTGGGGCGTGGGCGACGGCGCCTACGTCGTCGTGCCGTTCTTCGGCCCGCGCACGGCGCGCGACACCGTCGGCCTGGTGCTCGACGTCAAGGCCGATCCGGTGGCCAATTACAGCCACGTTGCGACGCGCAACACGCTGCTGGCGGTGCGCGTCGAAAGCGACCGCGCCGGCATGCTGCCGGCCGACAAGGTCATCGAAGAGGCTGCGCTGGACAAGTATTCCTATATTCGCGACGGCTACCTGCAGCGTCGCCGCAACCTGATCTACGACGGCAATCCACCGCGCGAGAGCGAAGACTGACCCCCCCCAACGAAGGATATTTTCATGAAGTGGTTGTTTGGCATCGTCGCGGGGCTTGCCCTCGCCGCCAGCGTGAATGCGCAGGAAATCGCGCCTGACGCGCTGATCAAGAGCGTCACCGATGACGTCCTCGACATCGTGCGCAAGGACAAGGACATCCAGTCCGGCAGCACCAAGAAGGCCATGGACCTGGTCGAGGCCAAGGTGCTGCCGTACTTCAATTTCACGCACATGACCAAGCTGGCCGTGGCGCGCGACTGGCGCCAGGCCACGCCGGCGCAGCAAAAGGTGCTGACCGACGAGTTCCATACGCTGCTGGTGCGCACCTACTCGAAGGCGCTGACCGAGTACAAGAACCAGACCATCGACTACAAGCCGTTCAAGATGCAGCCGGGCGACACCGACGTCAAGGTGCGCACGGAGATCAAGCAGCCGGGCGGCAAGCCCATCCAGCTCGACTACTATCTCGAAAAGCCGGACAAGGCCTGGAAGGTCTATGACATCGAAGTCGGCGGCATCAGCCTCATCCTCAATTACCGCGAATCCTTCGCCAACGAGGTGCGCCAGGGCGGCATCGACGGGCTGATCAAGTCGCTGCAGGCGAAGAACAAGTCCGGCGAGACGGTGGCCGTCAAGAAATGATGCGCGAGCTCGGCGACCGCATCGAAGTCTCCGGCGCCATGACGATGGCCGCCGCGGCCGGCCTGCTCGCCGAAGGTGCCGCCATGGTGGCCCGCAGCGACGCGGTATTCGACTTGTCCGGCGTGACCGAGGTCGACTCATCCGGACTGGCCGTGGTCTTCGGCTGGCAGCGTGCCGCCAAGCGGCTGAACAAGGACGTCCGCATCGCCAACCTGCCGCACAGCCTGCGCAGCCTCGCCGACGTCTACGGTGTCGGCGCGCTGTTGCCGCTGTAAGCCGCCGGCCGGCAGGCGCTGCGCCGCCCCGTGAGCGTTCCCGCCATCCGCGTTTCCGGAGTCGTCAAGCATTTCGGCGCCGTCTGCGCGCTCGACGGCGTCGACCTTGAAATCGGCGGCGGCGAGTTCTTCGGCCTGCTCGGCCCCAACGGCGCCGGCAAGACGACGCTGATATCCGCCTTGGCCGGGCTGGTGCGGCCCGATCGCGGCACGCTCGCGGTCATGGGCCACGACGTCCAGTCCGACTACCGCCAATCCCGGCGCCTGCTTGGCGTCGTGCCGCAGGAATTGGTATTCGATCCTTTCTTCAGCGTGCGCGAAACCCTGGAAATCCAGGCCGGTTATTTCGGCATCGGCCGCTGCCGCCAGCGCGACGACTGGATCGACGAGATCCTCGACAACCTCGACCTGACGACGAAAGCGCATGCCAACATGCGCACGCTGTCCGGCGGCATGAAGCGGCGCGTGCTGGTGGCCCAGGCGCTGGTGCACAAGCCGCCGGTGATCGTGCTCGACGAACCCACGGCCGGCGTCGACGTCGAATTGCGCCAGGGCCTTTGGCGCTTCATCCGGCGCCTCAACGAGGACGGCCACACCATCGTGCTGACGACGCATTACCTCGAGGAAGCCGAAAGCGAGTGCGGACGCATCGCCATGATGAAAGCCGGCCGCCTCGTCGCGCTCGACACCACGGCCAACCTGCTGCAGCGCTTCGTCGGCGAATCGCTGAACCTCGAGGAAGTCTTCGTGCGGGTGATGAACGCATGACGGCCCCCCACCTTCGGTCTTCGCTTCCCGCCACGGGCGGCGCGGCGGCCGACATGATCGGCTTCTGGACCCTCTTCTACAAGGAAGTGCTGCGCTTCTGGAAAGTCGGCTTCCAGACCGTCGCGGCACCGGTGCTGACGGCGATGCTGTACCTGCTGATTTTCTCGCATGTGCTCGAAGCGCACGTGCGGGTGCACGACGTTCCCTACACGGCCTTCCTGGTGCCGGGACTGGTGATGATGTCCATCCTGCAAAACGCCTTCGCCAACTCGTCGTCTTCGCTGATCCAGTCCAAGGTCACGGGCAGCATCGTCTTCGTGCTGCTGCCGCCGCTTTCCTATCGCGCCTTCGGGGCCGCCTACGTGCTGGCGGCGGTGGTGCGGGGGCTGGTCGTCGGCCTGGGCGTGCTTGCCGTTACCGGCTGGTTCGCCGACGTCCGCTTCGCGGCGCCGCTGTGGATACTGCTCTTCGCCCTGCTCGGCGGCGGCCTGCTCGGCACGCTGGGCGTCGTCGCCGGCATCTGGGCCGACAAGTTCGACCAGCTCGCCGCCTTTCAAAACTTCCTCATCATGCCGCTGACATTTCTTTCCGGCGTCTTCTATTCGATCCACTCGCTGCCGGTTTTCTGGCAGCAGGTGTCGCGCTTCAACCCCGTGTTCTACCTGATCGACGGGTTCCGCTACGGCTTCTACGGCGTGTCCGACGTCTCGCCCTGGACGAGCCTCGCGGTCGGCGTATGCTGTTTCTGCGCCGTCGCGGCCCTGACCCTGGCCATGTTGAAACGCGGCTACAAACTGAGGATGTAATCATGCTCGACCCCCAACAGATCCAAGCCTGGATCGCCCACGAACTGCCTTGCGAACATCTGGCGGTAGCCGGCGACGGCCAGCATTTCGAAGCCATCATCGTCAGCGGCGAATTCGCCGGCCTGTCGCGCGTCGCCCGCCAGCAGAAAGTCAACGCGATCCTCAAGGCGCGCTTCGCCAGCGGCGAACTGCATGCCTTGTCGATGAAGACGCTGACCCCCGACGAATGGAACGCGCAGAATGGATAAGCTGCTGATCGCGGGCGGCGCGCCGCTCAAGGGCGAAGTCGCCATGTCCGGCGCCAAGAACGCCGCCTTGCCGCTGCTGACCGCGGCGCTGCTGACGGGCGAGCCGCTGACGCTGACCAATGTGCCGGCGCTGAACGACATCGGCACCATGCTCAAGCTGCTGGCGCAGATGGGCGTGAAGGTCGAGCGCGCAGGCGACCGCGTCACGCTCGATGCCGGCGGGCTCGACAATTCCGTGGCGCCCTACGAGCTCGTCAAGACCATGCGCGCCTCGGTGCTCGTGCTCGGGCCGCTGGTGGCGCGAAGCGGCGAGGCCAGGGTGTCCTTGCCCGGCGGCTGCGCCATCGGCGCGCGGCCCGTCGACCAGCACATCAAGGGCCTGCAGGCCATGGGCGCCGAGATCGCCGTCGAGCACGGCTATGTGCACGCCAAGGCATCGCGGTTGCGCGGCGCCCGGCTGTTCACCGACATGGTCACCGTCACCGGCACCGAGAACCTGATGATGGCGGCCTGCCTCGCCGACGGCGAAACCGTCATCGAGAACGCGGCGCGCGAGCCGGAAGTCGTCGATCTCGCCAACTGCCTCGTCGCCATGGGCGCGCGCATTTCCGGCGCCGGCACCGACGTCATCCGCATCCACGGCGTCGCGCGCCTGCACGGCGCCGAGCACCGCATCATGCCCGACCGCATCGAGACCGGCACCTACCTGTGCGCGGCGGCGGCGACCGGCGGCGACGTGCGCCTGACCGGCACGTCCGCCGCCTATCTCGATGCCGTCATCGACAAGCTCATGGACGCCGGCTGCGACATCGAATTGAGCCGCGACGCCATCCGCCTCAAGGCGCCGCCGCGGCTGGCTTCGGTGTCGATCCGCACTGCGCCGTATCCGGCCTTTCCGACCGACATGCAGGCGCAGTTCATGGCCATCAACGCGACCGCAGCGGGCACCGCCGTGATCCGCGAGACCATTTTCGAGAACCGCTTCATGCACGCGGTAGAATTGATCCGGCTCGGCGCCGACATCAAGATCGACGGCAATATCGCCATCGTCAAGGGCATGGACCGGCTCGACGGCGCCACGGTCATGGCGACCGACCTGCGCGCCTCGGCCGGCCTCGTCATCGCCGGACTGGTGGCGCAAGGCGAAACCCTCGTCGACCGCATTTACCATCTCGACCGCGGCTACGAAAAGCTGGAACAGAAACTCGCCGCGCTGGGCGCGCGCGTCAGCCGGGTAAAATAGCCTTATGAACGGGATCACCATCGCCCTCTCGAAGGGCCGCATTTTCGAGGAGACCCTGCCGCTGCTGGCGGCGGCGGGCATCGTGCCGACCGAGAATCCGGAATCCTCGCGCAAGCTCATCATCGACACCAACCGGGCCGACGTGCGCGTGGTCATCGTCCGCGCATCCGACGTGCCGACCTACGTGCAGTACGGCGCGGCCGACCTCGGCATCGCCGGCAAGGACGTGCTGCTCGAACACGGCGGCGCCGGCCTCTACCAGCCGCTGGACCTGAAGATCGCCAAGTGCCGCATGTCGGTCGCCGCCCCCGCGGGCTTCGACTACGCCGCCGCCGTGCAGCGCGGCGCGCGGCTGCGCATCGCCACCAAGTACATCGCGACGGCGCGCGAGCATTTCGCCGCCAAGGGCGTGCATGTCGACCTCATCAAGCTCTACGGCTCGATGGAACTGGCGCCGCTGGCGGGCCTTGCCGAGGCCATCGTGGACCTCATCTCGAGCGGCGCCACGCTGCGCGCCAACAATCTCGTCGAAGTCGAGGAGATCATGGAGATTTCGTCGCGGCTGGTCGTCAACCAGGCGGCGCTGAAGACCAAGCGCGAGTTGATCCAGCCAGTGATCGACGCCTTCGCCGAGGCCGCGCAATGATGCGCCGGCTGTCGACCCGCGAGCCGGAATTCCTGGCGACGCTCGACGCGCTGCTGGCCTTCGACCACTCGACGGACGAAGCCATCGAGCGCACCGTCGCCGACATCCTCGCCAACGTGCGCACGCTCGGCGATGCCGCCGTACTCGACTACACGCGCCGCTTCGACAAGCTCGAGGCGACGTCGATGGCGCAGCTCGAACTGTCGCGCGAAGCCTTGAAAGCCGCCTTCGACGGCCTGCCGGCGGCGCAGAAATCCGCGCTGGAACAGGCGGCGGCCCGCGTCAGGAGCTACCACGAGCGGCAGAAGGCCGAGTCCTGGGAATACACCGAAGCCGACGGCACGCGCCTCGGCCAGAAAATCACGGCGCTCGACCGCGTCGGCCTTTACGTGCCCGGCGGCAAGGCCGCCTATCCGAGTTCCGTGCTGATGAACGCACTGCCGGCCAAGGTCGCCGGCGTCCGCGAACTCATCATGGTGGTGCCGACCCCGCGCGGCGAGAAGAACGCGCTGGTGCTCGCCGCCGCGCATCTCGCCGGCGTCGACCGCGTGTTCGCCATCGGCGGCGCCCAGGCCGTCGCCGCGCTCGCCTACGGCACGCAGACGATCCCGCAGGTCGACAAGATCGTCGGCCCCGGCAATGCCTACGTGGCCAGCGCCAAGCGCCGCGTCTTCGGCACCGTCGGCATCGACATGGTGGCCGGTCCTTCGGAAGTGCTGATCATCGCCGACGCGTCCGCCAATCCCGACTGGGTGGCCATGGATCTCTTCGCCCAGGCCGAGCACGACGAGCTTGCGCAGTCCATCCTGCTGTGTCCCGATGCGGCGTTCATCGAGCGCGTGCAGCAGAGCATCGACCAGCTGCTGCCGACCATGCCGCGGCGCGAGACCATCGCCGCCTCGCTCGCCGGACGCGGTGCGCTGGTCCACGTGAGCGATCTCGACGAAGCCTGCGCCATCGCCAACCGCATCGCGCCCGAGCACCTCGAACTCGCCGTCGCCGAGCCGCGGGCACTGGTGGACAAGATCCGCCACGCCGGCGCGATCTTCATCGGCCACTATGCCTCGGAGTCGCTCGGCGACTATTGCGCCGGCCCCAACCACGTGCTGCCGACCTCGCGCAGCGCGCGCTTTTCTTCGCCGCTCGGCGTGTACGACTTCCAGAAGCGCTCGAGCCTGATCGACGTGTCGTCGGCCGGCGCGCAAGCGCTGGGGCCCATCGCCGCGACGCTGGCGCATGGGGAAGGCCTCACCGCGCACGCGCGCGCGGCGGAACTGCGCCTCAAGCGCTGACCGCGCCGGCAGGATGTTGACCTTGTGCTATCGTGGAATTGGCGGTAGCCGAAAAGGGGCGGAAAATGGAAATCTCAAGCATCGTCAATATGCAGCTCAAGTTGGCGCAGCTTGGTCAGGCCGGCCAGAGCAGTTCCGCGAATACGGTGGGCCAGTTGCTCGGCCAGACGAATCAGGTCAATTCCGCCAGCAGCGCGGCGAACACCGTCAGCCAATTGCTGGCGCCGGCGAACCAGCGCCTGAGCCAGCAGCTGCAGTCCACCAACGTGCAGTTGTCCGCCTACGGCCAGATCAAGAGCGCCTTTGGCAGTGCGCAGACCGCCGCCGGCAGCTTGGTCGGCGCGGCTACCGGCAAGACCGCCAGCAACAGCGACATCGAGAAAGCCGCGCAGGCGTTTGTCGCGGCCTACAATCAGGCCAGCCAGTCGGTCGGTGCCGCGGTCAATGGTTCGGGAACGCAGGCCGGGGCGCTGGCGGCCGATTTCCGCGCCAAGGCGGCCGGCAACGACTTGGCGCAATCGCTTGGCGGCGGCACCGCCTTCGCCGACCTCAAGCAGGCGGGCATCACGCAGAACAAGAACGGCACGCTGAGCCTCGACACCAAGGCCCTCGATCAGGCGCTGCAATCCGCTGCCGCCGAGACGAAGAATGCCCTCGCACGCCTGGGCCAACAGGTGGGCAGCAGCGCCGGCCGCGAGCTGGCCAGCGCCGGCAACGTCGGCGCGAGCGTCGGCAGCCTCACCAGCCGGTCGCAGTCGCTGACCGCGCAGCAGACCGTCTTGCAACAGCAGGCCGCGCTCCTGCAGACGACGCTCGAGAAACAAAGCACCGTGCTCAATTACACGACGGCGAGCGGGCTGGCCGCGTATCGGAGCCTGCTGGGCTGAGCGCCTAGAAGACCAGGGTCTTCCAGCCGGGCGCGAGGGCGCGGGCGACGAACGCCGTGGCGCCGGCTTCCCCCGAGAGTTCCGGAATCATCGCCTGGCCCGCCGCGACGTGCTGGCCGGCAGCCATGGCACAGGCGAAGAATTTCACGCCGAGGTTGGCCGCCTCGCGCATGAATCCGTACACCGGTTTGCCGCTGCTGGTGAAGGCCTTGGCGGCGACGCCGTCGACCAGCAGCAGCACCGCCGGACCGGCGAAATGGATCTCGACTTCGCAGTCGAGCGCCGCTGCGGCGGTGGCATAGACGAAGGGCGCGGCGCACAGGTCGGGCGCGTCGGCGCAGATCGACCAGGCCAGGAGGGCGAGCTTCTCCTTCATGCGGTGACTTCCACGATGGCGCCGGGGTCCATGGCGCGGACATGCGCGGCATAGGCGGCGGCGTCGACGAGGTTCAGGCATTCTTCCGCCCAGGCCAGCGGCCGGCCGCGCGCCATCCAGCCGGCGCCGTAGGGGTCGTCATTGACGAGCCGGGGATGCCGCTCGGCTTCTTCGTTGCAGTCTTCGAGCACGACCGAGAGCGGCGCATGGACGGCGATCACCGTCTTCGAACTCTCCACCGTGCCGAGCCCGCGCCCGATCATGACGGCGGCGCCGCGGGGCTTGGCGGTGAAGGCGATCAGCGGGCCGGCGAGAAAGATGCCGAACGCGGTGGCGCCGAGCAGCACCGTCGCGCCTTCGCGGCGTACCCACATGTCATGGCGCGTGTCGTAGCGGCGGTCGCCGGGAATGACGCCGCGGAAGGCCGCTATCGCCATGCTCGCCGCCATGGCGACGGTGGAACTGGCGGAAGAGAGTGGGAGTCGAACCCACCAGGGACCGCTTGGCCGCCCCTGCCGGTTTTGAAGACCAGCCGCCCCACCGGGGGACGTTCTCTTCCGTTCACTGCAGGATCCATTGACGCACCGCGTCCGGCTGGCGCCGGACGTGGCCGTCCTTGACGCGGCGCGTGTAGCCGACGCGGTCGAAGAACTCGAGGATATGGATGGCGACCTTGCGGCCGCCGCCGATGATGTCGCGCAAGGCGGCGGCGCGCGCCGCGCCTTCGCCGCCGCACAGCGCGTCGACGTGGGCGGCGAGTTGGGCGACGGCGGCGGCCGTGAAATAGTGGTCGTGGGCGACCGGATAGACGAGGCCGACGCGGGCCACGCGCTTCAGCAGGCCGCGCACGGTTTCCTCGGCGATGGCGCTGTCTTGCGCGATGCGGCGTACGCGCGGCGGCTGGAACGGCGCGGCCGCGAGCAGCGGCCGCAGCGCTTGCCAGAGATCCGTGTCCCTGGCCGCCAGCGTCGCGCGATGCGCGGGCAGGTGCAGCCAGCCGCCGGTCTGGGCCAATTCGCCGGCGGCTTGCAGGTCGGCGACGAGGTCGTCGAAGGCGGCGCGCGCGAGCGCCGGCAGGGTGAGCCGGCGCAAGCGGTCGTGCTCGACGCCGATCATGTCCGGGGCACGCGCGTGCTCGGCGGCGAGCGCGGCCAACAGGCGCCCGGAAAGCTGCGACCAGCCGGCGGCGGAAAAGCCGATGCGCGTGTCGGCGGCGGTGACGACCTTGAGTTCGAGCGCTTGCCAGAGCGCGGCGGGGTCGTCGAGGTTGCGGCTGCGGGCGTAGCGATCCAGGTCGACGCCGGCGGCTTGGCATTCGATCGCGGCGCGCAGTGCCTGGGCCGGGTCGTCGGCATCGAGCAGCCGCAGCAGCGCGAGGCGCTCAGGCGCGCGCTTGCGGCGCGACGGCGGCAAGATGTCGAGGACGCGCCCGCCGCCGAGCGTGCGTGTCGCCGACTGATCGCGCAGGATGAAGCGGTCGTGCGCCAGCGCGCCGACGGGTTGGTCGAGGATGATTTCGGCGAGCATGGCGGCGCCGCTCGCGAGCGCATCGCCTTCGAGCAGCGCGAGCCGGCCGGTGACGTCGGCGGTGCCGAGATGGACATGCACCGGCAGCCAGTGCCGCAGCGCTTCCAGCGCCTGCACCGTGCCTTGGAAGCGCTGCACCGGCTGGTGGAGGCTGGGCGCCGCCAGCCACATGCCGCGCGCGAGGTCGGCCTTCTCGAAGTCGCCGGCGAGGTTGATGGCGATGCGCTGGCCGGCGTGTCCTTGCTGCGCCGGCCGGTCCTGCACGCGCAGCTGGCGCACGCGCGCCGCCAGTCCCGGCGGCGTCACCGTCACCGTGTCGCCGACGGCGATGCGCCCGGCGAAGGCGGTGCCGGTGACGACGACACCGATGCCTTGCAGCGTGAAGACGCGGTCGATGGCGAGGCGAAAGCCGCCCCGCCCGTGGCGTTCGCCGTGCGTCGCCGCGGCCGCCAGCAGGTGCGCGTGCAAGGCGTCGATGCCCGCGCCGCGCGGCGCCGCGACCGGGAAGATCGGCGCCTGCGCCAGCGGCGTGCCGGCGAGCAGCGCGGCGATTTCGGCGCGCGCGGCGTCTTGCCGCTGCGGCGTCACGGCATCGGTCTTGGTTAGCGCCACCGCGCCGCGCTCGAGGCCGAGCAGGCCGGCGATGGCGAGGTGCTCGCGCGTCTGCGGCATCGGGCCGTCGTCCGCCGCCACGGCGAGAAGCAGGAAGTCGATGCCGGTGGCGCCGGCCAGCATGTTGTGGATCAGCTTTTCGTGGCCCGGCACGTCGACATAGCCGAGCAGTCCGTCGTCCGCGTAGGCGTAGCCGAGATCGAGCGTGATGCCGCGCGCCTTCTCCTCGGGCAGGCGGTCGGCATCGACGCCGGTCAGCGCCTTCACCAGCGTGGTCTTGCCGTGGTCGATGTGGCCCGCGGTGCCGACGATCACGGCGGCAATCCGATGTGCCCGAGCTGGCCGGCGAATTCGCGCTCCTCGGTCTCTCGCAGGCAGCGCAGGTCGAGGCGCAGCGCGCCGTCGGCGATGTGGCCGAGCACCGGCACCGGCAGGCGGCGCAGGCGTTCTTCCAGCGCCTGCAGGATGCCGCTGCGCCGGCCTTGCGGCCGCACGACGAGGCCGGCCGACGGCAGGCGGTCTACCGGCAGCGAGCCGGAGCCGATCTGGCTCGCCAGCGGCTCGATCGTCACTTGCATCGGCCACGCCGCCAGCGCCGCCCAGAGTTCGGGCAGCAGGCGCTCCGCCTGGGCGCGAATGTCGGCGGCGGGGCGCGTCAGCAGGTGGAGCGTCGTCAGGCGTTCGGCCAGCCGGTCGGGGTCGCGGTAGAGCCGCAGCACGGCCTCGAGGGCGGCCAGCGTGAGCTTGCCGACGCGCAGGCAGCGCTTGAGCGGGTTCTTTTTGAGGCGGGCGATCAGGTCCTTGCGGCCGGCAAGGATGCCGGCCTGCGGGCCGCCGAGCAGCTTGTCGCCGGAAAAGCTGACGAGGTCGGCGCCGGCGGCGATGGCCTCGCGCGGCGTCGGCTCGTGCGGCAGGCCATAGCGGCTGAGGTCGGTCAACGTGCCGCTGCCGAGGTCGACGACGAAAGGCAGGCCGTGGCCGTGAGCGAGGGCTGCCAGTTCGGCTTCCGGCACGGCCGCGGTGAAGCCCTGGACGGCAAAGTTGCTGGTGTGCACCTTCATCAGCAGGGCCGTGCGCACGCCGCCCGCGGCAATGGCCGCGGCGAAATCCGCGGCGTGCGTGCGGTTGGTCGTGCCGACCTCGACCAGCTTTGCGCCCGCCCGCTTCATGATGTCCGGGATGCGGAAGGCGCCGCCGATTTCGATCAGCTCGCCGCGCGAGACGACGACTTCCTTGCGCTGCGCCAGGGTGTTGAGCAGCAGGAACACCGCCGCGGCGTTGTTGTTGACGACGGTTGCGGCTTCGGCGCCGGTGAGTTCGCAGACGAGCTCATTGACGACGTCGTCGCGATCGCCGCGTTCGCCGCTGGCGATGTCGTATTCCAGCGCGCAGGGCGAACGTGCGGCCAGCGTCAGGGCGGCCACGGCTTCCTCGGGCAGCGGCGCGCGGCCGAGGTTGGTGTGGAGCACCGTGCCGGTCAGGTTGAAGACGCGGCGCAGCTTCGGGACGTTCGCGCGCTCGATGCGCGCGGCGATGCCGGCGGCGAGCGCGGCGCGCGCCGGGACGGCGCCGCCGTCCTTGGCCCGGTCGCGCGCGTCGGCCAGTTCGCCGCGCACGGCGTCGGCGGCGACGCTGCGGCCATGGCGGGAGATGAGTTCCAGCACCTGCGGGTCGGCCAGCAGGCGGTCTACGGCGGGAAGACGCGAGAGTTCGTTCATGGGTTCACCCGGACCGGGCAGAAGGTTGATCGGAAGGCTGCGGGACTAGCTGCTCCCGGAAACGAACAGCAGGTTGGGGCCGGCGCGGGCATAGCCGGCTTCATCGACGAGCAGGTCGAGGGCCAGCGTGGCGAGGTCGTCGGCCACCGGGTCGCCGTCCGGCGCCTTGGCCTGGTAGAGGATCTTCAAATAGCTCATGCAGTTGTCGCAGGTCTCGGCGCGCACCGCGGCGGCATTGGGAAGCGGCGAGCCCTCGAGGTTGCGGTAGGCGATCTGGGTCGTCGAATCGCAGGCGGCGCACTTGATGCGCACGAAGTTCCATTCGGTATTGCACAGCGCGCAGTGCAGATAGCGCAGGTTGTTCATGTCGGGGGCGCTGCGCACCACGCTCGCCACGGGCGGACTGCCGCAGCAGGGACACAGGCCGTGCACGTCCAGCGCGGCCAGATGTGCGGCGCCGAGCGCGGCGGCCAGGGCCGTCCAATAGACCTGCAGCGCGGCGGCGACCAAGGGCAGCAAGGCGGTGTCGGCGTCATACGGCTCGTTGCGCAGCACCTGTCCGGCAAGGGCTTCGAGCGCCGCCTCCGGCGCGGCCTCGAGACGCGCGCAGCTTTGGCGCACGGCCTGCGGCACCGCGGCATCGGCGAGGGCGGCGGTGATGCGGCGCAAGGCCGCGCGCCAGGCGCCGTCGCGCTGCCAGTGCAGCGCCGGCACCGGCGGCATGGCGTGGCGGCGGGCGCGTTCGAGCGCTTCCGCCGCGGGCAAGGACAGCGGCGGGATGGCCGCGAAGGCCTCGTGCTGCGCCTGCGTCAGCAGAGCGAGGAAGCGCAGCCAGTCGCCGAGCGCGTGGTCCTCGGCGAGCTGCGCAAAGCGCCGCGCCCGCGCCGCGAACAGCGTCGCCGCCGGCGCGATGATGCGCGGCGGCTCGGCCAGCGTCGACACGTCGATGGGAAAGGCGGCCGCCATCAGCGTTGGTCGCCCGTGATCTGCCGGTACCAGGCGCGGTGGTGCTGCTTGGCCCAGGCGCGCGTCACCGTGCCGTACCACATCGCGCGTATCGTGCCCTTGGTCCAGATGGCGGCGTAGATATGCACGATGATGAAGCCGATCATCACGGCCGCCGCCGCAGCATGGACCACCGCGGCGACGCGCACCAGGTCGACCGGCAGGTTGAGCCAGGCCCGCCACATGATGACGCCGGATAGCGCCAGCAGGGCCACGCAGGCCGCCATTATCCAGAACAGCAGCTTCTGGCCGCCGTTGTACTTGCCTTGCGCCGGCATCGTGTGGTCGTCGCCGGCAGCCATTTCGCGCATGCGTCGGAGCCATTCCCAGTCCGTCGGCGCCATCACGTTGAGGGCGCGAAAACGCACGAACAAGGCGGCAAAGCAAATGGCCAGCACGACGCCGATGTAAGGATGCAGAATGCGCGCCCAGGTGCCGCCGCCGAACAGCTGGGCCAGCGGGTAGAAGGCGGGATGGAACAGCGCCAGGCCCGACAGGGCGAGGAGGATGAAGCAGATTCCTACCAGCCAGTGATTGGCCCGCTCGGGCGCCGTATAGCGCTGCAGGTCCCTCGGATCGCGGTTCATTCTTCCACCTCCTTCTCCATCTCCTTGGAGACTTCGTTGGGCCCCTTGACGACGTAATGGAACAGGCTGCCCAGGGCCACCAGCCCCAGCGCGGCCGCGGCGACGGGCTTGGCGACGCCCTTCCACAGGGCCACCAGCGGACTGATGGTCGGATTGGCCGGCAGCTCGCGGTACAGCTGCGGCCGGTCGGCGTGATGCAGCACGTACATGACGTGCGTGCCGCCCACGCCCGGCGGATCGTAGAGGCCGGCGTTCTGGAAGCCGCGCTGCTGGAGGTCGGCGATGCGCTCCGCGGCGTAGTCCTTCATCTGTTCCTTGCTGCCGAACTGCAGCGCGCCGGTCGGGCAGGCCTTGATGCACGCCGGTTCCATGCCGACGGCGACGCGGTCGGAGCAGAGCGTGCATTTGTAGGCCTTGCCGTCCTTCTGCGAGATGCGCGGGATGTTGAACGGGCAGCCGGTGATGCAGTAGCCGCAGCCGATGCAGTTCTCCTCCTGGAAGTCGACGATGCCGTTGGCGTACTTGACGATGGCGCCGGGCGCCGGGCAGGCCTTGAGGCAGCCCGGGTCGGCGCAGTGCATGCAGCCGTCCTTGCGGATCAGCCATTCGAGCTTGCCGCCTTCTTCGACCTCGGCATAGCGCATCACGGTCCAGGATGCGGCGGAGAGGTCGCGCGGATTGTCGAGGACGCCGCTGTTGCGGCCGACTTCGTCGCGCAGGTCGTTCCACTCCATGCAGGCGGCCTGGCAGGCCTTGCAGCCGATGCAGGTGGAGACGTCGATGAGCTTCGCCACTTCAGCGGTCTCGCGCATCGACGGGCTAGGTGTCGTGGTGGCCGAGCGGCTGGCGATGTCTAGCGATTGCAGTGCCATGGCAGCCTCCTCAAACCTTTTCGATGTTGACCAGGAAGGACTTGAATTCCGGCGTCTGGGCGTTGGCATCGCCGACGAAAGGCGTCAGCGTGTTGGCGATGTAGCCGGGCTTCGTCATGCCCTTGAAGCCCCAGTGGATCGGGATGCCGACGTGATGCACCTTCTTGCCGTTCACCGTCAGCGGGCGCAGTCGCTTGGTCACGACGGCCACGGCGATGATCTGGCCGCGGTTGGAGCGCACCTTGATCTTGTCGCCGGCGCTGATGCCTTTTTCGGCCGCCAGGTCCTCGCCGATCTCGACGAACTGCTCGGGCTGCAGCACGGCGTTGATCCGGCAGTGCTTGGTCCAGTAGTGGAAGTGCTCGGTGAGCCGGTAGCTCGTCGCCGCGTAGGGGAAGTCCTTGGCCTTGCCGAAGACTTCCATGTCGCCCTTGAACACGCGTGCCGCCGGGTTGCTCACGGCCTGCGGATTGCTGTTCAGCGGATTGGTCTCGATCGGCGTCTCGAAGGGCTCGTAGTGCTCGGGGAATGGGCCTTCGACCATCTTGTCGAGCGCGAAGAAGCGGGCGACGCCCTCGGGGTTCATGATGAAAGGGCCCATGCCGTCGGCGGGGTTGGAATCGAGCTTGAAGTCGGGCACGTCGGAGCCGACCCAGGCGCTGCCGTTCCACCAGACCTGCTTGCGCTTGGCGTTCCAGGGCTTGCCGCTCGCATCGCAGGAGGCGCGGTTGTACATGATGCGGCGGTTGGCCGGCCAGGACCACGCCCAGTTGAGCGTCTGGCCGTCGCCGTAGGGATCGGCGTTGTCGCGCCGCGCCATGAGGTTGCCGGCCGGGGTCCAGGCGCCGGAAAACAGCCAGCAGCCGCAGGACGTCGAGCCGTCGTCGCGCAGTTGGGCGAAGCCGTCCAGCTGCTCGCCCTTCTTCTTGAACACCTTGGTCGCGTCCTTCGGATCGGCGAGATCGGTGAGCGCCTTGCCCGAGTACTCCTGCGCCAGTTCCTCGGCGGCGGGCGCAGCGGCAATGCGGTAGGGCCAGGCGAGATTGAGGATCGGGTCGGGGAAGGCGCCGCCCTCGGCCTGGTACATGTCCCGCAGCCGGGTGAACAAGCCGGCCATGATCTCGATGTCGGCCTTGCCCTCACCCGGCGGCTCGGCGCCTTTCCAGTGCCATTGCAGCCAGCGCCCGGAGTTGACCAGCGAGCCGTTCTCCTCGGCGAAGCAGCCGGACGGCAGGCGGAACACCGTGGTCTGGATCTTGGCCGGATCGACGTCGTTGTGTTCGCCGAAGTTCTTCCAGAACTCGGAGGTTTCCGTGGCGAGCGGATCGATGACGACGAGATACTTGAGCCTGGCCAGCGCGGCGCCGAGCTTGGCCTTGTTGGGGAAGGCGGCCAGCGGATTGAAGCCCTGGCAGAAGTAGCCGTTCACCTTGCCCTGGTACATGTCGTCGAAGACCTGGAGGACGTCATGGACCTTGTCGAGCTTCGGCAGCCAGTCGAAGGCCCAGTGGTTGTCCTTCGTCGCGGCGTCGCCGAACCAGGCCTTCATCAGGCTGACGTGGAACTTCTCGTAGTTCTGCCAGTATGACAATTGATTTGGACGCAGCGGCTTCGCGGCGCGCTTGTCGATGTAGGCGCGGTAGTCGGTCTCCTTCTCGCCGGGCAGGGTGAGGTAGCCGGGCAACAGGTTGGACAGCAGCCCGAGGTCGGTGAGGCCCTGGATGTTGGAGTGGCCGCGCAGGGCGTTCATGCCGCCGCCGGCGATGCCGATGTTGCCCAGCAGCAGCTGCACCATGGCGGCCGTGCGGATCATCTGCGAGCCGACCGAATGCTGGGTCCAGCCCAGCGCATACATGACCGTCGTCGTCCGCTCCGGCGTCGCCGTCGAAGCCAGGGTTTCGCAGACCTTGAGGAACTGGTCCCTGGGCGTGCCGCAAATCTTCTCCACCATCTCCGGCGTGTAGCGGCTGTAGTGCTTCTTCATCAGCTGGAAGACGCAACGCGGATCCTGCAGCGTCGGGTCGGTCTTCACATAGCCGTCGCTGCCCAGCTGGTAGCCCCACGACGATTTGTCGTAGCTGCGCTGGTCGGCGTTGTAGCCCGAGAAGAGGCCGTTATCGAAGGCGTAGCCGTCGTTCACCAGGAAAGTGAAGTCGGTGTAGGCCTTGACGTAGTCGTGCTGGATCGCATCCTTCGTCAGCAGGTAGTTGATGACGCCGCCGAGGAAGGCGATGTCGGTGCCGGTGCGAATCGGCGCGTAGAGGTCCGCCACCGCGGCCGAGCGCGTGAAGCGCGGGTCCACGACGACGAGCTTCGCCCGGTTGTGCTTCTTCGCCTCCACCACCCACTTGAAGCCGCAGGGGTGGGCTTCGGCGGCGTTGCCGCCCATGATCAGGACCACATCCGCATTCTTGATGTCCACCCAGTGGTTGGTCATCGCGCCGCGGCCGAACGTCGGGGCCAGACTGGCCACCGTCGGGCCGTGTCAGACACGCGCCTGGTTGTCGAAAGCGAGAATGCCCAAGCTGCGGACGACCTTGTGGGTGATGTAGCCCGATTCGTTGGAGGACGCGGAGGCGGCGAGGAAGCCGGTGCTGAGCCAGCGGTTCACGGTCGCGCCGTCGGCGTTCTTGGTTATGAAGTTGGCATCGCGGTCCGCCTTCATCAGCTTGGCGATGCGGTTGAAGGCATCGTCCCAGGAGATGCGCTTCCACTCGTTGCTGCCGGCTTCGCGCACTTCGGGATGCTTGAGGCGGTCCGGGCTATTGACGAAATCGAGCAGCGCCGCGCCTTTCGGGCACAGCGTGCCGCGGTTCACCGGATGATCCGGATCGCCTTCGATGTGGATGATCTCGGCCTTGGCGTTCTTCGCCTTGTCGCCGAGCGAATACATGAGCACGCCGCAGGACACCGAACAGTAGGGACAGGTGTTGCGGGTTTCGGTCGTGCGGGCCAGCTTGAACGCGCGCACTTCCGCCAACGCCGCAGCGGGCGAGAATCCCATCGCGGCAATGCTGGACGCCGGCAACCCGGCACTGCAGATCCTGAAGAACTGCCGTCTCGTCACGTGCATGGTGCTCCTCCTGTTCTTTTTTCAGGCGGGTGGCCACAAGGTCCCCGGAAGCCCGCGCCCGCCATGCCGACTGGCGCAATGCAATCCGAATGTAAGATCAGGAGGAAGGGATCGCCATACCGAATCCCGCTTAATTCGCGTACCGGGTTTCGGGTACGACGGCCGCGCGCCGCGCGGCGCCGGGCCAGTCCAGCCGGCGACAGGCGCTAGGCGAGGATTTCCCGCAGCGCCGAAACCAGCGCCGAACATTGCGCGTCGGTGCCGATGGTGATGCGCAGGAACTGGTCGATGCGCGGCTGCTTGAAGTGGCGCACGATGATGCTGCGTTGGCGCAGCGCCAGCGCCAGGGCGCCGGCGTCGCGTTGCGGATGGCGGGCGAAAATGAAATTGGCCGTCGACGGCAGCACCTCGAAGCCGAGCTGCGCCAGTTGCGGCGTCAGCCTTTCGCGGCTGGCGATGACCGCCTGGCGCGTCGCTTCGAAGTGTGCGGCGTCGTCGATGGCGGCGGCCGCGCCGACGATGGCGATGCGGTCGAGCGGGTAGGAATTGAAACTGTCCTTGACGCGGGTCAGCGCTGCGATGAGGTCCGGCTGGCCGATGGCGAAGCCGACGCGCAAGCCGGCCAGCGAGCGCGACTTCGACAGCGTGTGCACCACCAGCAGGTTCGGGTGCGCGGCGACCAGCGGCACGGCGGACTCGCCGCCGAAATCGACGTAGGCTTCATCGATCACCACGACCGAGTCGGGGTTCGCCTGCAGCAGGCGCTCGATGGCGGCCAGCGGCAGCGCGCGCCCGGTCGGCGCGTTGGGGTTCGGGAAGATGATGCCGCCGTTGGGCTTGCGGTAGTCGTCGATGCGGATGGCGAACTCGTCGTCGAGCGGCGCGGTTTCGTAGTCGATGCCGTAGAGGCCGCAATAGACCGGATAGAAGCTGTAGGTGATGTCGGGAAACAGGAGCGGCCGCTCGTGCTTGAGCAAGGCCAGGAAGACGTGGGCCAGCACTTCGTCCGAGCCGTTGCCGACGAACACCTGCGGCGTCGCGACGCCGTAGTTGCGCGCGATGCTGTCCTTCAGGCGATCGGCGTTCGGGTCGGGATAGAGCCGCAGGCTGTCGCCGACTTCGGCGGCCATCGCGGCGAGCGCCTTGGGCGAGGGACCGTAGGGATTCTCGTTGGTGTTGAGTTTGACGAGATCGGCGAGCTTGGGCTGCTCGCCCGGCACGTAGGGAGTGAGGCTGCGGACGACCGCGCTCCAGTATGGGCTCATAAGGGAAAACCGGTAATGACCGTTTGGCTCGAAATGGTATCATGCGCGCTCCATCCTCCCGACGTACCAAGACGATGCGCGCGGCCTTCGTTCAACGCAACACGCTCGAGACGCAGATCAGCGTCCGGCTCGACCTCGACGGCAGCGGCAAGTCCAAGCTGGCTACCGGCATCGGCTTCCTCGATCACATGCTCGACCAGATCGCCCGCCATGGCCTCGTCGATCTCGACATCGCGGCGTCCGGCGATCTGCACATCGATGCGCACCACACCGTCGAGGATATCGGCATCACGCTGGGCCAGGCATTGGCCCAGGCCTGGGGCGACAAGAAAGGCCTGCGCCGCTACGGCCATGCCTACGTGCCGCTCGACGAGGCGCTGACGCGCGTCGTCGTCGATCTGTCGGGGCGTCCCGGCCTGGTGTTCAACGTGCCGTTCACGCGGCCGACCATCGGCGAATTCGACGTCGACCTGGTGCGCGAATTCTTCCAGGGCCTCGTCAATCATGCCGCCATCACCGTGCATATCGACGGCCTGCGCGGCGACAACAGCCATCACCAGGCCGAGACGGTGTTCAAGGCCTTTGCCCGCGCGCTGCGCATGGCGGTGGAAGCCGATCCGCGCGCCAGCGGCGTGCCCTCGACCAAGGGATCGCTCTAAGCCTCTTCTATGACGACCGTCGCTGTTGTTGACTACGGCATGGGCAACTTGCGGTCGGTGGCGAAAGCCATCGAGCATGTCGCGCCCGCCGCCCGCATCCTGGTGACCGCCGACCCCGCCGTGGTGGCGGCGGCCGACCGCGTCGTCGTCCCCGGCCAGGGCGCGATGCCCGATTGCATGCGCGAGCTGCAGGCGCGCGGCCTCGATGCCGCCGTCGTCGACGCCGCCCGCGCCAAGCCTTTCCTCGGCATTTGCATCGGTCTGCAGATGCTGTTCGAGCACAGCGAGGAGGGCGACGTCGCCGGCCTTGCCATCCTGCCCGGGCGCGTGCGCCGCTTCCCGCCGGAGGTCATGGCGGCACAGCGCCTCAAGGTGCCGCACATGGGCTGGAACGAGGTCGCCCAGGCCGAGCCGCATCCGCTGTGGGCCGGCATCGACGACGGCGCGCGCTTCTATTTCGTGCACAGCTATTACGTCGAGCCGGCCGCACCTGCGGCCATCGCCGGCTCGACCGTATATGGCCTGCCCTTTACCAGCGCGGTGGCGCGCGCTAACATCTTCGCCACTCAATTCCATCCGGAAAAAAGCGCCCAGGCCGGCTTGCGCCTGCTGGCCAATTTCATGGCGTGGAAACCTTCCTGACGCAAATTCCCCCGGCCAACGGCTGACTCTCGACGACTGCCCACTATGCTGCTGATTCCTGCCATCGACCTCAAGGACGGCCATTGCGTGCGCCTCAAGCAAGGCGACATGGATGATGCGACCGTGTTTTCCGAAGACCCGGCCGCCATGGCGCGGCACTGGATCGACCAGGGCGCCAAGCGCCTGCATCTCGTCGACCTCAACGGCGCCTTCGCCGGCAAGCCGAAGAATGAAGCGGCGATCAAGGCCATCCTCGAGGAAGTCGGCGACGAGATTCCCGTCCAGCTCGGCGGCGGCATCCGCGATCTCGACACCATCGAGCGCTGCCTCGACGACGGCATTTCCTACGTCATCATCGGCACGGCGGCGGTGAAGAACCCGGGCTTCCTGCACGATGCCTGCGGCGCCTTTCCCGGCCACATCATCGTCGGCCTCGACGCCAAGGAAGGCAAGGTCGCCGTCGACGGCTGGTCGAAGATGACCGGCCACGACGTCGTCGACCTGGCGAAGAAGTTCGAGGACTACGGCGTCGAAGCCGTGATCTACACGGACATCGGCCGCGACGGCATGATGAACGGCGTCAACGTCGAGGCCACCGTGAAGCTTGCCCAGGCGCTGAAGATTCCGGTCATCGCCAGCGGCGGCATCGCCTGCCTCAAGGACATCCAGGCGCTGTGCGAGGTGCAGGACGAAGGCATCATGGGCGCCATCACCGGCCGCGCCATCTACGAGGGCAAGCTGGATTTCCGCGCGGCCCAGGCCGAGGCGGACAAGCTCTCCGGCCGCTGAGGGCGGCATTCATGCTCGCCAAACGCATCATCCCCTGTCTCGACGTCAGCGCCGGCCGCGTGGTCAAGGGCGTCAATTTCGTTTCGCTGCGCGACGCCGGCGACCCGGTCGAGATCGCCCGCCGCTACGACGAGCAGGGCGCCGATGAAATCACTTTCCTCGACATCACCGCCAGTTCGGACGAACGCGACATCATCCTGCACATCGTCGAGGCTTGCGCCGAGCAGGTCTTCATTCCGCTCACCGTCGGCGGCGGCGTGCGCAAGGTCGAAGACGTGCGCCGCCTGCTCAATGCCGGCGCCGACAAGGTCAGCATGAACACGGCGGCGGTCAACAATCCGGAGCTCGTGGCGGAAGCGTCGGGCAAGGTCGGCTCGCAGTGCATCGTCGTCGCCATCGACGCCAAGCAGACCAGCCCCGGCAAGTGGGAAGTGTTCACCCACGGCGGCCGCAAGAACGTCGGCCTCGACGCCATCGCCTGGGCGCAGCAGGTCGCGGCGCTCGGCGCCGGCGAGATCCTGCTGACCAGCATGGACCGCGACGGCACCAAGAACGGCTTCGACCTCGCGCTCACCCGCGCCGTCGCCGAGGCGGTGAGCATTCCCGTCATCGCCAGCGGCGGCGTCGGCAATCTCCAGCATCTGGCCGATGGCGTCACCGAAGGCCGCGCCGATGCCGTGCTCGCCGCGAGCATCTTTCACTACGGCGAATATACTGTGCGGCAGGCGAAGGAATACATGCGTGCGCGCGGAATCGAGGTCAGACTGTAATGTCGAATAGATGGTTGAACGAAGTCAAATGGGACGAGCAGGGCCTGGTGCCGGCCATCGCCCAGGATGCGCAGACCGGCGAAGTGCTGATGTTCGCCTGGATGAACCGCGAGGCGCTGGAGAAGACCGCCGAGAGCGGGCAGGCCGTGTATTGGTCGCGCTCGCGCCGCAAGCTGTGGCACAAGGGCGAAGAGTCGGGCCATTTCCAGAAAGTGCTCGAGATGCGCACCGATTGCGACAAGGACGTGGTCCTGCTGAAGATCGAGCAAGTCGGCGGCATCGCCTGCCACACCGGGCGCCGCAGCTGCTTCTTCAACCAGCTCGACGCCGAGGCGTGGCGCGACGTCGAGCCGGTATTGAAGGATCCGAGGGAGATTTACAAGTGATAGATCTCGAAGTCATTCATCGCGTCCAGCAGACGCTGGAGGAGCGCAAGGGCGCGGCGCCGGATTCGTCCTACGTCGCCAGCCTCTACGCCAAGGGCACCGACGCCATCTGCAAGAAGGTCGCCGAAGAGGCCGCCGAAGTCATCATGGCCGCCAAGGACGGCGACCGCCTGCATCTGGTGCGCGAAGTCTGCGACCTCTGGTTCCACAGCCTCGTGCTGATGAGCCATTTCGACATCGGCGTCGACGACATCATGGTCGAGTTCCGCCGCCGCGAGGGCATTTCGGGAATCGACGAGAAGAAATCGAGGCCAACATGACGGACTGCATCTTCTGCAAGATCGCCCGCGGCGAAATCCCGTCGCGCAAGGTCTACGAGGACGAGGACATCCTCGCCTTCCACGACATCAATCCGCTCGCGCCGGTGCATTTCATGATCATCCCGAAAGTGCATGTCGCGAACCTCTACGACGGCGATATGAGCCACCAGGCGGTGCTCGGCAAGATCCTCGGCAAGGCCGGCGAACTGGCCCGCAGCCAGGGCCTCGACGACGGCTTCCGCCTCATCGTGAACACGGGGCGGATCAGCCATCAGGAGGTGTATCATTTGCACGTGCACATCCTCGGCGGACCGGAAGTTCTCGGCCCCATGTTGAAAAGATAATAGGAGACAGGAATGGGAAGCTTCAGTATCTGGCATTGGCTGATCGTCCTGCTGATCGTCATGCTGATATTCGGCACCAAGAAACTGCGCAACATCGGGCAGGATCTCGGCGGCGCCGTCAAAGGTTTCAAGGAAGGCATGAGAGAAGGCACGGCCGAGGCGGACAAGCCCGTCGAACCGCCGCCGCCGCCGCATGTCGGCCACACGATCGAAGGCGAAGTGAAGCGAGACAAGGTCTGAGGCGCGTTCCCCCTCGTGGCCGAATGAGCGGGTAAGTCCCGCTCGTTTTTTTCTGCGAACATCCATCCTCCATGTTTTCATCCGGCGAACTGATACTCATTGGTCTGGTGGCGCTGATCGTCATCGGCCCCGAACGGTTGCCGAAAGTGGCCCGCACCGCCGGTCACCTGCTCGGCCGCCTGCAGCGCTACGTCAGCGACGTCAAGGCCGACATCAACCGCGAAATCCAGCTCGAGGAGCTCAAGAAAATGCAGGACGACGTCGCCGCCCAGGTGCGCGACATGGAGCATTCCGTCAATGAGCAGATGAAGACGGTCGAGACCGAACTCAACCAGTCGATCGCAACCGGCATTGAGGAAAAGGCCGCGGCAGCGCCGGCCGCGGCAGCGCCATCGGCCACGGCGCCGTCAGCCACGGCGCCGGCTGACGCACCGCCGCCCGTCGCGACTGCGGCGGCAGCGCCGCCGTCGGCGCCCGCCGCCGTCCCGGCCGAAAAGCCGCAAGCCTGATGGCTGAAGTTTCCGAATCCTTCGTCACCCATCTCGTCGAACTGCGCGATCGGCTGATCAAGGCCATCGCCGCGATCATGGTGGTTTTCCTCTGCATGGTGCCCTGGTCGGGCGCCATTTACGACCTGCTGGCCCACCCGATGATGGCGACGCTGCCGCCGGGCGCCAAGATGATCGCCACCGGCGTCATCACGCCGTTCATGGTGCCGCTGAAGGTCACGCTGATGGCGGCCTTCGTCGTCGCGCTGCCGGTCGTCCTCTACCAGGCCTGGGCCTTCGTCGCGCCGGGGCTCTACGCCCACGAGAAGAAGTTCGCCCTGCCGCTGGTGATCGGCTCGACCCTGCTGTTCATGCTTGGCATGGCCTTCTGCTATTTCTTCGTCTTCGGCACCGTCTTCAAGTTCATCGCGCAGGTGGCGCCGGCCAGCATCACGCCGGCCCCGGACATCGAGCAGTATCTGTCGTTCGTCATGACCATGTTCCTGGCTTTCGGCATCACCTTCGAAGTGCCCGTGGTGGTGCTGCTGCTGGTGAAGTTCGGCCTCGTCAAGCTGGAAACGCTGCGGGAGATGCGGCCCTACGCCATCGTCGCCGCCTTCATTTTCGCCGCCGTGGTGACGCCGCCGGACGTGACTTCCCAGATTCTGCTGGCGGTGCCGATGTGCCTGCTGTTCGAACTGGGCCTGTTCCTGGCGCGCTTCATCGTCAAGGCGGAGGCCGTGGCCGAGGACGTGCCGGGCGTGCCGGCGCCGCTGCCCGAGCAGCGCAAGGACTGAACGTCGGGTTGCTACTCCTGCGGCGGCTTCGGCCGCTTGCCGATGATGCCGGCGAGTTCGATGTCCTTGCCGCCGCGCCGTATCGAAAACTTGGCGGGCTGGCCCGGCGTCAATGATGCGATGAGGTCGAGCATGGTCTGCGCGTCCTTGACCGGCTTGCCGGCCACGGCGAGCAGCACGTCGCCCGGCACGATGCCGGCCTTGTCGGCCGGACTGCCGCGCATGACCCCGGCGATGATCGCGCCTTCCGTGCCGGGCAGGCGGAACGACTCCGCCAGTTCCGGCGAAATCTCCTGCACTTCGACGCCGATCCAGCCGCGCGTCACCGAGCCGTTCTTGATGATCTGCTCCATGACGTTGCGCGCCAGCGATACCGGAATGGCGAAGCCGATGCCCATGGAGCCGCCGGTCTGCGAATAGATCGCGGTATTGATGCCGACCAGGACGCCGTCGCTGTCGACCAGCGCGCCGCCGGAATTGCCCGGGTTGATGGCGGCGTCGGTCTGGATGAAATTCTCGAAGGTGTTGATGCCGAGGTGGCTGCGGCCGAGCGCCGAGACGATGCCCGACGTGACGGTCTGGCCGACGCCGAAGGGATTGCCGATGGCCAGCACGACGTCGCCGACGCGCAGGCTGTCGCTCTGCGCGAAGGTGATGGTCGGCAGCTTGGCGTCGGCGTGAATCTTGAGGACCGCCAGGTCGGATTCGGGATCGGCGCCGACGACCTTGGCCTTGAACTTGCGGCCGTCGTTGCTGGCGACCTCGATTTCGTCGGCGCCTTCGACGACATGGAAGTTGGTCAGGATGTAGCCGTCGGCGGAGACGACGACGCCGCTGCCGAGGCCCGACTGGCGCTGCGGCTGGTCGCCGAAGCGGTCGCCGAAGAAGTGGCGGAACAGCGGGTCGTTGAGAAACGGATGGGGCGTCTTGACTTCCTGGCTGGTGAAAATATGCACGACGGCGGGCACGGCCTTCTTCGCCGCCTCGGCATAGGAAACGCCGCGATGGGGATCGGCGGGAACGGTCGTTTCCTGGATGGTGACGATGCCGCCGGTCGCGGCGGCGATGGCATGCCGGTCGAGCCACTCCGGCTTCAGCGTCTGGACGACGAACAGCACCGCGACGCTGACGGTGACAGCCTGGGCGAAGATGAACCAGAGACGCTTCATGGCGCGCTTACATTATGATGAGGGTTCATTGGAGAGCGACACATGCACCGCGACGAATTGCGCACCTATCTCGATACGCTGCTGGAAGCTGCGCGCTTCCGCGATTATTGCCCAAACGGCCTGCAAGTGGAAGGGCGCGCCGAGATCCGCCGCATCGTCTGCGGCGTCACGGCGTGCCAAGAACTGGTCGATGCGGCCGTGGCGCGCGATGCCGACGCCATCATCGTCCATCACGGCTGGTTCTGGAAATCCGAGGATGGCCGCGTCATCGGCCATCGCAAAAAGCGCATGGCGGCGCTGCTGGCGCACGACATCAGCCTGTTCGCCTACCACTTGCCGCTCGACGCCCACGGCGAGCTCGGCAACAACGCGCAACTGGCCAGGCGCCTGGGCTGGACGGTTGCCGGCCGCTTTGCCGAGCAGGACATCGGCTTCTTCGGCGCGCCGGCGGCGGCGACCACGGCGGGCGCCGTCGCCGCCGCCGTTGCCGCCGCGCTGGGGCGCCAGCCGCTGCTGATCGGCGAGGGCAGCCGCAAGGTGGCGCGGCTCGCCTGGTGCTCGGGCGGCGCCCAGGACTACTTCGAGCAGGCCATCGCCGCCGGCGCCGATCTCTATGTCAGCGGCGAGATTTCCGAGCACAGCGTGCATCTGGCGCGCGAGACCGGCGTCGCCTATCTCGCCGCCGGCCATCACGCCACCGAGCGCTACGGCGTCATGGCGCTGGCCGCGCATTTGTCGCAGCGCCACGGCCTCGCCTGCGAGTACGTCGAGGTGGACAACCCCGTCTAGGCGCCCGGGCAGTCGGCGCCGCTCGAGGAGCGAAAATGCAAGCGGAATTTCATCTGCATCATCCGTCGGTGCCGATCGTCGGCAGCGACCGCGGCTTTCCGGTGCGGCGCATTTATTGCGTCGCCCGCAACTACGCCGAACACGCGCGCGAAATGGGCGCGACGGGGCGCGAGGCGCCGTTCTTCTTCATGAAGCCGGCCGATGCCGTGCTGCCGGTGCCGCTCGGCGCCACCGGCCGCATGGCCTATCCGCCCAAGACCGCCGATCTTCACCACGAGATCGAGATGGTCGTTGCCATCGGCCGGGGCGCTCGCCGCATCGCCGCCGATATCGCCAATGAACACATCTACGGCTATGCCATTGGCCTGGACATGACGCGGCGCGACCTGCAGGCCGAGCTCAAGAAGCTGGGGCGGCCGTGGGACCTCGCCAAGGGCTTCGACCAATCGGCGCCGATCGGCGCGATCCATCCCGCCGCGGTCGTCGGTCATCCGCGCCAAGGCGGCATCCGCCTCGACGTCAATGGCGTCGAGCGCCAGCGCGGCGACTTGTCGGCCATGATCTGGTCGGCGCCCGAGATCGTCGCCATCCTCTCCGAGTACTTCGAGCTGCAGGCGGGCGACCTGATCTTCACCGGCACGCCGGCGGGCGTCGGCGCCGTGCAGCGCGGCGATCTTCTCGTCGGCAGCATCGCCGGACTGGGCGCCTTGTCCGTCGCCATCGACTGAAGCCGGCGCCGGGCCATATCCCTACTGCGGGCAGGTTTGGCGGCCGCCAGGCGCTGAACTATATTGGGCTACGGAACCGGTCTGGGTTCCGCAGCGAAAGACGTTGGGCGCCGCGACATCGAGCGCGGCGCATGAGACGTCTGCCGAAAATTCCCCAATGGAGGCTGTCATGACAAGGAAATATATCGATTGCCGCGACTATCCCAGCGAGAAGAACTGCACCGTGGCCATTTCGGCCGACTCTGAAGACGAGTTGCTGGAAACGGCGGTGCAGCATGCCTGCACGTCGCACGGCCACATGGACACGCCGGAGCTGCGCGTGAGCTTGCGCCAGCTGTTCAAGGACGGCATGCCGGCGGAGTATCGCCAGGCCGCCTAAGCAGGCACGGGGCAGGCGGCTGAGCGCGGCGTTCAGGAAGCCGCGCCGAAGGCGCTGTCGGCGGCCACGCACGCCGGCAGCGTAAAGCGGAACGTGGCGCCTTCGTCGGCGACGGCTTCGGCCCAGATGCGGCCGCCGTGGCGTTCGACGATGCGCTTGACGATGGCCAGCCCGGCGCCGGTGCCGGGGAAATCGTCGGCGCGATGCATGCGCTGGAAGACGCCGAACAGGCGCGCGGCGTAGGTCATGTCGAAGCCGGCGCCGTTGTCGCGAATGCTGTAGACGACGCTGCCTTCGGCGTCGCGCGCGGCGGCGATCTCGATGCGCGGCGCGGCGCGCCGCGACGAGAACTTGAGCGCGTTGCCGATCAGGTTCATCCACACCTGGCGCAGCATCGGCGGATCGCCGACGGCGACGGGGAGGTCGCCGATGTCGATCTGCGCCGCCGGATAGTCCGACTGGAGCTCGGCGGCAACCGTCTGGGCGAGCGCGCGGACATCGATCTTCTCGCGCTTCATCTCGCTGCTGCCGGTGCGCGAGAATTCGAGAATGTCGTCGATCAAGACGTCCATTTTCTCGGCGTTGGCGCGAATGCGGGCGATCATTTGCCGGCTGGCGGCGTTGAGCTTGCAGTCTTCGTCGCCTTCGAGCAGATGGGCGAAGCCGTTGAGCGCGCGTAGCGGCGCGCGCAGGTCGTGCGAGACCGAATAGGCGAAGGACTCCAGTTCGCGATTGGCGCCTTCCAGCGCCAGCGTGCGCTCGGCGACGCGCTGCTCGAGCTCCTCGTTGAGGGCATGAATGGCCGCTTCGTCTTCGGCCAGGCGCCGTTCCGATTCGCGCAGCGCGGTGAGCTGGCGGCCCATGCGGCTGATCAGCGCGTAGGCGAGCAGCGCCATGACGGCGACGAAGGCCCAGCCCTTGTAGGTCTGGTAGGTGGTCAGCGCGGCGCTGTCGCTGACCGTCAGCGCCAGCAGCCAGTCGCTGAGGGAAATCCAGGCGCCGCCCAAGGCAAGGTAGATCGCGGCGGCGATCAGGGCGTGCCGGTCGAGCGGCAGCCGCTTCATGGCGGGCCGGTCGGCCGCTTCAGGCGCGAGGCGAACTTCTGCCGCAGCTTCGCAGCCTTGGGCGCCACGACGGCGACGCAGTAGGGCTGCGCCGGATGGTGCGCAAAATAGTCCTGGTGGTAGTCCTCGGCGGGCCAGAAGGTCGCGGCCGGCAGCACTTCGGTGACGATCGGGCGCGGCCATATGCGCTCGGCGTCGAGTTCGGCGATCAAGTCCCTGGCGATGCGTTCCTGCTCCGGCGCGCAGGCAAAGATCACCGAACGGTATTGCGAGCCGACGTCATTGCCCTGGCGGTCTTTCGTCGTCGGGTCGTGAATGGCGAAGAAGGCTTGCAGCAGCGTGCGGTAATCGATCACCTCGGGGTCGAAGCGCACTTGCACGACTTCGGCGTGGCCGCTGCCGCCGTCGCAGACCTGGCGATAGCTCGGGTGGTCGACATGCCCGCCGCAATAGCCGGAGACGACCGACTCGACGCCGTCGAGTTGACGCAGCGCCGCTTCGAGGCACCAGAAGCAGCCGCCGCCGAGGATCGCAGTCTTCATGGCCATCCTTCCGCTGGGGATTGCGAATGATACGTCAGACCGGGCGCAGCGGCGCTTCGTTCATCAAGGCGATCTGTTCGCGCAGTTCGAGGATGCGGTCCTGCCAGTAGCGCGGCGTGTCGAACCAGGGAAATGCCGCGGGGAAGGCCGGGTCATGCCAGCGCCGCGCGATCCAGGCGCTGTAGTGGATCAGGCGCAGCGTGCGCAGGGCTTCGACGAGGTGCAGTTCGCGCTCGTCGAAGGCGCGGAACTGCTCATAGCCGCGCAGGATGTGGCCGAGCTGGACGGCCATCGCCGGCTCGTCGCCGGCCAGCAGCATCCACAGATCCTGCACCGCCGGGCCGCTGCGGCTGTCGTCGAAATCGACGAAATGCGGGCCGCCCGTTTCGCCGTTTTCGGTCCATAGCACGTTGCCCTGGTGGCAGTCGCCGTGCAGGCGCAGCGTGGTGACGTCGCCGGCGCGCTCGAAGGCGTAGCGCACGCCGTCGAGCGCCTGGTCGATCACGCTGCTCCAGGCCGGTTCGAGTTCGGCGGGAATGAAGCCGCTGTCGAGCAGGAAGTCGCGCGGTTCTTCGCCGAAGCTTTCGACGTCGAGCGCGGGTCGCGCGGCAAAGGGCTCGACGGCGCCGACGGCGTGGATGCGGCCGAGGAAGCGTCCCATTTGTTCGAGCACCCCGGGACGGTCGAATTCGGGCGCGCGGCCGCCCTGCTTCGGGAACACGGCGAAGCGGAAGCCCGCATGCGCATGCAGCGTGCGCCCGGCGATCGCCAGCGGCGGCACGGTCGGGATTTCGCGCGCGAAAAGCTGCTGCGTGAAGGCGTGTTCCTCGAGGATCGCGGCGTCGCTCCAGCGGTGCGGACGGTAGAACTTGGCGACCACCTGGCGGCCGTCGTCGAGGCCGATCTGGAAGACGCGGTTCTCGAAGCTGTTCAGCGCCAGCTGGCGGCCGTCGCAGACGAGGCCGACGCTTTCGACGGCGTCGAGCACGCGGTCCGGCGTCAGGCCGGCGTAGGGCGCGGTCTTGCGCATGCGCCGGCGTCTAGGCGCGGCCGACGCGCAGGGCGAGCGGCCAGACGATCTCGCGCTCGCCCTCGCCCCACAGCGGCCGCAGGAGCTCGCCGAGCGGCAGCGTCGGGTCGCGGTTCTCCGCCTGCGCCAGGTAGCGCGTGGCGGTCCACGTGCGCAGGTAGGCGAGCAGATCGTCGAGCGTCCATTGCAGCCGGATCTCGAAGGCGGGCGCCGCGATTTCGGCGAAGGGGAACGGCAGGCTGCGGTAGCCGTCGTCCACCCATTTGCGTTCGGCCGGCCACCAGGAAGCGAGCACGCGCTGGTAGTAATCGGCGAAGAGCGCGTCGAGGCCGGGCTCGGCGCGCAGCAGTTGATAGGTCCAGGCGGCGAGCACGCCGCCGGGCTTCAGCACGCGCCGGACTTCGGCGTAGAAGCGCGCGAAGTCGAACCAGTGCAGCGCCTGGGCGACGACGACGAGATCGCAGCAGGCGTCGGGCAGGCCGCTCGCCTCGGCGGGCGCGGCGCGGTATTCGATGCGCGGGTGCGGCGCCGCCTCGCCGACCTGCCGCGCCGAAAGGTCGGTGGCGACGACGCGGCCGTAGCGCTGCGCCAGCGGCACCGAGGCTTGGCCATTGCCGCAGCCGCAGTCCCAGGCGAGATCGTGCGCCGCGGTCTGGGCGGCGATCCAGTCGAACAGCGCCGGCGGATAGCCGGGGCGGAACCTGGCGTAAGCGGCGGCGGCGCCGGAGAAATGATCGGCGCCCATCAGGCGCCTTCCCGTTCGGCGAGGCGGCGCAGCACCAGCGGGAAGGCGCCGGTGAGGAAGCAGGCGACGGAGGACACGATCAGCGCCCAGCCGCCGAGTTCGTCGCGGAACAGCGGATGCACGTCCCGCAACAGGCCGGCAAGCGCGGCGACGCCGACCAGCAGGCAAATCGTGCCGACGATGCTGAAGAAGACGAACGTCCAGGGCCAGTGGTGGCGCTTCATTCCTTCGGTCTCTTGTCGATGACGCGTTTCGCCTTGCCGGCGGAACGCTCGATGCCGCCCTGTTCGACGACTTCGATCTTGGTGCTGATGCCGATGTAGGACTTGATGTGGTGCTGCAGTTCCCAGGCGGCGGCCTGGCGCACGGCGTCCGGCGCGCCGGCATGCTCGGGCTTGAGCTCAACGCGCACGGCGAGATCGTCGAGGTGGCCGCGGCGCGTCACTTCGAGCTGGTAGTGCGAGGAGAGCTTCGGCGTCTTGAGGATCAGCTCCTCGACCTGCGAGGGGAAGACATTGACGCCGCGGATGATCAGCATGTCGTCCGAGCGCCCGGTGATCTTGCCGATGCGGCGGAAGCTGCGCGCCGTGGGCGGCTGCAGCGAGCTGAGATCCTTGGTGCGATAGCGGATCACCGGCAGCGCTTCCTTGGTCAGCGAGGTAAACACTAGTTCGCCGGGCGAGCCGTCGGGCAATACCGCGCCGGTCGCGGGGTCGATGATCTCGGGGTAGAAGTGGTCTTCCCAGACCACCGGGCCGTCCTTCGACTCGATGCATTCGGCGGCGACGCCCGGCCCCATGACTTCGGACAGCCCGTAGAGGTTCGTCGCGTCTATCCCCAAGCGCTCTTCGAGCTCCCGGCGCATGCCTTCGCCCCAGGGTTCGGCGCCGAACATGCCGCGCTTGAGGCTGCATTGCGTGGGGTCGAGGCCCTGGCGCTCGAATTCGTCGATGATGTTCATCATGTAGGACGGCGTGCCGATGATCATGGTCGGCTTGAAGTCCTGGATCAGCTGCACCTGGCGCTCGGTCTGGCCGCCGGAGATCGGCACCACGGCCATGCCGACGCGCTCGGCGCCGTAATGCACGCCGAGGCCGCCGGTGAACAGGCCGTAGCCGTGCGTGATGTGGAAGATGTCGCTGCGCGTGCCGCCGGCGGCACGAATCGAGCGCGCGACGATGCCGGCCCAGGTGTCGATGTCCTTCGCCGTGTAGCCGACCACGGTCGGCTTGCCGGTGGTGCCCGAGGAGGCGTGGATGCGCACGACGTCGTCCATCGGCACGGCGAACATGCCGAATGGATAAGTGCGGCGCAGGTCTTCCTTCGTCGTGAAAGGGAACTTGGCGAGGTCGGCGAGCGACTTCAGGTCGTCCGGCACCAGCCCGAGGCTGTCGAACTTCTCGCGGTAGTGCGGCACGCGCTCGTAGGCGTGGGCGAGCGTTGCGCGCAGGCGGGCGAACTGGAGCGCGGCGATTTCGTCGCGGCTGGCGGTCTCGATGGGCTCTAGGCCGGGGCGGTCGTTGCGGGTCACCGGAAGCGCGCCGTTCAGTCCTTCGGCCGCCGGTCGATGACGCGCTTGGCTTTGCCTACCGAGCGTTCGACGCCGCCGACTTCGACGATGCGGATGTGCGTCGAGATGCCGATGTAGGACTTGATGTGGTGCGCCAGCTCGTGCGCCGCGTATTCTTTCTCGGCGGCGGTCGCCGTGGCGAACTCGGGCTTCATTTCGACGTTCACCGCGACCGTGTCCATGTGCCCGTCGCGCGCGACTTCGATCAGGTAGTGCGGCGACAGCTTCGGCGTCTTGAGGATCTGCTCCTCGATCTGGCTGGGGAAGACATTCACGCCGCGGATGATCAGCATGTCGTCGGAGCGGCCGGTGATCTTGCTCATGCGGCGCATCGAGCGCGAGGTCGGCGGCAAGAGGCGCGTGAGGTCGCGCGTGCGATAGCGGACGACGGGCAGCGCTTCCTTGGTCAGCGAGGTGAACACCAGTTCGCCGAGTTCGCCGTCTGGCAGCACGGCGCCGGTGTTCGGGTCGATGATCTCGGGGTAGAAGTGGTCTTCCCAGACCACCGGGCCGTCCTTGCTCTCGGCGCATTCGTTGGCGACGCCCGGGCCCATGACTTCCGAGAGGCCGTAGATGTCGACGGCCTGCATGTCGAAGCGGCGTTCGATCTCTGCGCGCATCTGGTGCGTCCACGGTTCGGCGCCGTGGATGCCGATCGACAGCGAGCACTTCGCCGGATCGAGACCCTGGCGCACGAACTCGTCGCCGATGGCGAGCATGTAGGACGGCGTCACCATGATGATGTCCGGTTCGAAGTCGAGGATCAGCTGGACCTGGCGTTCGGTCTGGCCGCCGCCGAAAGGAATGACGGTGCAGCCGAGCTTCTCGCCGCCGTAGTGGGCGCCGAGCCCGCCGGTGAACAGGCCGTAGCCGTAGGAAACGTGGAGCTTGTGGCCGGGCCGGCCGCCCGAAGCGTAGATCGAGCGCGCCACCAGGCCGGACCAGGTGTCGATGTCCTTCTGCGTGTAGCCGACCACGGTCGGCTTGCCGGTGGTGCCCGAAGAGGCATGCACGCGCACCACTTTCTCGCGCGGCACGGCGAACATGCCGAAAGGGTAGGTTTCGCGCAGGTCCTGCTTGGTCGTGAAGGGGAACCTGGCGAGGTCCTTGAGTTCCCTGAGGTCGTCGGGATGGACGCCGGCGGCGTCGAACTTGGCGCGGTAGTGCGCGACGTTGTCGTAAGCATGCTGCAAGGACCAGCGCATGCGTTGCAGCTGCAAGGCGGCGATTTCGTCGCGGCTGGCGTTTTCGATGGCGTCGAGGCCGATGGCGGTGCTCATGTCTGGTGCTCTCCCTGGCCGCAATTATCCAATACTTTCGGGCGCTTCGAAAAAGTGGCCCTTGACGCGCGCCGCGCGGCCGCGGAAGACGGCAATCAGCTTGCCCGCCGCGTTGCTCACTTCGATGTCATAAACGCCGCTGCGGCCGCCCTGGTGGCGGGCGCGGCCGATGGCCGTGAGCGTGTCGCCGAGATGCGCCGGGGCGAGGAAGTTGATGTCCACGCCGGCGGCGACGGCGTAGTGATTGAAGCTGTTGCAGGCGTAGGCGAAGGCCGAGTCGGCGAGCGCGAAGATGAAGCCGCCATGGCAGCTGCCGTGGCTGTTCACCATGTCCTGGCGCACCAACATGCGCAAGGTGGCAGTGCCGGCGCCGACGGCCGCGATCTCGATGCCGAGTCCGCGGGCGGCGTGGTCGTCGGGCCACATGATGTCGGCGCAGCGCCGGGCGATTTCGTCGGGTGTCATGGGGCCTCCTTGCCGCGCGGCAGTCTCGAAGTAGAATGAAAAACCAAGACCGCGATGGTACCGGAGGATTCGATGGCACACCCCATGTTCGTCAAGCATCAGGACTTGTTGGGCGCCGCGGTGCATGCCATCGAGAGCCGCGGCGGCTGGAGCCCTTATGCCGACGACGTCGCAGCCTTTGGCGCGAATGCCGCGGAGGAAGGGCGCCAGGCGTTCTTCGACGCCTACGCCGACGCCCAGTTCTACCTTGACCAGCCCGGCGTGGTCGGCCGCGGCGGCGGCGAGGTCTCGCCCTACGGCCTGTCGCTGAACGTCAGCTACCCCAAATGCAGCGCCGATGCGCTGATCGCCGCGGCGAAGACGGCGATGCCGGCCTGGACCAAGGCCGGGCCCGACGTGCGGGCGGGAGTCTGCGCCGAAATTCTCGCCCGTCTCAACGCCCGCAGCATCGACCTCGCCTACGCGACGATGCACACGGCCGGGCAGTCGTTCGCCATGGCTTTCCAGGACGGCGGCCCGCGCGCCCAGGAGCGCGGGCTGGAAGCCGTCGCCTGCGCCTGGCGCGAAATGAAGCACGTGCCCTATCGCGCCAGCTGGCACAAGGCGCGCGGTCAGCTGCCGCCGCTCAAGGCCGAGAAGCGCTATGCCGTGGTGCCGCGCGGCGTCGCCCTGGTGTTGCCCAGCGCGACGGCGCCGACCTGGAGCAGCTACCCGGGCATTTTCGCCAGCCTCGCCACCGGCAACGCGGTGATCGTCAAGCCGCATCCGGCGGCGATCCTGCCGCTTGCCATCACCGTCGCGCTGGCGCGCCAGACGCTCAAGGAGGCCGGCTTCGACGCCAGCCTGGCGAGCCTGCTGGTCGACACCGCGGCGGCGCCGGTGGCGAAGGACGTGGCGCAGAAGCCCGAAATCCGCATCATCGATCACGCCGGCGACGCCGACTTCGGCGCCTGGCTGGAGGACAACGCCCGCCAGGCCCTGGTGTTCGCCGAAACGCCCGGCGTGAACTGCATCGTCGTCGATGCCGCCGAGAATTACGCCGGCATGCTGGACAACATCGCCTATACGCTGTCGCTCGATTCGGGCCAGGCGGCCGGCACGCCGCAGGCGATTTTCGTGTCGCGCCAGGGCGTGCGCACGCCGGCGGCGACGGTGCCGGCCGAGCGCTTCTGCCGCGACCTCGCCGCCGCCGTCGGTCGTCTGCTCGAAGATCCGCATCGCGCCGTCGACGTGCTGGGCGCCATCCAGTCGCCGGCGACGCTGGCGCGCCTCGAGGCGCTGGCGCGCGGCGGCGAGGTCGTGCGCGGCGCCGACGCCATCGTCCATCCGCAGTGGCCCGCGGCGGCGGTGCGCACGCCGCTGCTGCTCAAGGCGGCGGCGAACGACGCCGGCGCCTGGATGGCGGACAGCTGCGGCGCGGTCGCCTTCATCGTCGAAACGGCGACCACGGCCGAGAGCCTGGCGTTCGCCGAGCGCGCCATGCGCGAGAAGGGCGCGCTGACGTTCTCCGTCCATTCCGACAACGACAACATCGTCCAGCTCGCCGAGGACGCTTGCTTGCGCACCGGCGTGGCGCTGGCGCTCAACCTGACCGGCGCCGTCGTCGTCAATCGGCCGATGGCTTTTTCCGACTATCGCGCCACAGGGGCGAATCCGGCGGCAAGCGGCACGCTCACCGACAGCGGTTTCGTCGCCGGCCGCTTCTTCGTCCTGCAGTCGTACCGGGGCGCGTAGCGCCGCCCCGCGCCGCCGCCGGGCGGCCGCCATAACGTGATATTATCGCGGGCCTCGAAAGCCCGGCCGCAAGGCGTTGGCGGCGCTGCCGAGAGCGTCCGTGCCAGCATCCGCGGGCGTTGCCAGACAAGACCGGCGCACCATCCGGCGACATCGATTCCCAATCGCAGACACAGCAAGGAAAACGCATGAAAATCCACGAATATCAGGGCAAGGAAATCCTGAGGAAGTTCGGCGTGGCGACCCCGCGCGGCATCCCCTGTTTTTCCGTCGATGAAGCGGTCAAGGCCGCCGAGACGCTGGGCGGCGCCGTCTGGGTCGTCAAGGCGCAGATCCACGCCGGCGGCCGCGGCAAGGGCGGCGGCGTCAAGCTCGCCCGCTCGCTCGACGAAGTCCGCCAGAACGCCGGCCAGATCCTCGGCATGCAGTTGAAGACCCACCAGACCGGCCTCGAAGGCCAGAAGGTGCGGCGCCTGCTGATCGAAGACGGCGCCGACATCAAGAAGGAATACTACGTCGCCGCGCTGACCGACCGCGCCACGCAGAAGGTCGCCATGATGGCCTCCAGCGAAGGCGGCATGGACATCGAGGAAGTCGCGCACAAGACGCCCGAGAAGATCATCAAGGTCTTCGTCGATCCGGCCACCGGGCTGACCGACGCGCAGGCGACCGAACTCGCCAACGGCATCGGCGTGCCGGCCGGCTCGCAGGCGCAGGCGATCGACACGTTCAAGAAGCTCTACACCTGCTACATGGAAACCGATGCCTCGCTGGCGGAAATCAACCCGCTGATCCTCGAAGGCAACGGCAACATCAAGGCGCTCGACGCCAAGTTCAACTTCGATGCCAACGCGCTCTACCGCCACCCCGAGATCGTCGCCTACCGCGACCTCGACGAGGAAGACGCCGACGAGATCGAAGCTTCCAAGTTCGACCTCGCCTACATCTCGCTCGACGGCAACATCGGCTGCCTGGTGAACGGCGCCGGCCTGGCCATGGCGACCATGGACACGATCAAGCTGTTCGGCGCCGAGCCGGCCAACTTCCTCG
>JAQTNK010000030.1 GCA_028713915.1 Rhodocyclaceae bacterium | reverse complement strand
TCGTCTTCAACCAGAAGGGCGGCGTCGGCAAGAGCACCATCGCCTGCAACCTGGCCGCCATCGCCGCGGCGCGCGGCAAGCGCACGCTCGTCGTCGATCTCGATCCGCAGGCCAATTCGACGCGCTATCTGCTGGGCCCGGCCGCCGACGCGATCGAGAACACGGCGACGGGCTTTTTCGACCAGGTGCTCAACTTCAAGCTGCGGCCGAAGCCCACCGAGGACTTCATCGCCGCGACGCCGTTCGAGCATCTGTTCGTCCTGCCGGCCGATGCGGCGCTGGAAGAATTGCAGGCCAAGCTCGAATCGCGCTACAAGATCTACAAGCTCCGGGAAGCCCTCGATGCGCTCGACGGCTTCGACGAAATCTGGATCGACACGCCGCCGGCGCTGCACTTTTATACGCGCTCGGCGCTGATCGCGGCGGATGCCTGCCTGATCCCGTTCGATTGCGACGAGTTCGCGCGCCGCGCCCTCTACACGCTGATCGACAACGTCGCCGAGATCCGCGCCGACCACAACGAGGCGCTCGAAATCGAGGGCATCGTCGTCAACCAGTATCAGCCGCGCGCCAACCTGCCGCAGCAGATCGTCGCGGAACTGCGCGGCGAAGGCCTGCCGGTGCTGAACACGATGCTGTCCGCGTCGGTCAAGATCAAGGAATCGCACCAGCAGGCCAAGCCCATGATCCACCTCGATCGCGGGCACAAGGTGGCGCAGGAGTTCGCCGCGTTGTACGACGAGCTGGAGGCCGCGCGCAAGGCCGCGGCGCGGGCCGCGAAGAAGCAGCGCGCCTGACGGCGCCGCCTGGGCGCTGTCGTGGCAGCGCTGGTGCGGCGCTGCCCTTTCGCGGCGTCGTGCGACAGGCTGCGCAAGTCGCCGGCGATCTTGGCCATGGCTTGGCGATGGGCGCCCGCTACCGCGGCGGCTTCCATGGCGTGCCGCGGCTCCGCCTTCATGGCATTGGCAATGCGCCAGGCGAACTCGCGGCGGCCGGCGTCACAGAGGCGTCAGCTTCGCCACCGCGAGCGCCAGCCACTTCATCCCGGCGGCGCCGAAATTGACTTGCACGCGCGCGTCCGTCGCGCCGCCTTCGGCATTGACGATGACGCCGACGCCGAACTTGGCATGCTCGACGGTCTGGCCGACGTGCAGGCCGCCGCCGCGTTCGGCCGGGGCGCAGCGCGACGGCGCGCGATAGGCGCTCGGCGCCGGCTCGAAGGCATAGCCGCGCGGCGACGCCCTGGGCGTCAGCCACTTCAGCAGCTCCGCCGGAATCTCCGCGAAGAAGCGCGACGGCAGGTTGTAGCGCGTCTGGCCGTGCAGCATGCGCGTCTGCGCCAGCGACAGATAGAGCCGCTGCCGCGCCCGCGTCACGGCGACGTACATCAGGCGGCGTTCTTCCTCGACGCCGTCCGCTTCGAGGATGGCGTTCTCGTGCGGAAAGAGGCCTTCCTCGAGGCCGCTGATGAAGACGACGTTGAACTCGAGCCCCTTGGCCGAATGCACGGTCATCAGCTGCAGCGCATCGTCGCCTTCGCCGGCCTGGTGCTCGCCGGCTTCGAGCGCGGCGTGGGCGAGAAACGAGGCGAGGTCGCCGCGCAATTCGCCGGTTTGTTCGTCGCCCTCGCCGACCCGGCCTTCCTCGGCGACGAAATTCGACGCCGCGTTGACGAGTTCGTCGAGGTTGGCGAGCCGGTCCTGGCCTTCTTTGTCATTGCGGTAATGCTCGCGCAAGCCGGAGATGTCGACGACGTGGTCGACGAGTTCCGGCAGCGGCAGGTGGGCCATGTCCTTCATCGCCGCAATCATCGCGGCGAAGGCCGTCAGCGAGGCGCCGCCCTTGCCGGCGATCTGCGCGATGGCGGCGAACTGGCTGCTGCCGGCGGCCTTCGCCGCATCCTGCAGGTTTTCCAGGGTGCGCGCGCCGATGCCGCGCGTCGGGAAATTGACGACGCGGACGAAGGCGGTGTCGTCGTCGCTGTTGGCGATCAACCGCAAGTAGGCGAGCGCATGCTTGATCTCCTGGCGCTCGAAGAAGCGCAGGCCGCCATAGACGCGGTAGGGAATGCCGGCCGAGAACAGCGCGTGCTCGAGGATGCGCGACTGCGCATTGGAACGATAGAGCAGCGCGATCTCGGCGCGGCTGTGGCCGTCCTTCACCAGCGCCTTGACTTCGTCGACGATCCAGCGCGCCTCCTCGCCGTCCGACGCCGCCTCGAAGACGCGGATCGGCTCGCCGGCGCCGGCCTCGGTCCACAGGTTCTTGCCCAGGCGCTTGGCGTTGTTCTTGATAATGGCGTTGGCGGCGTCGAGGATGTTGCCGTGCGAGCGGTAGTTCTGCTCGAGTCGAATGACGTTGGCAACCTGGTACTCGCGCTCGAAGTCGCGCATGTTGCCGACCTCGGCGCCGCGGAAGGCGTAGATGCTCTGGTCGTCGTCGCCGACGCAGAACAGCGTGGCCTGCGGCCCGGTCAGCAGCTTCAGCCACTTGTACTGCAGGACGTTGGTGTCCTGGAACTCGTCGACGAGGATATAGCGGAAGCGTTCCTGGTAATGGCGGCGCAGGGCTTCGTTGCGCGCGAGCAGCTCGTAGGAACGCAGCAGCAGTTCGGCGAAATCGAGGACGCCTTCCTTCTGGCACTGGGCTTCGTAGGCGGCATAGAGCTCGACGCGCTTTCTCGTGTAGTCGTCCCAGGCCTCGACCGCCGCGGCGCGCAGGCCCTGTTCCTTCTGCGCGTTGATGAAGTGCTGCAGGTCGCGCGGCGGGAACTTTTCGTCGTCGACGTTGAGCGACTTCAAGAGGCGCTTGATCGCGGCGAGCTGGTCGCCCGAGTCGAGGATCTGGAACAGCTGCGGCAGATTGGCATCGCGGTAGTGCGCGCGCAGCAGGCGGTTGCACAGGCCATGGAAGGTGCCGATCCACATGCCGCGCGTATTCACCGGCAGCATCGCGGAAAGCCGCGCCGTCATCTCCTTGGCCGCCTTGTTGGTGAAGGTGACCGCGAGCAGGCCCTGCGGCGTGACCTCGTTGGTCGACAACAGCCAGGCGATGCGCGTCGTCAGCACGCGCGTCTTGCCGGAACCGGCGCCGGCGAGGATCAAGGCATGGACGGGCGGCAGGGTGACGGCCGCGAGTTGTTCGGGATTGAGGCCGCTGAGCAGTGGTGACATCGGCGGATTATAGCGGCGGGCGCCGGGCGGCTCGCCGCGCTGCCGCCGGGCCGCTCTTTTCCATTACTTTAGGCGAACTTGCCTAAGCACCTAACTAATTGAGGGCATTGTAATTCTCCGGCAACACGAGGCGCGCTTGCGGATTCGCGTTGCGGGCGGCCGGGCGGTGGCTTAGAATGCGATTGTTGCAATGCAACATAAAAGCAGGTTCCCTCAATGCCCATAAGGTTTCTGGGAACGCTCAATGGGAGATTCGCATGGAAACGAGTACCGCAAGGCGGCCCATGATCCTGCCCTGGCTGGCCAGGAAAGCCGGCATCAGCGAGCACCGGGCCGACGTACTCTGGCACGCGGCGCAGCGTTACGCCGCGCTCAATGCCGGAGAAACCGAGACGCCGGCGTATTGGCAAGAGGCGATGGACCGCTTGCTGGAATTGATCGCCGCCGAGGCGCTGCGCGAGGATGTCGCCTCCTTCGGCCTGCGGCGCTGGTCGCGCCTGCAGGCGCACCTGTGGCAGGCGCCCGTTGCCTTGTTCGACGCGATCGCCCTGAGCTCCGCGCGCGGCTGGCGCGTCTTCGGCGAGTCGATCAGGCTCTGTTGATCACCGCGCCGCGGTCGCGGCGATGCCGGTCGCGGCCTTGAGGCGAGCGGCGGCCGCCGCGGCTTCTGCGGCATCCGGAAAGCCCAGCAAAATCACTTCGTAGTTCCAGCCGCCGCCGGCGGCCGCAGACGGCTTGATGCCAACGGCATAGCCGGCGCTGCGCGCGACGTCGTACTGCGTCAGCGCCTCCGCTTCAATGGCATGACGGCCCAGGGACAGCTTCCACTTGCCGCCGGTGCGCGCGGCGCCGTCGCCGGGCGCGATCTCCGTTTCCCGTGCCCAGCGGCCGAATTCCTGCGTGTCGGCCATGACGAGCGGCCTGGGCGCCTCGCCGCGGGCGGCGACGAAGACGCTCAGCGGCGCGGACATGGCGACCGGGCCGGGAAGCGCCGCATGCCAGACGTCGATCTTGCCCTCGATCAGGCAGACCAGGTCTTGCCGGACGTCGGCACGGCCCCATAGGTCGGTGCCGCGAATGCCGGCCGTCGCCGTGCCGACGCGGATGGCGATGTCGCGCGACGTGATGCGCATCAGCGCATCGGTCGTAAAGCGGAAGGCGCCGTTGAGCACATCGAGCGCGCCCCTGAACTCGCTGCGCGGCTTCGCGCTCATGCTGAAGAAAGCCAGCTTGGCGTCGGCGCCGAGCTTGACGGTGCTGCCCTCGGCGAGCTTCAGGTAGGCGCGGGCGCCGTCTCCCGTGCGGATGCGGTCCCCGTTCGCGAGCGGCATGCCGACGGCAAGCGGCTGAACAAGGCCGCCGCGCTCGATCCAGGCGGGCGCCTGCACCGCGGCGACGACGGCCGGCGGCAACGCCCAGGCCGGCAGGCTGACAAACGCAAGGAAGGCGCAGATGCGCTTCAATGCTTGCATCGGCAATCCTTTCGAGGCGGGGGCCGCGCGTATAATCGACACTTTTGCGAAGACAGATCAGGTATTCCGGGCCATGCAGGAAAAATATCATCCGACAGAAATCGAGAAGGCCGCCCAGTCCCATTGGGACGCGACCGGCGCGCACCAGGCCGTCGAAGATGCCGCCAAACCCAAGTACTACTGCCTGTCGATGTTCCCCTACCCGTCGGGCAAGCTGCATATGGGGCACGTGCGCAACTATACCATCGGCGATGTCCTGACCCGCTACCACCGCATGAAGGGCTACAACGTGCTCCAGCCGATGGGCTGGGACGCCTTCGGCCTGCCGGCCGAGAACGCCGCCATGCAGAACAACGTGCCGCCGGCGAAGTGGACTTACGACAACATCGCCTACATGAAGAAGCAGCTGCAGTCGCTGGGGCTGGGGCTCGACTGGTCGCGCGAACTCGCCACCTGCAAGCCCGAGTACTACAAGTGGAACCAGTGGCTGTTCCTGCGCATGCTGGAAAAAGGCATTGCCTACAAGAAGACGCAGGTCGTGAACTGGGACCCGGTAGACCAGACCGTGCTCGCCAACGAGCAGGTCATCGAAGGCCGCGGCTGGCGCACCGGCGCGCTGGTCGAGAAGCGCGAAATTCCCGGCTACTATCTCGCCATCACCCAGTATGCCGACGAGCTTTTGTCCGCGCTCGACACGCTGCCGGGCTGGCCCGAGCGCGTCAAGCTGATGCAGGCGAACTGGATCGGCAAGAGCTACGGCGTGCGCTTCGCCTTTCCCTATGAACTCGACGGCCAGCGCGAGCTGCTCTGGGTGTTCACCACGCGCGCCGACACCATCATGGGCGTCACCTTCTGCGCCGTCGCCGCCGAACATCCGCTGGCAACGCGCGCCGCGCGCGACAACCCCCAGCTCGCCGCCTTCATCGACGAGTGCAAGCATGGCTCCGTCATGGAAGCCGACATGGCGACGATGGAGAAGAAGGGCATGCCCACCGGCATCTTCGTCGCCCATCCGCTGACCGGCGAGAAAGTCGAAGTCTGGGTCGGCAACTACGTCTTGATGAGCTACGGCGAAGGCGCGGTGATGGCCGTGCCGGCGCACGACGAGCGCGACTTCGGCTTCGCCAAGAAATACGGCTTGCCGATCAGGCAGGTCATCGCCGTCGAAGGCGAGGATTTTTCCCTCGCCGGCTGGCGCGAATGGTATGCCGACAAGAACCGCGGCTATTGCGTCAATTCCGGCAAGTACGACGGCCTGTCCTACGCGGCCGCCGTCGATGCCATCGCCGCCGACCTCGCGGCGCGCGACCTCGGCGACAAGCAGGTGCAGTGGCGACTGCGCGACTGGGGCGTGTCGCGCCAGCGCTACTGGGGCTGCCCGATCCCCATCATCCATTGCGAAGCGTGCGGCGCCGTGCCGGTGCCGGACGATCAGCTTCCCGTCGTGCTGCCCGAAGACTGTGTGCCCGACGGTTCCGGCAATCCTTTGCGCCTGCGTCCCGACTTCCTCGACTGCGCCTGCCCGCAATGCGGCGGCAAGGCCAAGCGCGAGACGGACACGATGGACACCTTCGTCGACTCCTCGTGGTACTACGCGCGCTACTGCGTCGCTGCCGCCACGCGCCAGTCGGGCAGCGCCATGGTCGACCCGGGCACGAACTACTGGATGCCCGCCGACCAGTACATCGGCGGCATCGAGCACGCGATCCTGCATCTCTTGTACTCGCGCTTCTGGACCAAGGTCATGCGCGACCTCGGCCTGGTGAATTACGACGAGCCCTTCGCCAACCTGCTGACGCAAGGCATGGTGCTCAACCACATCTTTTCCCGCCGCACCGACAAGGGCGGCATCGAGTATTTCGCGCCCGAGGAAGTCGAGCTCAGCCGCGACGAAGCCGGCCATGTCACCGGCGCCACCAGCAAGGCCGACGGCCGCCCGGTGGACTACGGCGGCGTCGGCACCATGTCGAAGTCCAAGCGCAACGGCGTCGATCCGCAGGCGCTGATCGAGCAATACGGCGCCGACACCGCGCGCTTCTTCATGATGTTCGCCAGTCCTCCCGAGCAGACGCTCGAATGGTCGGACTCGGGCGTCGAAGGCGCCTACCGCTTCCTGCGGCGCGTCTGGGCTTTCGGCTTCGCCGCGGGCGATGCCGTGCGCGCCCGGCCGACGATGCCCGGCAAGCTGCCGGCGGCCCTCGCCGACGTCCGCCGCGACATCCACGTCACGCTCAAGCAGGCCAACTACGACCTCGGCAAGATGCAGTTCAACACCGTCGCTTCGGCGGCCATGAAAATGCTCAACGCCCTGGAAAAAGCGCCGAAGGATGCCGCCGGCTGGCCGGCGCTCGCCGCCGAAGGCTTCTCCATCCTGCTGCGCCTGCTGGCGCCGATCACGCCGCACATCAGCCATGCGCTCTGGCGCGAACTCGGCTACGGCGAGGAAATCTTCGCCGCCCCCTGGCCCGAGCCGGTAGCAAAGGCGCTCGACCAGGACGAAGTCGAACTCGTGCTGCAGGTGAATGGCAAGCATCGCGGCAGCCTGCGCCTGCCGGCCGCCGCCGACAAGGGCGCCATCGAAGCAGCGGCGCTGGCCGCGGAAGCCGCGCAGAAGTACATGGAAGGCAAGCCGGCGAAGAAGATCGTGATCGTGCCCGGCCGGCTCGTCAATATCGTCGTCTGAGGAAAAACATCCTATGCGCCGCCTGATCCTGATCGTGGTCGTTCTCGCCCTGAGCAGCGCGGTCGGCGGCTGTGGCTTCAAGCTGCGCGGCGCATACACGCTGCCTTTCGATACGCTGTACATCGCCTTCCCGAACAACACGCCGCTGTATGCGGTGCTCAAGCGCAACATCGAAGCCTCGTCGCAAACGCGCGTCGTCGCCGACAAGAAAGGCGCCGAAGCGGCCTTCACCGTGGTCGCCGACGTGCCGCAAAAAATCATCCTCTCGCTCGACACCGCCGGCAACGTGGCGGAATACCAGCTGGTGCGCAGCTTCAGTTTCCGCGTCGTCGACGGCGCCGAGCGCGAATTGATACCGACCAGCACCATCGCCATCCACCGCGACATCACCTTCAACAACGCCCAGGTGCTGTCGAAGGAATCCGAGGAAGCCCTGCTCTGGCGCGACATCGAGAACGATCTGGTGCAGCAGGTGCTGCGGCGGCTGGCGGCCGCCAAGGTGAAGCTGGCCGCAGACCAGTAGCGCCGTGCAGCTCCGCCCCGAACAACTCGCCGCGCACTTGCAGAAGCGGCTCGCGCCGCTCTACGTCCTGCACGGCAACGAGCCGCTCCTGGTCATCGAAGCCGGCGACGCCATCCGCGCCGCGGCGCGCGCCCAGGGATTCGCCGAGCGCGAAGTGCTGATCGCCGGCCAAGGCTTCAAGTGGGACGAACTCTTTCTCGCCGCCGGCAACTTGTCGCTGTTCGGCGGCGACAAGCTCGTCGACTTGCGCATTCCTTCGGGCAAGCCCGGCCGCGACGGCGGCGAAGCGCTCAAGCGCTATTGCGGCCAGCTGCCGGGCGGCATCGTTACGCTGGTCACCTTGCCGGAGCTCGACTGGCAGACCAAGAAAGGCGGCTGGTTCGGCACGCTCAGCGAGGCCGGCGTCGCCCTCGAATGCAACGCGCCGCCGCTCGCCCAACTGCCGGCCTGGCTCGCCGAGCGCCTGGCGCGCCAGCAGCAGAGCGCGCCGCGCGCCGCGCTCGACTTCATCGCCGCGCACGTCGAAGGCAACCTGCTCGCCGCCCACCAGGAAATCCAGAAGCTCGGCCTGCTCTACCCCGCCGGCGAAATCACGCTGCCGCAGATCGAAGCCGCCGTGCTCAATGTCGCGCGCTACGACATCGACAAGCTGCGCGCCGCGCTCGCCAACAACGACGCCGCCCGCTGCGTGCGCGTGCTCGAAGGCCTGCGCGCCGAAGGCGCCGCGCCGCCGCTGGTGTTGTGGACGCTCGCCAACGAATCGCGCAACCAGTGCCAGCGCCTCCCCGCCCGCCGCAACGCCGCGCGCAACGCCCTCTTGCACGCGGCGCGCATCGACCGCATCATTAAGGGCGTGGCGCAGGGCGACCTGTGGGACGAGTTTCTCCAGTTGTCGATGCGCTTGACGAGGACCGCATGATGGATATCCGCGACTACATGATCCAGGTCGGCGCCGCCGCCCGCGCCGCTTCGCGCCTGATCGCGCGCGCTTCCACCCAGGCGAAGAACGACGCGCTGCTGGCGATGGCGCGGACGCTGCGCGAGCGCCGCGACGAGCTGCTGGCCGCCAACGCCCAGGACCTCGAAGAGGCCCGCGCCGCCGGACTCGAGGCGGCGATGATCGACCGCCTGACGCTGACGGCGAAAGGCGTCGAAAGCATGGCGCTCGGCCTCGAACAGGTCGCCGCCCTGCCCGACCCGGTCGGCGAGATCACCGAGCTGAAGCGCCGCCCGAGCGGCATCCAGGTCGGCAAGATGCGCGTGCCGCTGGGCGTGGTCGGCATCATCTACGAAGCGCGGCCCAACGTCACCGCCGACGCCGCCGCCTTGTGCCTCAAGTCCGGCAATGCCGCGATCCTGCGCGGCGGCAAGGAAGCCTTGCGCTGCAACCAGGCCATCGCCGCCTGCGTGCGCGCCGGGCTCGCCGCCGCCGGCCTGCCGGAGACGGCCGTGCAGGTCGTCGACACCACCGACCGCGCCGCGGTCGGCCACCTCGTGGCCATGCCGGAGTATGTCGATGTCATCGTGCCGCGCGGCGGCAAGGGCCTGATCGAGCGCATCTCGAAAGAAGCACGCGTGCCCGTCATCAAGCACCTCGACGGCAACTGCCACGTCTATATCGACGCCGACGCCGACGCCGACAAGGCGCTGCGCATCGTCGAGAACGCCAAGACGCAGCGCCTGGGCACCTGCAATACCGCCGAGTCGCTGCTCGTCGCCCGCGCGGCGGCGGCGACGCTGCTGCCGGCGATCGCCGCCATGCTGCAGGCCAAAGGCGTCGAAATCCGCGGCTGCGCCGAGACCCTGGCCATCGTGCCCGGCGCCAGGGCGGCGACCGACGCGGACTACTCCACCGAATATCTCGCGGCCATCATTTCCGTGAAAGTCGTCGACGGCGTGGACGCCGCCATCGCCCACATCAACAAGTACTCGTCGCAGCACACCGAGGCCATCGTCACCGAGAACTACACGGCGGCGATGCGCTTCCTGCGCGAAGTGGATTCGAGCAGCGTCATGGTCAACGCCTCGACGCGCTTCGCCGACGGCTTCGAATACGGGCTCGGCGCCGAGATCGGCATTTCCACCGACAAGTTCCACGCCCGCGGCCCGGTCGGCCTCGAAGGACTCACGTCGCAAAAGTGGATCGTCCTCGGCAACGGCGAAATCAGACAATAAACCCACTGCGGAACCTCCATCATGCGCCTCGTCCTCCTTGCCGTGTCCCTCCTCATCGGCCTTTGCGCCTGCAATCCGGTGCCGCCTCTCACCAACGACGAGAAGGCCAAATACGTCCATGAACTGCTCGAAAGCGAGCACTCCTGCGACAGCTACCGCGCCCGCCTCGCCGTTCCCGCGCTCGACGGCCCGGCCATCGAGATCATTTACCGCGAAGCGCTCAAGGCCGGCTGCATCAAGCACGACGTCTGATTACGGCTCCTGCTGCTGCCTGAGCAGTTCGTCGAGATTGCCGGCCGGCAGCGCATCGGCCGGCGCGGCGAGCGTCGCCGCATCGTGCCAGACCAGCGCCGGGATCGCCGCCACCAGCGCCAGCACGAATAGCTGGGCAGCGAGGTAAGGCAGCAGCGCCCGCGCCAGTTGCCGAACCGCCAGCGGGCGGCGCTGGTTCTGGCGCACCATCATCACCGCGTAGCCCAGCGGCGGCACCAGGAAGCTCGCCTGCAGGATCAGCAGCGCCAGCACCGCCGCCCGCGTCGCGTCGGGGAACTGCATCAGCAGCGGCGGCATGACGACCGGGATGACGACAAAGATCATCTCGAAGGCATCGAGCACGAAGGCGCACAAGCCGAGCACGGCCATCACCGCCAGCAGCCGCGCGTTTTCGCCGCCTGACAAGCCGTTGAGCGCGGCCGCCGCCCAGCGGTCGGTGCCGAAGGCGCGCAGCACCAGCGTGAATGTCGTGGCCGCCAGCAGCAGCGCGAACAGCGCGCCGGTGATGGCCATCGTGTCGCGCAGCGCTTCCGCCAGCAGCGGCCGCGTCAAGGTGCGCGTCGCCAGGCCGAACAGGAACAGCAGGACGCCGCCGGTGGCGGCGGCCTCCACCGCATACATGTAGCCGAGCGTGACGCTGCCGAGCAGGGCGACGATCACCGCCACCGCCGACGCCGCTGTCGGCCGCTCGCCGCGCGTCGTCGCCGGGACGTCCGCGGCAGCCGCGCCGCGGTTGGTCCACCAGGCGATCGCCAGGCACAACACCAGCAGGATGGCGGCCGGGATCAGGGCGCCGCGAAAGATGTCCTGGGTGTTGACGATGCGCACCGCCGCCGCCGTGGCATTCACCGCCTCCGTGTGCGCGCGCAGCATCGCGTCGCCGAGCAGGATCAGCACCAGCGACGGCGGCACGACGACGCCGAGCGTGCTGGCGACGCAGACCAGCGCCGCCGCCCGCGGCGCCGTCATGCCGCTGGCATCGAGGCGCGGCTGCACGGCGCGCGATAACATCGCCACGCTCGAACCGACCGAGCCGTTCATCGGCGCCAGCAGCATGCCCAGCCCGAGGCCCGCCAGGGGCGCGCCCGCGCCGCTGCGCGCGAAGGCGCGGCTGCCGGCGCGGAACAGGATATCGGCCAGCGGCAGCCGGTTGAGCAGCGCCCCCATGAAGACGTACAAGGGCAAGGCTTGCAGCAGGTCGCTTTCCATCAGGCCGAGGAGTCGCAAGGGCAGCACCGTCAGCAGCGGCAAGCCGAAGGCGCCGAGGAGCATGCCGCCGCCGGCGAACGCCAGCGCCACGCCGACGAGCACGAGCCACGCCGGCAAGCCGGTGGCGACCATCACCGCCGCCACCGCCGCCAGCATCCAGATTCCGGCCGTCTCCATCAGCGGCGCTGCGGATCGCGCCACACGTCCAGGAGGGATTGGGCCGCCACCAGCACGGCCGCCAGCGCCACGGCGGCGCGCACCAGGAAGTAGCCGGGATTGAAGGTTTCGGGGAAGGATTCGAGCTGGCCGAACGACTGCGCGACCGACGGCCCGGTGGCATAAAGGACGAACAGCGACCAGGGCAGCGAAGCGCAGAGCGCGGCGATCCGCGCCAGGCGCCAGCGCGTCGCCGGCGCGTAGCGGTGCGCCCAGGCGTCGGCCGCCAGGTGCGCATGGCGGCGCGTGGCGTAGTTCACGGCGACGGCGACATAGAGCGCGAAGAGAATCTGCGCGAGGTCGTTGGCCTCGCGCGATCCCGCCTGCAGCCATTCGCGCAACGGCCACTGCAGGAACAGCAGCAAGGACAGGGGCAGCACCAGGACCAGGCCGGCGGCGGCGATGCGGCCCAGCAGCCGGTCGGCCCACGCCGCTGCGGAGGTGGCGCGGCCTGCCGTCACCAGCGCACCCGCACGGCGTATTCGAGCGCCGCCGCGCCGCCGGCCGGCACTTCGACGTTCCACGCGGCGACGCGCGCCGACTCCTTCGTGCTTTTGAGCGTCTCCCGCACGATCTCCCAATCGCCGGGCAGCGGCTCCTGCACGCGCACGGTCACGGCCTCGTCCCCGGCGTTGCGCAGGTCGATGCGGAACGCGCTTTCGGCGGTCGTGTCGCCGAGCTTCTTGTACGCCAGCTGCCGGCGCTCGGCGGTGATGTCGAAAGCCTCGCCGAGCTTGAGCTTCACGGTTTCGTTCTTCGCCGTATGCTCGATGCGGTCCTCGCCGACGAATTGCGCGGCGCCCTTGCTGTCCTTCGCATAAACGCGCACCACGCCGGCCGGCAGCGGCTTGCCCAGGCTGCCGCCCTGGTTGTCGAAGGCGACGAACACCGCCGGCTTGAGCTTCTGGCCGATCTGGCCATAGCGCTCGCGGTAGTAGTACTCGCTGCCGGCAAGCACATATTCGCGCTGCACGGGAATCGCGGCGGCGGAGAGCAGGGCGAGCTGCTTGGTCTGGTTGGCGGCGATCGAGGTCGGATGCGCGAAGCTGTAGAGGTGGTAGTCCATCAGCGATTCCTGCGCGACGTCGGCCTTGCGCGCCAGCGCCGACGCCGGCGCCCGCATCGCGTAGGCCGTCGGACCCGGCGGCCGCACGCGGTTCACCGTGCCGGCGACGAGTTGCAGCGCAGCGTCGTCATAGGCGGCACCGCTGCGGTTGGTCAGCGTCACCCAGCCGGAGAGGTCCATGTGGCGGCCGTCGGCGGCGAGGTTGACGACGTAGTCGGCCTGCCACGACAAGCCGCCGGTGATATAGGAAAGTTCCAGCGACTGCGCGCCGCCGGCGCCTTCGAGCAATACGGAAAGCGTGGGCCGGTCGCGCAAGTTGGCCGGCACGCTGGGGAAAGCGATGCGGCCGGGCACGCCTGTCTCGATGCGGTCGGCGAAGCGCAGCACGATGCCGTTGGTGGCGGCGAGCACGATCGCTTTCTCGGCGCGCTCCTCGCCCGAGGTCGGCTGCGCGCGCAGCACGGTGACTTCGCGGCCGACGTACTTTTCCAGCAGCGTCGCGGGCGTCAGCAGGTCGAAGTCGAAGTTCTGCTCGACGAGCGTAATCGGCCTGCCGCTTGCCGCCCGCAGCAGCGCCGTTTCGGGCCGCATCTGCGCCGCAACCTCGCGCAGGCTCAGGCGCGCAAGGCCCGCCGGCAGGCTCACGCGGCGGCGCTCCTTGATCAGCGCGAGGTCGTCGTTATAGACGGTCAGCGCAATCGCCTCGCGCTCCGCCGCCGTCGACACCACCTCGTGCGCCGCCTCCGCAGCCAGGGCGCAGCCGGCCGCCATCACGGCACCCAGGCCAATCAAGCATCGCCGCATCATGGTCTCCCCGTTCACGCAATGCGCTAGCATACTGCCGATGAAGACATACCGCATTGCCGCCATTCCCGGCGACGGCATCGGCAAGGAAGTCCTGCCCGAAGGCGTGCGCGTGCTCGACGCCGTCGCCGCCAAGTTCGGCTTCCGCTTCGCCTGGGACTGGATCGCCTGGGCGAGTTGCGACTGGTACCGGCAGCACGGCCAGATGATGCCCGACGACTGGTTCGAACGCCTGCGCCCACAGGACGCGATCTTCTTCGGCGCCGTCGGCTGGCCGGCCACGGTGCCGGATCACGTCTCGCTGTGGGGCTCGCTGCTGCAATTCCGCCGCCGCTTCGACCAGTACGTGAACCTGCGCCCGGCGCGCCTGATGCCGGGCATGAAGTCGCCGCTCGCCGGTCGCGAGCCCGGCAGCATCGACATGCTGATCGTGCGCGAGAACACCGAGGGCGAATACTCGAACAGCGGCGGCCGCATGTACGCCGGCACCGAGCGCGAGATCGCCATCCAGGAAACCGTGATGTCGCGCCACGGCATCGACCGCGTGCTGCGCTTCGCTTTCGAACAGGCCAGGCGCCGCGGCAAGCACCTGACCTCCGCCACCAAGTCGAACGGCATTTCCATCACCATGCCGTTCTGGGACGAGGCGTGGCGGCCGTCGCCGCCGACTATCCGGACGTGAAGGTGGACCAGTATTACATCGACATCCTCTGCGCCCATTTCGTGCAGCGGCCCGACCACTTCGACGTCGTCGTCGGCTCCAACCTCTTCGGCGACATCCTCTCCGACCTCGGCCCCGCCTGCACCGGCACCATCGGCATCGCGCCCTCGGCGAACCTCAACCCCGAACGCGTCTACCCGTCGCTGTTCGAGCCCGTGCACGGCTCGGCGCCGGACATCGCCGGCATGAACGTCGCCAACCCGCTCGGCCAGATCTGGAGCGGCGCCATGATGCTCGAGCACCTCGGCGAAGCAGCCGCGGCCGCGGCCGTGATGCGCGCCATGGAGCGCGTGCTGCGCGACGGCCCCAAGACCCGCGATCTCGGCGGCTGCGCCAGCACGCAGGCAGCCGGCAAAGCGGTCGCGGACGCGCTCTAGGCGGTTCCATCCGGCGCCGGATGGCCGCCAGGACGCACGGCCGGGCACAGCGACCTGATCGCATGCCGGCGGCGAGGCGGCGCCCCGCGTGATGCGGGCGCTGCCGCGAAATACGAAATACTCGTGGCAGCCAGTCGCCAATCCAGTAGCATTAGGGCCAAAGACATATGCCACGGCTGACCCATGAATAACGTCCGCGCCACCAAGCGCGCCCCCGGCCCGAGTTCTGCGCGCACGGTCGCGCTGCCGATACTGGTCGTCGAAGACCAGCACTCGATCGCGCAGCTGCTGGCGGCGATGATCAAGGAACGCTGGAACGCCGAAGTCTGCGTCGCCCACTCCTTGCGGGAGGCGAGGGAACTGGTGCAGTCTCACCCCGCCGGCTTTCTCGTCGCCACGTGTGATCTGCACCTGCCCGATGCGCCCTACGGCGAAGTGCTCGATTTCCTCAATGCCGCCGGCATCAAGACCATCGCGCTGAGCGGCGCCTACGGCGAAGACTTCCGCGACACGGTGCTCAACAAGGGCGCGATCGACTTCGTGCCCAAGGACAACATCAATTCGTTCGAGTACGTCACCGAACTCGTCGGCCGCATCAGCAAGAACCGCCACCTGAAGGTCCTCGTCGCCGACGATTCGATGAGCGCCCGCGCGGTCCTTAAGCACACGCTCGAGCAATTGTGCTTCCAGGTGCTGACGGCCAACGACGGCAAGGAGGCCTTGGCGGCCCTGGCCGGCAATCCCGACATCCGCCTGCTGCTCGCCGACTACAACATGCCCGAGATGGACGGCTTCGCCCTGACCATCGAGGCGCGCAAGAAATTCGGCAAGGACCGCCTGGCCATCATCGGCATCTCATCGTCCGACGACGAAACGATCTCGGCGCGCTTCATCAAGTGCGGCGCCAACGACTTCATCCGTCGGCCGTACTCGTACGAGGAGTTCGTCTGCCGCATCAACCAGAACGTCGACATGCTCGAGCTGATCCAGGCCAACCGCGACGCCGCCTATCGGGACTTTCTCACCGGCTTGTTCAATCGCCGCTACTTCTTCCTGACGGGCAGCAAGCTGCATGACGCCGCCCGCAAGAGCGGGCGCCTGGTCCTGGCGATGATCGACATCGATCACTTCAAGAAGATCAACGACGAGCACGGCCATCCCTGCGGCGACGCCGCGCTCCGGCATCTGGGCGCTGCGCTCGTCGAGCATTTTCCGCAGGCGCTGGTCGCGCGTCTGGGCGGCGAGGAATTCGCCGTGCTGCTGGACGATGCCGACGCGGATGAAGCCCGCGCGCAATTGGAATCCTTTCGCCAAAGCCTGAGGCGCACGCCGCTGGCCGATGGCGGGAAGATCATTGAAATGGCTGTCAGCATCGGCCTCGCCGACCAGCCAGGCGCAGACCTCGATGAAATGATCAAGCGCGCGGATACGCGCTTGTATCAGGCCAAGGAAAACGGACGCGACCGGATCGTCGGCTAGCGGCCGGCGGCATCAACCTGGTGCATTCGCACCAGAATCGTGTGCGCCGCAAACCTTCCTGAGCCACCGTCCGGCGGCAACCGAGAGGTAGGGAAACACCGCCCCCAGCGTCAGCAGCGAAAGTAGTTCGTCCCAGTCCATGAGCGGCTCCCGATTTTGCATTGCACGCGAATCATCGAGCAAGAGCAGTGCCACGCTCGGCTGACTCGTCGCATCAGCGCGCGAGGCGAAGAACCCGGGCGCCGGATCAGCTGTCTGATGCTGCGAAGCCGATTATCATTGCCGTTTTGAAGGAGGCTCGCCATGCCAGCTTCGCCTTACCAGGCCGTCGTTTCCGCCCCGACGTTTGCCCTCGGCGTGCGCTGCAGCGCCGACGAAATTCTTGCCATCGACTACCTCGAGCCGCGTGCCGCCATGGTGGCGGACGAGGCGCCGGAAAGCCTGCTGGCGAAGGAAGCCGTGCGCCAGCTGAGCGCCTACCTGAAAGACCCGCGCTTCGCGTTTGGACTGCCGCTGGCGCCGGCGGGCACGGGCTTCCAGCGCCGCGTCTGGGCCGGTATCGCGGCCATTCCGGTCGGCCGCACGAAGAGCTACGGCGAACTGGCGCAGTCCATCGGCAGCGTCCCGCGCGCCGTCGGCAACGCCTGCGGCGCCAATCCTTATCCGCTCGTGGTGCCCTGCCATCGCGTCATTTCGGCCCACGGCGGACTGGGCGGCTTCGCCCGCCAGCGCGGCGGTTTCCTGCTCGACATCAAGCGCTGGCTGCTGGCCCATGAGGGCGTCTGACGGCATCCTGCTCGACGAATTCGCCGATGCCCTCTGGCTTGCCGACGGCCTGGCGAAGAACACGCTGGCCGCCTATCGCTCCGACCTCGCCCTGTTCGCGGCCTGGCTGAGCGCACAGGACCGCGAACTCGCCGCCGCCGGCGAGAGCGACATCAATGCCTATCTCGCCCATCTCCACGCCCGCGCCGAGCGCATCAAGGCGTCGAGCCAGCGCCGGCTGCATTCGGCGCTGCGCCGCTTCTACGGCTGGCTGCTCGACCAGGGCCGCATCCGCGTCGATCCGCTGCTGAACATCGAGCGGCCGATGCGCGCGGAGCGCTTCCCGAAGACGCTGTCGGAAAGGAACGTCGAGGACCTGCTCGCCGCGCCCGACGTCGACACGCCGCTGGGCCTGCGCGACCGAGCCATGTTCGAGCTGCTGTACGCCACGGGCCTGCGCGTCTCCGAACTCGTCGACCTCAAGCTCTTCGAGCTGAGCCTCGCCGACCAGGTGCTGCGGGCGACCGGCAAGGGCGACAAGCAGCGGCTGGTGCCGCTCGGCGAAATCGCCGCCGACTGGCTGCAGCGCTATCTCGACGGTGCCCGTGCGGCGATTCTCAAAGGGCGCTCTTCCGATCACGTCTTCGTCACCGGCCGCAGCCGCGGCGCCGGCAAGGGCATGACGCGCCAGATGGCCTGGACGCTGATCAAGAAGCACGCGGTCACCGCCGGCATCCCGCGCGAGCGGATTTCGCCGCACGTGCTGCGCCACGCTTTCGCCACGCACCTGCTCAATCACGGCGCCGACTTGCGCGTCGTGCAGCTGCTGCTGGGACACGCGGACATCTCGACGACGCAGGTCTATACTCATGTGGCGCGCGAACGATTGAAGCAGTTGCATCAGCATCACCATCCCCGCGGATAGGCCATGAAGACCGACAGCAACGCTCCTGAGACTCCGGCCACCGTCTTCCTCAAGAAGCACGGCATCGCCCATTCCAACCACCTCTACGCTTACGAAGAGCACGGCGGCACCAAGGTCTCGGCGCGCGAGCTCAACGTACCCGAACATCATGTCGTGAAGACGCTGGTGATGGAAGACGAGTCGGCCCGCCCGCTGATCGTCCTGATGCACGGCGACCGCAAGGTGTCCACGAAAGAACTGGCGCGGCAGATCGCCGTCAAGAAAGTTATTCCCTGCAAGCCGGAAGACGCCCACCGCCACACCGGCTACATGGTCGGCGGCTGCTCGCCTTTCGGTACGCGCAAGGCGCTGCCGATCTACGTCGAAAAGACCATCCTCGACCTGTCGCTGATCTACATCAACGGCGGCCGCCGCGGCTATCTCGTCGGCGTGCATCCGCACGACCTGATGCGGGCGCTGGCGCCGAAGGTCGTGCAGGTCGGCCAGGCCGACTGACGCGGCCGCGACCCAGCGCGTGCGCTTTCTCGTCGCGATCCTGCTGGCCCTGGCGCTGACCGTTCCCGCCGCCGCGGCTGGACTCGTCGCCGATCCGGCACGGCCGGCGGCCGCCGTGCGCGACGGCAAGTTGGCGGAGGCGCTGGCGCAGCGCGAAGGCAGCCCGGTGATCGTCAACTTCTGGGCCTCCTGGTGCGAACCCTGCCGCGCCGAGATGCCCTCGCTGCAGCGCCTGGCCGAGCGCTGGCGCGGCCGCGGCCTTTCCGTGCTGACCGTCGCCGTCGGCGATCGCCCCGAGCAGGCGGAACGCTTCCTCTGGGAAAGCGGCGTCGTCCTGCCGCTGCTGCACGACCCGGATCAAGCGCTCGCGCACAGCCTGAGCGTGCGCGCGCTGCCCACGACGCTCGTCCTCGACGGCAATCGCCGCATCGTCGCGCGCGGGCGCGGCGCCATCGACTGGGACGATGCGGCCGTCGACCGGCAATTGCAGAACCTGCTCAAGTAAATCGCGGCAAACGGTCGAGCGCTTCGGCATGCGCCGGGTGCGCCAGGCTGGCGCTGTCGTTCGCCGCGACGGCGGGCAGGCCCAGGTCGAGGCGGCGCGCGGCGGTGAGGTAGGGAACGTATTCCATGTCCGTCTGCGCGACATGGTGCGTCAGCCACTCCCTGAGCATCACGACCAGGTCCCGGGAGATGTCGCGATCCAGGTAGATCTTGCGCAGCTGGTGGAGCCGGTTGGTAAAACTGCGATGTTCCCGCATATGGCCGGCCAGACCAGGAAAATCGTGCATGCGCATGAGGAACTCTTCCTCGGCGAAATGGCTGTGGACGTAGTTGCTCAATTGTTCCATGACATGGAAGGTGCGCAGCATGCTTCGTTCCACGGCGGCTTCCTCGAGCAGATTCAGGCACTCGAACAGCGACCGGTGCTGCTCGTCCAGCGAAGCGACTCCCGTGGATATCGCGGCGTCCCACGCCATGGGCGCCGACTCGGCTCGATCAGTCATCATGTCCTCCCGTTGATTGACGTGGCGCTCTTGCAGCCGCCTTAATATCTACACGGTAGACGACGGTTCACGCCGCGTCAAAGAAGCTTTCAGTAAAACAGCTCCGACAGCTCGACCGTGGAGCGGCGGCCGACATCTTCCGCGTGGGCCTGCAGCCAGTCCTGCGCGCGCTCGCGGCCGCGGTCGCGCAGCATCTCGAAGAAGCGCATGTCCGCCGTCAGCTTGGTTTCCGTCGTCAGCTGGCACATCAGATCCTCGGCCTCGATGACGTGGAAATGGCTGCGGACGATGCGTCGCTCGAAGCGTCCGAGCGGCAGCCACGAACGGCTGACGTACTCGCGCAGGTGGGCGAACATGCGCATCTCGCGCAGGAAGGTGGAATTGAACGTCAGCTCGAGCACGCGATCCTTGATCGCCGCCGCCGAATCGGGCGTTTCCTTGTGCTTCAGCGGCGCCAGCAGCACCAGCAGGATGTCGCGGCTGTCGCATTCGTAGAACAGCGGGAATACCGCCGGGTTGGCGGCAAAGCCGCCGTCCCAGTACGGCTCGCCGTCGATGACGACGGCGCGATGGATGGTCGGCAGGCAGGCCGAGGCGAGCAGGGCGTCGGCCGACAGTTCGGGCTGGCGAAACAGCCGCAGCTTGCCGGAGTTGGCGTGCGTGGCGGCAATGAAGAGCCTGACCGGGCTCGCCGTCCGCAGGCGTGCGAAGTCGATCTGTGCCTCGACGATGTCGCGCAGCGGATTGAGGTCGAAGGGATTGAGCTGGCCGGGCGACAGGTAGCTGGTCCAGCGCAGCATCGCCTTGAGCGCTGGCGCCAGGGCGATGTTCTCGCCATCCAGCGCGGGCACGGCGGCCTTATACGGCTGGCTGCCGGCGACGGCGGCCCAGAAGGCCGCCAAGGCCGCGCGCGCGCCGTCATTGCCGCCGCTCATCAAGCCGTTGGCGAGGACGACCGCATTCATCGCACCGGCGCTGGTGCCGCTGACGCCGTCGAAGTACACGCGCCCGTCTTCGAGCAGGCGGTCGAGCACGCCCCAGGTGAAGGCGCCGTGGGCTCCACCTCCTTGCAAGGCAAGGTTCACCCGCCGCTGCTTGCCGCCGGCCATGGCGTCAGTGCGTCACGTCCGCGAGCGCTCGATCTGCACGCCGACGCGGCGCACGCCCTTGGCGACGCCGACTTTGGCGATGCTGATCTTGATCCACGGCGCGCGGAACTCTTCGAGCATCAGCCCGATCACGTATTCGCCCAGGGTTTCCAGCAGGTTGAAGTGGCGCGCCGCCAGTTCCTGCCGCACCCGGGCGATGACGATGGCATAGTCGATGGTCTTGGCGATGTCGTCGTCGCGCGCCGCCTCGTCGGGCACGCCGAACGTCAGGCTGATCTCCAGGCTCTGCGGTGCCGCGCGTTCGCGCGGGTAGATGCCGACATGGGCCTCGACGCGCATGTCCTCGATGAAAATGAAATCCATAGGATGGGGTCGATTAGAATTCCGGCCATTCTAGGAAATTTGCCATGACCCTGCTCGGATTTGCAGTTTTCGGTTACCTGCTCGGCTCGCTGCCGTTTGCAGTGCTCGTCTCCAAAGCCTTCGGCCTTCCCGATCCGCGCAGCTTCGGCTCGAAGAATCCCGGCGCCACGAATGTGCTGCGCTCGGGCAACAAGGCCGCCGCGCTGCTGACGCTGCTCGGCGACGCCGCCAAGGGCTGGCTGGCGATGTGGCTCGCCGGCCTCCTCGGCGCCGATGCCATTGGCATTGCCGCGGCCGGACTGGCGGCCTTCCTCGGCCACATCTTTCCGCTTTTCCTCGGCTTTCGCGGCGGCAAGGGCGTGGCGACCGCGCTAGGCGTGCTGGCGGGCTTTTCGGGCTGGCTGGCCCTGGTCTGCGCGCTCACCTGGGTCGCCGCCGCGGCGCTGTTCCGCTATTCGTCGCTGGCCGCGCTCGCGGCCGCCGCGGTGGCGCCCTTCGCCGCCTGGGGCATCGTCGGCGGCGAGGTCGCCGTCGCCGTCGCCGTCATGTCCGTGCTGCTGTTCTGGCGCCACCGCGAGAACATCCGCAAACTGCTTGCCGGTACGGAGAGCCGCATCGGCAAGAAGAAAAGCGCGGCGGCCGCCCAGTAGCGGCCGTCAAACGCCCATCAGTTCCTGCAGGGGCCAGCGCGGCCGGATGGCGAAGGCGCCGCTGCCCAGCGGACCGGCGCCCGCCATCAGCCGCTGCGCGCCGCAGAAGGCGATCATCGCGCCGTTGTCGGTGCAAAGCTCCAGTTCCGGATAGAAGACGCGCAGATGCCGGGCGGCCGTCGCGGCGTCGAGCCGTTCGCGCAACCGCCGGTTGGCGCCGACGCCGCCGGCCACCACCAGCCGCGCCAGCCCGCAATGCTTGAGCGCCGCCAGCGCCTTGACGGCCAGCACCTCGGTGACCGCCTCCTGGAATTCCCAGGCGAGCTGGGCCTTCTCCGCGGCGCTGAGCGGGCGCTCACGCGCGGCGGTGAGCACGGCCGTCTTGAGTCCGGAAAAGCTGAAATCGAAATCGCCTGAATTCAGCATCGGCCGCGGCAGGCGGAAGCGGCCGGGGCCGCCCTGCTCCGCCAGCTTGGCCAGGGCCGGGCCGCCCGGGTAGCCGAGTTCGAGGAGCTTGGCCGTCTTGTCGAAAGCCTCGCCGGCGGCGTCGTCGAGCGATTCGCCGAGCAATTCGTAAGCGCCTACTGCGGTCACGCGCATGAGCTGGGTGTGGCCGCCCGAAACCAGCAGGGCGACGAAAGGGAAGGCCGGCGGATCTGTCGCGAGCAGCGGCGAGAGCAGGTGGCCTTCGAGGTGGTGCACGGGCAGCGCCGGCACGGCCAGCGCCTTGGCCAAGGCTTCGGCGAAGCTCGCCCCCACCAGCAGCGCGCCGGCGAGACCCGGACCGGCCGTGTAGGCGACCGCGTCGATGTCGGACTTGTGAGCGCCGGCTTGCGCCAGCACGGCGCGCAGCAGCGGCACCAGTCGCCGGATGTGGTCGCGCGAGGCGAGCTCCGGCACGACGCCGCCATAGGCCTCGTGCATGGCGACCTGGGTGTGCACGGCATGGCCGCGCAGGCCGCGCGCCGTGTCGTAGAGCGCGACGCCGGTTTCGTCGCAGGACGATTCGATACCGAGAACTAGCATGGGGCCGGATTCTACCTTTGACACGCGGCGAAAAACGGATAGAATGCCGGGCTCTTAGTTTTGGCACGATGTCCGCTGCGCGGGTCATGGGCCTTCACTGAATTTCATTCCCGCATTTCATCAGGAACAACTCAATGCCTGGCATTCGTCTCAAGGAAAACGAGCCTTTCGAAGTGGCCATTCGCCGCTTCAAGCGCACCATCGAGAAGGCGGGCCTGCTCACCGAGCTGCGTTCGCGCGAGTTCTACGAGAAGCCCACTTCCGAGCGCAAGCGCAAGCTGGCCGCCGCCGTGAAGCGCCATCACAAGCGCATCCGCAGCCAGCAGCTGCCGCAAAAGCTCTACTAAGAGCGAGCTTTTCCGCCCGCAATCGGCCGGCACCGCGCAAGCGCTGCCGGCGTTTGCATTTGGTTTCGCCAGCGCCGCTTGGCAGCGGCCCTACGCTATGACGCCCGAGGGCGCCGAGGAGATCGACATGTCGCTCAAGACCCGCATCAACGATGACATGAAAGCCGCCATGAAGGCCCGCGACACGGCACGACTGGCCGCGATCCGCCTGCTGATGGCGGCGATGAAGCAAAAGGAAGTCGACGAGCGCATCGAGCTCGAGGATGCCGGCGTCGTCGCGGTCATCGAGAAGATGCTCAAGCAGCGCAAGGACTCGATCACCCAATACGAGGCCGCCAAGCGCCAGGACCTCGCCGATGCCGAGAAATTCGAAGCCGCGGTATTGACGGCCTATATGCCGCAGGCGCTCTCTAGCGCCGAGATCGAAGCCATCGTCGCCGCCGCCGTCGCCGCTTCCGGCGCCCAGTCGCCCGCCGAAATGGGCAAGGTGATTGCGCTCGTCAAGCCCCAGGTCGCCGGCCGCGCCGACATGGGCGAAATTTCCAGGCTCGTCAAGGCCAAGCTTGGTGCCAAGTGAGCGGCGCATAATCGCGTCGTGATCCCCGAGTCGTTCATCCAGGAATTGCTGGCCCGCGTCGACATCGTCGACGTGGTCGAGCGCTACGTCGCCCTGCGCAAGGCCGGCGCCAACTACTCGGCCTGCTGCCCCTTCCACTCGGAAAAGACGCCCTCCTTCACCGTCAGCCCGAGCAAGCAGTTCTACCACTGCTTCGGCTGCGGCGCCCACGGCAGCGCCATCGGCTTCGTCATGCAGTATGCGGGCGTCGGCTTCATCGAGGCGGTCGAGGATCTGGCCCACAACGCCGGCATGCAGGTGCCGCAGGTGTCCGAGCGCATCCAGACCGAGCGCGCGAAGAAGGCGCCGCTGACCGAACTCATGGCCCGTGCCGCGCGCTTCTACAAGGAGCAGCTGAAGGCTTCGCCCAAGGCCATCGACTACCTGAAAGGACGCGGCCTGACCGGCGAGATCGCCGCGCGCTTCGGCCTGGGCTACGCGCCCGACGACTGGCAAGGCCTGCAGGCGGCCTTCCCCGACTACAACGACAGCGCGCTGGCCGCATGCGGCCTCGTCATCGAAAACGAGCAAGGCCGCCGCTACGACCGCTTCCGCGACCGCGTCATGTTCCCGATCCTCGACCAGCGCGGCAACGTCATCGGCTTCGGCGGGCGCTTCATCGGCGACCACAAGGCGGCGCAGGCGGAGAACGCCGCCGCCGGGCCGAAATACCTCAACTCGCCGGAGACGCCGCTGTTCGAGAAGGGCCGCGAACTCTACGGCCTGGCGCAAGCGCGCCAGGCCATCCGCGACAGCGACCAGGTGATCGTCGTCGAAGGCTACATGGACGTCGTCGCCCTGGCGCAGCATGGCGTCGGCAACGCCGTCGCCACGCTCGGCACGGCCTGCACGCCCAGCCACGTGCATAAGCTTCTGCGCCAGGCGTCGAAAGTGGTGTTCTGCTTCGACGGCGACGCCGCCGGCCGCAAGGCGGCATGGCGCGCGCTCGAAGCCAGCCTCGAACAGCTCGCCGACGACCGCAGCGTCGGCTTCCTGTTCCTGCCCACCGAGCACGATCCCGACAGCTTCGTGCGCGCCGAAGGCGCCGATGCGTTTCGCCGGCTCGCCGCCCAGCCGACGACGCTGACCGAGTTCCTGATGCGCGAACTCTGCGCCGGCCTCGACCTCGAACGCAGCGCCGAAGACCGCGCGCGGCTCGTCCACGACGCCAAGCCGCACCTGCAAAAGCTCGCCGCCCCCGTATTGCGCGTGCAATTGACCAAGGCCGTCGCCAAGGCCGCCGCCATGACGCAGGCCGAAGTCGAGGACCAGTGCGGCATCAAGCCGCCGACGCGCGGCCGGCCGCCGCCGCCGCGGCCGCGCCACCGCACCGTCGCCATGACGCTCGAGCACGCGCTGCTCGAACCGGTGCTCTACAAGCCCGAGCGGGCCGCGCGCATTCCGCTCGAGCGCGTGTCCGCGGAAGATCCGCAGGGCGCCTTGCTGCATGCCATCGCCGATCGCGTCGATCACGGCGAACTGCCGGCCGGCGGCATCGGCATGCTGATCGAGTCGTTTCGCGGCACGCCGCACGAAGCCACGCTGTCGAGCCTGGCGCCGCTGATGGCGCAGGACGAACCCGATCCCGGCGAACTTGAAGCCGTCTTCGTCGATGCCCTGGAACGCCTGCGCGAGAAAGACCTGACGCGCGAAATCGCCGCGCTGAACCAAAAAGCTCGCGCCGGCAGCGTCACCCCCGAGGAACTGCGCGAACTCCTGGCGCGCAAGGCGCAAAGCCAAAAAACCCAGCCAAGCGAGTGATTCTTCACATATAATATATGGTTTTCCCCGGCATTCTCGGCCGGGGAATAGTCATTTCCGAGGAACGTCATGCCGAAGGAAACCGCAAAACAGTCCAAGTCCAAAGCCGCCGCAAAGCCAGCTTCCAAGAAAGAAGCGGTCGCGGTGAAGGCACCGGCCAAGGTGGTTGCGCCCAGAGCTCAGCCCGCCAAGCCGCAAGCGGAGAAAACCCCGGCGAAGACCCCCGCTCCCGCGGCAAAGCCGATGGCCAAGGCGGCGCCGGCAAGCGCGGCGATGCCCGAAGCGGCGCCGCAGCCGCCTGCCGCCAAGGCCGAGCCCAAGAGCGAACCCAAGGCCAAGCGCGGCAAGGACAAGCACCCGACGCTGACGGCCGCGCCGACCCAGCCCATCGACCTCGAGACCAAGCGCACGCGGCTGAAGAACCTGATCGCGCTCGGCAAGGAGCGCGGCTTCCTCACCTACGGCGAGATCAACGACCATCTGCCCGACGACCTCGTGGACGCCGAGCAGATCGAGTCCATCATCTCCACCTTCAATGACATGGGCATACAGGTCTTCGACGAGGCTCCCGCCGCCGAAGAAATGCTGCTCACGGAAGCCGGCGCAGCGGCCGTCGACGAGGCGGAAGTCGAAGAGGAAACCGAGCAGGCGCTGTCCACCGTCGAATCCGAATTCGGCCGCACCACCGACCCGGTGCGCATGTACATGCGCGAAATGGGCTCGGTCGAACTGCTGACGCGCGAAGGCGAAATCGAAATCGCCAAGCGCATCGAGGACGGCCTGAAGCACATGATCCAGGCCATCTCGGCCTGCCCGACCACGATCGCCGAGATCCTCGAACTGGCCGGCAAGGTGGCGCGCGACGAAATGCGCATCGACGAAGTCATCGACGGCCTGATCGACCCGAACGCCACGAACGACATCGAGGCGCTGGCCGAGGACGAAGAAGCGGCGATCGAGGAAGATGAAGGCGACGACGAGGACGAAGACGGCAGCGCCAAGATTTCCGCCTCGCTGCTGCAACTGAAGCAGTCCGCCCTCGAACGCTTCGCGCTCATTCACGAGTACTACGGCAAGCAGATGGCGGCGCTGACCAAGCGGGGCTCGCAGGACAAGGCCTACTTGCGCATCCAGCGGCAGATTTCCGGCGAGCTCATGAACATCCGCTTCACTGCCCGCACCACCGAGCGCCTGTGCGACTCGGTGCGCGGCATGGTGGAAGCCGCGCGCAGCCACGAGCGCAAGATCCTGCATCTCTGCGTCGACAAGGCGCACATGCCGCGGCCGCACTTCATCAAGATCTTCCCCGGCAACGAGACCAACATGGAGTGGCTCAAGCACGAAGTGCAGGCGGGCAAGCCTTACGGCGCCCAGCTCATGCGCGCCGCGCCGGCCATCATCGAAGAGCAGCAGAAGCTGATCGACCTGCAGACGCGCATCGGCATTCCGCTGAAGGAACTCAAGGACATCAACAAGCAGATGTCCACCGGCGAAGCCAAGGCCCGCCGCGCCAAGCGCGAGATGACCGAGGCCAACCTGCGCCTGGTGATCTCCATCGCCAAGAAATACACGAACCGCGGCCTGCAGTTCCTCGACCTGATCCAGGAAGGCAACATCGGCCTGATGAAGGCCGTGGACAAGTTCGAATACCGCCGCGGCTACAAGTTCTCGACCTATGCGACCTGGTGGATTCGCCAGGCCATCACCCGCTCGATCGCCGACCAGGCGCGCACCATCCGCATCCCGGTGCACATGATCGAGACCATCAACAAGATGAACCGCATCAGCCGCCAGATCCTGCAGGAGACGGGCCTCGAGCCCGACCCGGCGACGCTGGCGATCAAGATGGAGATGCCGGAAGAGAAGATCCGCAAGATCCTCAAGATCAGCAAGGAGCCGATCTCGATGGAGACGCCGATCGGCGACGACGACGATTCCCACCTCGGCGACTTCATCGAGGATTCCTCGACGCTGTCGCCCTCCGACGCCGCGCTCTACGCCTCTCTGCGCGAAGTGACGAAGGAGATTCTCGACAGCCTGACGCCGCGCGAAGCGAAGGTGCTGCGCATGCGCTTCGGCATCGAGATGAACACCGACCACACGCTCGAAGAAGTGGGCAAGCAGTTCGACGTCACGCGCGAGCGCATCCGCCAGATCGAAGCCAAGGCGCTGAGAAAGCTCAGGCACCCGTCGCGCTCCGAGAAGCTGCGCAGCTTCCTCGACGGCGCGGAATAAGTCACCAAGACCGCACGCAGCGCGAAGACGAGCCGAAGACTGTGCCAACGGCACGGCAAGGCAAAGTCGACAAAACTGTCGTGCGGTTTCAGGGCCTGTAGCTCAGTCGGTTAGAGCAGAGGACTCATAATCCTTTGGTCGTGGGTTCGAGTCCCACCGGGCCCACCAATGCGAAAGAACGGCTCTCAGCGCTGAGAGCAGTTTCCGTTTTCCTCGCCCTCAGCCCAAGGCGGCTCTTCGGCGGCGCTGTCCATCCCGGATGGAAAGCGCGGCAAAGACGGTAGAATCCCGGCTGGCCATGCCGACGCGTGGCGACTTTGCGTTTCCTTTATCTTGGGCTGCCCCGACATTGCGGCCGCGGAGGTTTGCATGACGATTCAATGGGGATATCACTTCCTTACCGGCATCAAGACCATCGACCGCCAGCATGAGGGTCTCGTGGCGTTGGTGAACAACCTGCACAAGGTCGCGGCCGGCAATCCCCTCCCCGCTGAAGTCGATGACGCCTTCCACAAGCTCACGGACTACGCCACGGAGCACTTTGCGCTGGAAGAGCAGCTGATGGCGGAGGCGGGGATCGCCGAAGATGACCTGACCGCCCACCAGCGCGCCCACACGTCGTTCGTGGGGGAATTGACCGACCTCTGGCGCACCCGCGACGAAGACGCCAAGGCGACTACCGAACACCTGCTGGAATTCCTGACGACCTGGATTTATCGGCACATCCTGATCACCGACCATGCCATGGCGCGCGACTATTACCAGAAGAAGGGACTGACGCCGCCGCCGTCGCTCCTGCTGTCCTCGGGCGCAGTGCGTCTTCCCGGCGAATGAATCCCGGCCGCCGCTGCTTGCCGGCGCGTGCCGCGGCGCCTCACGCGCGGCGAGCCGCCGCGATCGCGGCCACGGCGTTTGAAGGCCGACAATATGCCCCGACAGCCTAGGGCAGTTCCCACCCCTGGACACACCGATGCCGCTGGCCACTGCCCCCTTCGACCGCGCCGCCACGCTTGAGAATCTCGGCGGCGACGAGGAATTGCTGGCACAGATCGCCAGCCTGTTCGTCGCCAGCTGGCCCGAAAGTCTCGCTCGGCTGCACCTGGCGCTCGCCGCCGCCGACGCGGAAGCGTTGCGCAGCGCGGCGCATGCCGTCAAAGGCGCGGTCGCCAATTTCTGGGCCGCGCGCGCCGTCCAGGCAACGCGGGAACTGGAACTGGCCGGCAAGAGCGGCGATCTCGCGCAGGCGCCGCAACTGCTCGACGCGGCCGTCGTCGCCGTCGAGGAAGTGGTGGCCGCCCTCAACGCCGAACTGGGGCTCTAGGCCGTCGCTAAGCCTTGCGCTGGATCAGTTCCACCTTGTAGCCGTCCGGATCCTGCACGAAGGCCAGCACCGTGGTGCCGCCCTTCATCGGACCGGCCTCGCGCACGACGTTGCCGCCGCGGCGCTTGATCTCCGCGCAGGCGGCGTAGGCGTCTTCCACCTCGATGGCGATATGCCCATACGCGCTGCCGAGCTCGTACTGGTCGACGCCCCAGTTGTAGGTCAGCTCCAGCACCGCGCCATCCTTCTCTTCGGCATAGCCGACGAAGGCCAGCGTGAACTTGCCTTCGGGATAGTCGTGGCGCCGCAGCAGGCGCATGCCGAGCACTTCGGTGTAGAACGCCAGCGACCGCTCCAAGTCGCCGACGCGCAGCATGGTGTGGAGTATGCGCATTGGATATTCCTCAGATCAGGGGAATCGAGGCGGCGCGCGCCTTGAGTTCGCGCCGCGCTTCACGCCAGCCCGGACAGAGCCGCTCCACTTCGACCCAGAAGCGCGGACTGTGGTTCATCTCGACGAGGTGCGCGACTTCATGGGCGACGACGTAATCGACGAGCGCCAGCGGCAGGTGGATCAGCCGCCAGTTCAGGCGGATGCCGCTTTGCCGGCTGCAGCTGCCCCAGCGCGTGCGTGCCGACGACAGCGCCAGCGGCGGCGGCCGGCAGCCGGCGAGCTGCGCCGCGAGCGCCAGGCGTTCGCCGAAGACGTCCAGCGCGCGCCGCTGCAAGCCGCGCCGCGCCAGCGCGTCGAGGTCGGCGTTCGCCTTCGCCGCGAGCACCAGCAGATTGTCTTGCCAGAGGACGCGATTGGCGCCGGCCGTGACGCGCAGGCGGCCTTCGCCGTCGAGCAGCGGAAACGTGGCACCGTCGCGGATGGCGAAGTGGCGCCGCGCATTGCGCGCCGAATGTTCGTCGAGTTTCTGCAGCACCCAATCGCCGTGAGCGCGCACGAAGGCTTCGATCGCGGCGACAGTGATCAGGCGCGGCGCACCGATGCGCAGGCCGCGCTCGTCGATGGTCATGACGAGGCGACGGCGACCGGTGAGGAGTTCATAGGCGACGATGCGCGCGCCGATTTGCACGTGTCGCGTCTTCGTCGCGGGAGCGGCCGGCGGCAGGCGGAAAAGGGAAAGCTGCTCGGGCAGGGCGACGACGCGCGGCGCCGCCGCGGGCGTTACCTCGTCCTGCGGGGGAAGAATGCCGCGCCGCGGCGTCGTCGCGGCGGAACCGCTCATGCGGCGAAGGCGAAAAGATCGGCGCTCGCCACGGCCACCGGCAGCTTGGCGATGGCCGGCGCAATGGCTTGCTCGATGGTCTCCAGCGGCTGTTCGATCAAGCGCCAGTTGCAGCGCAGGCCGCCGCGGCCGTCGATCTGAATCCAGCAGGCGCGCGCCGCGAACGACAGCGAGCAGGCCGGCGCCGGACGGCCGAGCCGGCGCGCCTCGATGGCGACGCAGACCGCCAGCAGCCGCGCCGCTTCCTTGCGCAACCAGGCTTCGGCGCCATCCTGGATCTGGCGCGGCGTCGCTTCGGGCGGCAGCGGCAAGTGGAGCACGCCGTCTTCGAGCGCGGCGGCGCGGCGTCCGGTATCCAGCGCCAGCACGATCTCGCCGCCGAGGTAAGGCAAGCGCGCACCGTCGCGCCAGCGCGCGCCCGGATCGGGCGCTTCACAGTCGAGCCGCAGCGCGAGTTGCGGATGGCGGGGCCGGGTGCCCTCGTAACGTGTGCCGGCGCACGCCGGAGCCTGCGCCAGGACGCCGCTACGCTTGGGCTTCATCACGGTAAAGGTGGGGACTGATGCGACGCATCTCGTTTTCGATCCAGGTCTCGGCGCGAAGGTTGATATCTTCCGCGCTTAGGCCGGCCGGGTCAATCGCCGGGCCGATGCTGACGGTGACGACGCCGGGGCGCTTGAAGAAGGCCTGGCGGCCCCAGCACTCGCCGGAGTTCAGGGCCACCGGCACGACGGGGGCGCCGGAGCGGACGGCAAGGTGGGCGCCGCCGACCTTGTAGCGCTTCTTGTGGCCGGGCGGCACGCGCGTGCCCTCGGGAAAAATGACGACAGAATAACCTTCGGCCAGACGCCGCTTGCCGCGTTCGGCCACTTGCGTCAAGGCCTGCTTGCCGGCGCCGCGATCGATGGCGACGAACGGCATCAGCCACAGGCCCCAGCCGAAGAAGGGCAGCCAGTGCAGTTCGCGCTTGTAGACGAACGAAGTCAGGGGAATGATCTGCTGCAGCACGATGGTCTCCCACGCCGACTGGTGCTTGCAGAGCACGATGCACGGCGCGGCGGGAAGGTTCTCGCGGCCGAGCACGCGGTGATCGATGCGCAGCAGGTGCCGCACCAGCCAGGCGACGGGATGCACCCAGAGCATGACGAACAGGCGGCGCTGGCGCGCCGGCAGCCAGAACAGCAGCAGGAGAAGAAGAACAAACGGCGGCGTCGCCAGCACCAGCAAGACCATGAACAAGGCCGAGCGCAGAAAGCTCATGGCGCCACGATTTTCGCCACGGCCGCGGCGAGGTCGGGGAAGACCGCCGTCACCGCCGGCAGCGCCGGATTTTCGAGCGTCAGCGTGCCCTTGCCGGTCAGCACCAGGATCGGCTGGGCATCGACGGCCACCGCCGCCTGCAAGTCGCGCAGGGAATCGCCGACCGCGGGCACGCCGGCCAGGTCGACGTTGTAGCGCGCGGCGATGTCGCGGAACAGCCCGGCCTTCGGCTTGCGGCAGTCGCAGTTGTCGGCGTTGGTGTGCGGACAGAAGAAGATCGCGTCGATGCGGCCGCCGACCTGCGCCGCCGCCTTGATCATCTTGTCGTGGATCGCGTTGAGCGTGTCCATCTCGTAGAGACCCTGGCCGACGCCGGACTGGTTGGTCGCGACGACGACGCGATAGCCCCACTGGTTGAGCCGCGCGATCGCATCGAGGCTGCCGGGAATCGGCCGCCATTCCTCGGGCGACTTGATGTACTGGTCGGAATCGTAATTGATGACGCCGTCGCGATCGAGAATGATGAGCTTCATGCGGACAGCTTCGAGAGGTCCGCAATCCGGTTCATCGCCTGGTGCAGCGTGGCCAGCAGGCCGAGCCGATTGGCGCGCAAGGCGGCGTCCTCGACATTCACCATGACGTCGGTGAAGAAGGCATCCACCGGCTCGCGCAGCGCCGCCAGGGCCTGCAGGGAGGCGGTGTAATCGCCGCTGGCGAAGGCGGCGTCGGCCTGCGGCTTCACCAGCGCCAGCGTGCCGTCGAGCGTGGTTTCGGCCGGTTCCTTGAGCAGTGCGGCATCGACCCGGGCGACGACGCTGCCGTCGACTTTCTTCAGGATGTTGCCGACGCGCTTGTTGGCTGCGGCGAGGCTCGCGGCCTCGGGCAGCGCCGCGAACGCGCGCACCGCGGCGAGGCGCTTGGGAATGTCGCCGAGGCGCTGCGGGCGCAGGCTGACGACGGCATCGACTTCCTGCGCCGAGTAGCCCTGCTCGCGCAGGCTGCCCGCGAGGCGCTCGTAGATGAAGTCGGCCAGCGCCGCAGCAGCCGGCTTGAATTCGCCGACGTTGCCGAAGGCGCTGGCGGCGGCCGCCAGCAGACTGTCGAGCGGCAGATCGAGATCGCCTTCGCTCAACATGCGGATCACGCCCAGCGCATGGCGGCGCAGCGCGAACGGATCCTTGTCGCCGGTCGGCGCCTGGCCGATGCCGAACATGCCGGTCAGCGTTTCGAGCTTGTCCGCCAGCGCAACGACGGTGCCGACGCGGCCGCGCGGCAGGCTGTCGCCGGCGAAGCGCGGCTTGTAGTGGTCTTCGATGGCGTCGGCGATGTCCGCCGGCAGGCCGTCGTGGAGCGCGTAGTAGCGGCCCATGATGCCTTGCAGTTCGGGGAACTCGCCGACCATGTCGGTGAGCAGGTCGGCCTTCGCCAGCAGCGCGGCGCGGTCGGCCTGGTTCGCCAGCGCTTCGCCGCCGAGCTCGCTGCCGATGGCGCGGGCGATGGCGCAGACGCGCTGCACGCGCTCGCCCTGGGTGCCGAGCTTGTTGTGATAGACGACCTTGGCGAGGCCCAGCACGCGCGCCTCGAGCGGCTTCTTGCGGTCCTGGTCGAAGAAGAACTTGGCGTCGGCGAGGCGCGGGCGCACGACGCGCTCGTTGCCGCCGACCACGGCGGCAGGATCGGCCGGACGGATGTTGCTGACGATGAGGAACTGGTTGGTCAGCTTGCCCGCGGCGTCCAGCAGCGGGAAGTATTTCTGGTTCGCCTTCATGGTCAGGATCAGGCATTCCTGCGGCACTTCGAGGAAGGCCGCCTCGAACTGGCCGATCAGCACGTTGGGGCGTTCGACCAGCGCCGTCACTTCGTCGAGCAGGGCGTCGTCGGCGATCGGCTGGCCGCCAGCCTTGGCGGCGGCGACGGCCAACTGGCGCGCGATCTCGGCGCGGCGCGCGGCGAAGCTGGCGATCACCGCGCCCTCGGCTTCGAGTTGCGCGGCATAGCTGTCCGCATCCTTGAGCACGATGGAATCGCGCGCGGCTTCGAAGCGGTGGCCGCGAGTGGTGCGGCCGGCCGCGAGGCCCAGCACTCCGATCGGCACGACGTCGGCGCCATGCAGCGCGACCAGGCCATGCGCCGGACGCACGAAGTTCACCGTGCTCCAGCCGTCGGCCAGCTGGTAGGTCATGACCTTCGGAATCGGCAGCGCGGCCATCGCCGCCTCGATGGCTTTCTGCAAGCCGTCGGCGAGCGCGGCACCCTTGGCGGTGCTGTCGAAATAGAGCACTTCGGCCTTGCCGTCGCCTTCGCTCTGGCGGCGCAGTTGCGGCACCACCGACGCATCGGCACCAAGCGCGGCGAGTCTTTTCAGCAGCGCCGGCGTGGCGTGGCCCGCGGCATCGAGGCCGACGGCTGCCGGCATCAGCTTCTGCGTCACCGCGCGGTCGGCCGCCTGCGGCAGCACGGCGGTGACGTGGGCGGCGAGGCGCCGCGGCGAAGCGTACGGCGTCACGCCGGCAGCATCGGCGCACAGGCCTTGCGCCTTCAGGGTCTGGAACAGCGTCTGGGCGAAGACTTCGCCCAGCTTCTTCAGCGCCTTCGGCGGCAGTTCCTCGACGAAGAGTTCAATCAGCAGGTTCGCGCTCATCCTAGGCCGCCTTCTTTGCGTTCAGTTGCGCCAGGACTTCGGCGGCATGAGCGCGCGGCGCCATGGGGAAGCCTAGCCGCGCGCGGCTGTCGAGGTAGCTCTGCGCCACGCTGCGCGCGAGGTTGCGGATGCGGCCGATGTAGGCGGCGCGCTCGGTGACCGAAATGGCGCCGCGCGCGTCGAGCAGGTTGAAAGTGTGCGCCGCCTTCAGCACCTGTTCGTAAGCCGGCAGCGCGAGCTGTTCCTGCATCAGATGCTTGGCCTGCTTCTCGTGGGCGCCGAAGGCGGTGAACAGGAAGTCGGCATCACTGTGCTCGAAGTTGTAGGTCGATTGCTCGACCTCGTTCTGGTGATAGACGTCGCCGTAGGTGAGGCCTTCGGTCCACACCAGGTCGAAGACGTTCTCGACGCCCTGCAGGTACATCGCCAGGCGCTCGAGGCCGTAGGTGATTTCGCCGGTGATCGGCTTGCAGTCGATGCCGCCGACTTGCTGGAAGTAGGTGAATTGGGTCACTTCCATGCCGTTGAGCCAGACTTCCCAGCCCAGGCCCCAGGCGCCCAGCGTCGGGTTTTCCCAGTCGTCCTCGACGAAGCGGATGTCGTTCTGCTTGAGGTCGAAGCCGAGCGTTTCCAGCGAGCCGAGATAGAGTTCGAGGATGTTCGCCGGCGCCGGCTTGAGCACCACCTGGTACTGGTAGTAGTGCTGCATGCGGTTCGGGTTCTCGCCGTAGCGGCCGTCCTTCGGCCGGCGCGAAGGCTGCACGTAGCCGGCCTTCCACGGCTCGGGACCGAGCGCGCGCAGGAAAGTGGCGGTGTGGCTGGTGCCGGCGCCGACTTCCATGTCGTAGGGTTGCAGCAGGGCGCAGCCCTGCCTGCCCCAGTATTGTTGCAATTGGAGAATGATCTCCTGGAAAGTCGGTTTCGACGCCGCCATGGCAAGTCCTGCAAAATCGCAAAACCGCGATTTTACAGGGAAAGGCGGAGTTTCCCAGCTTCCGCGACGGCGGCGGCGCGAACGCGCACGCGATCCGCCGCGCGCCAAGGGCCGCTCACTTCTGCAGGTATTTCGCGTACTCGCGGTCGCTGACCATGATGTGCTGGGTCAGCCACTCGTTGATGAGCAGGCGGACCTCCTCGGCAATCTGGTCGAGCGTCATGCCGCCGGCATTGCCGTAAAGCTTCGCCAGGCGGGTGCGGAAAGTGTCGTGCAAGCGCTTGTGCGCCGCCAGGTTCGGGTAGCCGATGCCTGCGAGCAGCTTTTCCTCGTCGCGGAAATGGACGATGACGTATTCGCTCAACGCCGCCAGGGTGCGCATCGCCCGCACCTGGTCGCGGTCGCCGACCATGTCGGCGGCAAGGTCGAACAGCTTCTGGTGCTGGCGGTCGATCGCCGCATGGCCGAGCGCCAGCGCCGGCGACCACTCGATAGTCGGGGAGGTCATGTCGCTTCCTGCAGGGAACATCCAGACTAAAGTATAAGGGAATCGGTCTGCGGCGCCCGTCTGCGCCGTCGCAAGGCCGGCAGGCAGGCCGCCAGCGCCAGCGTCACGGCGGCGGTGTTGCCGTAGCGGACGAACGGCGTGGCGCCGGCGTAGCCCTGGACTTCGACCACCAGCGCGCCGGTGCTGAAAGGTTCCAGCACGGCGGCAACGCGGCCGTCGGGCGCAATGGCGGCGGTCATGCCGGTGTTGGTGGCGCGCAGCATCGGCCGGCCGGTTTCCATGGCGCGCATGCGCGAGATTTGGAGGTGCTGCGGCTGCGCCAGCGAATCGCCGAACCAGGCGGTGTTGGAAAGATTCACCAGCAGCGTCGCCGCCGGCAGCGCCCGGATCAGTTCCTCGCCGAACAAGTCCTCGTAGCAGATGTTGGGCGCGATCTTCTGCCCGGCGACGGCGAGCGGCGCTTGCCGCGGCGGCCCCGCCGTGAAGTCCGACATGGGAATGCTGGCGAGGCGGAAGAACCACGAAAAGCCCGGCGGCGCGTATTCGCCGAACGGCACAAGGTGGCGCTTGGCGTAGGCCTGGACGTCGAAAGCGGCGGCGCCGCGCCGGCTGAGGGCGACGGCGGCATTGGTGTAGCCGCTGGGCCGCCCATCGTCCTTCATGCGCACGGCGACGCCGATCAAGGCCGGGCCATGCACGGTGAGATCGGCCAGCAGGTCGCGCGGCGCTTCGTCGAAGAACAGCGGGATGGCGGTTTCCGGCAGCACCGTCAAGTCCGCCGGATAACGCTGCGCCAGCGCGGCGTAGGTTTCCAGCGAGAGCGTGGCGCGCTGCGGGTCCCACTTGATGCCCTGCGGAATGTTGCCCTGAAGCAGGGCGACTTTCAGCGGCGCACCGGCGGGCTGCGTCCAGGCGATGCCGCGCAGCGCGAAACCCGTCGCCGCCAGCGCCACGACGAGCAGCGCCGTGCGCCGCTTGCTCGCGGCGCTGGCCAGCGCCGCCGCCGTCAGCGCGACGAGGAGGCCGATGCCATAGACGCCGAGCACCGGCGCGAAGCCCGCCAGCGGGCTCGGCGGCGACTGCGAGTAGCCGAGCGCGAGCCAGGGAAAGCCGGTGAGTATCCAGCCGCGCAGCCATTCGGTGAGCTCCCAGAGACCGGCGGCGAGCAAGGCGTCGCGGCCGGCCGCGCCGCTGCGCCAGCGCGCGAAGGCGTAGCCGGCCACGGCCGGGAAGGCGGCCAGCAAGGCGCAGAACAGCAGCGTCGCCAGCGCCGCCAGCGGCATCGGCATGTCGCCGAAGACGTTGAGGCTGACATAGACCCAGGACACGCCGGCGAGGAAGAAGCCCAGTCCCCAGGCATAGCCGAGCCGCGCCGCGCGCGCCGGCGCGGCCTCGCGCCAGGCGCGCAGCAGCCACGCCAGGGTCAGAAACGGCAGCACGAAAATGCCGAACGGCGCGAAGCCCGCCACCGTCGCCGCGCCCAGCGCAAAAGCGGCGAGCGGCTGGCGCCTCTCGAGAAACACACCGGGTCGCCCCAAGGGGTTCTCGGTCCCCCGGGGGGAGAACGCCGTTTGCGGCGTTTTCGGGGGGGGACTCACTCCGCGGCGAGCTTGAGTCCGCGCTGCGGATCGATCAGCAGCGTATGCACGCGCCGGCTGTCGGCGCGCAGCACCTGGACGCGCAGGTTGTCGAGCTGCAGCGTCTCGTTGCGCTTGGGCAGGCGGCCGAGCTGGTGGATGACGAGGCCGCCGACGGTGTCGAACTCCTCGTCGGAGAAGGCGGTGCCGAAGGCCGTGTTGAAATCGGCGATCTCGGTGGTGGCCTTGACGCGATAGCGGCCGGCGTTGTCGAGCACGATGTTGTCGGCCGCCTCGTCGAAGTCGTATTCGTCCTCGATGTCGCCGACGATCTGTTCAAGCACGTCCTCGATGGTGACCAGCCCGGCGATGCCGCCGTACTCGTCGACGACGATGGCCATGTGGTTGCGCGAAGCGCGGAACTCGCGCAGCAGCACGTTGAGACGCTTCGACTCGGGCACGAAGACGGCCGGGCGCAGGCTGTCGCGCAAGTCGAGTTCCTTGCCGGCAAAGTAGCGCAGCAGTTCCTTCGCCAGCAGGATGCCGATGATGTCGTCGCGGTTCTCGCCGATGACGGGGAAGCGCGAGTGCGCGGCTTCGATGGCGATGTTGATGATCTTTTCCGGGGCGTCGGCGATGTCGATGACATCCATCTGGGCGCGCGGCACCATGATGTCGCGCACCTGCATGTCGGAGACTTGCAGCGCGCCTTCGATGATGGTGAGGGCGTCGGAGTCGAGCAGGTTGCGTTCGAAGGCGCCGCGCAGAAGATCGAGAAGCTGTTCGCGATCCTCGGGTTTGCGCATCAGCAGCGCCGAGAGGCGTTCAAGCAAGGTGGGTCGACTAGGGGAAGGGTCCATGCGTCAAGGGTAGGTCAATAAGGATCGGGGTAGCCGAGCCGGGCCAGGATCTCGCGCTCTTTCGCCTCCATGCGCGCCGCATCCTGCGGCCCGGTTTCGTGATCGTAGCCCTGCAAATGCAGCATACCATGCACGATGAGATGGGCGAAGTGGGCCGCCGCCGCCTTGCCCTGCGCCTGCGCCTCGGTCAGCACCACGGGCAGGCAGATCGCGAGGTCGCCGACGGTCACTGGAGCGGTCTCGTAGGGAAAGGAAAGCACGTTGGTCGGGGCGTCCTTGTGGCGATAGGCGGCGTTGAGCGCGCGGCTCTCCGCGGCGTCGACGAAGCGCACGGTGACTTCGGCCGCACGCTCGCAACTCGCCCGCACGCAACGCCGCACGAAAGGCCGCGAGGGTAGCGACTCATCGTTACAGGCGTATTGCACCGACAGACTCAGCGGGTGCGCTTCGCGCCGCGCAGCGGACGAGCTGCCGCCCGTCCCTTTGCCGGCGGACGGGCGCGACGGTCCGGCCGCCTGGCGGCGACGCGGGGAATCAGGGTCTTTCGGGGCTGTTGCCATGCTGCTCGTAGGCGGCGACGATGCGCGCGACCAGCGGGTGGCGCACGACGTCGGACGCATCGAAGTCGGTGAAGGCCAGGCCGCGCACCTCGCCGAGAATGCGCCGCGCCTCGACGAGGCCGCACTTCTGGCCCTTGGGCAGGTCCACCTGCGTGACGTCGCCGGTGACCACGGCCTTGGCGCCGATGCCGATGCGCGTGAGGAACATCTTCATCTGCTCGGGCGTGGTGTTCTGCGCTTCGTCGAGAATGATGAAGGCATGGTTCAGCGTGCGCCCGCGCATATAGGCGAGCGGCGCGATCTCGATGGCCTGCTTCTCGAACATGCGCGCCACCTTGTCGAACCCCATGAGGTCGTAGAGCGCGTCGTAGAGCGGGCGCAGGTAGGGATCGACTTTCTGCGCCAGGTCGCCGGGCAGGAAACCCAGGCGCTCGCCGGCCTCGACCGCCGGGCGCGTCAGCACGATGCGCTGCACCATGTCGCGCTCGAAGGCGTCGACGGCCGAGGCGACGGCGAGATAAGTCTTGCCGGTGCCCGCCGGGCCGATGCCGAAAGTGATGTCGTGTTCCTGGATCTGGCGCAGGTACTGCACCTGGTTCTTGGTGCGGCCGTGCAGGTCGGACTTGCGCGTCAGCAGGCCGGCGGCGGGCTGCACGGCCTGGCTGCGGCTGCGCAATTCCACCAGGCCGAGCTGGATGTCGTCGATCGACAGCGGCGCCTTCGACAGCTCGTAGAAGTGCTGCAGCGCCTGCTGCGCCAGCCGCGCCTGGGCGTGGTCGCCGCCGATGCGCAGGCGCTCGCCGCGCCGCGATATGGTGACGTCATAAGCAGTCTCGACCTGGCGCAGGTTCTCGTCGAGCGGACCGCAGAAGTTGGCCAGCCGCTCGTTGTCGACCGGGTGCAGCGTCAGGTCCAGCGGTCGCGCGGCGTTCATGATTCGTGCGTGACGATCTCGCCGCGCAGGCTGTGCGGGAAGGCGCCGACGATGCGCACGTCGACGAAATGACCGATGAGGCGCGCATGGCCGGCGAAATTGACGACGCGGTTGTTGTCGGTGCGGCCGGCAAGCTCGAGCGCATCCTTCTTGGCGTGGGCTTCGACGAGCACGCGCTGGACGGTGCCGACCATGGCTTGCGAAATCGCGAAGGCTTGCGCCTCGATGCGCTTTTGCAGGCGCATCAGGCGCGCCGACTTGGTCGCCGCCGGCGTGTCGTCGGCCAGCTCCACCGCCGGCGTGCCGGGTCGCGGGCTGTAGATGAACGAGAAGCTGGCGTCGAAACCGATCTCGTCGATCAGCTTCATGGTCTTCTCGAAATCGTCGTCCGTCTCGCCGGGAAAGCCGACGATGAAATCCGAGGACAGCGAGACGTCGGGCCGCGCCGCGCGCAGCTTCCTGACGATGGACTTGTATTCGAGCGCCGTGTAGCCGCGCTTCATGGCCGCCAGCACGCGATCGGAGCCGGCCTGCACCGGCAGGTGCAGGTGCGAGACAAGCTTCGGCACGCGCGCGTAGACGTCGAACAGGCGCTGGGTCATTTCGCGCGGATGCGAGGTCGTGTAGCGGATGCGCTCGACGCCGGGCATCTCGGCAATGGTCTCGATCAGGAAGGCAAGATCGGCCGTGTCATCGCCCATCGCGCCCCCGAGTTGGCCGCGATAGGCGTTGACGTTCTGCCCCAGCAGCGTGACTTCCTTGACGCCGCGGGCGACCAGCGCGGCGATCTCCGTCAGCACGTCCTCGACCGGCCGCGACATTTCCTCGCCGCGCGTGTAGGGCACGATGCAGAAGGTGCAGAACTTCGAGCAGCCCTCCATGACGGAGACGAAGGCCGAAGCGCCTTCGACCCGGGTGTTGGGCAGGGCGTCGAACTTCTCGATCTCGGGGAAGGAGACATCGACCTGGGCGCGGCCGGCGGCGCGGCGCGCGGCGATCATCTGCGGCAGGCGGTGCAGCGTCTGCGGGCCGAAGACGACGTCGACATAGGGCGCGCGTTCGAGGATCGCCGCGCCCTCCTGGCTGGCGACGCAGCCGCCGACGCCGATGACCAGGTTCGGGTTGTTCTGCTTCAGCAGGCGCACGCGGCCGAGATCGTGGAACACTTTTTCCTGCGCCTTCTCGCGCACCGAGCAGGTGTTGAAGATGATGACGTCGGCATCTTCCGGATGGTCGACCTTGACCGTGACCCCGGCCGCGGCGAGCACGTCGGCGATCTTGTCGGAATCGTATTCATTCATCTGGCACCCGTAGGTGCGGATGAACACTTTCTTGGTCATCAACGGGAGGCGGCCAGTTCGGCGGGAGTCAAAATCCAGACGCGCGAGACATAGCCCATCGCGTCGACGAGGTAGCGCACCGGCACGGGCTTCTGGATCGTCGTGGGCATGACGATCATGTTCATTTCGTTGCGGATCTGCGCGCCCGGCGCCAGCGGCAGCATCTGGCCGTTGATCTGCACCACGCCGATCGACGCCGACGCCATCTCGCCCAACTGCGATGCCGCCGGCAGTGTGCGCAACTGACCCACTACCGGTCCGGCGGACTGGACCGGGGTGGTAATGGTCGCCTGGTCGGCAGCGCCTTCGATAATGCTGCCGATGATGGCCGGGATCAGCGAGAGAACGGGCATGGGACGATTATAGACGCGATGCGCGCCGCAGGCCCCGGTCACCGCTCGCGCCGATGGCTGCCGGCGACGACGACGAATTCGTAAAGCCGGCATTCGAGCTGGCCGTTGAACAGCGGCGTTTTCTTCGAGGGCTTGAGGCCGATCAGCTTCGGCAGTTGCGGATCGGCGGAAAGGAAATAGCAGCGCCAGCCGGGAAAGCGCTTCTTCAGCGCATCGCCGAGGCGCGGATAGAAAGCCGCGAGTTCCGCAGCCTCGCCGAGGCGCTCGCCGTAGGGCGGATTGGCGATCAGGATGCCGGCCGGGGCCGGCGGCAGGCGCTCGAGCAGGTCGGCGCGCTCCACCGTCACGAGATCGTCGAGGCCGGCGTGGGCAAGGTTCTGCTTGGCGCGGGCGACGGCATCGGCGGCGACGTCGGAGCCCCAGATCGGCAGCGGCGTCGCCTCCAGGCGGCGCTGCGCCGCCTCGGTGCGCAGGCGGCGCCACAAGGCGGCATCGAAGTTCGCCAGCCGTTCGAGGCCGAATTCGCCGGCGTCGCGGGCCAGTCCCGGCGCGTCGGCGAGGCTGATCTGCGCCGCTTCGAGGAGGAAGGTGCCGCTGCCGCACATCGGATCGAGCAGCGGCGTGCCCGGCGTCCAGCCGGACAGGCGCAGGATGCCGGCGGCAAGGTTTTCCTTCAGCGGCGCTTCGATCTTGGCGATCTTGTGGCCGCGCATGTAGAGCGGCTCGCCCGAAGTGTCGAGATAGAGCGTCGCTTCGCGATCGGTGAGAAAGAGGTGCACGCGCACGTCGGGATTGCGCGTATCGACGCTCGGCCGGCGGTCGCAGGCGTCGCGGAAGCGATCGCAGACGGCATCCTTGACGCGCAGCGTGACGAACTCGAGGCTCTTCAGCGGCGAGCGCTGGGCGGTGACATAGACGCGCAGCGTGTTGTCGACGCTGAAGAGTTGCGGCCAGTCGCGCGCCAGGGCGAGGCGATAGACGTCCTCCTCGCTGCCGTAGGCGCCCTGCGCCAGCTTCCAGAGGATGCGCGTGGCGAGGCGCGATTCGAGATTGGCGCGGTAGCAGGCTTCCCAGCTGCCGCGAAAGCTCGCGCCGCCGGGCACGACGCGGACATCCTGGCCGCCGGCCGCCGCCAGTTCCTCGGCAAGCAGGCCTTCGAGGCCGCGCGGACAAGGGGCGAAAAAGTTTTCCATCAGAACGGTTTCACCACGGCGAGGATGACGATGGCCAGCAGCAGGAACACCGGCAGTTCGTTGAAGACGCGGTACCAGACGTCGGAGCGCGTATTGCGTCCGGCGGCGAAGGTCTTGAGCAGGCGGCCGCAGTAGAAGTGATAGCCGAGCAGCAGCAGCACCAGCGTGGTCTTGGCATGCAGCCAGCCGCCGGCAAAGCCGTAGCCGAACCAGAGCCAGAGTCCGAGGGCGACGGCGAGCAGGCCGATGGGCGTGACGAACTTGTAGAGCTTGTGCGCCATCAGCAGCAGGCGCTCGCGTTCGGCGGCGCTGTCGGCCGGCACCATCGCCAGGTTAACGAACACGCGCGGCAGATAGAACAGGCCGGCGAACCAGCTGACGACGAAAAAAATATGGAAGGACTTGACCCACAACATTTGTCTATTTCCCCTGGGCGGCAGCGAGGCCGGCGTCGATGGTCGGGTAGCGCAGCGCCAATTTGAGTTCGTTCTTCAGGCGCGCATTGTCGAGCCGGCGCGACTCGCTCATGAACGATAGCATGACGGACGGCAGGCGCTCGACCGCCTCGGCGCGCGTCGCCCGCGGCGGACGCGGCAAATCGCAGGCGTCGGCGAGCTTGTCGAACCAGTCGCCCATGCGCACGTCCGAGTCGTCGCTGGCGTGGTAGGCGCGATTGGGCCGCCCGCGGCGCAGCGCGGCGAGGCAGGCGCGGCCGAGGTCTGCGGCGTGGATGTGGTTCGTATACACGTCGTCCTCCGCCCGCAGCACCGGATCGCCCCGCTTGATGCGCTCCAGCGGCAAGCGGTCGGCGGCGTAGATGCCGGGGGCGCGCAAGATGGAAACGCGACAGCCCGAGTCGCGGCCGAAGGCGCGCAACTGGCGCTCCGCATCGGCGCGGCGCTGCGCCCGCGCCGTCGCCGGCCGCAACGGCCTCGTCTCGTTCACCCGCGCGCCGCGGCAATCGCCATAGACGCCGCTGGTGCCGATGTACACAAGCCTGCGTGGTAGACTTCGCGACCTTCGCAAAGCCGCGATCAGGCGCCGCGTCCGGACATCCGTCGTGCCGGCCGCTGCCGGCGGCGCGCTATGCAGCACCGCATGGGCGAGGCCGGCAAGCCGTCGCAGCGTCGCCGGGCGGTCGAGGTCGCCAAGCACCTGGACGACGCCCAGCGCCCGCAAGGCCGCATCGGGCTCGCGCACCAGCGCATAGACGCGCCAGCAGCGCACGAGTTCCGGCAGCACGCGGCGGAGGACGTCGCCGCAACCGACTATCAGCAATCTTCGCATCGGACGATTATCGCATGGCCTACCAGATCACCCTCCAGCCCAGCGGCCACAGCTTCACGACCGGCGCCGACGAGACCCTGCTGCACGCCGCGCTCGAAGCCGGCCAGCATCTGCCTTACGGCTGCCGCAACGGCGCCTGCGGCGCCTGCAAGTGCAAGGTCGTCGACGGCCGCGTCGATCACGGCGGCGCCCAGGATTACGCGCTGACGGCGGCGGAGCGCGCGGCGGGCTACGTGCTCGCGTGCTGCGCCATGCCGCTGTCCGACCTCACGCTCGAATGCCGCGAAGCGGCGGCGGAAAACGACATCCCGGTGCGCACGCTGCCGGCCCGCGTCGAGAAGCTCGAGCGGCTCGCCGCCGACGTCATGCTGATCAGACTGCGGCTGCCGGCAACCGAACGCCTGCAATTCCTCGCCGGACAGTTCATCGAGTTCCTCCTCAAGGACGGCCGCCGCCGCGCCTTCTCGCTCGCCAACGCGCCGCAGGACGACGAACTGCTCGAAGTCCATGTCCGCCTGGTCGCGGGCGGCCGCTTCACCGAACACGTTTTCGGCGCCATGAAGGAACGCGACATCGTGCGCATCGAAGGCCCGCACGGCAACTTCCAGCTGCAGGAACTGTCGAATAAGCCGATGATTTTCCTGGCCGGAGGAACCGGCTTCGCGCCGGTGAAGTCGATCGTCGAATATGCCATCCACAACTGCATCCATCGCCCGATGACCATCTACTGGGGAGCGCGCGACCGCAGCGGCCTCTACCTGCCCGAACTGCCGCAGCAATGGGCGGCGGCGCATGCGCACATCCGCTATGTGCCGGTGCTGTCGGACGCGCCGGCCGCCGACGCCTGGGCAGGGCGGCGCGGGCTCGTGCATCAGGCCGTGCTCGACGACCATGCCGATCTGTCCGGCCATCAGGTCTATGCCTGCGGCGCGCCGGCCATGATCGACGCCGCGCGCCGCGACTTCTGCGCCCGCGGCCTGCCGGCCGACGAGTTCTTCGCCGACGCCTTCACCTACGCGCCGCAGGGCGCGCCGGCGGCGGACGCGCCGCAATAAGCGCGCCGTGAATACCTTCCTCCGCCGCGAGCCGGTGGTGAATCGCCAGAAGGCGATCATCGCGTCGCGGCTGGTCGTGCATGCCGCCAGCACGCGCGCGGCGGTGCAGGCATTGGAGGGCATCGCCGAGGCGTGGCCGACGACGCGCGACGTCTGGGTCGCCATCGCCGGCACGGAAGTCGACGCTGGGCTGCTGGCCTGGCGCCCGCCCGCCAACGTGCTGCTCGGGCTGCCGGCGCGCATCGTCGCCGGCGCGGCGGGACAGGCGCTGGCGACGCAGCTCGCCGCCGCCGGCACGCCGCTGTGCCTCGACGATTACGATCCCGCCATCGAATTGCCGGCGGCGCCGAAGTTCCGCTTCGCCCTGGCCGATGCGCGCCGCTATCCGCAGATGCCGTGGGTGCCGGCCGTGCCGATCGCCACCGGACTTGCCGACCACCGCGCCTTCGTCGACGCCATCGACAGCGGCTACGCCGGCGCCGCCGGCTGGTTCTTCCTGCGCGGCCTGGCGCCGGGCGCGCACAAGCTCAACCCGAGCCACGCGCAGATCATCCACATCCTCAACCAGGTGCGGCAGAACGCCGACATCGGCGACATCGAGACCGCCCTCAAGCAGAACATCGGCATATCGTTCAAGCTGCTGCGCTACATCAATTCGGCCGGCTTCGGCATGGCGAAGCAGATCCAGTCGTTCCGCCACGCCGTCTCCATTCTCGGCTACGACAAGCTCAACAAGTGGCTGTCCTTGCTGCTGGTCACCGCCAGCCGCGATCCCGCCGCGCCGGCGCTGATGCAGACCGCCATCGCCCGCGGCCGCTTCATGGAACTCGCCGCCGCCGGCGCCATCGATCCGGCGCAGCTCGACAATCTCTTCATCGCCGGCTCGTTCTCGCTGCTCGACATCCTGCTGGGCACGCGGATCGACGCGGTGCTCGCCGAGATGGCCCTGCCGGCGGCCATCAGCGATGCGCTGCTGCACCGCGCCGGCCCCTATGCGCCCTTCCTCGAATTGGCGCTGGCCTGCGAGCAGGAAGACATCGCCGCGTTGGCGGCGCGCGCCGCCGACCTCGGCCTCGCCGCCGCGGCCGTCAACCGCGCCCAGGTCGCGGCGCTGGCCTTCGCCGACAGCCTGCAGCTGGACTGAATTCGCGCGCGGCGGAATGATGGGCAGCCGTCGTCGGCCGCGCCGCCGCCATGACGGCGTGGTCCGGCGTCAGCCCTTGAGCGACAGCGGCAGCCCGGCCGCGACCAATGTCACCTTGCCGCAGACTGCCGCGATGCGCTGATTGAGCCGCCCCTGCTCGTCGGCGAACAGCCGCGACACCGGATGCATCGGCACGATGCCCCAGCCGACTTCGTTGCTGACGAGGACGATGTGGCCGGGAAGCGTCGGCAGCGCGGCGAGCAAGGCGTCCGTCTCGCCCTGCAGCAGCGCGCAATCGATGGCCGCGCCCGCGGCCGCCTGGGCGGCGGCGCTGCCGGCGAAGAACAGGTTGTTGAGCCACAGCGTCAGGCAGTCGACGAGCAGGCAGGTGTCGGCGGCGGCGTGGCGGCGCAGCGTCTGCGCCAGGTCCAGCGGCGCTTCGATGCACTGCCAATGGGCCGGCCGCCGGGCGCGGTGATGGGCGACGCGGCGTGCCATTTCGGCGTCGAGCGCCTGGGCGGTGGCGACGTAGACGACGGCGCGGCCGCTCTCCTGCGCGCGCGCTTCGGCGAGGCGGCTCTTGCCCGAACGGGCGCCGCCGATGATGAACTCGATCATGGCGGCGCAGGTTAGCACAGCGCCCGGGCCGCTATAATCGCCGCCGATTCGGTCAAGGGAATGCCGTGGAAAGCGGCAGCGGGCCCGCCGCTGTAATCGGGGACGGAGGTCGCACGTCGCAAGACGGCCACTGCCGGCGAACACGCCGGCGGGAAGGCGCGGCAGCCGGTCGATCCGAGAGCCAGAAGACCTGCCGGATTCTTTCGTTGAAACCCGTGGCAAGGGTTTCGCCGCGGGCATCGTGCGCGCGGCGCTTCTTGAAAGGATGGATCGGATGCATTCCTCTCTCTACGCGGTCGCTCCCGTCGACCGCAGCCTCGAAGCGGCCCTGCGCCGCAAGATCGACACCAAGACCAAGCCGCTCGGCGCGCTCGGCCGGCTCGAAGAGCTGGCGCTGCAGATCGGCCTGGTGCGCGCTTCGCTCGCACCGGCGCTGGCCAGGCCGCACATCGTCGTCTTCGCCGGCGACCACGGCGCGGCGAAGGCCGGCGTCTCGGCCTACCCGCAGGACGTGACCTGGCAGATGGTCGAGAACTTCCTTGCCGGCGGCGCGGCGATCAACGTTTTCGCGCGCGCCAACGGCATCGGCCTGACGGTCGTCGACGCCGGCGTGGCGCACGACTTCGGCGCGCGGCCCAATCTCGTCGACGCCAAGATCGCGCCTGGCACGGCCAACTTCATCGAGGGCGCGGCGATGACGGCGGCGCAGCGCGATGCGGCGCTGGCGCGCGGCGCGGAACTCGTGCGCGGGCTTGCCGCCGAGGGCTGCGATGCCATCGGCTTCGGCGAAATGGGCATCGGCAATACCGCGGCGGCCTCGTTGATCACCCATTGCCTGACCGGCGCCGCGCTCGACGCCTGCGTCGGCCGCGGCACCGGTCTCGACGATGCCGGACTGGCGCGGAAGCGCGCGCTGCTGGGCCAGGCGCTGGAACGCTTCGACGGACCGCGCGACGATGCGCTGGCGGTGCTCGCGCAATTCGGCGGCTTTGAAATTGCCATGATGGCCGGCGCCATGCTCGCCGCCGCGCAGGCCAGGCTGGTGGTGCTCGTCGACGGCTTCATCTGCGGCGCGGCGGCGCTGGTGGCGGCGCGCCTGGCGCCGGCCTTCCTCGACTACGCGGTGTTCTGCCACGCTTCGGCCGAGCCGGGCCACCAGGCCCAGATGGCGACGCTGGGCGCGAAGCCGCTCATCGACCTCGGCATGCGCCTGGGCGAAGGCACGGGTGCCGCGGTGGCCTGGCCGCTGCTGCGCGCCGCCTGCGCCTTCGTCAACGAAATGGCGAGCTTCGAGTCGGCGGGGGTCAGCGAAAGCCTGGCGTAGCGCGCGCCGCAAGGCGTGGCCGCGCTTTGTCGCCTACAATGGCGGCCTTGTCCGCTTAGGGATTCCAAATGATTGACACTGCAGCATTGAGCAGCCTCGTCGTCTTCCTGGTCGAACCTTCGGCGACGCAGGCGAAGTTCATTGCGGCCCAGTTCAAGGGCCTCGGCATCGATCACGTGCATGTCTTCGGCAGCGGCGACGGCGTGCTCGCGGCGATGCGCGAATCGCGTCCCGACCTCGTCGTCAGCGCGCTCTACCTGCCCGACATGTCGGGCACCGATCTGGTCGCCGCCATGCGTCGCGAGCGCGAACTCGAGCAGGTGGCGTTCATCCTGATTTCGAGCGAGACGCGGCCGCAGGCGCTGGAGCCGGTGCGCCAGGCCGGCGTCTGCGGCATCCTGCCCAAGCCGTTCGGCGGCGAACAGCTGCTGACCGCGCTGCGCACGACGCTCGATTTCCTGCGCAAGGACAACGACCTGGTGCGCGAGGTCGATGGCGAAAACCTGCGCGTGCTGCTGGTCGACGACAGCCCGAGCGCGCGCAAGTTCATGCGCCGCGTGCTCGAGAACCTCGGCATCGACAAGTTCATCGAGGCCGAGAACGGCCGCGAAGCGGTGGCCATCCTCGCCGAAACGCAGGTCGACCTCGTCGTCACCGACTACAACATGCCGGAAATGGACGGCCGCGAACTGGTCGAATACATCCGCAAGCAGAGCTGGCAGAACTCGGTGCCGGTGCTGATGGTGACCAGCGAATCCAACCAGGGGCGGCTCGCCGCCGTGCAGGAATCCGGCGTTTCCGGCATCTGCGACAAGCCGTTCGAGCCCGCCGTCGTCAAGCGCCTGCTCTGGAACATGCTGGGCCAGCGCTAGGGGGCGGCTGGCACTTGCGCAACGAACTCGCCTACTTCTTCGCCGCCCTGCGCTTCTTCACGCGGCTGCCGGTGCCGGCCTGGGTCGGCCATTCGCCCGAGCAGTTGAACCACGCGGCGCGCTACTTCCCGCTGGTCGGCGTCCTCGTCGGCGCCATCGGCGCCGGCGTCACGCTGGCGAGCTCGCTGGCGCTGCCGGCGAGCCTCGCCGTCATCCTCGGCATGGCGGCGACGCTGCTCGCCACGGGCGCCTTCCACGAGGACGGCTTTGCCGACACCTGCGACGGCTGCGGCGGCGGCTGGGACAAGGCGCAGGTGCTCACGATCATGAAGGACTCGCGCATCGGCAGCTACGGCGCCATCGGCGTCGCCCTGCTGCTGCTGGCGAAGTGGAACGCGCTGATGGAAATGGACAGGGACGTCCTGGTCGCCGCGCTGGTCGCCGGCCACGCGGCATCGCGCTTTGCCTCGACGACGCTGATTTTCGCGCTCGATTACGTGCGCGAGGACGCCACCGCCAAGTCGAAGCCGCTGGCGACGCGCATGAGCGGCGTCGCCCTCGCCGTCGCCGCGCTCTTCGGCCTGGCGCCGGCGCTGCTGCTGCCGCTGCCCGAGATCGGCTACGCGCTGGCCGCCGTGGCGCTCGTCACGCTGGCCGCGGCGCGCTATTTCCGGCGCCGCATCGGCGGCTATACCGGCGACTGCCTGGGCGCGACGCAGCAGGTCGCGGAACTGGCGTTCTACCTGGGACTGCTGTGCGACTTTTCCTCATAAGGCATCCGCGGCCCGCGGTGGACGCGAACGTCTGCTACGGGCAGAGCGACGTCGGCATCGCCGAGGATGCCGCCGCGGTGGCCGCGCGCATCGCGCCGCTGCTGCCGGCCGCTGCGCCGTTCTACAGCAGCCCGCTGACGCGCTGCCGCCTGCTGGCGGAAGCGCTGCACCCGGCGCCGCGCTTCGACGAGCGGCTGCGCGAACTGGCCTTCGGCCGCTGGGAGATGCGCACCTGGGACGACATCGGCCGCGACGCCGTCGACGCCTGGGCCGCCGATCCGCTGCATTACGCCGCGCACGGCGGCGAGAGCATCGCCATGCTGCGGCGGCGCGCCGCCGCGTGCGCGCGCGAGATCGGCGCGCGGCACGACGAAGCGGTACTGGTGATTCATGCCGGCGTGATGAAGGCGCTGGCGGTGGAACTGCTCGGGCTGCCCGATGCCGCCTGGTTCTCGACCTCCTTCGTCTTCGGCAGCGTGACGCTGATCGAGGACGGCCGCCTGGTCTGGCAAAATAAGTAGATGACCGCCGCCGTTCCCTTCGCCGCGCTGCGCCGCGCGCTCGTCGTCAAGCTGCGCCACCACGGCGACGTGCTGCTGGCGGCGCCGGTCTTTTCCGCGCTCAAGCGCGCGGCGCCGCAGTGCGAGATCGACGCGCTGGTCTATGCCGACACCGCGCCGATGCTCTCCGGCCATCCCGACATCGCGCAGCTCCACCTCATCGACCGCCACTGGAAGCGCGCCGGCACGCGGCGCCAGGCGGCCGCCGAATGGCAGTTGCTGTCGCAGCTGCGCGGACGGCATTACGACCTGGTGATCCATCTCACCGTGCACACGCGCGGCGCCTGGCTGGTGCGCCTGCTGCGGCCGCGCTGGTCGGTCGGGCCGCGCCGGCGCGACGCCGGGGCTTTCTGGCACAACAGCTTCACCCATCTCTACGCCGCCCAGTCGCATCCGGACCGCCACACGGTGGATACGAACCTCGACGCGCTGCGCGCGCTCGGCGCCGACGTCGCGCCGGACGACGCGCACGTCGTCCTGGCGCCGGGCGCCGCGGCCGAGGCGCGCATCGATGCCGTGATGGCGCAGCACGGGCTCGCCCGCGGCGGCTTCATCCATCTGCACCCGGCCTCGCGCTGGGCCTTCAAGTGCTGGCCGGCGGACCGCGTCGCGCAGCTTTGCGACGCGCTGGCGCCGCGCGGCCTGCCGCTGGTGCTGACCTGCGCGCCGGAGGCGAAGGAGCGCGAACTCGTCGCCGCCGTGCGCGCCGCCGCGCAGGTGCCGTTGATCGACCTGTCCGGCGCGCTGAGCCTCAAGGAGCTCGCGGCCCTGACCGCGCGCGCGCGGCTTTTCGTCGGCGTCGATTCGGCGCCGATGCACATCGCCGCGGCGATGGGCACGCCGACGGTCGCCATCTTCGGCCCGTCGGGCGATCGCGAATGGGGGCCGTGGCAGACCGCCAGCCGCGTCGTCGCCTCGACCACGCACGAGTGCCGTCCCTGCGGCCGCGCCGGCTGCGACGACAGCAAGATCAGCGACTGCCTGACGACCCTGCCGGTGGCGCAGGTGCTCGCCGCCTGTGAGGAACTGCTCGCCCGATGAAAATCGCGATTGCACGCCAGAAATACACGCCCTTCGGCGGCGCCGAACGCTTCGTCGCGCGCGCCCTCGACGGCCTGCGCGCCCAGGGCGTCGAGGTCACCATCATCGCCCGCGAATGGAGCGGCGACGCCGCCGGCATGCTCAAGGTCGACCCGTTCTATCTCGGCCGCACCTGGCGCGACGTCGGCTTCGCGCATCATGTCCAGCGCATCATCGCCGCAGGCCGCTTCGACCTCGTGCAAAGCCACGAGCGCATTCCCGGCTGTCACCTCTTCAGGGCCGGCGACGGCGCCCACGCGGCGTGGTTGGCGATGCGTCGCCGCCATGAAGGCTGGCTCGGTCGTCTGTGGCTGCGCCTGTCGCCGTGGCACCGCTACGTCCTGGCGGCGGAAACGCAGATGTTCCGCCATCCCGATCTCAAGGCGGTCATCTGCATTTCGCAAATGGTCAAGGACGACATCATTCGCCATTACGGCGTCGACGCCGCCAAGCTTCATGTCATCTACAACGGCCTCGACCTCGATGCCTTTCATCCCGACCTCGCCTCCCGCCATCGCCGCGAGCATCGCCAGCGGCTCGGCATCCCGGAGGACGCCCCGGTGTTCGTCTTCGTCGGCTCGGGCTTTGCGCGCAAGGGCGTGGCGACCCTTATCGACGCCGCCGCGCGCATGCGCAACCGCGACGCCCATTTCTTGATCGTCGGCAAGGACAAGCGCGGCGCGCGCTACGCGCGGCAAGCGCAGCGCGCCGGCGTCGCCGGCCGCTGCCATTTCCTCGGCGCGCAACGCGATGTCCGGCCGTTTCTCGGCGCCGCCGATGCCTTCGTTCTGCCGACCTGGTACGAGCCGCTGTCGAATGCGGTTCTCGAAGCATTGGCAAGCGGATTGCCCGCCGTCGTCACCAAGACCTGCGGCGCCGCGGACCTGATCCGGCCGGGCGAAAACGGCTATGTCTGCGACGCCGGCGACGTCGGCGCCCTCGCCGCTCATCTCGACGCCCTGGCCATGCCGGGAGCTGCCGCCGCCATGCGCGCCGCCGCGCGGCAGAGCGTGGCAGCGCTGTCGGCGGAGGCCATGGCCGAACGCCTGATCGCGCTCTACCGCAGCCTGCTCTGAAGGCTGCGCTGCGCGTTCGCCTATAATTGCCCTCCCGTCAAAACTGCCATTGCCCATGCCCGCCGAGCCAATCGACCAACGCCGGATTTCCTGTCGCCCTCGCCGCGACGCCTGGCACCGCACCCGGCCGTCGGCGGCGAAGAACGGCGCTTGCGCGCCGTGCCATCGCCGGCGATGTGCGCAGGAGGCCGCTTGAGAATCGTACACACCGAGGCTTCTTGCGGCTGGGGCGGCCAGGAGATTCGCATCCTCACGGAAGCGCAAGGCTTGATCGGGCGTGGCCATCAAGTCAGCCTGCTGTGTCCGGCGGAAGCGCCGATCTTCCGCGAAGCCGAACGGTATGGCGTGCCGGCGGAAGCGCTGCCGATCGGCCGCAAGAACCTGCGCGGCTGGCTGGCGCTGCGCCGCTGGCTCAAGCACCACGCCGTCGACGTGGTGAACACGCACAGTTCGACCGACAGCTGGCTGGCCGCGCTGGCGTGCGCTTTCCGCGCCGAGGCGCCGGCCATAGTACGCACGCGACATATCTCCGCCGCCGTCCCGCGCAACGCGACGACGCGCTGGCTGTATGCCAGC
>JAQTNK010000029.1 GCA_028713915.1 Rhodocyclaceae bacterium | reverse complement strand
TGCTGGCGATCCCGCTGTCGTTCGTCAATCCGCGCGCCGGGCGCACCAACAACCTGATCTTTGCGCTCTTGACCTACATGATCTACAGCAACCTGCTCAGCGTCAGCCAGGCATGGGTGATCCAGGGCAAGCTGCCTTTCGAGATCGGCGTCTGGGCTGTGCATGTGGCCATGTTCGCCGCCCTCCTGCTGTTGTTCTCGCGCCGCGTCTTCATTCTCGCGTGGGGTCGCTTGTGGCGCTAGCCAACCTGAAGATTTACGAGCGCTACCTGGCGCGGGAGATCTATGCGGCGACGGCCCTGGTATTGGCGGCGTTCCTGGCGCTGTTCGCTTTCTTCGACCTGATCCACGAGTTCGAAGACCTCGGCAAGGGCGGCTATCAGTTGCACCATGCCGTCATGTACGTGACGCTGACGATGCCGGGTCGCGTCTATGAGCTCTTCCCCATCGCCGTGCTGATCGGCACGCTTTATGGCCTGACGTTGCTGGCGCGCCATTCGGAAATCACCGTGCTGCGCGCGTCCGGCTTGTCAACGCGCGCAATGTTGCTGAGCCTGGGCAAGATCGGCAGCGTCTTCGTGTTGCTCACCTTCGTCTTCGGCGAGTACATCGCGCCGCCGGCGGAGAAGGCCGCCCAGGAATTGCGCCTCAAGGCGACCAGTGCGCTGGTCGCGCAAGAGTTCCGCACGGGACTATGGGTCAAGGACGAGCTTTCCTTCGTCAATGTCCGCGATGTCCTGCCGGATACCAGCCTGCGCGAGATCCGCATCTACCAGTTCGACGTGAAGAACCAGCTGCTGTCGATCAGCGAGGCGGCGAGCGCGACTTTCCTGCCGCCGGACCACTGGCTGCTGAAGAATGTCGCCCAAACGCTGTTCGATGGCGATCGCGCGCGAGTGACGCGCATCCCTGAACTCGAATGGCGTTCGGCCTTGAATCCCGACATCCTCTCGGTCTTGATGGTCGTCCCGGAGCGCATGTCCGTGACGACGCTGTATGCATACATCCGTCATCTCGCCGACAACCAGCAGAAGACCGATCGCTACGAAATCGCGCTTTGGAAGAAGCTGTTCTATCCGTTGGCGGCGCTGGTCATGATGGCGCTGGCGCTGCCCTTCGCCTATACGCACAATCGCATGACGGCGGTCAGCATCAAGGTCTTCGCCGGCGTGATGCTGGGCATCACTTTCCACATGCTGAACGGGCTGTTCTCGCACCTTGGGGTCATCAACAGCTGGCCGCCCTTCTTCTCCGCCATTACGCCGAGCGCAATGTTCCTCGTTGCCGCCGGCGGCATGCTGTGGTGGGTGGAGCGTCGCTAGCTAGCCCGTAAATACCAGGCGCGTGCCGGAGAGCCGATCGTGGAGGAATTGCCTATCGCGATCGAAAACGGCCCACATCAGGCCGGCGCCCAGGAAGAACACGCTGAACCACGCCAACAGGAAGCGCAGCAGCAGCTGATCCACGGCAGGTGCCGTTGCGTCCGCGGACACGAGCCGGATCTTCCAGGTGCGCATGGCCAGGGTCTGGCCGTCGCGTCGCCAGAACCAGAGGAAATAGATGGCCACGACGACAACGGCGTGGACGAACAGGACGCCGCTTGGCAGCAGCATGTCGGCCATCACGCCCAAGACGACATTGGGGACGAGAAAGCCGAAGAACACCACGCCGATCAGCAGCAGGGCTTCATAAAGCATGCTCGCGAGGCGGCGCCGGATGCTGGGCGTCGGCAATGGCGCTGTGATGGTCGGATTCACGCGCTTACTGGCTTGCCGGAGCGGGCGGCGGTGGCGCAGGCGCGGGCGGCGCCGATGACGACGGCACCGGCGCGAGCGCCGGCAGCGGCAGCCCGGCCGGCTTCTGTGCGGCGGCCGGTGCCTGGGTTTCTTTCAGGGTCCGGGATTTCGGCCTGGCCTTGGACGCTGCCGCCGCTTCAGCCTGCAAGCGCTGCTTCTCTTCGTCCGGCAGGTCCTTGTATTCCTGCCACTTCTGTTTGAGCGCTTCCTTGTTCGCCGTCGGCGCCTTCTGGAGGTTCTTGAACTTTTCGCGCGCCCGCGTGCGCTCTTCGGGACTCAGCTTGGCCCACTCCACCATGCGTCGCTGGATCCTCGCCTGCTCTTCGGCATTCATCGCCGGGTAGCGTTGGGCGATGCCGAGCCACTTCTTGCGGCGCGAATATTCGAAATTGTCCCAATCACCCGCCAGCGGCGCCAAGATTTGTCTTTGTTCCGGCGCCAGCTCAACCCACGACGGTTGCTTGATGGGCGGAACGACGGCGTGTGCGGGCTGGAAGAAGGCGAGGCCGAGCGCTACGGCGACGACTGCGAGGAGCGTTCGAGCCATGCCTGGAAGCCCTTGTCGAGGTAAGCCGCGGGAGGAAGCTCGTCCGACAACAGGGCGCTGTCAATTTCCGCGTTTTCTGTCGCCTGCTCGAAACTGTTCCAATAGTAAGTGGATACTACGCCAGCCAGCAATGCGAACGCGGCGATCAAGGCGCGGGCGTAGGTCGACAGCCGACCTGTGACATGGCCGACGCCGGCCAGGCTTAGTCCGCCGACGGCAATCCTTTGTTGGGCCAGCGCTTTTTGGCGCCCGTCATGCAAGCGGCTGACGATTTCATGATCGAGTCCATCCGCGCCTTGATTGAGAATCTGGCGGACCTTGTACGCAAATCTTTGATCTTCGGTGCTCATAGCTCGATGCCTTTCGCCTTCAGCGCTGCCGCCAACGTATGGGTGGCCCTGGAACAGTGGGTCTTGACGCTGCCCTCGGTGCATCCCATTGCCGCCGCTGTCTCGGCGATATCCATGTCTTCCCAGTAACGCATCAGGAAGGCTTCGCGTTGACGCGGCGGCAGTTTTTCGACTTCATTCTCGATGATAGCGAGTACTTGCGCCTGCTCGAGGTTGCCTGTTGGCGTACCCAACGGGTTGCGTTCGTCCTCCGATTGCAGGGTTTCCAGCGGGTCGGAGTCGTCGTCGTCGTGGGCAAAGGATGACAGCAACGTGGTCCAGGTGGAGCGGACTTTTTGGCGGCGGTAATAGTCGCGGATGCTGTTCTGCAAGATGCGCTGGAACAGCATGGGAAACTCTTCGGCCGGCTTGTCGCCGTACTTCTCGGAAAGTTTCATCATCGAATCCTGGACGATGTCCAGCGCGGCGTCCTCATCGTGAACGGCAAACATCGCCTGCTTGAAGGCGCGCCGTTCGACGGCGGCGAGAAAATCCGAAAGTTCGTTACGCGAAGCCAGGAAGCTATCCTTAACCGTTATCGACGACCGACCGAAACCCGCAAGATGCCTTGACCAATTGCGGTTGAGTCAGTAAGGTTACACGTTTCGGGCGAATTCCAGAGACTAGGAAAACATGCAGTTAACCGGTGCGGAAATTGTAATCAGGTGCCTCCAGGAAGAAAAGGTCGATCATGTATTCGGCTATCCCGGCGGTTCGGTATTGTTCATTTACGACGAACTTTTCAAGCAGGACCAGATCAAGCATGTCCTGGTCCGCCACGAACAGGCGGCCGTGCACGCCGCCGACGCCTATTCGCGCTCGTCGCAGAAGATCGGCGTCTGCCTGGTGACTTCCGGTCCCGGCGTGACCAATGCCGTGACCGGCATCGCCACGGCCTACATGGATTCCGTGCCGATGGTGGTACTTACCGGCCAGGTGCCGACGGCCTACATCGGCCAGGACGCCTTCCAGGAGGCCGACACCGTCGGCATCACGCGCCCGTGCGTCAAGCACAATTTTCTCGTCAAGGACGTCAAGGACTTGGCGGCGACCATCAAAAAAGCATTCTTCCTTGCCAAGACCGGCCGCCCAGGCCCGGTGCTGGTGGATATTCCGAAAGACATCACCAACCACAAGTGCGAATTCGTCTATCCGAAGACGATCGCCATGCGCTCATACAACCCTGTGGTCAAGGGCCACGCCGGGCAGATCAAGAAGGCCGTGCAGTTGTTGCTCGACGCCAAGCGGCCGATGCTCTATACGGGCGGCGGCGTGATCCTGTCGGACGCTGCCGAGAAGCTGACCAAGCTGACCCGCATGCTCGGCTTCCCGATCACCCAGACGCTGATGGGCCTGGGCGCTTATCCGGGCACCGATGGCCAGCATCTTGGCATGCTCGGCATGCACGGCACCTATGAGGCCAACATGGCCATGCAGCATTGCGACGTGCTGCTGGCGATCGGCGCCCGCTTCGACGACCGCGTCATCGGCAGCCCGGCGCATTTCGGCCAGGTGCCGCGCAAGATCATCCACGTGGACATCGATCCCTCGTCCATCTCGAAGCGCGTCAAGGTCGACGTGCCCATCGTCGGCAACGTCCCCGACGTGCTCGACGAACTCATCAAGCAGCTTGAAGCGGCCGAAGCCAAGCCCGATGCGAAGTCGCTTGCCGCCTGGTGGAAGGAAATCGACGGCTGGCGCGGCAGGAACAGCCTCAAGTACAAGCAGGGCAAGGAACTCATCATGCCCCAGTACGTCGTCGAGAAGCTCTACGAGGTCACCGGCGGCGACGCCATTGTCTGTTCCGACGTCGGCCAGCACCAGATGTGGGCGGCGCAGTACTACAAGTTCGACAAGCCGCGCCGCTGGATCAATTCCGGCGGCCTCGGCACCATGGGCTTCGGCCTGCCGGCGGCGATGGGCGCGCGCTTCGCCAACCCCAAGGCGACCGTCGCCTGCGTTACCGGCGAGGGCTCGATCCAGATGAACATCCAGGAACTGTCGACCGCCAAGCAGTTCCGCCTGCCGATCAAGATCATTTGCCTGAACAACGGCTATCTCGGCATGGTGCGGCAGTGGCAGGAAATGTTCCACGGCAACCGCTATTCCGAATCCTACGTCGACGCGCTGCCCGATTTCGTCAAGCTGGCGGAGGCCTATGGCCACGTCGGCATGCGCATCGACAAGCCGGGCGACGTCGAGGCGGCGCTGAAGGAAGCCTTCGTCAAGCACAAGAACGAACTGGTCTTCCTCGACTTCCGCACCGATCCGACCGCCAACGTCTTCCCGATGGTGGCGGCGGGCAAGGGGCTGTCGGAAATGATCCTGGCGGAGGAGCTGTGATCATGCGCCACATCATTTCCATCCTCATCGAAAACGAATCCGGCGCCCTGTCGCGCGTCTCCGGCCTGTTTTCGGCGCGCGGCTACAACATCGAGTCGCTGACCGTGGCGCCGACCGAGGACGCCTCGCTGTCGCGCATGACCATCGTCAGCGTCGGCTCCGACGACGTCATCGAGCAGATCACCAAGCAGTTGAACAAGCTGATCGACATCGTCAAGGTCGTCGACCTCTCCGAAGCCGCCCACATCGAGCGCGAGCTGATGCTCGTCAAGGTGCGCGCCACCGGCAAGGACCGCGAGGAGATGAAGCGCGTCGCCGATATTTTCCGCGGCCGCATCATCGACGTCACCGAGTCGACCTACGTTATCGAGCTCACCGGCAACACCGGCAAGCTCGATGCGTTCCTCGGCGCCATCGACGCCTCGCTGATTCTCGAAACGGTCCGTACCGGCGTCTGCGGCATCGGCCGCGGCGACCGCATCCTCAAGGTTTGAAGGTTTGAAATCCCGCCGCCGGTTTTGCACCGGCGGCCATCCACATCGCTACAGGGGAATACCATGAAAGTCTATTACGACAAGGACGCCGACCTCTCCCTCATCAAGGGCAAGAAGGTCACCATCGTCGGCTACGGCTCGCAAGGCCACGCGCACGCCCAGAACCTCAAGGATTCGGGCGTCAAGGTCACCGTCGGCCTGCGCAAGAACGGCGCCTCCTGGGACAAGGCCAAGAAGGCCGGCCTCAAGGTCGAGGAAGTCGCCAAGGCCGTCAAGGACGCCGACGTCGTCATGATCCTGCTGCCGGACGAGAACATCCCGGCCGTCTATTACAACGACGTCGAGCCGAACATCAAGAAGGGCGCGGCGCTGGCTTTCGCCCACGGCTTCAACGTCCATTACAACCAGGTCGTGCCGCGCACCGACATCGACGTCATCATGATCGCGCCCAAGGGCCCCGGCCACACCGTGCGCTCCGAATACCTGAAGGGCGGCGGCGTGCCCTCGCTGATCGCCATCTACCAGGACACCTCGGGCAAGGCCAAGGACATCGCGCTGTCGTATGCTGCGGCCAACGGCGGCACCAAGGGCGGCGTCATCGAGACCAATTTCCGCGAAGAGACCGAGACCGACCTCTTCGGCGAGCAGGCCGTGCTCTGCGGCGGCGTCGTCGAACTCATCAAGGCGGGTTTCGAGACGCTGACGGAAGCCGGCTATGCGCCCGAGATGGCCTATTTCGAATGCCTGCACGAAGTCAAGCTGATCGTCGACCTGATCTATGAAGGCGGCATCGCCAACATGAACTACTCGATTTCCAACAACGCCGAGTACGGCGAATACGTCACCGGCCCGAAAGTGATCGGCTGGGAAGCGAAGGAAGCCATGCAGGAAGCGCTGAAGAACATCCAGAACGGCGACTATGCCAAGCGCTTCATCCTCGAAGGCCGCACCAACTACCCCGAGATGACCGCGCGCCGCCGCCTGACGGCCGAGCACCCGATCGAAAAGGTCGGCGCCCAGTTGCGCGACATGATGCCCTGGATCAAGAAGAACAAGCTCGTCGACCAGAGCAAGAACTGAGCGCCGTTTGCCGCAGCAAGCCAAGGGCACAGCGTCGCTGTGCCCTTGTCGTCTAGGAACCTCGATGACTCATTATCCGCATCCGCTGATCGCCCGCGAAGGCTGGCCGTTCCTCGGTCTCAGCCTGGGCTTCGGCCTCATGGTCACCAGCTCGGCCGGCTGGGCTTGGGCTGCGCCGATCTGGCTGTTCTTCATCTTCTGCCTGCAGTTCTTCCGCGATCCGGCGCGGGAAGTGCCCGGCGACGCCAAGAGCGTGCTGTCGCCCGCCGATGGCCGCATTGTCGCCATCGAGCCGGTGACGGACCCCTGGCGCCACTGCGACGCCCTCAAGATCAGCGTGTTCATGAACGTGTTCAACGTGCACTCGAACCGCAGTCCGGTCGACGGCGCGGTGGTGGAACGCTGGTATCACCGCGGCGCTTTCGTCAATGCCGCGCTGGCCAAGGCCTCGGTCGAAAACGAGCGCAATGCGCTGCACATCCGCAGCGCCGCCGGCCACGACATCACCTGCGTCCAGGTCGCCGGCCTGGTGGCGCGCCGCATTCTTTGCTACGTGAATGCCGGCGCGCAGCTCGCGCGCGGCCAGCGCTATGGCTTCATCCGCTTCGGCTCGCGCGTCGACCTCTACTTGCCGACCGACACCCGCGTCCGCGTCACCATCGGCGACAAGGTGCGCGCGACCTCGACCATCCTCGCCGAACTTCCGTAGCTACAGCACCACCTGCGAGCCCAGCTCGACGACGCGGTTCGACGGAATCTTGAAGAAGGCCGTCGCGCTGCCGGCGTTGCGGAACAGCGCGATGAACAGCAGGCTGCGCCAGTAGGCCATCTCGCCGCCGAAGCCGGGGATGACGGTCTCGCGGCCGAGGAAGAAAGTCGTTTCCATCATGTCGAAATCGAGGCCCGACTCGGCGCACCATTCGAGCGCGGCCGGCAGGTCGGGCTGGTCCATGAAGCCGTAGAACACCTTGACGCGGTAGAACTCGCCCGGCAGCTTCTCGACCGCGACGCGGTTGGTGTCGGCCACATGCGGAATGTCCATGACCGTGACCGTCAGGAAAACGATGCGCATGTGCAGCACCTTGTAATGCTTGAGGCTGTGGAGCAGGGCGAAGGGCACGTTCTTCATGTCCTGGGTCATGAACACCGCGGTGCCCGGCACGCGCGTGATCTTGTTGGCGGCGATGTCGGCGACGAAGGGATCGAGCGGCAGGGCGTCGCTGCGCACGCGTTCGCCGACCAGCGTGCGTCCGCGCCGCCAGGTCATCATGACGGTCAGCACCATGAGGCCGAAGACCAGGGGGAACCAGCCGCCATCCTCGATCTTGATGACGTTGGCGGAAAGGAAGCCGACGTCGACCGTCAAGAAGGCCGCCGTCAAGGCGATGCTCGCCGCCAGTGGCCAGTGCCATAGCTTGCGTGCGACGATGTAAGCCAGCAGGGTGGTGATGATCATCATGCCCGACACGGCGATGCCGTAGGCTGCGGCGAGGTTGGTCGAGGACTTGAAGCCGAGCACGAGGCCGATGACCGACGCCAGCAGCATCCAGTTGATCGCCGGCAAGTAGATCTGGCCGATTTCGGACTCCGAGGTGTGCTGCACTTCCATGCGCGGCAGGTAGCCGAGCTGGATCGCCTGTTGCGTCATCGAGAAGGCGCCGGAGATCACCGCCTGCGAGGCGATCACCGTCGCCACGGTGGCCAGGCCCACCAGCGGATACAGGCCCCATGCGGGAATCAGCCGGTAGAAGGGGTTTTCGATCGCCGCCGGGTGCGCCAACAGCAGCGCGCCCTGGCCGAAGTAGTTGAGCACCAGTGCCGGCAGCACCAGAACGAGCCACGCCAGCTGCACCGGGTGACGGCCGAAGTGGCCCATGTCCGCGTAGAGCGTCTCCGCTCCAGTCACCGCGAGAAAGACGGCGCCCAGCGCGAAGAAGCCGAGCGTCGGATTGGCGGCGAGAAAGGCTTCCGCATGCAGCGGGTTCAGCGCGGCGATGACCGCAGGTTCAGCCGCGATATTGGCGATGCCGAGCACGGCCAGCGTGGCGAACCACAACAGCATCACCGGTCCGAACAGCGCGCCGATGCCGCCGGTGCCTTTGCGCTGGAACGAAAACAGTCCGATCAGGACCAACAGCGTCAGCGGCACGACGTAGGCCTTGAGGGCCGGCGTTGCCACTTCCAGTCCTTCGACGGCGGAGAGCACCGAGATGGCCGGCGTGATGACGCCGTCGCCGTAGAACAGCGCCGTGCCGAAGATGCCCAGCATCAGGATCGTCCGCTGCGCGCGACTGCCGTCGGTCAGCGGTCGCAGCGCCAGCGCCATCAGCGCCATGAGGCCGCCTTCGCCCTTGTTGTCCGCGCGCATGATGAAGATCACGTACTTGATCGTGACCACGATGATCAGCGACCAGACGATCAAGGACAGAATGCCCAGCACGTTCTCCGGCGTGATCGGCACGGGATGGTGCTCGTTGGCGAACACTTCCTTGATCGTGTAGAGCGGGCTGGTACCGATGTCGCCATAGACGACGCCGAGCGCGGCGAGGGTCAGGGTGCCGAGTGGCTTGCGGCCGGACGTGGTGGTCACGAATTTTCCGTTCTTGAATTCAGGGCTGCAAGCGGCAGCCGGGGCTGGTTCCGGTCAGCGGATGTTGGCATGGCAAAGGTCGCAGAATACCCGTTCTCACAACACGGCGTCGAATTCTAGCAGCGACCGGCCGCAAGGCACGCGCGGCGTCGGTCCGCCCGGTGGCGGCGGGTCGTCGGCTTGGCGATGAAGTCGTTCATGCCGGGGTCGAATGGAGCGGATCGTTCTCGGCGAGCAAGCCGCGCCCCGGCCTGTCGCCGGCACAGCGCCGAGGCGCAGCGCATCGTCTTGCCGCGGCCTTGTCGTCCCCTCAGATGCGGTGGCTGCGGTCGTAGCGGCGAACGTGCGCGCTCGCCCCGTGGCCCGAGAATGCGGGCGTCGACGCCGCTGGCGGGGCTGCGGCTTCCGGCGTCGTGCGCACCTCGGCGAGCACCGCCGCCGCGGTGCCGGCGCCGGCCAGCAAGGCGAGCAGGAACTTGCGCCGCTTCGGGTTTGCCTCGGGGGTCATGCGTTCTCCGCCAGTGCCGCGTCGCCGCGTCGACGCATCCGGTACGCCGGTTGTTTCCGGCCATTATCGGCAGGCGGCCAGTTCGCCGGAATACAGGCATCCGCATATTCGGCTTACGCGAATACGGGTAGCGGCAAGGCGGCGCGCCCGGCGTGCACCCGGGTGCGTCGGGCGCCGCGGCCGACCAGCCGCAAAAGCGTAGACAAAACCGCGTGCGCTGGCGAGAATCGGCCGCAAGTCATCCTCAGGAGCGGTCGTGTCCTCGGCAATTCGCGCGCATGTCACGGGCCTCGTGCTCGCCGGCGGTCTCGGCCGGCGCATGGGCGGCGTCGACAAAGGACTCCAGACGCTGAACGGCAAGCCCATGGCGGCCTGGGTGCTGGAGCGGCTCGAGCCCCAGGTCGGCGCCCTGCTCATCAACGCCAACCAGAATCCCGAGGCCTATGGCCGCTTCGGCAAAGCCGTCATTGCCGATCGCATCGGCGGCTTCGCCGGCCCCCTGGCCGGCCTCCACGCCGGCCTTGCCGCCTGCACCACGGCGCTGCTGGTCAGCGCTCCCTGCGATTCCCCTTTTCTGCCGCTCGACCTGGTGGCGCGGCTGCACGACGGCCTCGAGCGCGCCGACGCCGAACTGGCGGTCGCCCGCAGCGGCGGCCGGCTGCAGCCGGTGTTCGCGCTGATGCGGCGCGGCGTCTTCGCCAGCCTCGACGAATTCCTCGCCGGCGGCGGCCGCAAGGTCGACGCCTGGTTCGCCTCTCTCGCCGTGGCCACCGTCGATTTTCGGGACGCCATGGCGTTCGCCAACATCAATACCCGCGACGAACTGGCCGCCTTCTTTTCCGCGCCGGCGCCATGATTAGCGGCTTTTCTCCCGCGCCGTCGCGACGGCTGGCGCGCCGCCGATGACGCCGCCCGCCGTCGCGCCTCCGGCGGACTCGGGTCGCCACCCGCCGGGACTCAAGGTCATTTTCCTGACGGAGATGTGGGAGCGCTTCAGCTACTACGGCATGCGCGCCCTGCTGGTGCTCTACCTGGTCAAGTCCCTGGGCTACGGGCGCGCCGACGCGCTCGAGCTGTACGGCACTTACACCGGCCTGGTCTACCTCACGCCGCTGGTCGGCGGCTACCTGGCCGACAAATATCTGGGCATACGCCAGGGCGCGGTGATCGGCGCCATCATCATGATGTTCGGCCACTTCGCCATGGCGTTTCCGGCCTTGCTGCATGTCGCGCTCGGCCTGCTGATCGTCGGCAACGGCTTCTTCAAGCCCAACACCTCGTCGCTGGTGGGCATGCTGTATCGACCGCACGATCCGCGCCGCGACGGCGGCTACACGATCTTCTACATGGGCATCAACCTCGGCGCCTTTTTTTCGCCGCTCGTCGCTGGCACGCTGGGCGAACGCTTCGGCTGGCATTGGGGCTTCGCCAGCGCCGGCGTCGGCATGGCCATCGGCTTATTCACGCTGCTGCGCTGGCAGCGCTTGCTGGGCAACGCCGGCTTGCGCGCCGGCCAGACGCGCATCACGCGCCAGGACTGGCTGCGCATCGCAGCGATTGCGGCGGCCAGCATTCCCGCGGTCATGGCGGCGGTGGCGCTGTGGGGCCCGCTGTCCGGCGTCGTCGCCGCGCTGTCGCCGCTGGCGAAGCTGGCGCTCGCGCTGATCGCCATCGGCGGCCCTGTCCTCTTGCCGTCCTGGCGCGGCACGCGGCACGCCGGTGCGCCGCCATTGTCGCGGGCGGACTGGGACGCCATCGTCGCCATTTGCATCGTCGCCTTCTTCGTCATCTTCTTCTGGATGGGCTTCGAGCAGGCGGGCGGCACCATGAATCTCTTCGCCGACAATCAGACCGATCGCCATCTCTTCGGCGCCGAGATTCCCGCCTCCTGGTTCCAGTCCATCAATCCGCTGCTCATCGTCCTGCTCGCGCCGTTGATGTCGATGGCATGGACGCGGCTGGACCTCTCGCCGTATGCGCTGGCCGACACCACCAAGCAGGCGCTCGGCATGCTGGTGCTCGCACTCGGCTTCGTCGTGCTGGCGCTCGCCCAGAGCCGCGCGCAAGCGTTCGGCAAGGTCGGCCCGCAATGGCTGGCCGCCGTCTATGCGCTGCATACCATCGGCGAACTCATGCTCTCGCCGGTCGGTCTGGCGATGGTGTCGAAGCTGGCGCCGGCGCGGCTCGCCAGCCTGCTGATGGGCGTCTGGCTGCTCAGTTCCGCGGCGGCGAATTATTTGTCGGGCACGCTCGAAGCCATGCTCAAGGGCAGCGGCATTCCGCTCTACTGGTTCCTCGTCGGCACCTCGGCCGGCGCGGGACTGGCCCTGCTCGCCATCGCGCCATGGCTGAACAGGCTGATGCACGGCCGCGGCTGACGTTTCCTCCGCGCGTCATCCCTTGGGGCCGAGCTTCATGCAGTCGGCGAGGCTGTCCTTGGCGCCGGGCCGGACGACGCAATCGCTGGCGGGGTCGGCCGCATCGATGTGGTCCGGCCGTGCGTCGCCGGCGCGGCGGCGCGCCGCATTCGCCGCCGCGGCGAGATTTTCCTTGAGGCCGGCGAGCTCCTCCTGCAGGGCTTTCGTCGCCTTCGCCGATGTCCTCGCCTGCTCTTCGAGCAGGGCGACGTCGCTGCGCAAGGCGAAGATCAGGACCAGCGAAAACGTCAGCGCCAACAGCACGAGCACGAGGGCGGCGGCGCCGCCGATCGTCAGCAGGCGCTGGAAATCTTCGGCATCATCGTGATCGTCATTCTTGGTCGTTGCGTCGCTCATCTATTCCTCAATATCTTCAGGTTTTCGCCGCGCGCTCGGGCGGCGGCTCGACGCCGCGCCATGCCGGCACAGAAGTATCGCCGCCTTTGCTATATTTCGGCCGTCGGGGACGTGCGGACTCGCGGCCTTCCCAAGACGGTTTCCCCGCCAAGCTCCTCATCGCCACGTCGCAAGGTCAAGTCATGGACGCCGTCGCCCCTCATCACGCCGCCCCTTCACCCGTCGGCTTCGCCGCCGCGCTCGGCTACTGGTTCAAGCTTGGCTTCATCAGCTTCGGCGGACCCGCCGGACAGATCGCCATGATGCACCAGGAACTGGTGGAACGGCGGCGCTGGATTTCCGAACGGCGCTTTCTGCATGCGCTCAACTATTGCATGCTGCTGCCGGGACCGGAGGCGATCCAGCTCGCCATCTACATCGGCTGGCTGATGCACCGCATGCGCGGCGGCATCGCCGCCGGCGTGCTGTTCTTCCTGCCATCGTTCTTTTTGCTGGTGGCCTTGAGCTATATCTACATGGCATTTCACAGCGTGCCGCTGGTGGCCGGCATTCTCTACGGCATCAAGCCGGCGGTCACCGCCATCGTGCTCTTCGCCGCCTGGCGCATCGGCGCGCGCGCGCTGCGCAACGCCGCGCTGTGGACGCTGGCGGCAGTGGCCTTCGTCGCCATCTTCGTCTTCGACGCGCCGTTTCCGGCCATCGTGCTGGCGGCCGGCATCGTCGGCTACGTCGGCGGCCAGGTGGCGCCCGACAAGTTCAAGACCGGCGGCGGACATGGCGCAGCAGACAAGGATTTCGGCCCCGCCCTCATCGACGATGCGACGCCGACGCCCGCGCATGCGCGCTTCACGCGCCGCGGCTGCGCCACGCTGGTGGCCGCCGGCGTCGCGCTGTGGCTGGCGGCGCTGGGCCTTCTCGCCGTCGCCTATGGCTGGCGCGGCGAGCTGACGCAGATGGGCTGGTTCTTCACCAAGGCGGCGCTGCTGACTTTCGGCGGCGCCTACGCCGTGCTGCCCTACGTCTACCAGGGCGGCGTCGAGACCTACGGCTGGCTGACGGGCTTGCAGATGATCGACGGCCTCGCGCTGGGCGAGACGACGCCCGGGCCGCTGATCATGGTGGTGACTTTCGTCGGCTTCGTCGGCGGCTGGACGAAGCAACTGTTCGGCGGCGATGCGCTGTTCCTGGCGGGCCTGGCCGGCGCCGCGGTGGCGACCTTCTTCACTTTCCTGCCGAGCTTCCTGTTCATCCTCGTCGGCGGTCCGCTGGTCGAGGCGACTCACGGCGACATCAAGTTCACCGCGCCGCTCACCGGCATCACCGCCGCCGTCGTCGGCGTCATCATCAACCTCGCCGTGTTCTTCGCCTGGCACGTGCTGTGGCCGCAAGGCACGACCCAGGCGCCGTTCGCCGGCCGCTTCGAGGCGTTCTCGGCGCTGCTGGTCGTCGGCGCGACGGCGGCGCTGTTCCGCTTCAAGGTCGGCATCATTCCGCTGATCGGCGGCTGCGCCATTGCCGGCGCCGTCGTCAAGTTGCTGATGGCATAACGCGAGAGCTGCGCCGTTGGCCGTGCGAGCGGCTACAATAGCCGCTGCGCATTCCTAGCGACCTCCGCCATGCCGGAAATCCGTCCCCGTCCCCGCAAAGCCCTGATGAACCCGGAACTGCGTCGGCGCGGCATCTACGTGCTGCCCAACCTGCTGACGACGGCGGCGCTGTTCGCCGGCTTCTACGCCATCGTCCAGGCGATGACCGGGCGCTTCGAAGTGGCGGCGGTGGCGATTTTCATCGCCATGGTGTTCGACGGCCTCGACGGCCGCGTCGCGCGCATGACGCGCACGCAGAGCGCCTTCGGCGCCGAATATGATTCGCTTTCCGACATGGTTTCCTTCGGCGCCGCCCCGGCGCTGGTGGTGTTCGAGTGGGCGCTGAAGGGCATGGACAAGTGGGGCTGGATCGCGGCCTTCGTCTATTGCGCCGGCGCCGCCTTGCGCCTGGCGCGCTTCAACACCAACATCGGCATCGTCGACAAGCGCTACTTCCAGGGCCTGCCGAGTCCGGCGGCGGCGGCGCTGGTGGCGGGCTTCGTCTGGATCATCAACGACCTCAACATTGCCGGCGAGACGGTGCGCTGGTATGCCTTCGCCCTGACGCTGTTCGCCGGCCTCACCATGGTCAGCACCGTGCGCTACTGGAGCGGCAAGGACATCAACCTGCGCCGCAGCGTTCCCTTCATGGCGGTGCCGGCCATCGTGCTCGGCTATGCGCTGGTCTCGAGCTATCCGCCCGGCGTGCTGTTCGCGCTCTTCCTTGCCTACGCCTTGTCGGGCTACGCCATGCTGGCCTGGGAAATGTTGGGCAAGCGCAACAGCGGCAACAAGGGTGTTGCACGGCCCGATTAATGTCGATATAGTCGAGTCCATGTTTGCGACCCTTGCCTTCGTTGCCGTATTCCTCGCCCTCTCCGGCTTGCTGCTGGCGCAGCACCCCCTGCGCGCCAAACTGCTGCCGCTGCTGCGCCGCGCGCGCTAGCAAACATATCCCCCACAATCCGGTTTTTCCTCAGGTCTGACGGCACGGCCGGCAGGTTCCGTTTGAACGTACTCCACAGGAGACGAGCATGAGCAAGCAACACCTCACCATTTTCGACACGACGCTGCGCGACGGCGAGCAGAGCCCCGGCGCCGCCATGACGAAGGACGAAAAGCTGCGCATCGCGCGCCAGTTGGAGCGCATGCGCGTCGATGTCATCGAGGCGGGCTTCCCGGCGGCGTCCCCGGGCGACTTCGAAGCGGTGAAGGCCATCGCCGAAGCGATCAAGGAATCGACGGTCTGCGGCCTGGCGCGCGCCAACGACAACGACGTGCAGAAGGCGGGCGAGGCGATCAAGCCGGCCAGGTCCGGCCGCATCCACACCTTCATCGCCACCAGCCCGATCCACATGGAGAAGAAGCTGCGCATGTCGCCGGACCAGGTGGTCGAGGCGGCGGTGGCGGCCGTCAAGCTGGCGCGCCGCTATACCGACGACGTCGAGTTCTCGGCCGAGGATGCCGTCCGCTCCGATTTCGCTTTTCTCTGCCGCGTCTTCGACGCCGTGATCAAGGCCGGCGCCACCACCATCAACGTCCCCGACACCGTCGGCTACAGCATTCCGGAAGTCTGGGGCGAGCGCATGCGCCAGCTCATCGAAGCCGTGCCGGCGGCCGACAAGGTGATCTGGTCGACCCACTGCCACAACGATCTCGGGCTGGCCGTCGCCAACTCGCTGTCCGCGGTCCTGGCCGGCGCGCGCCAGGTCGAGTGCACCATCAACGGCCTCGGCGAGCGGGCCGGCAACGCCTCGCTGGAGGAAGTCGTGATGGCGGTGCGCACGCGCGGCGACCTTTTCACCTGCGACACGCGCATCGACGCCACGCAAATCGTGCCGGCGTCGCGGCTCGTCTCGCAGATCACCGGCTACGCCGTGCAGCCGAACAAGGCGGTGGTCGGCGCCAACGCCTTCGCCCACGAATCGGGAATCCACCAGGACGGCGTCCTGAAGCACCGCGAAACCTACGAGATCATGCGCGCCGAAGACGTCGGCTGGACCAACAACCGCCTGACGCTGGGCAAGCTCTCCGGCCGCAGCGCCTTCCGGTCGCGGCTGAAGGAACTCGGCATCGAGCTGGCGAGCGAGGAAGCGCTCAACGTGGCCTTCGGCCACTTCAAGGAACTCGCCGACAAGAAGCGCGAGATCTTCGACGAGGACATCTATGCGCTCATCGGCGACGAAACCGTGACGCCCGATCACGAGCGCTATCGCCTGGTGTCGTCGATGTTCCATTCCGAGACCGGCGAGTCGCCGCGAGCGCGGCTGACCTTGTCCGTCGGCCGCGGCGAAGCGCGCGTCGAGCAGCAGGTCGACGCGGTCGGCGGCGGTCCCGTCGATGCCACCTTCAAGGCCATCGAGAAAGTCGCCGCGAGCGGTTCCGATCTGCTTCTCTATTCGGTCAATGCCATCACCACCGGCACCGACGCCCAGGGCGAAGTCACTGTGCGCCTGTCGAAGGACGGCCGCATCGTGAACGGCCAGGGCGCCGACACCGACATCATCGTCGCCTCGGCGAAGGCCTACATCAACGCCCTCAACAAACTCGAAGCGGGGCCGGAACGCGTAAATCCGCAAGTGTGAGGTAGACTGTAGCAACCCTTTCGTCGACCTGGCCATTCGTGGCGGGAGGATGGCGCGTCTGCTCCACGTGCTAAGAATGCATACATCAACCGGCGCCAGGGATCCCGCGCGCCGCACCCGACAGGGCGCGGCAACCAGATGTTGGGAGTTGCGATGAATCAACCCGAGGGGCCAAGTCGCCGCTCCTTTGCTTTCGCCGATCACATGCTCGACGCTGCCGCGACCTATTCGCTGCGGGATCGGCGTTTCCATTACCTCAACGCCGCCGTCGAGAAAATTCTCGGCTACCGTCTGGCGGCCATCTTCGACGATCCGGGACTGCCCTTCAAGCTGGTGGTCGAGGAAGACCGTCAAGCGGTCAAGGCCTTCGTCAAGCAGACCGAGGTCGAGGGCGCCGCCAGCGCCGAGTTCCGCATTCGCCGCCAGGACGGCCAGGAACGCTGGGTGGCGGTACGCTCCTTCCCGGTCGATGACGGCGGCGGCGAGCCGATGTGCGCGCTGATCGGCGAAGACATCACCGAGCGCAAGCGCATCGAGCAGGCGCTGCGCGAAAGCGAAGCCCGCTTTCGCCAGGTGGCCGAGCATATCGACGAAGTCTTCTGGATCGCCGCGCCCGACGGCACCCAGGTTCATTACGTCAGTCCGGCCTACGACAAGATCTGGGGGCGGCCGGCCGAGGAGCTGTATGCGTCGCCCTTCAAGTGGGTACAGTCCATCCATGCCGAAGACCAGGCGCGCGTGCTCGAAACGGTGACGCTGCGCCAGGCCGAACGCCCCCTGGAAATGCAGTTCCGCATCCAGCGCGCCGACGGCGAGATCTGCCACATCCGCCACCGCTCCGTTCCGGTGCGCGACGCCGCCGGCCGCGTCGTCCAGGTGGTCTGCACGAGCGAGGACATCACCGCACAGAAACGCCTGGAACGGCAGGCCGAGGAGTCGGCGCGCGCACAGCGCGACGCCCTGGTGCGCGAAGTCCATCACCGCATCAAGAACAACCTGCAAGGCGTCACCGGCATGCTGCGCAACTACGCCAACCAGCACGCCGAAGTGTCCGCGGTTATCAACGAGGCGATCGCGCAGGTGCAGGCGGTGGCCATCATTTACGGCCTGCAGGGCCGTCCGGGCGTGGTGCGCGTGATGCTGGACGACATCCTCAAGGAAGTCGTCTCGGGCATCGGCCAGCTGATGCACCGCGGCATGAACTTTCGCAACGAGGAGCATGCCCTCGGCTGCACGGTCGTCGTCAGCGAGTTGGAAGCCGTGCCGATCGCGCTGGTGCTCAACGAAATGGTCTTCAACGCCGTCAAGCACGGCAGCGCCGAAGCCGAGCTCGCCATCGATCTCAAGATCGACATCGCCAGGGAGCGCGTGGTCTTGACGGTTACCAATTCCGGCAAGCTCGCCGGCGGCGGCAAGCGGCCGACGTCCGGCGGCGGCAGCGGGCTGCAACTGATCCGCTCGCTGCTGCCGCGGCGCGGCGCCTACTTCGACTTGACCGAAAGCGCAGCCGGCGTCGTCGCCAAGCTGACGCTGGAACCCCCGATTGTGACTTTAAAATGCTAAGGAGCTAATTATGACAAGTGCAAATGCCGAGCCGAAACGACTGCTGCTGCTGGACGATGACAGGCTCGTCCTGGCGACGCTGGGCGAAGGATTGCGCCAGGCCGGCTACCGCGTCGCCACGGCGTCGTCGGTCGAGGAAGCCGAAGACGTGCTCGCCGGCGGCGGCATCGACCTCGCCATCCTCGACGTGCGCATGCCGGGCCTTTCCGGCATCGATCTCGCCTGGCGCCTGCACGACGCCGACAACGAAGTGCCGTTCATCTTCCTGACCGCCTACAGCGACGAAGAGCTCGTCGAGCAGGCCTCCGAAGCCGGGGCCATGGGCTACGTCGTCAAGCCCGCCGATCCCGACCGCCTGGTGCCGGCGATCGAAGCGGCCTTCGCCCGCGCCGGCGACGTCAAGAAGCTGCGCGATACCGGCCGCCAGTTGCAGACGGCGCTCGACGCCGACCGCGACGTCTCGCTCGCCATCGGCATCATGATGGAACGGCGTCGCCTCGGCCGCCAGGATGCTTTCGAGATATTGCGCGTCCAGGCGCGCACCGAGCGGCGCAAGCTCATCGATCTGGCGCGCGAGGTCGTGCTGGCGGTCGAGAAGATCAATCTGATCGCGGCGGTTCCGGCGGTCGAAGTGCGGCCGCGGCGGGTCGAGGGACGGCGCGAAAGAACCTGAAGCGGCGCGGCATCGCGCGGGCGAGGGCGTCGGCGCGGCGACTCAGGGGCGCGGCGTCCGGCCTGAAGCGACGCGCGCATAGGCGACCGTCGCGGCGAACAAGGCCAGCGCCAGGACGATCTCGGCGAGCGCGAGCCAGCGCCGCATGCCGCTTTCGCTCATCGCGCGCACCGTGCCTTCCATGAAGTAGGCGAGCGACAACAGCGACGTCCACTGGTGCGTGTAGCGGCGTCCGTGCAGGATGCCGAACAGCGGCGCCAGCAGCGGCAGCGTCTTCAGCACCAGCCACGAGCCGCCGGGCCGCAGCGGCGCCAGCCACGCTTCCCAGGCGGCGCACAGCAGGATCAAGGCGATGAGGCTGGCGGCGGCCGCGAGATTGAGTTTTCGTGCCAGATTCATAAGCGGCTCCGTTAAAATCGCCCGACAATGGGTCGGTGCCCGCCGACGTATCCAGTAACCGAAGGCTAACTCGTTGGACGCCGCACGCGGCATTATATGCGCTGGTTATTCGCCCCTTTCCGCCTCGTCTTCCGCGTCGTCCGCCGCTTCCATGCCGAACGGCTGGCGCAGACGGCCGCCGCGCTGTGCTTCGCCACGCTGCTGGGCCTGGTGCCCATGATCGCGGTGGGCCTGGGCCTGCTCTCGCAGCTGCCGTTCGCCGAAGGCATGAGCGCGGCGCTGGAGAAATTCCTGCTCGCCAACTTGCTGCCGGACAAGGCCGGCTCGGTGATCGCCAAGTACCTGGGCCAGTTCGCCCATCGCGCCGAGCGCGTGACCCTGATTGGCCTCGCCGCGCTGGCGGCCACGGCGCTGATGCAGATGCTGACCATCGAGCACGCCTTCAATGCGATCTGGAACATCAAGGCCAGACGCCCCTGGCTGCGGCGCGTGGCGATGCACCTGATCGCGCTGCTGCTCGGCCCGCTGGTGTTCGGCGGCAGCCTGGCCTTCATCACGTTTGTCGCCGGCATATCCTTCGGCCTGGTCGACGAGCCGGCGTGGGTGAGCGTGGCGTTCTTTCGCGCGCTGTCGTTCGTCTTCATGGCGGCCTTGTTCGCGCTGCTCTATTGGGGCGTGCCGAATCGCGCGGTGTCGCGCGGGCATGCCATCGCCGGCGGCATTTTCGCCGCGCTCGGCTTCGTCGCCATGCAGCGCCTGTTCGGCCTCTACATCGCCCATTTCCCGGCCTATACGGCGGTGTATGGCACCTTCGCGGCGGTGCCGATCTTCCTCTCGTGGCTGTATCTGTCCTGGGGCGTGATTCTCGTCGGCGCGCTGATGGTGGCCGAGCTGCCCGGTTCCGTGCGGCCGTAGCCTGCCGGCGGGGATTCCTAGTCGGGCAGGCGCCGGCGCTCGAACTCGAAGATCTCGATGCATGCCGTATGCATCGATAGATGGCTGGCCTGGCACTCGCTCACCTGGACGCGGCCCGGCGACTCGTGGATGAGCGCGAACACGCCGGGAGCGAAAAGGCCGCGGGCGGTGAGCAGCGCCTCGCCGCGCTTGATCGCCGCCAGCGGCGGCAGCAGCAGGGCGGGCAGCGGCGCGGCTTCGCCGTCCGCGGTGCGCCGCGCGATGCGGACCGCCTCCGCCCGCGGCGCCAGGAGTTCGAGGCCCAGTTCGATGTGCTCGGGATTTTCGCTGCGCGCCCAGCGCACGACGCAGATATGCCACGGCTTGTCGGCCGCCGGCCGCAGGCCGATGGCGCTGCCGGGCACGAGGCCGGCGAGGGCGCCGGCGACGTGCATGATGGCGTAGCCGCTCGCACTCTCGTTGAGGATCATCCAGTCGCTGGCCGTCAGTTCGATTTCGGTCGTGCCGGCGTCGGCACCGCTTTGCTGCCAGAGCTGGCCGAGGTGGGTGCAGACCTGCACGCGGTAGCCGTGGCGGCGGCGATGCGTCCGGCGCTGGCGCGGGCTGTCCCAATGCGCTGCGGCGCGAGCGAGCGCGTCGCGGTAATCGGCGGACATCGCCTCGCGCGGCAGGCCGAGCGCTTCCGGCGCTGCGCCGTCAGCCAACTGCGACAAATGGCGGCACGCGACCCGGCTCAAGGCGGCGCAGGAAAAATGCAGCGCCGCATCCGGCGCCGCGCGTCGCCGCGCCATCGCCGTGGGCGCCACGGCGTGGGCCGCGTCGAGCCAAAGATCGTCATCGCCGGCGACTGCGGCATCGCTGCGGATGTCGACGGCGACGGCGTGCTGCTGCAGGTAAGCGGCGAGAAACGCGATCTCCCGCGGCGAGAAGCCGTCCGGCTGCGCCGCGGCAAGCGCCAGCAGCGCCTTCATGCCAGCCGCCGTTTCGTTCGCCGCCGGCGGCACCGCATCCGGCGCCGCTTCGCCGGCGGCCAGGCGATAGAAGGTCTCGGCGTGCGCCCAGAAACCGGGCGGCGGCGGCGTGGAAATGAACTGGGCGATTTCGTACAGCTGCGACAAGTTCGCCAGCCCCGCGGCGCAGACCTGTTGCGGCGTGCGCCCGGGGCGGCGCAGCGCGTCGGGCGGGACTTCCCGCAGCGCCTTCAGGCAGCCCGTCGCGAGGGCTTCGTGCACGTGCATGAGGCCGTGCGCGACGGTGCGCAGGCGCTGCGGCACCGGCAGCGTGGCATCGAGCAGCAGCGGCTTGACGGCGCTGCCCGTGAGGCCGGCGCGGGTCTGGAAAAGTTCGAGAATCTTCAGGCGTTGCAGCGGCGGGATGTCGATGGCGGCCAGCGCGGCGAGATGGCTGCGCAGCGGCGCCAGGTCGCGCAGCGGATCCGCGGCCGGCGCGGCGCCGAGCCAGGCCAGCGCTTCCTGGAGGGCAGGCGGATAGCGGATGCTGGAAGCGGTTCGGGCCATGGGCTGTGCGCCGATTCTAGTAGAATCCAGCCTTCTCGGAGGATGCGATGCGAATGTTGCGCAGTGGCTTGTTGCTCTTGGCCCTGGCCGTGTGGCTGGGCGGCGCGTGCGCAGCCGACGCCGACAAGTTCTTCGATCCCAGCCTCGGCGATTTTCCCGACGAGCTCAAGGCGGCGCAGCAGGCCGGCAAGCAGGGCGTGCTGCTGATGTTCGAGATGGAGAACTGTCCGTACTGCCGCAAGATGCGCCAGCAGGTGCTGAGTCGCGACGACGTGCAGGCTTACTTTCACCGGCACTTCGCGATCTTCTCGGTCGATACCTTGGGCAATCAGCCACTCACCGATTTTGCCGGCCGGCAGACGACCGAAAAGGCATTCGCCCGCGCGCTCAAGATCCGCGGCACGCCCAGCTTCGTCATCGTCGGCCTCGATGGCCGCGAGCTGGTGCGGCTGAGCGGCGCCACGAAGGATGCCGAGGAATTCATGCAACTGGGCCGCTACATTGTCGACGGCCACTACAAGACGCAGACGCCCGAACAGTTTTATCCCGCCGCCAAATCCTGGAAATGAACATGACCAAGTCCGACAAGCCCATCGCTCCCGCCGAGCGCCTGATCGTCGCTCTCGACGTGCCCGATGCCGAAGCCGCCAAGGCGCTGGTGCTGCAGCTTGGCGACGCCGTGAGCTTCTACAAGATCGGCCTCGAGCTGTGCATGGCCGGCGGCTATTTCGAGCTCCTCGACTGGCTGGTGGCGCAGCACAAGAAAGTCTTCGTCGACCTGAAATTCTTCGACGTGCCCGAGACCGTGCGCTCGGCCGTGCGGGCGCTCGCCGGCAGCGGCGCCACCTTCGCCACCGTGCACGGCAACCAGGCCATCATGGAAGCAGCGGCGAAAGACAAGGGCGACCTCAAGATCCTTGCCGTCACCGTGCTGACCAGCCTCGATCGCGGCGATCTCGACGACCTCGGGTTCGCCTGCGACGTCGACAAGCTGGTGCTGTCGCGGGCGCGGCGGGCGCTGGAAACGGGGGTCGACGGCATCGTCTCTTCCGGGCTCGAAGCGCCGATGATCCGCCGCGAACTCGGACAAAAGCTGCTCGTCGTCACGCCGGGCATCCGGCCGGTCGAAAACCGGCCGGCGGACGACCAGAAGCGCACCGTGGATGTGGCCCAGGCCTTCGAGAACGGTGCCGATTACATCGTCGTCGGCCGGCCCATCCGCCAGGCGCCGGATCCGCGGGCCGCCGCGCAGGCGGTGCAGCGGACGATTGCCGAAGTCTTTCAATAAACCGGTTTACCCTTTATAATTCGCGGCTTTTCCCGATTTCAAGGAAGCGACACATGGTCGTCATTCGTCTTGCCCGCAGCGGCGCCAAGAAGCGCCCGTTCTACAACATGGTGGTGACCGATTCGCGCAATCGCCGCGACGGCCGCTTCGTCGAGCGCATCGGCTACTACAACCCGGTCGCCGCCGCCAACGAGCCCGGCCTCGTCGTGAACGCCGAGCGCCTCGCCTACTGGCAGGGCCACGGTGCCCAGTTGTCGCCGACCGCGGCGCGCCTGGTCAAGGGTCTCGCCAAGAAGGCTGCCTGAGCGTCATGGTGGTACTGGGGCGCATCGTCGCCCCATACGGCGTTGACGGCTGGGTCAAGCTGCACGCTTTCGGCGACGATCCGGCCGCATGGCGCAAGATGCCGCGCTGGTGGCTCGGCAGCGAGCCCGAAACGACCGACTGGTCGCCACTGGCACTCAAGGGCCTGCGTCTTCACGGCAAGGGCTGGGTCGCCAAGTTCGACGGCATCGACGGTCGTTCGGCGGCCGAAAGGCTGGACGGGCTGTACTTCGCGGTGCCGCGCGCCGACTTGCCGGCCACCGCGCGAGACGAGTTTTACTGGGGCGACCTGGTCGGCCTTCGCGTCGTGAATGAAGCCGGCGAAGCGCTGGGCACGGTCGCCTCGCTGATCGAGACCGGCGCCAACCAGGTGCTGGTGGTCAAGGATGAAGCCGGGCAGCGCGAACGCCTGCTGCCCTTTGTGGCGGACATAGTGAAAGACGTGGCGGTGGCCGAAGGTTGCATCCGCGTCGCATGGCAACAAGACTGGTGACGAGAGACTGATGACGCTGCGCTTTGACGTCGTCACGCTTTTCCCGGAGATGTTCGCGGCGGTGACGCAGGCCGGCATTACGCGGCGCGCGCTGGAGCGGGGGCTGTGGCAGTTTGCCGGCTGGAACCCGCGCCAGTGGGCCGAGAACAGCTACGGCACGGTCGACGACCGGCCCTTCGGCGGCGGCCCCGGCATGGTGATGCAGGTGGCACCGCTGGAAAAGGCCATCGCGGCGGCGAAAGCGGCGCGCGGCGGCAACGGCAAGGTGATTTACCTCTCGCCGCAAGGCACGCCACTGACGCATGCGAAAGTCTGCGAGCTGGCGGTCGGCGACGGCGCGGTGCTGCTGTGCGGACGCTACGAAGGCGTCGACGAGCGCTTGATCGAGCGCAGCGTCGACGAGGAAATATCGCTGGGCGATTTCGTCCTTTCGGGCGGCGAGATCGCGGCGCTGGCGCTGATCGACGCCTGCGTGCGGCAGCTGCCGGGCGCCTTGAACGACGAGGCCTCGGCGATCGAAGAGTCGTTTGCGGACGGGCTGCTGGATTGCCCGCACTACACGCGGCCCGAGGCGTACGATGACATGCGCGTGCCGGAGGTGTTGCTCTCCGGCCACCATGAGAACATCCGGCGCTGGCGCCTGAAGCAGGCGCTGGGACGGACCTGGCTGCGGCGGCCGGAATTGCTCGAACGCCGCAGCTTGAGCAGCGAAGAGGCGCGACTGCTGGAGGAATTCCGGCGCGAGCGTCAGAACTAAGAAACCGCGCGCATCAGCAAGACATCGCTGCTCTGCGCGAAAGGCCAAGAGCCATTTTTTTTGGAGCCAGAAAATGAACCTGATTCAAGAAATCGAAAACGAGGAAATCGCCCGCCTGGGCAAGACCATTCCCGCCTTCGCCCCCGGCGACACCGTCGTCGTCCAGGTGAAGGTCAAGGAAGGCACGCGCGAGCGTCTGCAGGCCTACGAAGGCGTCGTCATTGCCAAGAAGAACCGCGGCCTGAACTCCAGCTTCATCGTGCGCAAGATCTCCGCCGGCGAAGGCGTCGAGCGTACGTTCCAGACCTACTCGCCGCTGCTCGCCGCCATCGAAGTCAAGCGCCGCGGCGATGTGCGCCGCGCCAAGCTCTACTACCTGCGCAGCCGTTCCGGCAAGTCGGCGCGCATCAAGGAAAAGCTGACCGCGCGGAACGTCGAGAAGGCGTAAATCGCGTTAGGTTGTCGCAAGGACCAAGGGGCGCTGCGGCGCCCTTTGTCTTTGCCGGCGCCGGCGGGTTCCGGGTTCCCACCGCGGCTCAGTCACCGGCGTAAAGTGGCTACGCTTTGCTCATGCGTGTCGTCGGGCATTCTTGAATCTCTTGCTCGATACGCACGTTGCCCTCTGGACGATCATCGACAGTCCAAAGCTGTCGAAGAAAGCGCGCAAGATGATCGAGTCGCCGAAGTCGACGTCGGGCCACGGAGATGCCGAGGAGTTACGCCGCGCGGTGCCGTTTCACATACGCCCGCAATGCATCGTTCATGCGGGTTTGCCAGCCTTCGCCGGTGCCTCTGAAGTACTCCACCACCTCGGGGCTATATCGGATCGTTACCGCAACCTTGGTGGGCTGCTTTTGCGGGCCACGTTGGCCAGGCAATCGAACTTTGCCCTTCGTCCAGAACGCCTTCACTGAGGCAGCGTCGTTGGGGTCATACGGGCACTCCGTGTCGGTAACCTTGGCAGGCGCAGCCGCGATGGCTGCCGCCATCTGTTCCTTACTGAACGTCGAGGGCTTCGAAGTAGGCGCGCGTTTCATGTTTGTCACCGTAACGACAGGAAATCACTCGGGCGCTGTCATTGCGCTCCGTCCATACCAGGAAGACCACGCGATTGCGAAACCAGCCCAGACTTTGCAGGCGCTGTTCGCCGTAATGTTCGCGCACATCTTCCACCGTGACCAACGGGGCATCGAAAACACAAGCAACCTCAGCCAAGTCAATGCCGTGATCCTTGAGGTTCTTTTTCCGCTTGGATTCGTCCCAGCTAATCATGCGCCAATTGTCGTTACAAAAAGCTATCCATGTCAAGCTTTTCGTAACTACAGCGACCCAATCCGGCAGTCAAAGCGGACGCTGCGGGATAAAGCCGCGCCCGGTTACCTCTACGGTGCGGAGCCGCGACGATTTTGGACATCGCCATCAAGCACAGCCTGGGGCGCGGCGACATGCCCGTGTCGAGCCAGGATGCGCTGCGCTAATTCCGCGAATCCGGCTACGGCGTTCTGCCCGTCGAGCCGGAGCATGCGGCAGCCGTCGAAGAAATATTCGAGCCTGGCCCCTTTACTCTGCATCGAGCCGGGAGGTCAACGAAAAACGGCCACCCGAAGGTGGCCGTTCTAACTTCAGATCGACAGGAGTCGATTAGAAGGAGTGACGCAGGCCAAACGACACGCCACGCGGATCGGCACCAGCGCTCATGGCACCCGTCGTCGCGGTCGAGTTGGCACCAGAAACGCCATACAGGAAGTCGTCGCTGGCATTGGAGTCGTTCTTGACCGCCGAGTAGACCGCCTTCAGCATCGTGCGCTTGGACAGGCTGTATTCGTAGCCGATCTCGTAGTGCTTGGCGTTCGTGGCGGTCGTGTTCGTCACGTCGTTGGCGTGGCCGTACTGGGCAATGATCTTGCCGGCGCCGACCGTGAAGGTCACCGGGATGTAATAGATCGTCTGCTTCAGATCGACACCAGCGGCGCCAGCGGTCGTGTAGGTCGGTTGATCCCACAGCAGGCCGACGGTGCCGGAACCGAAGTTGTACATGGCGCCAAGGCGATTGTCCTTGGCCTTGGCGAGCGCGCCGAGCAGGCCATTGACGCCAGCCGGTTCGGGGAGGACGCCAGGGATGCCGCTGTTGGTGGTCTTGACTTGCGTGTAGGCATAGCCGACGTAGACCGGGCCACCTTCGTAGTTCAGGCCCAGCGTCCAGGCGGTGTTGCCCTTGACGGAGGCGCCAGCGGCGGAGTTTTCCTGACCGGCGAGGGCCGTGCCATTGACGGTGTTTTGCAGGCCGGTGCTGTAGCCGACCACGCCGGAGAAGCCGCCCATGTTCGGGGAGATGTAGGCGATGGCGTTGGTGATGCGCTGGTCGAAGGCGCTGGCGCCGGCACCCTGAAGGGCACCCTTGCCGAGCAGGGCCGTGTTGGCGCCGATGCCGGTGGCGCCGGCGTTGACGTCGAACTTGGCGCCCAGAGCGCGGGTCGGGCCAGTCAGGTTACCCATGGCGACCGTACCGAAGCCGCCGGCCAGGCCGACGTAGCTGTCACGGTTGTTCCAGACGCCGCCAGCGGCGTTGTCCAGTTGCAGGCCGTTTTCGATTTGCCAGGCGACGGCCAAACCGTTGCCCAGACCTTCCGTACCCTTGAAGCCGATGTAGGAGCTGGTGGAGCTGACGCGGGAACGGCTACCGAAATCGGAATTGGCGGCCGTGGCGCCCGTGGCGGACACGGACTCAAAGCCCATGTCGGCAACGCCGTAGATGGTGACGTTGGACTGGGCGAAAGCGGCGCTGGACAGGCCGGCGATAGCCAGAGCAATCAGTTTCTTCTGCATGTGAAACTCCTTGTTGTAGAAAGTTGCGGTTTCAATGACACCACGTGGTTGGCCACTGATTCCAAGCGAGCCCCCGTTGCCGAGGGATGACGGGATTCTGCCAGCAGTCCCGTGGCGGGCCAAAGGAAATGCCCTTTGCGTGCAGGGGAATGTCGGCGAGTGTGGTGTTTTTGCAACTCGGCCCGGTTCCAGGCGCGGCCACTGATCGGTCGACGCTGGTATGGTGCAGACGCAAGCCGCACCGAAGCGTGCCTCGGGCAGTCGTTTCGCCGGCGAAAATTTCCTTGCCGCTTGCCGAGACTATCGACGTCAGCCGAACAGCCGTGCCAGTTCCGCTCCGGGCGAGGCCGCGCGCATGAAGGCTTCGCCGACAAGAAAGGCATTCACGCTGCGGCTGCGCATCAGCGCCACGTCGGCCGGCTGGAGGATGCCGGATTCGGTAACGACCATGCGCTCGGCCGGGATGCGCTCCAGCTGGCCGAGCGTGGTCTCCAGCGAAACGGCGAAAGTCCGCAGGTTGCGGTTATTGATGCCGATCAGCGGTGTCTTGAGCTTGAGCGCGGTATCGACTTCGCTGCCGTCGTGCGCTTCGACCAGCACCGCCATGCCGAGGCCCGCGGCGAGGTCTTCCATCTCCTGCATTAGCGCGAGGTCCAGCGCGGCGACGATCAGCAGGATGGCGTCGGCGCCCATGGCGCGGGCTTCGACGACCTGATAGGGGTCGACCATGAAGTCCTTGCGCAGCACGGGCAGCGCGCAGGCGCTGCGGGCGGCGCGCAAATATTCCGGCGCGCCCTGGAAGAACTGCCGGTCGGTGAGCACGGAGAGGCAGGCGGCACCGTGCTTCTCGTAGTCGGCGGCGATGTCGGCGGGGCGGAAGTCCGCTCGCAGCACGCCTTTCGACGGGCTGGCCTTCTTGATCTCGGCGATGACTGCGGGCTGGCCGGCGGCGATTTTGGCGCGGATGGCGGCGACGAAGTCGCGTGCGGGATGCTGGGCTTCGGCTTCCGCTTGGATCGCCGCCAGCGGCTTTGCGGCCTTGGCGGCGGCGACTTCTTCGCGCTTGACGGTGAGGATTTTGTTGAGGATATCGCTCATAAATTGTCAAATTCCTCGCGGGATACGCCCGCCTGCTTAAGGATGGTTCGGAATGTGCCGGTTGGGATGTCGCCGGGGTGCATGGCGACGTAGGTCATGCGGCCATCGGGATGGCGCAATATCTTGTGCGATCCGCTTTGGCGGACCTCGGCAAATCCGGCCTTGAGAAGACGGCGCAGAACCTCACGCGCCGAGAAGGGCATCCTCTATCTCGATACGGGCGAAGTAGGAATCGACTTCACGGCTGACATGTTCTCCGCGCGCCCTCTTTTCCTCGACCCAGACGCCGAGTAGATCGCGTGCCGCGGCTTTGGCACCCTCTATGCCAAAGCCGTGGGTGGTGAGATCAAGAGCAGGGATATGAGCGTAATAGAAGCCCGGTTGAAACTCCGGGTCGGTCACGGCTTCAATCAGGACGGAATACTGCATGATGTGCTCCCAGCATCCTAGCGACGATTCATTGTATCAACATGCGAATTTCCGCGTGAATTGCACGAACTCGTCGAGCTTCTTCCGCGCCGCGCCGCTGGCGATGGTTTCGCGGGCCAGCGCGATGCCGGCGCCGATGGAGTCGGCCTTGTTGGCGGCGTAGAGCGCGGTGCCGGCGTTCAGCGCGACGATCTCGCGCGGCGTGCCGGGCTGGTTCTCCAGCGCGCCGATCAGCATGGCCTTGGATTCCTGCGCGTCGGCGACGCGCAGGCCGCGGTTGGACATCATCTGCAGACCGAAGTCCTCGGGATGGATTTCGTATTCGAGGATCTCGTTGTTCTTGAGTTCGCCGACCAGGGTGGTCGCGCCGAGCGAGACTTCGTCCATGCCGTCCTTTCCCCAGACCACCAGCACGTGGCCGGCGCCGAGGCGCTGCATGACGCGCACCTGGATGCCGACGAGGTCGGGGTGGAACACGCCCATCAGCGTGTTGGGCGCGCCGGCGGGGTTGGTCAGCGGGCCGAGGATGTTGAAAATCGTGCGCACGCCCATTTCCTTGCGCACCGGGGCGACGTTCTTCATCGCCGGATGGTGGTTGGGCGCGAACATGAAACCCATGCCGACGGCGGCGATGCACTCGGCCACTTGCGGCGCGGGCAGGTTGATGTTGGCGCCGAGCGCTTCGAGCACGTCGGCCGAGCCGGACTTCGAGGAAACGCTGCGCCCGCCGTGCTTGGCGACCGTCGCCCCCGCCGCCGCGGCGACGAAGGCCGAGGCGGTGGAGATGTTGAACGTGTGGGCCGAGTCGCCGCCGGTGCCGACGATGTCGACGAAGTGCGGGTTGTGCGGCGCCGCGACCTTGGTGCACAGCTCGCGCATCACCATCGCCGCGGCGGCGATTTCGCCGATGGTTTCCTTCTTCGTGCGCAGCCCGGTCAGGATGGCGGCAGTCATGACCGGCGAGATTTCGCCGCCCATGATGAGGCGCATCAGATGCAGCATTTCGTCGTGGAAGATTTCGCGGTGCTCGATGGTGCGCTGGAGCGCTTCCTGTGGCGTGATCATCTCAGGCTCCCTTGAGGAAGTTGTCGAGCAGGTCGTGGCCGCGCTCGGTCATGATGGATTCGGGATGGAACTGCACGCCTTCGACCGCGAACTCCTTGTGGCGCACGCCCATGATCTCGCCGTCATCCGTCCAGGCGGTGATTTCCAGGCACTCCGGCAGCGTCGCGCGCTCGATGGCGAGCGAGTGGTAGCGCGTCGCCGTGAGCGGATTGGGCAAGCCCTTGAATACGCCCTGATCCAGGTGATGCACCTTTGATACCTTGCCGTGCATGGGCTTGGCGGCGTGCACGATGCGGCCGCCGAAAGCTTCGCCGATGGCCTGGTGGCCGAGGCAGACGCCGAGCAGCGGCACCTTGCCGGCGAATTCCCTGATCGCGGCGACCGAGATGCCGGCCTGCGCCGGCGTGCAGGGACCGGGCGAAACGACGATGCGGTCCGGCTGCATGGCGGCGATTTCCTTCAGCGTGATCGCATCGTTGCGATAGACGCGCACGTCCTCGCCGAGCTCGCCGAAATACTGCACCAGGTTGTAGGTGAAGGAATCGTAGTTGTCGATCATCAATAGCATGGTCGTCTCCTCGTCAGGCGAAGCGCGTATCGAGGCCGCACTCCGCCATCTCGGCGGCGCGCAGCAGGGCTTTCGCCTTGTTCTGCGTCTCGACCCATTCCGCGTCGGGATCGGAGTCGGCGACAATGCCGGCGCCCGCCTGCACGTAGATGCGGCCGTCCTTGACGACGGCGGTGCGGATGGCGATGGCCAGGTCCATGTCGCCGTTGAAGCCGAGGTAGCCGACGGCACCGGCGTAGATGCCGCGCTTGGTCGGCTCCAGTTCGTCGATGATTTCCATCGCCCGCACCTTCGGCGCGCCCGACACCGTGCCGGCGGGGAAGGTGGCCTTGAGCACCGACACCGGACCTTTGTCGTCCTTCAACTGCGCTTCGACGTTGGAGACGATATGCATGACATGCGAATAACGCTCGATGACGTACTGCTCGGTGACCTTGACCGTGCCGGTCTTGGCGACGCGGCCGACGTCGTTGCGGCCGAGGTCGAGCAGCTGCAGGTGCTCGGCGCGCTCCTTCTCGTCGGCGAGCAGTTCGGCGGCGAGCGCGGCGTCCTCCTCGGGCGTGGCGCCGCGCTTCCGCGTGCCGGCGATCGGGCGGCCGGTGACGACGCCGTCCTCGAGGCGCACCAGGATTTCCGGCGAGGCGCCGACGACGTGGAAATCGTCGAAGTCGAAATAGAACATGTAGGGCGACGGGTTGAGCGAGCGCAGGCTGCGGTAGAGCGCGAGCGGATGCGCGTGGAAGGGCTTGCTCATGCGCTGCGAGAGCACCACCTGCATGACGTCGCCGTCGACGATGTACTGCTTGGCCTTGCGCACCGCAGCTTTGAAGGCTTCTTCGCCGAATTCGGACTCGGCGGCCTCGCCGGCGGCCGCCTCGTCGCTGGGGATCTGCACCGGCTCGCGCAGCTTGGCGAGCAATTCCTTCAGCCGCGCCTGCGCCTGCTTCCAGGCGCCGGGGAAACCCGGCTCGGCGAAGACGACGAGCGTGAGCTTGCCCGAGAGGTTGTCGACGATGGCGATTTCTTCGGACAGCGTCAGCAGGATGTCGGGCGTGCCGAGCGGATCGGGCTTGGAAACGCCGGCCAGCTTCGGCTCGATGGCGCGCACGGTGTCGTAGCCGAAGACGCCGACCAGGCCGCCGCAGAAGCGCGGCAGGCCTTTCAAGTCCGGCACCTTGAAGCGCGCCATGAACTCGGAGACGAAGGACATCGGGTTGGTATGCTCGCGCCGCTCGGCGACGCGGTTGCCCGTGAGCAGCATGATGGTCGCGCCGTACACCGCGATGCGCGTCGTGCAGCCGATGCCGATGAACGAGTAGCGGCCGAAGCGTTCGCCGCCCTGCACGGATTCGAGAAGATACGAGTAAGGGCCGCCGGCCAGCTTGAGATACATCGACAGCGGCGTGTCGAGGTCGGCGAGCGTTTCGAGCGTGACGGGGATGCGGTTATAGCCAGCCGCGGCCAGGCGATTGAATTCGGATTCGGTCATGGCAACTCCACAATGCAACGAAGAAGGGTGCGCGGCAAGGTGCGAATGCGCCGCGCGGGCGAAGCTACAGCCAGCGCCAGGGGCGCCAGGGCCAGGCCTCCGCCCCGAGGGCGTATTTCTTCGTCGATTGCAGGTTAAGGCGTTGCATGGCTATGCGGATACGATGATCTGTGCGGCATCGAAAAGTGTGGCAACTATAGCATCGCATTCCAGTTTGCGCACATCGCGGCCCTCGTTGTAGCCGTAGGGCACGAGGAAGACGGCGCAGCCCGCGGCGCGGGCGGCCAGATAGTCGTTGATGGAATCGCCGATCACCAGGGCCTCTTGCGGCTTCGCGCCGATGCGGCCGCAGGCCCAGACCAGCGGCATCGGATCGGGCTTCGCCTTGGGCAGCGTGTCGCCGGCGACGACGACATCGAAGAAGCCGGCGAGGCCGGTGTGCGCGAGCAGCGGCGCGGTGAACGCCGCCGTCTTGTTGGTGATGCAGGCCAGCGGCAATCCCTTGGCGCGCAAGGCTTTCAGCCCCTCGAGCGCGCCCGGGTAGACGGTGGTGGCGCGGCCGTTGAATTCCGCGTAATGACGGCGGAACGAAGTGAGCGCGGCGTCAGGCGGCGGCGCCGGATCGTCGGCGGCGTCGAGCCGGCCGGCGAGGCAGCGCTTGATGAGATTGGGGATGCCGCGGCCGACGTAGGCGCGGATGGCTTCGATCTCGACCTCGGCGCGGCCGAGCTCGCGCAGCATGGCGTTGGCCGCCGCATGCAGGTCGAGAACGGTATCGAGCAGCGTGCCGTCGAGGTCGATGAGGACGGCTTTGACGCAAAGAGGGGAATTCATGGGTGTCGAACCGCCGAGGCGCCGAGACGCCGAAAAGAATTAATGCCCTGGTCTTCTCGGCGTCTCGGCGCCTCGGCGGTTCAAGCCTTGGCCAATTCCGCGCGCATCGCCGCGATCACCGAGTCGTAGCGATGCGGGTCGGTTTCCTTGCCGGCGCCGAAGACAGCCGAGCCGGCGACGAAAGTGTCCACGCCGGCCTGCGCTACTTCGCGGATATTGGCCGGGCCGACGCCGCCGTCGATTTCGATGCGGATGTCCAAGCCGCGCGCGTCGATCATCTGGCGCACTTTGCGCGCCTTCTCCAGCACGTGCGGGATGAACTTCTGGCCGCCGAAGCCGGGGTTCACGCTCATCAGCAGCACCATGTCGAGCTTCTCCAGCGTCCATTCGAGCACGTCCAGCGGCGTTGCCGGATTGAACACCAGGCCGGGCTTGCAGCCGGCCTCGCGGATCAGGCCGATGGTGCGGTCGATGTGCTCGGAGGCTTCCGGGTGGAAGGTGATGTAGGTGGCGCCGGCCTTGGCGAAGTCCGGGATGATGCGATCGACGGGCTTGACCATCAGGTGCACGTCGATGGGCGCGGTGACGCCGTGCTTGCGCAGCGCTTCGCACACCAGCGGGCCGATCGTGAGATTGGGCACGTAATGGTTGTCCATGACGTCGAAATGCACGATGTCGGCGCCGGCTTTGATGACGTTGTCGACTTCTTCGCCGAGCCGGGCGAAGTTGGCGGAGAGTATGCTCGGGGCGATCAGGTAGGCAGGGTTGGACATGGCGCCGGTCTCGTCGATTTGGATGCGGCGATTTTAGCGGCCCCGTTCATCAGGCCCGGTAATTTTTTTTGATGAATAGCATAAGCAAGTCGCTGTGATATAAAGCGATCATGGCCGAAGCGAAGAAATACGCGATCGAGGTGCGGGTGCGAACCCAATACCTGGCGGACCAGTCGGATGGCGAGGCTGGACGCCACGTTTTTTCCTATACGATCGCCATCAGCAACGTCGGCACCGTCGCGGCACAGTTGATCTCGCGCCACTGGATCATCACCGACGGCGACGGCACCGTCCAGGAAGTGCGCGGCCTCGGCGTCGTCGGCCACCAGCCGCTGCTGCAGCCGGGGCAGAGCTTCGAGTACACCAGCGGCTGCGCCCTGGCGACGCCGGTGGGCACCATGAAAGGCAGCTACCAGCTGACGGCCGAGGACGGCGTGCAGTTCGAAGCGCCGATCGCGGAATTCGTGCTGTCGATGCCGCGCACGCTGCACTAGCCGGCGATTCGTTTCGCCTCCGCCGCGCTCAGGCATTTCCACGGCAAGGGGATGAGCCCCGGCACGCGCGCCATGTAGCGGCGGTAGGCGTCGCCGTGGAGCGCCAGCAGCTTCTTCTCCTCCAGGCGCGAGCCGATGACGAAATAGGCGCTGATCGCCAGCGCCGAGACCAGCAGCGGCAGGTTCTTGTCGCCCGTCCACACCAGCACCAGGCCGAACGAATACCAGGGATGGCGCACGTAGCGGTGCAAGGGCGAGAGCCGGAAGCCTTCGTGGCCGTCGGGCTGGCGGTCGCCTTCGCGGATCTGGCGCAGGCCGAGAAAAGTGGCCATGTCGTACCAGCGCGCGGTGACGGCGAAGCCCGCCAGCGCGGCGACGGCCAGCCCATCGGACAGCCAGCGCCACGGTCCCTGCCATTGCCAGAGCATCGGCGCCTCGATCGCATAGCTCAGCCAGAGGATCGGCAGCAGCGTGGCGCAGGCGACGGCGTTGAAGCTCAGCCGGTACCAGGGCGCGAAGCCGGGCCAGCGCCGCGCCGTCCATGCCTTGACGGCGAACGACGCCAGGATCGAATGCAGCGCGGCGTAGCCCAGCCACGCCAGCGCCAGCCAGAGCGGGTTCATGAGCGGTAGTCGGCGTTGATCTTGACGTAGTCGTAGGAGAGGTCGCAGGTCCACACCTTGGCGGCGTGGCTGCCGCGGCCGAGGTCGACGCGCACGGCGATCTCGGCCGGCTGCATGACGCGGGCGCCGTCCTCCTCGCGGTAGCTGGCGGCGCGGCCGCCGTCTGCGGCGACCAGCACGTCGCCGAGCCACAACTTCACTTTCGCCACGTCGAGATCGGCGATGCCGGCGTTGCCGATGGCGCCGAGGATGCGGCCGAGGTTGGGGTCGGAGGCGAAGAAAGCGGTCTTCACCAGCGGCGAGTGCGCGACGGCGTAGCCGACGGCCTTGGCTTCCTCGCGGCTGCGGCTGCCTGCGACGGCGATTTCGATGAACTTGGTGGCGCCTTCGCCGTCGCGCACGATGGCCTGCGCCAGTTCGCGCGCCACGGCCGTGACGGCGGCCTTGAACTCGTCCCAGCCGGCGGCGCCGACGGACTCGAAGCGCGCTTCGCCGCGGCCGGTGGCGATCAGGATGAAGGAATCGTTGGTCGAGGTGTCGCCGTCGACGGTGACGCAGTTGAACGACTCGTCGGCGACTTCCTTGACCAGCCGCTCCAGCATCGGCTGGCCGACGGCGGCATCGGTGGCGACGAAGCCGAGCATGGTCGCCATGTTCGGCTTGATCATGCCGGCGCCCTTGGAGATGCCCGTGACGGTGACGCTCTGGCCGCCGATGCTGACGCGCTTCGAGGCGACCTTGGCGACCGTGTCCGTCGTCATGATGCCGTGGGCAGCGTCGAACCAGCCGTCGGCCCTGAGGCCCGCTTGCGCGGCCGGCAGGCCGGCCTTGAGGCGCTCGACCGGCAGCGGCTCCATGATGACGCCGGTGGAGAAGGGCAGCACCTGGTCGGCGCGCAGGTCCAGCAGCATCGCCGCCGCGGCGCAGGTGGCGTTGGCGGCCGCCAGCCCCGGCTCGCCGGTGCCGGCGTTGGCGATGCCGGTATTGATGACCAGCGCGCGGATGGCGTGCGTCGCCAGATGCTGTTTGCATACATGGACCGGCGCGGCGCAAAAGCGGTTCTGCGTAAACACGCCGGCAACCGCGCTGCCGGGCGCCAGTTCGATGAGCGTCAGGTCGCGGCGATCGGCCTTGCGGATGCCGGCTTCGGCGACCCCGAGGCGGACGCCGGCGACGGCGTGGATCTGGTCGGGGGCGGGGGTGCTGTAGTTCACGGGCATGCAGGATTCTCCAATTGATGAGTAACCGCCGAGACGCCGAGGCGCCGAGAAATCAAGGAGGATGTCCTCCTGGTTTTCCTCTGCGCCTCGGCGCCTCGGCGGTGAAGGTTTTTCATCCGAACACATAGCTCCAGAGCGCCCGCACCGCCGCGACCTTGTCGGCCACCAGCGCCGGGTCGACGCGGCTGGCGGCGTTGTTGAGGCGCAGGGCGTGCTGCATGCGGCGGTATTCGCGGTAGGCGTCGCGCACGCTCTCGGCCAGCGGCGACGGGATCAGTCCCTTTTCGGCGGCGCTCCGCAGCAGCGCGATGTTGCCGCGATTGGCGGCGAGTTCGGCATGATCGCAGGCGTGGCCGAGCACCAGCGCCTGGACGATGAACTCGACGTCGATGAGGCCGCCGGCATCGTGCTTGAGGTCGAACAGTTCGCTCTTGCCGGCGAATGCGTCGTACATCTTCTGCCGCATCGCCTGCACTTCGCGCTTGAGTTCCGCCAGATCGCGCCGCTGGCGCAGGATTTCGATGCGGATTTCGTGGAAGGCCTGGCCGATGGCGACGTCGCCGGCCGAAAAACGGGCGCGCGTCAGGGCCTGGTGTTCCCACACCCAGGCCGCTTCGAGCTGGTAGCGGCGGAATGATTCCAGCGACGTGACGACCAGGCCCGAATCGCCGTTGGGCCGCAGGCGCAGGTCGGTTTCGAACAATTGGCCGGCGGAGGTGCGCGTGTCGAGCCAGGTGATGATGCGCCGCGCCAGCTTCGAGTAGATCTGCGTCGCATCGGCATGATCGTCGTCGAAGAGGAAGATCATGTCGAGGTCGGAGGCGTAGCCGAGTTCCTTGCCGCCGAGCTTGCCGTAGCTGACGACGGCGAAGCGCGGCACCTCGCGATGGCGCGGCGTGAGCTTGCGCCAGGCGTACTTGATGGTGAGGTCGACGATGATGTCGGCCAGTTCCGAGAGATGGTCGGAAAGCCGCTCCAGCGGCAGCAGGCCGGCAAGGTCCTGCGCCAGCAGGCGGAACACTTGCGCGTGGTGGGCTTCGCGCATCAGGTCCATCTGGCGCTCGACGTCGGGCTCGGCTTCGTCGAGGCGGGCGTCGAGTTCATGGCGGAAGGCCGGCCAGTCGGGCGCCGCTTCGAGGCCGCGGGCGTCGAGCAGTTCGTCGAGCAGGATCGGGTGGCGCAGCAGGTAGTTGGCCGCCCAGCTCGAGCTGCCGGCAATGTGCGCGAGCTTCGCCAGCGCCTGCGGATACTGCAGCAGCAGCGCGAGGTAGGCGGCGCGGCGCGAGACGGCTTCGAGCAGGTCGAGGCAGCGCGCCAGCGTGGCGTCGGGATCGGCAGTCGCCGCGGCGGCTTCGATGACGCGCGGCACCAGCGTGTCGAAGCGCCCCTTGGCGACGTCCGAGAGCTGCTGGTAGCGGCTGCCGGCGCGCACGCCGGAAAGCCGCTGGCAGGCGCTCGCCACATCCCTGAAGCCGAGCTGCGCCAGGCTGTCGGCGTGGCCGTCGGCGCCGCTCCAGATGCCGTCGAACTCGTGGTGCGAGGCGTTGGGGTCGGTGAACACGGCCTCGAAATGCCGCGAGACGTTCTGGCGATGATCGTCGAGCTCCACCAGCAGCGCGGCGTAGGAGGAAAAGCCCATGGCCCGCGCCAGCAGCGCCTGGTCGGCCGCCCCTTCGGGCAGGCTGTGCGTTTGCGCGTCGTCGAGGTATTGCAGCCGGTGTTCGAGGCGGCGCAGGAAGTCGTAGGCGACGGCCAGTTCGCCGACGACGTCGGCGGCGAGCTGGCCGCGTTCGACCAGCAGATGCAGCACCTGCAGCGTCGGCTTGATCTGCAGGCTGCGGTCGCGGCCGCCGCGGATCAGCTGGAAGACCTGGGCGATGAATTCGATTTCGCGAATGCCGCCGGGGCCGAGCTTGACGTTGTTGGCCATGTCCTTCTTCGCCACTTCGCGGCGGATCTGCGCATGCAGGCCGCGCATGGCGTCGATGGCGCCGAAGTCGAGATACTTGCGGAAGACGAAGGGCCGGCGGATGGCTTCGAGCTCGTCGTGGCGGTCACCCGTCAGGGGCCGCGCCTTGATCCAGGCATAGCGCTCCCACTCGCGGCCCTGGGTGACGAAATAGTTTTCCAGCATCTCGAACGAGCAGACCAGCGGGCCGGATTCGCCGTCGGGCCGCAGCCGCATGTCGACGCGAAAGACCTGGCCGTCGCCGGTGCTCTCCGCGATGGCGTTGATGAGGCTGCGCCCGAGGCGCGTGAAATATTCGAAGTTCGAGATCGATCGCGCGCCGTCCGTCTCGCCGTCTTCGGGATAGACGAAGATGAGGTCGATGTCGGACGAGACGTTGAGCTCGCGCCCGCCGAGCTTGCCCATGCCGACGACGATCAGCTGCTGCTCCGCGCCCTGGCTGTTGCGCGGCGCGCCGTAACGTGCCTGCTGCGCCGCCGCCAGCACCGGCAGGGCGGTGTCGATGGCGACATCGGCCAGCGCGCTCATGGCTTCCATGACTTCGGCCAGGGACGCCCCGCCGCCGAGGTCCTGCGCGGCGATGTGGGCAAAGGCGCGCTTCTTCAGCTGCCGCAGCGCCGGCTTGAGCGTTTCTTCGTCGAGCGGCGCGGCGGCGAGCCAGGCGCGCAATGCCTCCGCGCGCAGCGGCCAGGGCCGGCCGGTCGCCACTTCGCGGGCCAGCTCGGGCCGGCTTTCGAGCAAGCGCGCAAGATAGCGCGAGCATTGCAGAACGGCGGCCGGAAGGGTCATTGGTTTAGAATGCGAGTAATTGCCGAGCTCGCCATTGTAACGTTCCAGATGGCGGCGGCGCGCCACTACCCATGCGCATAGCCACCATTTCCGCTCCCCTTCGCCGGTTTGTCGCTCGGCCCGTCATGCGCCGCCTGCTGGGCGTCGCCGGCTGGAGCGCATTCGTCCTCTATTGCGCCTTCGCCGTGCTGGTGCTGGCGTTGCGCTATGCCGTCCTGCCGCAGATCGAGAACTATCGCGGCGACGTCGAAGCGGCGCTGACGCGGGCCTTGAAGCTGCCGGTGACGATACGCGCGATCGATGCCGGCTGGGCCGGCCTGCGGCCGCGGCTCGCCATCCACGGCCTCGACATCCGCGATGCGCAGGGCCGCCCGGCGCTCGGCCTCGACGAGGTGCGGGCGGAACTGGCCTGGTCGTCGCTCTGGCATTTCGGGCTGCGCCTGCATCGCCTGGATATCGTCGCTCCCGATCTCGACATCCGTCGCGACGCGGTCGGCCATTTCTTCGTCGCCGGCCTCGAAGTGAGTCCCGGCGGCGCCGACAGCGGCGTCGACCGCTGGGTCCTGGCACAGGACCGCATCGTCGTGCGCAACGCCGCGATTCGCTGGCATGACGAATTGCGCGGGGCGCCGACGCTGGACCTCGATCGCGTCAACTTCGACTTGCAGAACGACGGCAGCCGGCACCGCTTCGGCCTCACCGGCGAACCGCCGGCGGCGCTGGCCGCGCGTCTGGACGTGCGCGGCGACGTGCACGGCACCGACTTCGCCAAGCTCGATTCCTGGCAGGGCGAGGCTTATGCCGAGCTCGACTACGCCGATCTCGCCGTCTGGCGCACCTGGCTCGACTATCCGGTCGATCTGCCGCGCGGCAGCGGCGGCCTGCGCCTGTGGCTCGCGTTCGCGGCCGGGCAGCCGACGGGCGCGACCGCCGACATCCGCCTGGCCGACGTGCAGCTGCGCCTCGGCCGCGACCTGCCGATGCTGGAGCTGTCGCGTCTCGAAGGGCGCCTCAAGGCCGTGCGCGAGGCCGACGGCTACGACATCGAGACCAGGCGCCTGGCGCTGGCGACGCGCGACGACGTGCGCATCGAGCCGACCGATTTTCGTCTGCACTATCGCCCGGCGGCGGGCGATCGGCCGGCGGCCGGCGAAGTCGACACCAACGGACTCGACCTCGGCGCGCTGACCGCATTGGCGGCGTACCTGCCGCTCGACGAAAGCCTGCGCCGGCTGCTGGCGGGCTACGCGCCGCGCGGGCGGCTGAAGGAGCTCAAGCTCGGCTGGAGCGGCGCCGCGGACAGCCTGAAAAGCTGGCACGCCAAGGGCGCATTCGCGAACCTCGGGCTTGCCGCCGTCGGCGCCGTGCCCGGCTTTGCCGGGCTGAGCGGCAGCATCGACGGCGACAACAAGGGCGGCAGCCTGACCCTGGCCAGCGCCCAGGCGGCGCTCGAGCTGCCGACCGTGTTCGCCGATCCGCACCTGGCGCTCGACGAACTCGCCGCCGATGCGCGCTGGCAGGTTGATGCCAATGGCATCGATGTGCAGTTGGCGCGCGCCGTCTTTCGCAACCAGGATGCGGCCGGCGAGGCTGCCGGCCATTATCGGCTGGCCAAGGCCGGCGGCCTCGGCGAGATCGATCTGACGGCGAAGCTGACGCGGGCTTCCGGCAGCGCGGTCTGGCGCTACATGCCGCTGGTCGTGAACCGGGACGTGCGCGACTGGCTGCAAGGCGCGATTGCCGGCGGCAGCGCCGACGAGGCGACGCTGCGCCTGAAAGGCGATCTCGCCAAGTTCCCGTTCGCCAACGGCAAGGACGGCATCTTCCAGGTCAAGGCGCGCTTTCGCGACGCCATGCTGCGCTATGCGCCGGCCTGGCCCGAGATCCGCAACATCGACGGCGAGCTCTTGTTCCAGGGCGCGCGCATGCTGATCCAGGGGCACAAGGGCAGTATTCTCGGCGTCGGCATCGGTCCGGTCACGGCCGAGATCGCGAACCTCGAAATTCCCGAAGAACTCATCACGATCGACGGCCATGCCGCCGGCGCGACGGCGGACTTTCTCAAGTTCATCGAGGCCAGTCCGGTCGGCGATCGCATCGACCATTTCACCGAAGACATGAAGGCCGCCGGCCAGGGCGAGCTCCATCTGCGCCTCGACATGCCCTTGCGCCACATCGTCGACACCCGGATCGACGGCCGCTATCGCTTCGTCAATGACCAGCTGGTGCCCGATCCCGACATGCCGCCGCTGACGGACGTCAACGGCAGCCTGCATTTCACGGGCGAGCGCCTCGATGCGCAGAAGATCCGCGCCGCCATTTTCGGCATGCCGCTGAGCGTCGATGTCGCCACCGCGGCGGACGGCAGCGTCGGCATCAGGACGGCCGGCACGCTGGTCGTGCGCACGCTCGCCCAGCAGTTCGGCCTGCCGCTGTTCGACAGCCTCTCCGGCACGGCGCCGTGGAGCGGCACGATCAAGGTGAAGAAGAAGGACGCCGAAGTGCACGTCGAGTCGAGCCTGCAGGGCATCGCGTCCGCCCTGCCCGAACCCTTCAACAAGACGACGCGCGAAGCGCTGCCGCTGGTAATGGAACGCAAGCCGGGGGCAGCCGGCCGCAGCCTGCTGAACGTCAGTCTCGGCACCGTCGTCAAGGCGACGCTGGTGCGCCGCAACGACAACGGCAAGGCGGTCGTCGAGCGCGGCGCGATCGGCGTCGGCACGCCGCTGCCGCGGCTGCCCGAGCGCGGCGTTCTGCTCGCCGTGCAGGCCAGGCGCATCGACCTCGATGCCTGGCGGCGCCTGGCCGTCGGCGGCCGCGGCGATGCGGCGTCGCTGCTCGGCCAGATCGACCTGCGCGCCGACGACCTGATCGCCTTCGGCCGCGACGTCGTCGGCCTGCGTCTGGTCGGCACGCAAAGCGGCGGCATCTGGAAAGCCGACATCAAGAGCCGCGACGTCGCCGGCAATCTCGAATGGGACGGCAAGGGCGCCGGCCGCATCGCGGGGCGCCTGACCCAGCTGGTGATTCCCGAAGCGCCAGCGGGCCGCGCCGCCGAGCGCAGCGACATGCCCGAGGAGATGCCCGCCGTCGATCTGGCGATCGACCGCTGCGTCTTCCACGGCAAGGATTTCGGCGCCGTGAAAATCAAGGCCGACAACGCGAAGGACGGCTACTGGAACGCCAAGTTCGAGGTCAAGAACGACGACGTCACGGTCGACGGCGCGGGCCGCTGGCGCCCGAACCCGGCCGCCGCCGACACGCACGTCGACTTCAAGCTCGTCACCAAGAGCATCGAGAAGCTGCTGACGCGGCTCGGCTATCCCGAGGCGGTCCGGCGCGGCACGGCCAATGTCGAAGGCGCGCTGTCGTGGAAAGGCTCGCCGGTCGACGTCGATTACCCCAGCCTCAACGGCAACATCAAGTTCGAGGCCTTCGGCGGGCAGTTCGCCAAGCTCGAACCGGGCGTCGGGCGATTGCTCGGCGTGCTCTCGCTGCAGTCGCTGCCGCGCCGGCTGACGCTCGATTTCCGCGACGTCTTCAGCCAAGGCTTCGCCTTCGACGGCATCGCCGCCGACGCCACCGTGACGCACGGCGTCCTGGAGACGCAGAACCTCAAGATCGTGGGGCCGGCCGCGAAGGTGCTGATGACCGGCAGCATCAATCTCGCCGCCGAAACGCAGAACCTCAAGGTGCGCGTGCAGCCGGCGCTGGGCGAGTCCATCGCCACCGGCGTCTTGCTGGTGCATCCGCTGGCAGGCGGCGCCGCCTGGGTGTTCAATAAAATCTTCGGCAATCCGTTCGACCAGGCCTTCGCCTACGAGTACGCCGTGACCGGTTCGTGGGCCGATCCCAAGGTCGAGAAGACGGCCGGCCAGCCGAAGGATGCCGCCAGGGATGGCAAGGAGGGGGCCGCGAAATGACCACCAGCACAGAGAAGGCCAAGGGCGAGCGCCGCGCCGGCAATCCGCGCATCGCCGCCGTGCAGATGATTTCCGGCCCGGCCGTGGCGCCGAACCTGGACACCGCCGCGCGCCTCATCGGCGAAGCTGCCGCCGCCGGCGCGCAATTCGTCGCCTTGCCGGAATACTTTCCCTTCATCGGCGCCAGCGATGCCGAGCGCCTGGCGGCGCGCGAACGCGAAGGCGACGGGCCGCTGCAGCGCTTCCTCGCCGACGCCGCCAAGCGGCACGGCGTCTGGCTGGTCGGCGGCTCGATTCCGCTGTTTGCCGACGACGCGGCGAAGCAGCGCAACAGCTGCCTCGTCTTCGATCCCGCCGGCCGCCAAGCCGTGCGCTACGACAAGATTCACCTCTTCGGCTTTCAGAAAGGCACGGAGAGCTACGACGAAGCCGCCAGCATCGAGGCCGGCAGCGCGCCGGTCGCCTTCGATGCAGCCGTCGGCCGCGTCGGCGTGGGCATTTGCTACGATCTGCGCTTTCCGGAACTGTTCCGCGCGCTGGGCGCGATCGATCTGCTCGTCATTCCCGCCGCCTTCACCGACACCACCGGCCGCGCCCACTGGGAACTCCTGCTGCGCGCCCGCGCCGTCGAGAACCAGTGCTACGTGCTGGCGGCGGCGCAGGGCGGCCGGCACCCGGGCGGCCGCGTCACTCATGGCAACAGCATGATCGTCGACCCGTGGGGCGAGATCGTCGCGCGCATGGACAAGGGCGAAGGGGTCGTCGTCGCGGAACTCAATCCGGCGCGTATTGCCGAAGTAAGAGGTAACCTGCCGGCCTTGCAGCACCGAAAACTTTAACCGCCGAGACGCCGAGGCGCGGAGAAATTCGAGATGCTCTGCGCCTCGGCGTCTCGGCGGTTCGATCCAAGGAACTCTATGACTACCAACAACGCAGCCCTTTTCCGCACCGCCGAGCAATGCCTGCTGGCGCCCTTCGATCTGACGCCGTCGAAGCTTTCCGGCGTGTTCGGCGAGATTTTCGGCCATCGCGTCGACTACGCCGATCTGTATTTCCAGTACGCGCGATCCGAGGCCTGGAGCCTGGAAGAGGGCATCGTCAAGTCGGGCAGCTTCAACATCGAGCAGGGTGTCGGCGTGCGCGCCATCGCCGGCGAGAAGACGGCTTTCGCCTATTCCGACGAGATCAGCCTGCCGGCGCTGGAGTCCGCCGCCAAGGCGACGCGCGCCATCGCCGCGCAGGGCGAGGCCGGCACGCTGCCGGCGCTCGGCCAGCGCCTGGCGCCGGCGCTCTACCGCGCGCACGATCCCATCGTCTCGCTCGCCGATGCCGACAAGGTCAAGCTGCTGGAGCGCCTCGAAGGTTATGCCCGCGCCTTGGATCCTCGCGTCACCGAAGTCATGGCGAGCGTGTCGGGCTCCTGGGAAGTCGTCCTGGTGATGCGCTCCGACGGCCACCTGGCGGCCGACGTGCGGCCGCTGGTGCGCGTCTCCATCAGCGTCATCATGCAGGAGAGCGGGCGCCGCGAGCAGGGCTCGGCCGGCGGCGGCGGCCGCTACGACTACGCCTACTTCACGGACGAGCGGCTGCGCGACTATGCGAAATGCGCCGTGCATCAGGCCTCGGTGAACCTCGCCGCCAAGCCGGCTCCCGCCGGCAGCATGACCGTCGTGCTCGGCGCCGGCTGGCCCGGCATCCTGCTGCATGAAGCCATCGGCCACGGCCTCGAAGGCGACTTCAACCGCAAGGGCAGTTCGGCCTTCGCTGGGCGCATCGGCGAGCGCGTCGCCGCCAAGGGCGTCACCGTCGTCGACGACGGCACCATTCCCGATAGGCGCGGCTCGCTGTCCGTGGACGACGAAGGCAATCCGACGCGGCGCACCGTGCTGATCGAAGACGGCGTGCTCGTCGGCTATATGCAAGATGCATTGAATGCGCGCCTCATGGGCGTCGAGCCGACCGGCAACGGCCGGCGCGAATCCTTCGCCCATCTGCCGATTCCGCGCATGACGAACACCTACATGCTGAACGGCGACAAGGATCCGCAGGAAATCATCGCCTCGGTGAAGAAGGGCCTCTACGCCGCCAACTTCGGCGGCGGCCAGGTCGATATCACCAGCGGCAAGTTCGTCTTCTCCGCCGCCGAGGCCTACCTGATCGAGGACGGCAAGATCACGACGCCGGTCAAGGGCGCCACGCTGATCGGCAACGGCCCGGATGTGCTGACGCGCGTCTCCATGATCGGCAACGACATGGCGCTCGATCCCGGCGTCGGCACGTGCGGCAAGGAAGGCCAGAGCGTGCCGGTGGGCGTCGGCCAGCCGACGCTGCGCATCGACGGGCTGACGGTCGGCGGCACGGGGCGCTAGCGGCGGGCGCGGTTTCCCGCCGCCAGACCGAAGCCTACGTCCCCGCCACTTCCACGCGATTGCGCCCGCCCGCCTTGGCGCGAGCGAGCGCGCTTTCGGCGGCCGCGGTCAGGGTCGGCAGTGCGGTGTCCAGGCCCAGCGGCGCCACGCCGCAGGAGATCGTCACCTTGGCGAGCGCGCCGTCCGTGAGCTTGGCCAGCGACAGCAGCTCGATCGACAGCCGCAGGCGTTCGGCGATGCGCCGGCCTTCGTGGGTGGCGGTCCGCGGCAGCAGGACGGCGAACTCTTCGCCGCCGTAACGGGCAACCAGGTCGGGCGCGCGCAGGCTTTGGGCGAGCCGGCGCGCCACGGCGCGCAGCACGGCATCGCCGGTCAGGTGGCCGTGGGCGTCGTTGAGTGCCTTGAAGTGGTCGATGTCGGCCATGACCAGGCAAAGCGGCGTGCCGTCCTGTTCGCAGCGGCGGATCGCGCGCGGAAACGCTTCGCTCAGCCAGCGCCGGTTGTGCAGGCCGGTGAGGGCGTCGACGCTGGCCGCTTGCTCGAATTCGAGGCTGCGGCTGGCGGTGGTGACCAGCGCCAGGTTGTCGGCGCGCTGGCGTCCGGCGAGGGTGGCGAGCAGGTTGCGCGCGAAGCCGTGGGAGCGCTCGATCAGGGCCCAGAGGATGGCCGGCGGCACGGCCAGCAGTTCGGTTTCGGCCGCCGCGATGACCAAAGCCGCGGCGCTCCGGCCGTCGATGACGGACGTCTCGCCGACGCATTCGCCGATGCCGATGACCGTGTGGGCCGGCGCCTCGTGCCCGCCGGCATAGACGCGCAACTCGCCGCGCAGCACGACGTAGATGCAGTCGTTGGCGGCGCCGGGCTGCAGCAGCGTGGCGCCGGCGGCGATGACGCAACGGGCGCAGTCGTCGAGCAGGTGTTCCAGCGCCGCGAGATCGACATGGCCGAAAAGACCGTTGCTGGCAAGCTGCGCGCGCGCGGCGGGGTCCATGCTGTCCTCCCGAAATTGCCGCCAGTGTAGCCGATGGGGCAGCGGCCGGACGCGGCGCATGCGGTAGAATCGCCGCTTTGCACCAAGGTGGCAGCCCGATGAAGCACATCGTCGATGACGTTCGCATCAAGGAGATCAAGGAGCTCTCTCCTCCCGGCCACCTGCTGCGCGAGTTTCCTGCCACCGAGCCGGCCGCCGCGACGACCTTCGATGCGCGCGCCGCCATCCATCGCATCCTCCACGGCGCCGACGACCGCCTGCTCGTCGTCGTCGGTCCCTGCTCGATCCACGAGTTCGACGCGGCGATGGAATATGCCAGGAAGCTGCGCGCCGAAAGCGAGCGCCTCGGCGCCGACCTGCTGATCCTGATGCGCGTCTATTTCGAGAAGCCGCGCACGACGATCGGCTGGAAAGGCCTCATCAACGATCCGCGCCTCGACGGCAGCTTCAAGATCAACGAAGGCCTGCGCCTGGCGCGCAAGCTGCTCTGGGAAATCAACGAACTGGGCCTGCCCTGCGCCACCGAGTTCCTCGACACCATTACGCCGCAATACACGGCCGACCTGATCGCCTGGGGCGCCATCGGCGCCCGCACCACGGAATCCCAGGTGCATCGCGAGCTCGCCTCGGGGCTGTCCTGCCCGGTCGGCTTCAAGAACGGCACCGACGGCAACATCCGCATCGCCGTCGACGCGATCAAGGCCGCCGCCAGCCCGCATCATTTCCTCTCGGTGACCAAGGCCGGCCATTCGGCCATCGTGTCGACCAACGGCAATGAAGACTGCCATGTCATCCTGCGCGGCGGCAAGGACGTCAATTACGAGGCGCCGGCCGTGGACGCCGCCTGCCTGGAACTCGCCAAGTCGGGCCTGGCCTCGCGCGTCATGATCGACTTTTCGCACGCCAACAGCCGCAAGGACTTCAAGCGCCAGATCGAGGTCGCCGAGGACGTCGCCGCGCAGCTCGGCGGCGGCGAGGACCGCATCTTCGGCGTCATGGTCGAGTCGCACCTGAAGGAAGGCCGCCAGGACCTGCTGCCCGGCAAGCCGCTCCAGTACGGCGTTTCCATCACCGACGCCTGCATCGGCTGGGACGACACCGTGGCCGTGCTCGACCTCCTCGCCGGCGCCGTGAAGAAACGCCGTCTCGCCCTGGCGGATCGCTGAGGTGAATTCGGCCGGCATGAATCCGCGCCGGCTTTTTTTCGTCCTGCTGTGGCTGACGCTCGCGTTTCGCTTCTGGCTGGCGCAGGCCATGCCGATCACCGGCGACGAGGCCTATTTCATCGACTGGGGCCGCAATCCCGACTGGGGCTTCTACGATCATCCGCCGATGATCGGCTGGTGGCTTGCGGCGCTGCTGAAAGTGAGCGACGCCGCATGGTGGCTGCGCCTGCCCGTCACCGTCCAGCCGGCGCTGCTGGCGCTCACCGTAGCCTGGGCGATGGCGCGGCTGTGGCCGCAACTCGAGGATGACCGCTGCTGGTGGGCGGCGCTCCTGGTGCTGCTGGCCCCCGTCAATGTCTGGAACGTCTTCGTCACCACCGACACGCCGCTGATCTACTTCGCGGTGTTTTCCGGCCTGGCCTGGATCAAGGCCGTCGAGGACGATGCGCTGGGCTGGTATGTTGCGGCCGGCCTGCTGCTCGCCGGCGCGGTGCTGTCCAAGTATTTCGCCGCGCTGCTGGGCTTCGCCTATCTGGTCGAAGCGGCGCTGCGCCGAACGCCGCGCGCCTGGGCCGGGCTCGCCGTCGTCTATGCGTTGTGCGTGCCGGCCCTGCTGCTGATGGGCTGGTGGAACGCCGGCCACTGCTGGCCCAACTACATGTTCAATTTCGTCAACCGCCACGAGGACGCCGGCCTGTCGTGGCGCACGCCGCTGCTCTACGGCGTGACGCTCGCCTATGTGCTGTCGCCGCCGGTGCTCTGGCTGCTGGTGGTGCGCGGCGGCGGCGTGCTGACGGGCGGCTGCCGCGCGCTGGCCACGCTGTCGCTGGTGCCCTTCGCCCTGTTCGCGGCGCTCTCGCTGGTGAAGACGATCGGCCTGCACTGGCTGCTGGCCTTCGTGCCCTTCGCCCTGATGCCCCTGGCGCGGCGCCTGCCGCTGGCGAGCCTGCGCCGGCTCGGCCTGTTCTTCGTCGGCGTCGCCGTGCTGCACATCGCCGCCATCGCCGTCATCGCGCGGCTGCCGCTGGAGACTTGGCAGGCCACGCGCTGGTATGACGGCATCGTATTGACCTTCGATACGCAGGCCATGCTCGAGGAACTCAAGCCTTATGCCGGGGACTACGCCTTCGCCAGCGACGGCTACTCGAATGCGGTGACGTTCGGCTACAACGCGCGCCGCCGCTTCATCGTCTTCGGCGAGGGCTCGAGCCATGCGCGCCATGACGACATCCTCACCGACTTTCGCGCGCTCGACGGCCGCAACATCCTCGTGCTGAGGAAGAGCGAGCCCGACGCCGCCTGGTATCGCCGCTATTTCCGCGAAGTCGAGGTGAAGCCATTCACGCGGCGCGGCGCCCGCTTCTGGATCGTGCTCGGTCGCGGCTTCGCTTATCCGGCCTATCGCGACGAGGTGCTGGCGAAAGTGCGGGACAAGTACTACGCGCTGCCGGCCTGGCTGCCGCAGACCGGCTGCTATTTCTGCGATCGCTACTTCCCGGGCACGGTATGCGCGAAGTAGCGGTGTTCAACTGCCGCGACGCCGAGGCGCGGAGATCTCCGGGAGATGCGGTTTCTCGATGTCCCGGCGTCTCGGCGCCTCGGCGGTAAATCGTCATGCCCCCTTTGCTCCGCCTGCTGCGTCCGCATCAATGGCTGAAGAACGGCTTCGTCTTCGTCGGCGTGCTCTTCGGCCATGCCTGGCGCGACCCGGCGCTGCTCGGCGCCGCGCTGCTGGCCGGCGCCGCCTTCTGCCTGCTGTCGTCGGCCGTCTATGTGGCGAACGACTACGTCGACCGCAACCAGGACCGGCGCCACCCGGAAAAGAAGCGGCGTCCGCTCGCCAGCGGCGCGGTTTCCGTGCCGGCGGCACTGGCGCTGGGTTTCGTCTGCCTGGCCGGCGGCCTGGCGCTGGCCTTCCTGACCAGTCGCGCGCCGTGGATCTTCGTCGCCTATCTGCTGCTGCAGGTGGTCTACAACCTGGGCGCCAAGCATATCGTCGTGCTCGACGTCTTCATCATCGCCGCCGGCTTCATGCTGCGCATCCTCGCCGGCACCGTCGGCGTCGGCATCCCGCCGACGAACTGGCTGCTGCTGTGCAGCCTGATGCTGACGCTGTTCCTCGGCTTCGCCAAGCGCCGCGCCGAGCTCGACGCGCTGGTCGACGATTCCGCCGTGCATCGCCGCGTCCTCGAGCATTACTCGCGGACCATGCTCGATCAGTTCATCGTCATCGCCGCGACGGGCACCGTGGTGTCCTATGCGCTCTACACGGTGAGCCCCGAGACCGTCGCCCTGCACGGCACGCCCTGGCTCATCGCCACGGTGCCCTTCGTGCTCTACGGCCTGCTGCGCTATCTGTACCTGCTGCATCGCCAGGGCGGCGGCGGCGATCCGGCCCGCGAAGTGCTGACCGATCCCCACCTGCTGGCGGCGCTTGCGGGCTGGACGGCACTGGTGGTAGCGTTGCTGTCGTCTTGGCTATAATCGGGCCGTCATGAGCGCTAACGACCGTTTCCGCAGCTTCGAAAACCTCGGCGATGCCACGCCGTTCGTCGCGCGTATCCTCGACATCATGGATTACATCCGCGTCTTCGCGGGCTTCGAGCGGGCCGAGATCGAGGCGCTTGCCCGCTACATGCGCTGCTACCGCGTGGCCGCCGGCATCGAGGTCATCGTCGAGGGCGAGCCCGGCGACTTCATGCTGCTGCTGATCGAAGGCAACATGGAAATCGCCAAGAAGGACCATCGCGGCCTGCCGGTGCGCATCGCCGACGCCAATCCCGGCAAGACGCTCGGCGAGATGTCGGTCATCGACGGCGAACCGCGCTTCGCCAGTTGCGTGACGGTCACCGAGGCCGTCATCGCCGTGCTCGGCCGCGACGAACTGATGCGCCTGGTCGGCGAGAAGCCGCAGCTCGGCGTCAAGCTGCTGATGCAGATGGCGGTGCTGCTCAACCAGCGCCTGCGCCAGGTCAGTCTCCAGTACATGAAGGTGCTGGACGAGAGCCGCAAGCTGGCCGCCTGACGGCTGGGCCGTCAGGCGGCCAGCTTGCGGCTCAAGCCGCCGGGGAGGCCCGCCTCTCCCGCCCTCCGCCTCCCGGGGGAGGCGACCAATCAGCTCGCTGCGCTCGAATTCAGAACGTCACCACGACGGCGAGTCCCTGGCCGTTGTTTCCTGTCTCCAGCGTCACCTGCGCGCCGTGCAGTTCGGCGATGCGGCGCACGATGGACAATCCCAGTCCGCTGCCGTCCGTCTCCTGGCCGGCCAGGCGCGCGAAGCGCTCGAAGACGCGGCTGCGCTCGCCTTCGGGGATGCCCGGGCCGCTGTCGCTGACGGTGAGGCGCGCCTTGCCGCCGGCACCGCTCACCGTCACGCCGACGCGCCCGCCCGTTGGCGTGTAGCGGATGGCGTTGTCGATGAGATTGCGCAGCAGGATGCGCAGCAGGTTCTCGTCGGCCGCGATGGTCACCGGCTCGGCGTCGAGTTCGAGCGCGATGTCCTTGGCCAGGGCCTGCGGGCCGTGGTCGGCGCAGACTTCCTGCGCCAGGCTGTCGAGGCGCACGGCGGCCGCCGCTGCCGCCGCCGGTTCGGGTTCGAGGCGGGCCAGGGTCAGCAACTGGTCGACCAGGCGCGACGTGCGCGCCATGCCGGCGGTGAGGAACGCGAGGGCGTGATCGCGCTCGGCCGCGTTGCGCGCGCGCGCCGCCACCTGGGCCTGGGCCGCCAGCGCGGCCAGCGGCGTGCGCAGTTCGTGGGCGGCGTCGGCGGTGAAGCGGCGTTCGTTCGCGAGCGTGCGTTCGACGCGCGCGAACAGGTCATTCAAGGCTTCGAGCAGCGGCCGGACTTCCTCCGGCGCGGCTGCCGGCGTCACCGCATGCAGGCGTTCCGGCGCGCGCTCGCCGACCTGGCGCGCCAGCGCCGCCAGCGGCATGAGGCCGCGCCTGGTCGCAAACCAGACCCAGGCGCCCAGCAGCGGCAGGCCGAACAGCGCCGGCAGCAGCAGCCGCCAGGCGATGTGGCCGACGAGTTCGTCGCGCACGGCGTGGTTTTCCGCGACCTGCACGCGATGATGATGGCGCTGGTCCCACTGGCTGTAGTAGCGCCAATGGCCGTCCGCTGCGCGCGCTTCGGAGAAGCCGTCCACCGGCGCCAGGGGCGTCGTCGGCGCGTTCGCCGAGCGCAGCTTGAGCGTGCCGTCGTCGCGCCAGACCTGGAACTTCAAGGCGCTCTGGTAGCGATGGGCGGCATGTTCGAGTTCTTCGGTGTCGTCCGCGTGCTCATGCTCGCGGGGTTCGTGATGGCCGCCCTGGGCGAGCAGCGCCTGCGCCGCCTGCGCCAGCTTGGCGTCGAAGAGTTCGTCGATTTCGTGGTGGGCATCGACATAGCTCCAGGCCAGCGTCGCCAGCCAGCAGGCCGACGCGCCGCCCAGCAGCAGCAGCAGCAAACGGCGGCGCAGCGAATACCAGATCGTCATTTGGGAATCGTGTAGCCGACGCCGCGCAGCGTCTTGATGAGCTCGGCGCCGAACTTGCGGCGCAGGTGGTGGATATGCACTTCGAGGGCGTTGCTGTCGGGCTCCTCGCTCCAGCCGTAGATCGACTGCTCGAGTTGCCCGCGCGTCATGACGCGGCCGGCGCTGGCGAGCAGCGCGTGCAGCACGGCGAACTCGCGCGCCGAAAGTTCCACCGGCTGGCCGTCGAACTCGACGCGATGGCCGGCGGGATCGAGCACGAGCTTGCCGTGGCGCAGCTCCGGCGCGGCGCGGCCGGCGGCGCGGCGCAGCAGGGCGCGGATGCGCGCGGCGAGTTCGTCGAGATCGACCGGCTTGACGAGATAATCGTCGGCGCCGCCGTCGAGGCCGGCGATCTTGTCCGTCGTCGCGTCGCGCGCCGTGAGGATCAGCACCGGCATGGCGCTGCCCTTCGCGCGCAGCCGCTTGAGCACCTCCATGCCGGAGAGCCTGGGCAGGCCGAGGTCGAGCACCGCCAGGTCGAAGCGCTCGGCGGCGAGCGCCGCGACGGCGCTTTCGCCGTCCCTGACCCAATCGACGGCGAAGCCCGCCTGGCGCAGGCCGGCGGCAAGGCCGTCGCCGAGCGGGGGATCGTCTTCGATGAGCAGGATGCGCATGACGGGCGGGCAGCGGGCGGGAGACGCCGATGCTAGCGCGGAATGCGTACCGCGTGCTCGTCGAAGCTGCCTTTGTCGGCGCCGGGATGGCAGGCGCCGCAATTGGCGCGCGAACCGATGCTCGGCTTCTTCCAGACGCCGGGGCTCAGCTCGTCGTGCTTGCGCTCGAACCAGGCCGTCGCGGTGATGCGCAGCGGCGTCTCGCCGCTCGGGATCGACGCGGCCACCTTGCGGGCGCGGCGGGCATCGAGGCGGTCGGCGGCGTTGGCGGCGAGGAAGTCGGTGATCGACTTGCGCGTCGCGGCGTCGAGGCCGGCGTTCTCGCCGAAGTGATGGTCGAGGCCGTCCATCAGCTTGCGCCAGGAACGCTCGGGCAGCAGCCCGGGATGGAAGGCCGTGTGGCAGGCGCCGCATTCCGCGCGCCAGGCCTTGTGGTCGACCGCGGGAAGGCCGCCGCCTTCGCGGCCCTCATCTTGTTCGCCGTGGTCGCCGGCGAACAGCCAGCCGGAGACGCCGCAGGCGACGATCAGGGTAATGATCTTGGGCAGGTGGTTGCGCATCGCAGCTTCCTCAACGGATCGAAATCAGCCAGGCGACGATGTCCGCCTTCTCGGCGGCGGTGCAGGCGCGACCGACGACGTCCAGGCAATTGCGGCCCAGCCACTTCTCGGTCTTGGCCGCATCGGCGAGGCGCTCGGCGTTGGCGACGGGCGCCAGCGGGGCGATGGGCTTGCGGGCGCGCGTCCGGCCGGGCTGGCGCGGGTCGTCGGTGTGGCAGTCGGTGCAGGCGATGCGACCCGAGGCGGCGGCGCGCTGCAGGCGGAAGAAGGCTTCGCCGCGGCTGGCCGCCGGCGCGAAGCCCGGATCGGCCTGACGGGCCTGGGCGACGTAAGCCTGCAGCGGGTCGGCGGGCGCGGCAGCGGCGCCGCCGGCGGCAAGCGCGAGCAGCAATAATGTCAATGTCTTATGCATGGGGAAGCTCCTTGGGAAAATATTGCGTGCCCGTGACCATCGCCTGGTCGACCGGCAGGCGCAGGAAAAAGCGGTGATAGGCGAGTGCGCCCAGGTGCAGGGCGATGAAGCCGAGCACGACGGCGAAGCCCGCCTCGTGGGGTTCCTTGAAGAAGTGCTTGAGGCCGCTGTCGTCGCCGAGGCTGGCCGTCAGCGGCCCCATGTTGTGCTCGATGGCGGCGAGCGCGAGGCCGCTGCCGGCCATCAGCAGGAGCACGGCGTACAGCGCGAGGAAGGCGGCGCTGGCGCGCGCGTCGTGGCCCAGGCGCGGCGGGACGCTGAAATGGCCGCGCAGCAGGGCGATCCAGGCGCGCGGATGCCAGAGGTCGGACCAGCGCGCCAGTTGCGGGCCGACGAAGCCCCAGAGCAGGCGGGCGACGAGGCCGCCGATCATGGCGTAGCCGAACTGGATGTGCCAGCGCCAGACCGCGGATTCCCAGACGCCGTGCTCGACGGCTTCGGCGATTTGCGACGTGGCGACGAGACCGACGATGGCCAGCGCGTTCCAGGCGTGGATCAGGCGCAGCAGCGGATCGTAGGCGTGCCGGCCGACAAGGTGCGAGGTATGCATTTCCGATTCCTTCGTGGGGTGCGACGGAACGGAGAATGCGCGGCCAGGCTTAAGCGCTCCTTAACGCGAACTCATGCCGGTGCGGCCAGCTTGACGACCGAATTCTTCATGCCGGATCTAATCGACCTTCTCGACCACCAAGCTGACATTGCTGCCGCCGAAGCCGAACGAATTGCTCATGGCCGCGCGCAGCGACGCTGCGGCGCGCGGTCCGTCAGACACATAGTCCAGGTCGCATGCCGGATCGGCGTGGTCGAGGTGGGCGGTGGGAGGCAGCATGCCGCGTTCTAGCGCGCGGATGGTCAGCGCCATTTCAAGGGCGCCCGCCGCGCCGAGCAGATGCCCGTGAACCGCCTTGGTCGAGCTGACCGCGAGTCGATCGGCATGGCTGCTCCAGACCTCCCGGATGGCGCGGGTTTCCGTGGCGTCGCCGGCCTGGGTCGCCGTGCCGTGGGCGTTCACGTAGCCGACCTGCGCCGGGCTCATGCCGGCATCGCGCAGTGCGCGGCTCATCGCGGCGATTTGTCCGCGCGGATCGGGCTTGGTGATGTGCGTGGCGTCGCTGGCATTGCCGTAGCCGGCGAGCCGAGCCCGGGCGCGGCGCTTGCCGATGCGCTCGCCGCCTTCGAGCACCAGCATGGCCGCCCCTTCGGCCAGGACCAGGCCGCTTCGATGGGCGCTGAAAGGCTTGCAGGGGCGGCCCGGATCGGCGGG
>JAQTNK010000028.1 GCA_028713915.1 Rhodocyclaceae bacterium | reverse complement strand
CCGGCAGGGCATGGAAGACGTCCTGGCCGCGGCGGTCTTCGCCGTGATAGCCGCCGATGCGGATGTGCGCCGGATCGATGAGGTCGGCGAGGCTGTCGTCGAACTTGCGCAAGGCCGCCGCGACGCGCTGCTGCCAGTCCGGGCTTTGCAGCAGCAGCATGAAATCGTCGCCGCCGATGTGGCCGACGAAGTCAAGGCGCGCGTCGCAGGCTTCGGCGAGGATGCCGCCGAGCAGCTGGATCATCTGGTCGCCCTGGCGGTAGCCGTAGGTGTCGTTGTAGGGCTTGAAATGGTCGAGGTCGCAATAGGCCGCGGTGAAGGCGACGCCGCTGTCGAGCAGGCGGTCGATGTGTTCGTTGATCGGCACGTTGCCCGGCAGCTGCGTCAGCGGATTGGCATAGCGCGCAGCGCGAATCTGCATGTCGGTGATCAGGGACATCAGCGCCTGGCTGCTGCCGATGCCGGCGTAGTTGCCGTTCGCGGTGACGATGAAGCCGTCGAGCAGGTGATGGCGCGCCGACTGGCCCAGCAGCTGGCCGATCGCCTGCACGCTGGTGTCGCGGTCGACGACGATCGGCTCGGCGTTCATGAACGTGGTGCACGGCTTCTTGCCGTAGAGTTCGCGGCGGAACGGCAGCGCGAAGCGGTCGATCAGCGAGTAGCGGTTGATGAGCCCCAGCGGCGTGCCGTCCGACAGCACCACCGGCAGCACCATCAGCGCCGGGTCGCGCTCGAAGCGGGCGAAGACTTCTTCGTTCTCGTCGAGCGGATGCACCGGCTCGACGTGCTGCAGCAGCTTGCGCGCCGTGGCGCCGCCGCTGTGGCCGGCCGGCGAGCGCGGATACATGATGACGCTGCTGCGCTTCAGCAGCCCGCGCACCGCCGCCGCCGGCTCGATCTGCGGCAGCGGCTCGGGCCGGGCGATGAGGAAGCCCTGGCCGTAGACGATGCCGAGGTCGCGCACCGTGGCGAATTCGGCCTCGGTCTCGATGCCCTCGGCGATCAGGTGCACGTTGCAGGTGTCGGAGATTTCGTGCATCGCCTTCACCAGCTGGAACTTGAGGGCGTCGTCGGCGATGCCGCTGATGAAATGGCGGTCGATCTTGACGAATTCGGCGCGGATTTCGGACCAGATGCGCAAATTCGAAAAGCCCTCGCCGAGATCGTCGATGGCGAACTCGTAGCCCTTGCGGCGATAAGCCGTCAGCACTTCGCGCAGCGCGGCGAAATCGGAGACGTGCTGGTTCTCGGTGAGCTCGAGGACGATCTGCCGCGTCTGCAGGCCGAGCGTGTCGAGCAGTTTTTGCGTGCTGCCGTCGGTGAACGCGGGATCGGCGAGGCAGCTGACGCTGACGTTGAGAAACAGGCGGCCGGGCAGCTTCAGGCGGGCGAATTCGCGCAGCACGATTTCGCGGCAGAGGCGCTCGAACTCGGTGGCGAGCCCGGTTTCGCGCGCCAGGCCGAACAGCACTTGCGGCGAGTGCAGGGCGGTGCCGGCCGGGCCGCGGATCAGGCCTTCGAAGCCGAGGTAGCCGTGGGCGCGAAAGTCGAGGATGGGCTGGAATACGGCTGTGAGATGGCGGCGCTGGTAGATGTGGAAAAACTCGCGCAGGTTGTCCTGGTTCAGCCAGGCCGCGTCGTCGGCCTGCAGCGGCGCCGAATGGGTACTCATCAACAGTCGCTCGAGGGCGTCACCTGAAATCATTTTGCTTGCCTCCTGTATTGCACCTGGCGCCAAGGCCAAGTCCTCTCATCGGTGGCGGCAATCTAGTCGGCGCGGGTTACGTCGCCGTGACACCCCGGCGATTAAGCTGTCGACTCCAGTTCCTGCAAGGCGCTGTACTTGGCGTGGGGATTGCAGGCGTGGCTGTTCACGCAGCCTGCGTACTGCTGGTCCTCGAACGCGATATGGTCGGTGAGCCACTCGCCGACCAGAAAGGGCAGCAATCCCGCCGCCTGCCGCACCTCGCCCGTCCTGATGCGCGCCTCGAATTCCGCGACGCGGGCGATCAAGCCGTCGTGCGCCTGCTTGTGCCGCGCGTATTCGGGATAGGCGGCGAGCCGCATCAGGCGCTCCTCCTCGGCAAAATGGGTGCGGATGTAGGCGCCGAGCGCGGCGATGGTCCTGCGCAGCAACTCCTCGGAGGCGTCGCCGTCGCGGCGGGTGCCGTCGTACAGTTCATTGACGATGGCGAACAGCTGCTTGTGCTGGTGGTCGATGCCGTCATGGCCGACGCTGAAGAAATCCTTCCATTCGAAAGCGGGCATGCGAGTGTCCTTTCCGGGCGTGACGATGAGGGCGCGAGCCGCGTCGCGAAGCTCGTCGCGGCGGCCCATTGTCGGTCCCCCGCCATTGCGGGATTATTACAAATGGGTTGCCGCGCCCGACATCGTCGCCGCGCGGCGCGATCATATTTCCTTAACGTGGCGGCAATCTTCGGCGTCGATACTGTGGCAGCTTCGGCTTGCTCTTACCTGTTCATGCCGATGGCATGAATCAACTCTCCCGCCAGCCAGACCTACGAGGGTGCAATGCGCAAGACTTCCGTCAAGGCCGCAGTCCAGGCACCCGACTGCGATGCTTGCGCCAGGGAACTGGGCGCAATTTTGAAAGAGGGCGCGCTCAAGGCGAGCTTTCGGCCGGTCGCCAACTTCGGCAACTGCGACATGTTCGGCTACATCGCCACGGTGCGCGGACCGGCCGGCATGCTGCACGGCTCGTTCGCGCAGCTCGCGCGCATGTCCCGCCAGCTCGGCCTGGTGCGGGAATTCGCCCACGCCGCCGTCACCGTCGCCGTCCAGCGCTTCCTCGACAACCATGCCAAGGGCGTGTTGTTCGTGCCGCTGCCGGCGGGCGTCATCGAAGCGGCGGGAGCCGGCTTGGCCGACGAACTGCATGCGCGGGTCGACGGCCTCGGCTGCCCAAGCGGCCGCGTCGTCGTGCTGATGCCGCGCCTCGACCACGACAAGCTGGCAGTCGGCGCCGAGTTTGCCGCGGCGCTGCGTGGCCGCGGCTTTTGCTTCGCCGCGCGCAGCTTCGGCTGCGCCATGGCGGAACGCCGCCTGTGGTCGCAGGCGGCACCCGATTTCGTCCTGCTCGAGGAACATCAGATCGAAGGCATCGATCTGGCCACGGTGCGCAACACCGGCTTCTTCGAGCAGCTGACGCGCGAGCTCGGCATGGGCTGCCAGATCGTCGCCGACGGCATCCGCAACAGCAACGATTTCAGCGCCTTGCAGCAGCTCGGCATCGCCTACGGCGCCGGGGATTTCATCGGCCGCGCCAACGCCGTGCCGGCGCGCGCCATGCCGGCGGCGGCGCACAAGACCATCGCCGCGGTCTGCAACTGCAGCGCCGACGCGCCCGGCGCCCCGGGCAGCATCCTCGAGCGCCTGCTGGCGACGTCCGTGCCGGTGACGCCGGCCACCAGCGCGGAGGAGGTGTTCATGCTGTTCGAACACAATCCCGACCTGCGCGCCATCGCCGTCGTCGAAAAAGGCATGCCGCGCGGCCTGATTTCGCGCTACGAGATGGTGGACAACATGGCGCGCCCCTACCGCCACGAGCTCTACGGCCGCAAGCCCTGCACCCGCTTCATGGACGCGCAGCCGCTGGTGGTCGATATCGGCGTCTCGCTGCCGGAGCTTTCCGAGATTGTCGTCGGCGCCGATCCGCGCCATCTGATCAGCGGCTTCATCATCACCGACCGCGGCAAGTACCTGGGCATGGGCTCGGTGCAGGACCTCGTGCGCGAAGTCACGGCGATGCAGATGGAAGCCGCGATGTATGCCAATCCGCTGACGCAGCTGCCGGGCAACGTGCCGATCAACCAGCATATCGACAACCAGCTCGCCGCGGCCGAGCCTTGCTGCATCGCCTACTGCGATCTCGACCACTTCAAGCCCTTCAACGATGTCTATGGCTACGCCAAGGGCGATGAAGTCATCCAGCTGACGGCGCGCGTGCTTGCCGGCGTCTGCAACGCCGAGCGCGACTTCGTCGGCCACATCGGCGGCGACGACTTCGTCATGATCCTCAAGGGCGACGACTGGGAAGCGCGCTGCCGCACGGCGCTGGCGCAATTCGGCGCCGAGATCCTCGGCTTCTTCAGCCATGACGACATCGAGCGCGGCGGCTACATCACCGAGAACCGCAAGGGCGAGCTGGAGTTCCATCGCCTCACGTCGCTGTCGATCGGCGCCGTCGAGGCGCTGCCGGGCATGTTCCAGAACCACCTGCAGGTGTCGAAAGTCGCCGCCGAGGTGAAAAAACGCGCCAAGTCCGTTCCCGGCAACAGTCTTTTCGTCAACCAGCGCCTGTACGCCAACGAGGCGCCGCCACGGCCGGACGAACCGGCGCGACCCCTGTGAGGAAACTATGAACCGCGACCAATACTTGAGCAAGCGCCAATGGCATCACGACAAGTTCGCCGGCGTGCGCGGCGCGCGCGCGGCGGAGCGCGGCGCGGCCGGGCGCGCCAATGCGTCGGCCGGCGCGCCCGCCGGCCTAGCGCCGCTGGAGGCGGCGCGAGCGCTGCAGGGCGACGAACTCCAGGATGCCCCACAGCAGCGTGCTGCCAAGCGCTAGGGCGGGATGAAAAAGCGTTTTGCGGATCATGGCGCGCCTTCTTCAGAGGTCGTCGAGCAGCCAGACGATGACCAGGCCGTCGAAGAGTTTTTCGATGATTCTTTGCAGATCGATCGTCTCGATAACCAGGTTCATCGCCGCAGTGCTCCCAAGGGTGAGAAACGGTGCGATCACCATAGCAAGCGCAAGTTAAGGATCTGTTGCAGTCCGGCGACAATTGCCGGCGCCGCGCCGCGCGGCGCCCGGACGCTGCGGTATGCTCGCCGCTGCCGACTTCCCGCATGAGCGCCGTGCCGTCGCCCGACTTCCCCGCCCTGACCGAGTTGGAAGAACTCATCGCCGCCGGCGGCGACCACCTCGATGCGCGCGTCGTCTGCGAAGTGGCGACCGACGGCTGGCGTTTTCCGGTCTATGCAATCGGCATCGGCAATGCGAGCCTCGACGTTCCCGCCGTCGGTTTCTTCGGCGGCTTTCACGGCCTCGAGCGCATCGGCGCGGAAGTCGTGCTCGCCTACCTGCGCAGCCTGATCGTGCGCCTGCGCTGGGACAGCGTGCTGCACCGTGAGCTGGAGTCGGTGCGCCTCGTCTTCATGCCGCTGGTCAATCCCGGCGGCGTCTGGCGCGGCACGCGCGCCAATCCCCGCGGCGTCGACCTGATGCGCAATTCGCCGCTGGAGTCGGCCGAGGGCGTGCCCTTCCTCATCGGCGGCCAGCGCATCAGCGCCGGACTGCCCTGGTATCGCGGCGCCCTCGGCAGCGCGATGGAAATCGAGAACCAGGCGGTGTGCGAAGTGGTGGCGGCGGAACTGCTGACGCGCGAATTCAGTCTCGCGGTCGATTGCCATTCGGGTTTCGGCATCCACGACCGCATCTGGTTTCCCTACGCCCACACGGCGCTGCCGATCGCGCACCTGGCCGAGATCCACGCGCTGAAGGAAATCTACGACCAGACCTACACCAGCCACAACTACCTGTTCGAGCCGCAAAGCCGCCAGTACCGCGCCCACGGCGACCTCTGGGACTACCTCTATCTGCGCGGCGCGGCCAACCCGCGGCACACTTTCCTGCCGCTGACGCTGGAGATGGGGTCGTGGCTGTGGGTGAAGAAGAACCCGCGCCAGCTGTTCTCGCGCCACGGCATTTTCAATCCGCTGATCGAACACCGCCAGCAGCGCGTGCTGCGCCGCCATCTCTCGTGGCTGGACTTTCTCGCCCGCGCCGCCAGCGGCTACCGGCGCTGGCTGCCCGCCGGCGAAGAACGCGAACGGCGGCGCGAACTGGCGCTGGCGCAGTGGTATCGGGGCGGCGATCCATGAGCACCTGGATTTTCCTGCGCGGCCTGACGCGCGAAAGCCGCCACTGGGGCGATTTCCCCGCCGTCTTTCGCGCCGCCGTCGGCGACGCCGAGGTGGCGGCGCCCGACCTGCCCGGCAACGGCCAGCGCAACGACTTGCCGAGCCCGGCCAGCGTCGAGGCGATGGCGGAATCCTGCCGCGCCGATCTGCTGGCGCGCGGCATGCGTCCGCCTTACTACCTGCTGGCGATGTCGCTGGGCGCGATGGTGGCGGTGGCGTGGGCGCACCGGCATCCGCAGGAACTGCGCGGCGCGGTTCTCATCAACACCAGCCTGCGGCCGTTCGACCGCTTGCACGAGCGCCTGCGGCCCGCCAGCTATCCGGCGCTGCTCAAGCTCGCCGTGCTGGGCGGCAGCGCCGATGCCTGGGAACGCAGCATCTTTAGGCTCACCAGCCGCTGCCGCGACGACGCCGCCGAAATTGTCGCGCACTGGAGCGCCTGGCGGCGCGAGCGTCCGGTGTCGCGCGCCAATGCGCTGCGCCAGCTCGTCGCCGCGATGCGCTACCGGGCGCCGGCGCAAAAGCCCGCGGTGCCGCTGCTGGTGCTGGCCGGCGCCAGGGATGCGCTGGTCGATCCGCGCTGTTCGCAACGCCTGGCGCAGCGCTGGCAGGCGGCCTTCGCCATGCATCCGGCCGCCGGCCACGACCTGCCGCTGGACGACGGCGCCTGGGTCGCCGGCGAGGTGCGGCACTGGCTGCAATTAATTGCCGGAAAGGGGGACTAAGCGGTAGAGCGACTTGACGGGACGCGACACCATGACTCGACGATTCGACGCCATCATCATCGGCGCAGGCCAGGCGGGGCCGCCGCTCGCCGCGCGCCTGGCGCAAAGGAACATGAAGGTCGCCCTGATCGAGCGCGAGCATTTCGGCGGCACCTGCGTGAACGACGGCTGCATTCCGACCAAGGCCCTGGTGGCGAGCGCGCAGGCGGCCTTCGTGGCGCGCCGCCACGCCGACTTTGGCGTCACCGTTGGCGGCGCGATCGGCGTGGACATGAAGGCGGTGAAAGCCCGCAAGGATGCCATCGTCATGGCCGCCGCCGGCGCCGTCAGCCACTGGGTCGAGGCCATGCCGGCGCTGCAGGTGTTCTGGGGCCACGCCCGCTTCGCGGCGCCGCATCGCGTCATGGTGAACGGCGAGGCGCTCGAGGCGGAGCGGATTTTCATCAACGTCGGCGGCCGCCCCTTCGTGCCCGACTGGCCGGGGCTCAAGGACGTTCCGTACCTCACCAACACCAGCATGATGGACGTGGATTTCCTGCCGCAGCATCTGGTGATCGTCGGCGGCAGCTACGTCGGCCTCGAGTTTGCGCAGATGTACCGCCGCTTCGGCGCGCAAGTGACGGTCGTCGAGCAGGGGCCGCGCCTCGTCGGCCGGGAGGACGACGACGTCGCGGCTGCCGTCCAAGACATTCTTGCGCGCGAGGGCATCGCCTTCCGCTTCAACGCCAAGTGCATCAACGTCGAAGGCCGCGACGGCGGCGTCGTCGTCACGGCCGAGTGCACGGAGGGCGCTCCGGTCGTCTTCGGCAGCCACGTGCTGCTCGCCATCGGCCGCCGCCCCAATACCGACGACCTCGGGCTGGCGGCGGCCGGCATCGCCGTCGACGCGCGCGGCTTCATCGCGGTCGACGACCAGTGCCGCACCAATGTGCCGGGCGTCTGGGCCCTGGGCGACGTGAACGGACGCGGCGCCTTCACCCACACTTCCTGGAACGACTACGAGATCGTCGCCGCCAACCTGCTCGACGACGACCGCCGCCGCATCGCCGACCGCATCGCCGCCTACGCGCTGTTCACCGACCCGCCGCTGGCGCGCGCCGGCATGAGCGAAGGCGAAGTGCGCGCCGCCGGCCGCCCGGCGCGGATCGGCAGCCTGCCCATGAGCCGCGTCGGCCGCGCCAGGGAGCGCGGCGAAACGCTGGGCTTCATGAAAGTCATCGTCGACGCGCGCAGCAGAAGAATCCTCGGCGCCGCGCTGCTGGGCCTGCATGCCGACGAGGTCATCCATGCGCTGCTCGACGTCATGTACGCGGATGCGCCGTACACGGTCGTCGCGCGCGCCATGCACATCCACCCGACGGTCGCGGAGCTTATCCCGACCTTGCTCCAGGACTTGCGGCCGCTGCCGTGACGAGCCGCGCCAGGGCGGCGGCGAAGGCGTCGTGGATGCGTTCCCAGTCGCGCGCGGCGACGGAGGCGGCGGCTTGCGCGCGCAAGGCGGAGAGCACGCCGGGCGCGGCGGCGCGGCTGGCGGCGGCGATGAAGGCGGCGGCGTCGCCGGGCGGCGCCAGCAGGCCGTTGCGGCCGTCGTCGATGATCTCGGCGGCGGCGGCCTGGTCGTAGGCGACGACGCACAAGCCGCTGGCCAGCGCCTCGGTGGTGGCGTTGCCGAAAGTCTCGGTGAGGCTGGGAAACAGGAAGAGATCGCTCGATGCATAGTGCGCGGCGAGGTCTTCGCCGTGGCGCATGCCGGCGTAGAGGTGTTCGGGATGGCGCGCGGCCAGCGTCTTCTTCATCGGCCCGTCGCCGACGAACAGCAGCCGCGCCCGCGGCTGCCGCGCGCGGATCGCGGCGAAGGCGTCGAGGACGGTCTGCAGGTTCTTTTCCGCGGCCAGGCGGCCGACATAGGCGACGACGAGATCGCCGCCGGCGACGCCCCAGGCGGCGCGCAAGGCGTCGGAGCGGCGCGCCGGGCTGAACAGCCGCGTATCGACGCCGCGCGAGATGACATCGACGTTGCGGTAGCCGAGGGCGGCCAGTTCGTCGGCAAGCGCGCGCGTCGGCACGTAGGTGCTGTCGCAGCGGTCGTGGAAGCGGCGCAGGTAGCCGGTGATCGGCCGCTTCAGCCAGCCGAGGCCGTAGTGGCGGCTGTAGGCGTCGAAGTTGGTGTGGAAGCTCGACGACACCGGCAAGCCGAGCCGGCGCGCCGCCTTGATGGCCGAGGCGCCGAGCGGCCCTTCGGTGGCGACATGGACGATGTCCGGCGGATTCTGCTGCCAGCGCCGCTGCAGGAAGCCGGCGGCCGGCAGGCCGAAGCGCAGGCCGCGGTAGTTGGGGATGGGCAGGCCGCGCACCAGCGCTTCGCTGTGCGGGCCGCGCGCCTGGCGTTCGCCGGGCTGGCGCGGGCGCACGATCTCGACGCCGTGATTGCGGCTGCGCAGGCCGTCGGCGAGGCGCCCCAGCGTCATGGCGACGCCATTGACTTCGGGCGGGAAAGTTTCGGTGACCAGCGCGATGCGCAGGCCGGCAGCGGGCGTTTTGTCCATCGCGCCATGTTGGCGGGGCGATGCGACCGTTTGATTTCGGCGCGATTACGCAGGCATTAATTCGACGAAGGAGCGGTCGATCTTGATGCGCTTGATCGGCAGGTCGGGCAGCACGCTCAGCGACGAATCGCCGGCGATGGCGGCGGTCGGGTCAACCGAGGAGCACGAGGCCCCAGGTGGCGATGACGTTGATCAGCGCGACGAGGACGGCGGCGCTGCCGATGTCCTTGGCGCGCTTGGAAAGCCGGTGGTTTTCGAGCGAGATGCGGTCGACGGCCGCTTCGATGGCCGAGTTGATGAGCTCGACGAGCAGCACCAGCAGCACGCTGCCGACCATCAGCGCGTGGCCGATGCCGTTGGCCGGCAGCGCCAGCGACAGCGGGATCAGCACGACGGCGAGCCAGACTTCCTGGCGGAAGGCGTCTTCGTGGCGGTAGGCGGCCCTGAGCCCGGCGCAGGAGTAGAAGAGGGCGTTCCAGACCCGGGTGAGGCCGGTCTTGCCCTTGAACGGACTTTCGTCGGGAGTCATCGCAGTGGCAGTGGGTGGCGTGTTCATGGCTTAGACCAGCGAACGGTAGAGCTCGGCAAGCTGGCGCGCGCGCTCCGGCCCCGACCATTCGCCGGCGTAGTCGCGGGCCTCGGCGGCAAGGCGCTCGCGGCGCGGCTGGTCGGCCAGCAGGGAAGCCAGGCCGGCGGCGAATTCGGCCGGGTCGTCGGGAGCGACGACGGCGCCGCGCCGCGGCTCGAGGATGTCGCGCGTGCCCATCTCGGCGAGCGCGTAGGCGGGCAGGCCGGCGGCCATGGCTTCGAGGAGGACGAGGCCTTGCGTCTCGGTTTTCGAGGCGAAGGCGAAGACGTCGGCGGCGGCGTAGCAGTCGGGCAGTTCGGTGGCACGGTCGAGATAGCCGACGAAGCGCACGTGGCCTTCGAGGCCGAGGACGTAGGCGCTGCGCGTCAAGGCCGGCAGCGCCGGACCTTCGCCGGCGACGACCAGCAGCGCGCTGGGCAGGCGTCGCCGCAGGTGCACCATGGCGTCGAGCAGAAAGCCGATGTTCTTCTCGTGCGCGACGCGGCCGACGAACAGCGCGACGCAGCGGTCGCGGGCGATGCCGTGCGCGCGGCGAAAGCGCGCGCCGTCGCCGTGCTGGAATTTTTCGACCGGGATGCCGGTCGACAGCACGTGCAGGGGAACGCTGACGCCGTAGTCGGCCAGCGTCGTGCGCATGGCCTGCGACGGCACGACGACGGCATCGAGCTGGTTGCATTGGCCGCGCGCGATGTGCCGGGCGGTGGCGCGCAGCCAGGCGCGCGGCAATGCCGGCAGATAGTGGTGGAAGTATTCCTCGAAGTGCGTGTGATAGGTCGCCACGGCGGGCACGCCCATCTGCCGGGCCGCGCGCACGCCGGCATAGTGGGCGCTGAAGGGCGTTTGGATATGGACGATGTCGAATTCCTCGCCGGCGAGTTGTTGCGTCGTGCGCCTGAGCTTGCCCCAGTGCATGAGCCGGTCCTCCGGGTCGAAGGGCAGGCGGCGCGAGGGCACGCGGTGCGTCGCCGGCGCGTCGTGGCGCTGCGGATATTCGGGCGCCACCAGCGTGACGTCGACGCCGTGGCGGCGCAGGTCGTGGCGGAAGGTTTCGATGGAGGTGGAGACGCCGTTGATCCGCGGGAAGTAAACGTCCGAGATCATCAGCACGCGCAGGCTGTTTCGAGTCATCCGGCCAATGTGCCGTGCCAACGTTGCGGCCTTGTGACAGCGGCGCCGGGCCGTCGCGGACGTCGTCACATGCTTGTCACACTCTATTGCTAAGGTTCGACGGTTGCTGCGATGCAGTTTCTACCCCACCAAGGAGAGTCCCGATGTTGAAGTCGATGAAATGGCTGGCCATGCCCCTGATGGCAACGTCCGTCGCTTTATTCGCACAGAATGCCGCCGCCGCCGAAGTCACTGGCGCCGGCGCCACCTTCCCCGCACCGATCTACGCCAAGTGGGCCGACGCCTACAACAAGGCGACCGGCAACAAGATCAACTACCAGTCGATCGGCTCCGGCGGCGGCATCAAGCAGATCAACGCCAAGACCGTCGATTTCGGCGCTTCCGACATGCCGCTGACGCCCGAAGAACTGGAGAAGAACGGCCTCATGCAATTCCCCGCGGTGATCGGCGGCGAAGTGCTGGCGATCAACCTGCCGGGCATCAAGTCGGCCGAACTGCGCCTGACGCCGGCGGTGCTGGCCGACATCTACCTCGGCAAGATCACCAAGTGGAACGACAAGGCGATCGCCGACCTGAACCCGAAGCTGGCGCTGCCTGACCACGCCATCGCCGTGGTGCGCCGCGCCGACGGTTCCGGCACGACCTTCATCTTCACCAACTACCTGTCCAAGGTCAGCCCCGAGTGGAAGCAGAAAGTCGGCGAAGGCACGGCCGTGCAATGGCCGGTCGGTCTCGGCGGCAAGGGCAACGAGGGTGTTTCCGCGTTCGTCCAGCGCATCCCCGGCGCCATCGGCTACATCGAGTATGCTTACGCGCTCGAGAACAAGATGCCCTACGCGCTGCTGCAGAACGCCGAAGGCAACTATCCGATGCCGAACGACACGAGCTTCAAGGCTGCCGCCGCCTACGCCAATTGGACCAAGTCGGCGTTCTACGAGATCCTCACCAACGAGCCGGGCAAGGACTCCTGGCCGATCACCGGCGCCACCTTCATCCTGATGCACAAGGTGCAGGACAAGCCGGCGCAAGCGGCCGAAGTGCTGAAGTTCTACGACTGGAGCTACAAGAACGGCGCCAAGATGGCGCAGGACCTGGTCTACGTTCCGCTGCCCGACAGCCTGGTCAAGTTGATTCATGGTGCCTGGGGTAACATCAAGGACACCGCCGGCAAGCCGGTCTTCACGGCGGGCAAGTAAGCCGCCCGTGGTGCGCTTGTCTGCGCCGCCCCGTGGGCGGCGCAGATTTTTCGTCATACCCCTTCTCCTTTGTGACTTCCAATGAACGCAATAACGGACACCACGACCGTCCGCAGCTTTAAGTTTGGCGACAGGCTGTTCTTCAATGTCGCCCGTGCCGCTGCGGTGCTCACGCTGCTGTTGTTGGTCGCCATCATCGCGTCGCTGGTCTACGGCAGCTGGCCGTCCATCAAGCAGTTCGGCTTCGGCTTCCTGGTGTCGGGCGAATGGAATCCGCCGCAGGATCGCTTCGGCGCGCTCATTCCGGTCTATGGCACGCTGGCGACCTCCGTCGTCGCGCTGTGCATCGCCGTGCCGGTCAGCTTCGGCATCGCGCTCTTTCTCACCGAGTTGTCGCCGCCCTGGCTGCGGCGGCCGCTGGGCACCGCCATCGAATTGCTGGCCGCCATTCCGTCGATCGTCTACGGCATGTGGGGCCTGCTGTATTTCTCGCCGCTGTTCGCCGAGTACGTGCAACCCGCTCTGGCGGCGACGCTCGGCAAGGTGCCGCTGATCGGCAGCCTGTTCGACGGGCCGCCGCTCGGCATCGGCATCCTGGCGGCGGGCATCATCCTCGCCATCATGATCATTCCCTTCATCGCCTCGGTGATGCGCGACGTCTTCGCCGTCACGCCCGCGATGCTCAAGGAGTCGGCCTACGGCGTCGGCGGCACCACCTGGGAAGTGGTGTGGAACGTCGTCTTGCCCTATACGAAGGTCGGCGTCGTCGGCGGCATCATGCTCGGCCTGGGGCGCGCCCTCGGCGAGACCATGGCGGTGACCTTCCTCATCGGCAACATGAATTTCTTCAACGGCTTCTCGCTGTTCCTGCCAGGCAACAGCATCGCCTCGGCGCTGGCCAACGAATTCGCCGAGGCCGAGTCGGAGCTCTACACTTCCTCGCTGATCGAACTGGGGCTGATCCTGTTCGTCATCACCTTCATCGTGCTGAGCCTTTCCAAACTCTTGCTCCTGCGCCTGTCGCGGCAAGAGGGCACCAAGACCTAGGGGCGCGCCATGGATCTCAGGAAAAAGCGCAAGTTCATCAACAAGGTCGCGCTGACCTTGTCGATGCTCGCCATGGCATTCGGCCTGTTCTGGCTGGCGTGGATTCTGTTCACCACGCTGCAACTCGGCGTCACCGGCCTGTCGCTCGACCTCTTCACCAAGATGACGCCGCCGCCGGGGGCGGACGAACCCGGCGGCCTGCTCAATGCGATCGTCGGCAGCTTGATCATGATCACGCTGGCCACCGGCCTGGGCACGCCGATCGGCATTCTCGCCGGCATCTATCTGGCCGAATACGGGCAGCGCACCTGGCTCGGCCAGATCACGCGCTTCATCAACGACATCCTGCTGTCGGCGCCGTCCATCGTCATCGGCCTTTTCGTCTATGCCGTCTATGTCGCCCAGGTGGGCAATTTCTCCGCCGTGGCGGGCATTTTCGCGCTGGCGCTGATCGTCATTCCCGTGGTCGTGTCGACGAGCGAGAACATGCTCAGGCTGGTGCCGGACAACATGCGCGAAGCGGCGTTCGCGCTCGGCGCGCCCAAGCGCGTCGTCGTCATGCAGGTGACGCTGAAGGCCTCGATGGCCGGCGTCATTACCGGCATCCTGCTGGCGGTGGCGCGCATCGCCGGCGAAACGGCGCCGCTGCTGTTCACGGCGCTGTCGAACCAGTTCTGGAGCGTCGACCTCAACAAGCCGATGGCGAATTTGCCGGTGACCATTTTCAAGTTCGCCATGAGCCCTTTCAAGGATTGGCAGGAGATCGCCTGGGCGGGGGTATTCCTGATCACGATGGGAGTGCTGGGGCTGAACATCGCCGCGCGCGTCCTCTTCCGCGCCAAGCACAAGCTGTGAATCCGAACGAACCATGAACGACACGAGCCAAGCGATGATGATGAACGAAGTTGCGGCAAACCTCGAAGCGCAGATGGCCTTCAAAAGCCTCGATTTCTACTACGGCAAGTTCCATGCGCTGAAGAACATCAACCTGGAAATCTACAAGCGCCATGTGACGGCCTTCATCGGCCCGTCCGGCTGCGGCAAGTCGACGCTGTTGCGGACGATGAACCGCATGTACGACCTCTACCCCGAGCAGCGCGCCACCGGCGAACTGCTGCTCGACGGCGTGAACATGCTCGACAAGAAAGTCGACGTCAATGCGCTGCGCGCCAAGGTCGGCATGGTCTTCCAGAAGCCGACGCCCTTCCCGATGTCGATCTACGAGAACATCGCCTTCGGCGTGCGCCTGCACGAGCGCCTGTCGAAGTCGCAGATGGACGAGCGCGTCGAATGGGCCTTGCGCAAGGCGGCGATCTGGGAAGAGACGAAGAACATTCTCAACCAGAGCGGCATGAGCCTGTCGGGCGGCCAGCAGCAGCGCCTTTGCATCGCCCGCGGCATCGCCGTCAAGCCCGAGGTGCTGCTGCTCGACGAGCCGACCTCGGCGCTCGACCCGATTTCGACCATGCGCATCGAGGAGCTCATCGCCGAGCTCAAGGCCGAGTTCACCATCGCCATCGTCACGCACAACATGCAGCAGGCGGCGCGCATCTCCGACTACACTGCCTACATGTACCTGGGCGAGATGATCGAGTTCGGCGTCACCGACCAGATATTCATCAAGCCGAAGAAGAAGCAAACGGAAGACTACATTACCGGTCGCTTCGGTTAAGTTGAGGAGGAGAAAAAAATGAGCATCAGCGACCATTCCTACAAGCAATTCGACGCCGAACTCGAATCGCTGCGCGCGCGGGTCATGCAGATGGGCGGCATGGTGCAGGGCCAGATCATGACCGCCATCGACGCCTTCACATCCGGCAACCACGACCTCATGGAGAAGGTGATCGCCGACGATCATCGCGTGAACGGCCTCGAGGTCAGCATCGACGAGGAGTGCACCCAGATCATCGTCAAGCGCCAGCCGGCGGCCAACGACCTGCGCCTGGTCATGGCCGTGAGCAAGATCGTCACCGACCTCGAGCGCATCGGCGACGAGGCCGCCAAGATCGCGCGCATCGCCAAGATGATCTTGCAGCGCGACCACCTGAATACGCCGCGCATCGGCTACGTGCGCGAAGTCGGCGACATCTCGCTCGGCATGCTGCGCGGCGTGCTCGACGCCTTCGCCCGCCTCGACGCCGTCAAGGCGGCGGTCATTATCCGCGAGGACCAGGCCATCGACGAGAAATTCCGCGGCATCATGCGCCAGCTCATCACCTACATGCTCGAAGACCCGCGCACCATCACCTCGGCCTTCGACATCGTCTTCATCGCCAAGGCCATCGAACGCATCGGCGACCATGCCAAGAACATCGCCGAAAACGTCATCTACATCGTCAAGGGCAAGGACGTGCGCCATATCGCCCTCGACCAGGTGGAGCACACGGCCCAGTCGAACGGGCCTTGAGGACCCGTCGCCGCGTCAATCGGTTTGACCCGAATTTGGCGGGGGCGCTATAATCCCCGGCTTTCCACCCATCCGATTCCCATAGGCGCCGGCCATGACGACACGTCGAAAATTCGTAGCAGGCAACTGGAAGATGCACGGCAGCCTGGCCGCCAACCTCGGCCTGCTGCACGCCGTGCGCGCCGGCGTCGATGGCCTGGCGGCGCAGGTCGCCGTCTGCGTGCCCTATCCCTATCTTCCGCAGGCGCAAGCGGTTCTCGCCGGCAGCGCCGTGGCCTGGGGCGCACAGGATGTGTCGGAGCACGCGCAAGGCGCCTACACCGGCGAAGTTAGCGCCGTCATGCTGAACGATTTCGGCTGTCGCTACGCCATCGTCGGCCATTCGGAGCGCCGCAGTTTCTACGGCGACAGCGATGAAGTCGTTGCCGCCAAGACGGCCGCCGCGCTGGCGGCGAACCTCGTGCCCATCGTCTGCGTCGGCGAAACGCTGGCGGAACGCGAAGCCAACGTCACCGCCGAGGTCGTGACGCGCCAGCTCGATGCCGTGATCGCGCGCGTCGGCGTCGCGGCGCTGGCCAAGGCCGTGGTGGCCTACGAGCCGGTGTGGGCCATCGGCACCGGCAAGACGGCCTCCGCCGCCCAGGCGCAGGAAGTGCATGCGCTGCTGCGCGCCCGCGTCGCCCAGGCCGATGCCGGCGTTGCCGCCGGTCTCCAGATTCTTTACGGCGGCAGCGTCAAGCCGGGCAATGCCAAAGAGCTATTCTCCCAGCCCGACATCGATGGCGGCCTGATCGGCGGCGCCGCGCTGGTGGCCGCCGACTTCGTCGCCATCTGCGCCGCCGCGTAGCAGCCATAATTTTCAAGGACAGACAATGGATTTCCTGTTTCCCATCATCCTGTCGGTACACATCCTGGTCGGCCTCACGGTCATCGGGTTGGTGCTGATTCAGCACGGCAAGGGCGCCGACATGGGCGCCGCGTTCGGCAGCGGCGCCTCGGGCAGCCTGTTCGGCTCGTCCGGCTCGGCGAACTTCCTGTCGCGCACGACGGCGATTTTCGCCGCGATGTTTTTCCTGACGAGCCTGAGCCTTTCCTATATCGCCAGCAACAAGCCGCGGGTCTCGGGCAGCGTCATGGACACCGCCGTCAAGACCCAGCCGGCGGCAGCCGCGCCGGCGAAGAACGAAGCTCCGTCGCCGGCCGTGCCCGACGACTCGAAGACGAAGGATATTCCCAAGTAAGATTTTTCTGATTCGACGGAATCAGGGTATTTTAGCGGCGCATCGATGGTATGATTCGCGCCGCTCCGACTACCGGTAAGTAGGTATCAATCGGTGTCGATGAGGTAGAAGGGCCGACGTGGTGAAATTGGTAGACACGCTATCTTGAGGGGGTAGTGGCGAAAGCCGTGTGAGTTCGAGTCTCACCGTCGGCACCAGGAATTTCGGTGCCTTTAATTTTGTGCAGGTGATGTGGCGCAAGCCACGAAAGATATGTTGCAAAACTACTTTCCTGTCCTAGTTTTTGTGCTCGTCGGCCTCGCCTTCGGGTGTGTCCCGATTCTTCTCGGCTGGCTGGTTGCCCCCAACCGGCCGGACAGCGAAAAGCTGTCTCCCTTCGAGTGCGGCTTCGCGCCGTTCGAAGAAGCGCGCATGAAGTTCGACGTGCGCTATTACCTGATCGCGATCATCTTCATTCTCTTCGATCTGGAAATCGCCTTCCTCTTTCCGTGGGCGACGATTTTCAAGGAGATCGTCGGCACGCCGGAGGTCAAGTTCTTCGGCTTCATCGAAATGCTGGTGTTCCTCGCCATTCTCGTGGCCGGCTACATCTACGCGTGGGCCAAGGGCGCCCTGGACTGGGAATAAAGTACCGTGAGCATCGAAGGCGTACTGAACGAAGGCTTCGTCACGACGACGCTCGACAAGGTCATCAACTGGACCCGCACGGGTTCGATGTGGCCGATGACCTTCGGCTTGGCGTGCTGCGCCGTGGAAATGATCCACGCCGGCTGCGCGCGCTACGACCTCGACCGCTTCGGCATCGTCTTCCGCGCCAGCCCGCGCCAGTCGGACGTCATGATCGTCGCCGGCACGCTGACCAACAAGATGGCGCCGGCGCTGCGCAAGGTCTACGACCAGATGGCCGAACCGCGCTGGGTGGTGTCGATGGGTTCCTGCGCCAACGGCGGCGGCTACTACCATTACTCCTACTCCGTGGTGCGCGGCTGCGACCGCATCGTGCCGGTCGACATCTACGTGCCGGGTTGTCCGCCGACGGCCGAGGCGCTGCTCTACGGCCTCGTGCAGTTGCAGAACAAGATCAAGCGCACCTACACCATCGCCCGCTGAACCGGAACCGAAGCGATCATGAGCGTCAAGCTGGAACGTCTGTGCCAAAAACTTAGGGAAGTGCTCGGCGGCAGCATCGGCGAGCCGATGCTGCGCCTGGGCGAAGTGACGATCGAAATCGACGGCGCCGCGGCGCTCGAGGTCGCCCGCACGCTGCGCGACCATCCCGAACTGCGCTTCGAGCAGCTGATCGATCTGTCGGGCATCGACTATTCGGCCTACGCCGGCTGGCCCGGCAAGCGCTTCGCGGCGGTCTGCCATTTGACGTCGCTCACGCACAACTGGCGCCTGCGCCTGCGCATCTACGCGCCCGACGCCGAATACCCGGTGCTGCCGACGCTGACCGATGTCTGGTCGGCCGCCAACTGGTACGAGCGCGAAGCGTTCGACCTCTACGGCATCATGTTCGACGGCCATCCCGACCTGCGCCGCATCCTCACCGACTACGGCTTCGTCGGCCACCCGTTCCGCAAGGATTTTCCGGTTTCCGGCTACGTCGAAATGCGCTACGACCCCGAGCAGCAGCGCGTCGTCTATCAGCCGGTGACCATCGAGCCGCGCGAAGTCACGCCGCGCATCGTGCGCGAGGAGCAATACGGAAAAGTGAGCGACCGTGGCTGAAATCAAGAACTACAGCATCAACTTCGGGCCGCAGCACCCGGCGGCGCACGGCGTCTTGCGCCTGGTGCTCGAACTCGACGGCGAAGTCGTCGTCCGCGCCGATCCGCATATCGGCCTGCTGCACCGCGCCACCGAAAAACTGATCGAGACGCGCACCTGGCTGCAGTCCGTGCCCTACATGGACCGCCTCGACTACGTCTCCATGATGTGCAACGAGCACGCCTACTGCCTCGCCGTGGAACGGCTGATCGGCGTCGAGGTGCCGTTGCGCGCGCAGTACATCCGCGTCTTCATGGACGAGGTCACGCGCATCCTCAATCACCTGCTCAACATCGGCACGCACGCGCTCGACATCGGCGCCATGACGATGGTGCTCTACACGTTCCGCGAGCGCGAAGACCTGCTCGACGTCTATGAGGCCGTCTCCGGCGCGCGCCTGCACGCCGCTTACTATCGCCCGGGCGGCGTCTATCGCGACCTGCCCGAGAGCATGCCGCGCTACACGGAGAACAAGTTCAAGGACCCCGCCACCGTCAAGCGCCTCAACGCCGCGCGCGAAGGCTCGCTGCTCGATTTCGTCGAGGACTTCTGCAACCGCTTCGACGGCTATCTCGACGAATACCACACGCTGCTGACCGACAACCGCATCTGGAAGCAGCGCACGGTGGACGTGGCCGTGGTGTCGCCCGAGCGCGCGCTGCAGCTCGGCTTCACCGGCCCCATGCTGCGCGGCTCCGGCGTCGAGTGGGACTTGCGCAAGAAGCAGCCGTACGAAGTGTACGACCGCATGCAATTCGACATTCCCGTCGGCAGCAACGGCGACTGCTACGACCGTTATCTCGTGCGCATGGAAGAAATGCGCCAGTCCAACGGCATCGTGCGCCAGTGCATCGACTGGCTGCGCAAGAATCCCGGTCCCGTCATCACCGCCAGCCACAAGGTGGCGCCGCCGGCGCGCGAGGCGATGAAGGCCAACATGGAAGAATTGATCCACCACTTCAAGCTCTTCAGCGAAGGCATGCACGTGCCCGCCGGCGAAGTCTATGCCGCCATCGAGCACCCGAAGGGCGAGTTCGGCGTCTGGGCCGTTTCCGACGGCGCCAACAAACCCTACCGCCTGAAGCTGCGCTCGCCCGGCTTCCCGCACCTCGCCGCGACGCACGAGATGGCCAAAGGGCACATGCTCGCCGACGTCACGGCCATCATCGGCACCATCGATCTGGTGCTGGGCGATACGGATAGATAGAGACAGTCATGCTCAGTCAAGAATCGCTAAGCCGGATAGACCGCGAAATCGCCAAGTACCCGGCCGACCAGAAGCAGTCGGCCTGCATGGCAGCCCTGCGCATCGCGCAGGAAGAGAAGGGCTGGCTGGCCAAGGAGGCCATCGAGGACGTCGCCGCGGTGCTGGAGATGGCGCCGATGGCCGTCTATGAAGTCGCCACTTTCTACAACATGTACGACCTGCACCCGGTCGGCACATACAAGCTGACCGTCTGCACCAACCTGCCATGCCAGCTGTCCGGCGGCGTGCATGCCGCGGACTACCTCAAGCAGAAGCTCGGCATCGATTTCAACCAGACCACGGCCGACGGCAAGTTCACGCTGAAGGAAGGCGAGTGCATGGGCGCCTGCGGCGATGCGCCGGTGGTGATCGTCAATAACGTCCGCCTGAAGAGCTTCATGACGCCGGAAGCGATCGACAAGCTGCTCGCGGAGTGCAAATGATGGCCCCCCACGCTCGTAACATCAACTCGCTGCCCCCCACGGGGGGGCGCACGCCCCCTTGGGGCGGCCCGGCGGAGGCGTAACATGGCCATCATCGACGCGATCAACGCGACTCTCACCGCCGGCTGGAAAGGCGATGCCGGCTGGAACCTCAAGGAATACGAAGCGCGCGGCGGCTACCAGTCGTTGAAGCGCATCCTCACCGGCGACAAGCTGACGCCCGACCAGGTCATCGCCGAAGTCAAGCTGTCGGTGCTGCGCGGCCGTGGCGGCGCCGGCTTCCCGACCGGCCTCAAGTGGAGCTTCATGCCGAAGGCGGCGCCGGTGAAGTACCTCGTCTGCAACACCGACGAAGGCGAGCCCGGCACCTTCAAGGACCGCGACCTGCTGGCCTACGATCCGCATTCGGTGATCGAAGGCATGATCATCGCCGGCTATGCGGTCGGCGCGGTGGCAGGCTACAACTACATCCACGGCGAAATCTTCGAACTCTACGAGCGCTTCGAAGCGGCGCTGGCCGAGGCGCGTGCCGCCGGCTACCTGGGCCAGAACATTCTCGGCTCGGGCTTCAACTTCGATCTCTTCGCGCATCACGGCTGGGGCGCCTACATCTGCGGCGAGGAATCGGCGCTGCTCGAATCCATCGAAGGCAAGAAGGGCCAGCCGCGCTACAAGCCGCCGTTCCCGGCGAGCGTCGGCCTCTACGGCAAGCCGACCACGATCAACAACACCGAGACCTTCGCCGCGGTGCCGCTGGTGTTCCGCATGGGCGGCCAGGCCTACCTCGAACTGGGCAAGCCGAACAACGGCGGCAGCAAGCTGTTCTCGGTCTCGGGCCACGTGAACAAGCCCGGCAACTACGAAGTGCCGCTGGGCACGCCGTTCGCGAAACTGCTCGAAATGGCCGGCGGCATGCGCAACGGCCGCAAGCTCAAGGGCGTGATTCCGGGCGGCTCCTCCTCGCCGGTGATCCCGGCCGACATGATCATGGATTGCACCATGGACTACGACTCCATCGCCAAGGCCGGCTCGATGCTCGGCTCGGGCGCGGTGATCGTCATGGACGAGACGGTCTGCATGGTGCAGGCGCTGGAGCGCCTGTCCTGGTTCTACTACGAAGAGTCGTGCGGCCAATGCACGCCGTGCCGCGAAGGCACCGGCTGGCTCTACAAGATCATCCATCGCATCGAGCATGGCGAAGGCCGTCCCGAAGACCTCGACCTGCTGCTCGAACTCGGCGGCAACATCGCCGGGCGCACCATCTGCGCGCTCGGCGACGCCGCGGTGATGCCGATCCAGGGAATGCTCAAGCATTTCCGCAGCGAATTCGAGTACCACATCGAACACAAGAAGTGCCTGGTCCCGCGCGAAGTGCAGAAGGCCGGCAGCACGTTCCACACGCGCATGATGGCGGGGGCAGCATGCTAGAGATCGAAATCGACGGCAAGGCCCTGCAGGTCGAAGAGGGCAGCACGGTCATCGAGGCCGCGCACAAGGCCGGCACCTACATTCCTCACTTCTGCTACCACAAGAAGCTGTCCATCGCGGCCAACTGCCGCATGTGCCTGGTGCAGGTCGAGAAGGCGCCCAAGCCGCTGCCGGCTTGCGCCACGCCGGTCACCAACGGCATGAAGGTGTTCACGCACTCCGAGATGGCCGTCAAGGCCCAGAAGGGCGTGATGGAATTCCTGCTGATCAACCATCCGCTCGACTGCCCGATCTGCGACCAGGGCGGCGAATGCCAGCTGCAGGACCTGTCGGTCGGCTACGGCGCCAGCGGCGCGCGCTTCCAGGAAGAGAAGCGCGTGGTGTTGAACAAGAACCTCGGCCCGCTGGTGTCGACGGACATGACGCGCTGCATCAACTGCACGCGCTGCATCCGCTTCACCCAGGAGATCGCCGGCTACATGGAAATGGGTCAGGCTTTCCGCGGCGACCGTGCCGAAGTGATGCCCTTCGTCGAGAAGACCGTCGATTCCGAAATCTCCGGCAACATCATCGATCTGTGCCCGGTCGGCGCGCTCACCTCGAAGCCCTTCCGCTTCAGCGCCCGCAGCTGGGAGCTCTCGCGCCGCAAGTCGGTGGCACCGCACGACGGCCTCGGCTCCAACCTCATCGTCCAGACCAAGCTCGACCGCGTCATGCGCGTGCTGCCGCTGGAGAACGAGGACATCAACGAGTGCTGGCTGTCCGACAAGGACCGCTATTCGTACGAAGGCTTGAACTCCACCGAGCGCCTGACCAAGCCGATGGTCAAGCAGGGCGGCAAGTGGCAGGAAGCCGAATGGAACGTCGCGCTTGACTACGTCGCCCACGCCCTGCGCGACGTCGCCAAGACGCACGGCGCCGCCGCCGTCGGCGCCCTGGTCAGCCCGCACGCGACGCTCGAGGAAATGGCGCTCGCCGGCAAGCTGGTGCGCGGCATCGGTTCCGACAATATCGATTTCCGCCTGCGCCAGAGCGATTTCTCGCTCGACGGCAAGCGTAGCGGTGCGCCCTGGCTGGGCATGAAGATCGCCGAGATCAACCAGCTCGACCGCGTGCTGCTGGTCGGCAGCTTCCTGCGCAAGGAGCAGCCGCTGCTCGCGCAACGCCTGCGCCAGGCCGCCCGGCGCGGCAGCAAGATCAACGTCATCCATGCCGCCGACGAAGACCTGCTGGTCAAGCTCGCCGCCAAGGCCATCGTCCCGCCGTCGCAACTTCCCGCGCTGCTGGCGCAGGTGGTGAAGGCCGCCTCCGAACTCAAGCAGCAGGCCTGCGATCTGACGGTCGCGGTCTCCGCGCCAGCCAAAGCCATCGCGGCGAGCCTGGTCGAAGGCAGCAACGCCGGCATCCTGCTCGGCAACTTCGCCGAGCAGCATCCGCAGGCCGGCACGCTGCAGGTCCTGGCGCAGCAGCTGGCGCGCGTTCTCGGCGCGAAATGCGGCGTCCTCGGCGCAGCGGCCAACAGCGTCGGCGGCTACGTCGCCAAGGCGCTGCCGCAAGCGGACGGCCTCAACGCCGCACGCCTCGTCGCCGAACCGCGCCGCGCCTACGTGCTGCTCAACGTCGAACCCGAACTCGACTGTGCCGATCCGCGTGCCGCCCTGGCGGCGGTCAAGGCGGCCGATACGGTCGTCGTGCTGTCGCCGTTCAAGTCGGCGGCGGCGCTCGAATACGCCGACGTCATGTTGCCGGTGTCGCCCTTCACCGAGACCTCCGGCAGCTTTGTCAGCACCGAGGGGCGCGTGCAAAGCTTCCAGGCGGTGGCCAAGCCGCTGGGCGAGACGCGGCCGGGCTGGAAAGTGCTGCGCGTTCTCGGCACGCTGCTCGAACTCGACGGCTTCGGCTACGAGAGCAGCGAAGACGTGCGCAACGAAATTCTCGGCGGCACGCCCGAGTTCGTCGCCGGCCTCGACAACGGCGCCGCGGCGACGGCGAGTCCGGCAGCCGCGGCGGGCGCCCTCGAACGCGTGGCCGACGTGCCGCTCTACTTTGCCGACGCACTGGTGCGCCGCGCGCCCAGCCTGCAGAAGACCAAGGACGCCGCCGTGCCCGCTGCGCGCATGAATGCGGTCACGCTGGCCAAACTCGGCATCGCCGCCGGCGACCCGGTGCGCGTCAAGCAGGGCGACGGCGCGGCGGTTCTCGCCGCGCAACTCGACGCCGCGCTGCCCGACGGCTGCGTGCGAGTGGCCGCGGCGCATGCCGCGACCGCAAACCTCGGCGCGATGTTCGGCCAGATCACCGTGGAGCGTGCGTGATGGAAGCCCTCGTGCTGCAACTTTTCCAGTCGTTCTGGAACATCTTCGGCCTGTGGGACGTGCTGTGGGGCGTCATCCAGCCGGTCTGGCCGCTGATCTGGGTCGTCATCAAGATCGTCGTGCTGCTGATTCCGCTGATGCTGGGCGTCGCCTACCTGACTTTCTGGGAACGCAAGATCATCGGCTGGATGCAGGTGCGCATCGGCCCGAACCGCGTCGGCCCATGGGGCCTGCTGCAGCCGATCGCCGACGGCATGAAGCTGTTCTTCAAGGAAATCGTCATTCCGACCAAGGCCGACGGCGCGCTGTTCCTGCTCGCGCCGGTGCTCGCCATCGCGCCGGCGCTGGCGGCGTGGTCGGTGGTGCCGTTTTTCGAAGGCGGCGCGCTGGCGAATCTCGACGCCGGCGTGCTCTACCTGCTGGCGATCACCTCGGTCGGCGTCTATGGCATCATCATCGCCGGCTGGGCTTCGAACTCCAAGTATCCCTTCCTCGGCGCCATGCGCTCGGCGGCGCAGATGGTGTCCTACGAAGTCTCGATGGGCATGGCGCTGATCGTCGTGCTGATGGTTTCGCACAGCCTCAACCTCTCCGATATCGTGCGCGCCCAGGGTCACGGCCGCTTCGCCGAGATGGGGCTGGGCGTGCTGTCGTGGAACTGGATTCCGCTGTTCCCGATGTTCCTGGTCTACCTGATTTCGGGCGTGGCCGAAACCAATCGCGCGCCCTTCGATGTCGTCGAAGGCGAATCGGAAATCGTCGCCGGCCACATGGTCGAGTACTCGGGCATGGCCTTCGCCATGTTCTTCCTCGCCGAATACGCCAACATGATCCTGGTGTCGGCGATGGTCGCGATCTTCTTCCTCGGCGGCTGGCTCTCGCCGGTCGGCTTCCTGCCCGACGGCATCTGGTGGCTGCTCGGCAAGGCCGCGCTCATGCTGTTCCTCTTTCTCTGGCTGCGCGCGACGTTTCCCCGCTATCGCTACGACCAGATCATGCGTCTGGGCTGGAAGGTGTTCGTTCCCCTCTGTCTCGTCTGGATTCCGTTCATCGGCGTCTGGATGATGTCGCCCTTCAACATTTGGAAGTGATAATGGCCCCCCACGCTCACATTCGTTCGCTGCCCCCCACGGGGGGGCGCATGCCCTCTTGGGGCGGCCCGGCGAGGACATAATCATGGGCGCCCGCGAACTGATCCAAAGCTTCTCGCTCGGCGAACTGCGCCAGGGCCTGGCCGTGACCCTGCGCTACATGTTCGCGCCGAAGATCACCATCCAGTACCCGGAAGAAAAGACGCCGGCGTCGCCGCGCTTCCGCGGCCTGCATGCGCTGCGCCGCTACCCGAACGGCGAAGAGCGCTGCATCGCCTGCAAGCTCTGCGAGGCGGTGTGCCCGGCCATGGCCATCACCATCGAGTCGGCCGAGCGCGAGGACGCCAACGGCAACACCTCGCGCCGCACCACGCGCTACGACATCGACCTGACCAAGTGCATCTTCTGCGGTTTCTGCGAAGAAGCCTGCCCGGTGGACGCCATCGTCGAGACGCACATCTTCGAGTACCACGGCGAGACGCGCGGCGATCTCTACTACACCAAGCAGATGCTGCTGGCCAACGGCGACCGCTACGAGGCGGAAATCGCCAAGGCCCGCGAGCAGGACGCCAAGTTCCGGTAAAAAATATGGCCCCCCACGCTCACATTCGTTCGCTGCCCCCCACGGGGGGACGCATGTCTCCTAGGGTCGGCCCGGCGGAGGCATGATGGAATTCACCACATTTGTTTTCTACATGTTCGCAGCCCTGGCGGTCTTCGCCGCAGTGCGCGTCGTCACCGCCAGCAACCCGGTGCATGCCGTGCTGTTCCTGGTGCTGGCCTTCTTCAACGTCGCCGGCCTGTGGCTGCTGCTGCAGGCGGAGTTCCTCGCCATCGCGCTGATCATGGTCTATGTCGGCGCGGTGATGGTGCTGTTCCTCTTCGTCGTCATGATGCTCGACATCAATGTCGAGCGGGTGCGCAAGGGCTTCTTCGGCAACCTGTGGCTGGGCGGCCCGATCGCCTTGGCGATGGTCGGCGAAATGGCCGTGATGCTCGGCGGCAAATACTTCGGCGCCGAGGCGATGCCGGGCCTGGCGACGGCGCCCGACTACAGCAACACCAAGGAACTCGGCCGGCTGCTGTTTACCGACTACGCCTATCCCTTCGAGTTGGCCTCCGTGATCCTGCTCGTCGGCATCGTCGCCGCCGTGATGCTGACGCTGCGCCATCGCAAGGACGTCAAGCACTTGGACACGGCGCGGCAGCTCGCCGTCAAGGCCAAGGATCGCCTGCGCATCGTCAAGATGGCGACCGAAAAAGATCTGCCCGCCGGGGAGGGGGAATAACGTGTTCGGACCTTTGGGGCTTTCCCACTACCTGATCCTGGCGGCGATCCTGTTCGCCATCGGCATCGTCGGCATATTCCTCAACCGCAAGAACCTGATCGTGCTGCTGATGGCGATCGAGCTGATGCTGCTGGCGGTGAACCTCAACTTCGTCGCCTTCTCGCACTATTTGCACGACCTCGCCGGCCAGCTCTTCGTCTTCTTCATCCTGACGGTGGCGGCGGCGGAATCGGGCATCGGCCTGGCGATCCTGGTCGTGCTGTTCCGCAACCTTTCCACCATCGATGTCGACGATCTCGACAGCTTGAAGGGATAACGGCATGAAGGCGGTATACCTCATCATCCCTCTTGCTCCGCTGCTCGGCGCCATTCTCGCCGGCTTTGCCGGCCGCGCCATCGGCCGCGCCGGCGCCCACTGGGTGACCATCCTCGGCGTCGCGGTGTCCTTCTTCTGCTCGCTGCTCGTGTTCCAGGACGTCCAGGCCGGCCACACGTTCAACGGCACGGTCTATACCTGGATGCAGTCGGGCGGGCTCAACATGGAAGTCGGCTTCCTGATCGACCCGCTGACCGCCGTGATGATGATCGTCGTCACTTTCGTCTCGCTGATGGTGCATATCTACACCATCGGCTACATGGCCGAAGACCCCGGCTACCAGCGCTTCTTCAGCTACATCTCGCTGTTCACGTTCTCGATGCTGATGCTGGTGATGAGCAACAACTTCCTCCAGCTCTTCTTCGGCTGGGAAGCGGTCGGCCTCGTCTCCTACCTGCTGATCGGCTTCTGGTACACGCGGCCGACGGCGATCTACGCCAACCTGAAAGCCTTCCTGGTGAACCGCGTCGGCGACTTCGGCTTCCTGCTCGGCATTGGCCTCATCGCCGCCTATGCCGGTTCGCTCGACTACGCCACCGTGTTCGGCAAGAGCAAGGAACTGGCGACGCTGACCGAAGCCGTCACCGGCTGGCCGGTCATCACCGCCGCCTGCATCGGGCTGTTCATCGGCGCCATGGGCAAGTCGGCACAGTTTCCGCTCCACGTCTGGCTGCCCGATTCGATGGAAGGCCCGACGCCGATCTCCGCGCTGATCCACGCCGCTACCATGGTCACGGCCGGCATCTTCATGGTCTCGCGCATGTCGCCGCTGTTCGAGCTGTCGGAGACGGCGCTGTCCTTCGTCATCGTCATCGGCGCCATCACCGCGCTGTTCATGGCGCTCATCGCCATCGTCCAGACCGACATCAAGCGCGTCGTCGCCTATTCGACGCTGTCGCAGCTCGGCTACATGACGACAGCATTAGGCGCCTCGGCCTACTCGGTCGCCATCTTCCATCTGATGACGCATGCCTTCTTCAAGGCGGTGCTGTTCCTCGGCGCCGGCTCGGTCATCATCGCCATGCACCACGAGCAGGACATGCGGCGCATGGGCGGGCTCAAGAAGTACATGCCGATCACGTATCTCACCGTGCTCATCGGCGCCCTCGCCAATGCCGGTTTCCCGCCCTTCGCCGGCTTCTTCTCGAAGGACTCGATCATCGAGGCGGTGCAGTTGTCCCAGGTGCCGGGCGCCGGCTTTGCCTATTTGTCGATCCTTGCCGCCGTCTTCGTTGGCGGCTTCTACTCCTTCCGCCTCGTCTTCTTCGCCTTCCACGGCGAGGAGCGCTTCCGCCACGCCGGCGCCCACCACGGCGATCATGGCGAGCATGGCCACGGCCATCACGCCGAGCCGCACGAGTCGCCCAAGGTGGTGACGGTGCCGCTGATCCTGCTCGCCATTCCCGCCGTCTGCGCCGGCTGGCTGATCGGCCCGATGCTCTACGGCAACTGGTTCGGCGACGCCATTTACATCGCGCCCGCGCATCACGGCCTCGCGCACATGGAAGAGGAATTCCACGGCGTGATCCCGATGGTGCTGCACGGCCTGACTTCGCTGCCGTTCTGGCTGGCGCTCGCCGGCGCGGCGACAGCGTGGTTCCTCTACATCGTGCGCCCCGAGCTGCCGGCCGTCATCAAGCAGAAGTTCAGCTTCATCGCCAACATCCTCGAAAAGAAGTACGGCTTCGACGAATTCAACGAATGGTTCTTCGCCGGCGGCGCGCGTCTCGTCGGGCGCGGCTTGTGGAAGGGCGGCGACCAGGCGCTGATCGACGGCGTGGCGGTCAACGGCTCGGCGCGGGCCGTCGGCTGGATCGCCGGCATGGTGCGCCTGTTCCAGACCGGCCACATCTACCAGTACGCCTTCTCCATGATCATCGGCGTCTTCGTGCTGCTGACGCTCTGGTTCAACCGCGTTTGACGACGGGAATACAGACAGAATGAGTTCTCACTTGCTGAGCCTTGCGATCTGGGTGCCGATAGTCGGAGCCCTGTTCGTCTTCGCCGTCGGCGCCGAACGCCGTCGCGCCGCGCGCTGGCTCTCGCTGGCGGTCGCCATCGCCGGCTTCCTCGTCACCCTGCCGATCGTCGCCCATTTCGATCCGGCCGCCGCCGGCTTCCAGTTCATCGAGCTGGCGCCCTGGATCCAGCGCTTCAACGTCCAGTACTACCTCGGCGTGGACGGCATCTCGGTGCTCTTCATCGCCTTGAACAGCTTCATCACGGTGCTCGTCGTGCTGGCCGGCTGGCAAGTGATCGAGGACAAGACCTCGCAGTACATGGGCGCCTTCCTCGTCATGTCGGGACTGATGAACGGCATCTTCTCGTCGCTCGACGCCATGCTGTTCTATGTCTTCTTCGAGGCCTCGCTGATTCCGATGTACGTGATCATCGGCGTCTGGGGCGGACCGAACCGCGTCTATGCGGCCTTCAAGTTTTTCCTCTATACGCTGCTCGGCTCGCTGTTGATGCTGATCTCGCTGATCTGGCTGTTCCTCGAAGCCGGCGGCACCTTCAACCTCGTCGACTGGTACAACCTGAAGATCAGCCTGGCGCCGCAGATCCTGCTGTTCCTCGCCTTCCTCGTCGCCTTTGCCGTCAAGGTGCCGATGTGGCCGGTGCATACCTGGCTGCCGGACGCCCACGTCGAGGCGCCGACCGGCGGCTCGGTGGTGCTGGCGGCGATCATGCTCAAGCTCGGCGCCTACGGCTTCCTGCGCTTCTCGCTGCCGATCGCGCCGGATGCCAGCCACGAGCTCGCGCCGCTGATGATCGGGCTGTCGCTGATCGCCGTCATCTACATCGGCTTCGTCGCCCTGGTGCAGTCCGACATGAAGAAGCTGATCGCCTATTCGTCGATCGCGCACATGGGCTTCGTCACGCTCGGCTTCTTCATCTTCAACCAGATCGGCATGGAAGGCGCGCTGGTGCAGATGATTTCCCACGGCTTCGTCTCGGCCGCCATGTTCCTCTGCGTCGGCGTCATGTACGACCGCATGCATTCGCGCCAGATCGCCGATTACGGCGGCGTCGTGAACACCATGCCGAAGTTCGCCGCGCTGTTCCTCTTCTTCGCCATGGCCAACTGCGGCCTGCCGGCGACCTCGGGCTTCGTCGGCGAGTTCATGGTGGTGCTGGGCGCCATCAAGGCCAACTTCTGGATCGGCTTCGCCGCCGCGACGACGCTGATCCTTGGCGCCGCCTACACGCTGTGGATGTACAAGCGCGTCGCCTTCGGCGCCGTCGCCAACAAGCATGTCGGCGAACTCACCGACATCAACGCCCGCGAATTCGTCGTCCTGGGCCTGCTCGCCGTCAGCGTGCTGGCCATGGGCCTTTATCCTTTCCCCTTCACCGACATCATGCACGCTTCAGTGGATAACCTGCTCAAGCATGTGGCGGTGAGCAAGCTGTAGGCCGAGAGATACGATGCTGAACCAGTTCGTCACGCCCGATCTCCTGCCGGCCGCGCCGGAGATATTCCTGCTGATCATGGCCTGCCTGATCATGTTCGCCGATCTCGTCATCGGCCAGGTGCAGCGCTGGATACTGCCGGCCCTCACCGTGGTCACGCTGGCCGGCTGCGCCGTCATCACCTACATCACGATGGACGGCCAGGTGGTGCTGACCTTCAGCAACATGTTCGTCGACGACCTGCTGGCGGACTTCCTCAAGCTGATGCTGTATGTTTCCGTGATCGCCGTCGTCATCTACGGCCGCAGCTACCTGGTCGCCCGCAATCTCGACAAGGCCGAGTACTACCTGCTGGTGCTGTTCGCCACGCTCGGCATGATGGTGATGATTTCGGCCGCCCACTTCCTCACCCTATATCTCGGCCTGGAGCTGATGTCGCTGTCGCTTTACGCGCTGGTCGCCATCGACCGCGACTCGTCGCGCGCCACCGAGGCGGCGATGAAGTACTTCGTCCTCGGCGCGCTCGCCTCCGGCCTGCTGCTCTACGGCATGTCGATGGTCTACGGTGCCACCGGCACGCTGGAAATCGGCGGCATCGCGCAGGCGATCTTCCACGGCGACGCCAACAAGACCATCCTCGTCTTCGGCCTCGTCTTCATCGTCGCCGGCATCGCCTTCAAGCTCGGCGCCGTGCCCTTCCACATGTGGGTGCCCGACGTCTATGACGGCGCGCCGACGGCGATCACGCTGTTCATCGCCTCGGCGCCCAAGCTCGCCGGCTTCGCCATGGCGATGCGCCTGCTGGTGTATGGCCTGTTCGAACTCGCCGACCAGTGGCAACTCATGCTGATGATGCTGGCGGTGCTGTCGATCGCCGTCGGCAACCTCGCCGCCATCGCGCAGACCAGCCTCAAGCGCATGCTGGCCTATTCCGGCATCTCGCACATGGGCTTCATGCTGCTGGCGCTGATGAGCGGCATCGTCGGCAGCCAGGTCGATCCCTTCGGCACCCTGAACGCCTATAGCTCGGCGCTCTACTACGTCGTCGCCTACGTCCTCATGTCGCTCGGCTCCTTCGGCATGATCCTGCTGCTGTCGCGCGCCGGCCATGAAGCCGAGAACATCGAGGACTTCAAAGGCCTCAACAAGCGCAGCCCGTGGTTCGCCGTCGTGATGATGATGCTGATGTTCTCGATGGCCGGCGTGCCGTTCTTCGTCGGCTTCTTCGCCAAGTTCAGCGTCCTGCTCGCAGCCGTCAAGGCCGGCTACGTCGGCGTCGCCGTCTTCGCGGTGATGTTCTCGCTGGTGGGCGCGTATTACTACTTGCGTGTCGTCAAGCTCATGTACTTCGATGCCCCGACCGACAACGCGCCCATCGTCGCACCGCTCGACATGCGCGTGCTGCTGTCGCTCAACGGCCTCGCCATCGCGCTGTTCGGCGTCTTCCCCGACAGCATCATGATGCTGTGCACAACGGCGATGATGCGCTCCTTGTAACGACGTGGCGGCGCCGGTTGCCCGGCGCGGCGCTGTTCCCGCGACGACTCAAGCGGCCTGGGCGTAGCGCTCCTTCGCCGCGCGCGCCTCTGCCGCTTCCTCGGCGGAGTAGGCCTTGCCAGACCAGAGCATGCGGTAGGCGATTTCCTCGTTGCCGTTCTCGCACAGTTCCAGCACCTTGCGGAACAGCGGCTGGAACGTCGGGCTGCGGTGCGAAGCTTCGTGTTCCTCGAACGAGCGCCAGCACGTGACGATCAAGGCTTCGCGATCCTTGTCGGTGCTTTCCACGGCCTGGCCCACCGTGCTGCCTTCGTTGGAAATCATGCCGCTGTTCAGAAGCACCATGCCGCCGATGAAACCGGTTTCGGAATGGTAGGTCTTGACGTTCTCGCAGAGCACCGCGACGCGCTCTTCGAGGTCGTCAATGGTGTAACCTTGCTTGATGAGTACGCGATTGACGGTGACGACGCCATCGTCGTTGAAGCCGGGAATGAATGCGGACATGTTCGTTTCCTCTCTCTGTTGGTTTATAAACAAACGCTAATATAAGATGGTGCCTGCGCAGCGAAGTTCAACTGCGCCACCCCCTTCGAGACGATATGGATGACAACGATTTCCACGAGGAAACCCTGAGTACGGAGCAGGTTTTCGACGGCAAGCTGCTGAAGGTGCATCGCGACCGCGTCCGGCTGCCCGACGGTGTCGAGAGCGTGCGCGAATGGATCGCGCACCCTGGCGCCGTCGTGGTCATTGCCGCGCTGGACAACGGCAAGCTGCTGTTCGAGCGGCAGTTCCGCTATCCGCTGCGCCGCATCTTCGTCGAGCTGCCGGCCGGCAAGATCGATGCGGGCGAGCATCCGCTCGATACGGCGCGGCGCGAGCTGCGCGAGGAGACCGGCTACAAGGCGAAAAGCTGGCGGCACCTGGGCACGCTGCACACCTGCATCGGCTACTCGGACGAGCGCATCGAGATCTTCCTTGCGCACGGCCTGAGCTTCGTCGGCCATGCGCTCGACGATGGCGAAATCCTCGAAGTGACGGAGTTGAGCCTCAGCGATGCGCTGCTCGCCGTGCGCGACGGGGAAATCACCGACGGCAAGACCGTCGCCAGCCTGCTATGGGCGGACAAGATATTCAGCGGCGCCTGGCCGATTCCGGCATAAGATAACGAAGGCATAAGACGAGATCGCCTGGGTGCGGGCGGCGAACGAGGAGACGTAAGTGACTATGGATGCAACGGTAGGCGGGCGCGGTGTCGATGTCGACGTGGACGAGAATTATCGCCTGCAGGCCCTGGCGATTATTTCCGAGGTGTCGGCGAGCCTCGCCGACGAGGACGACGTCGAGGAGATGCTCGGCCGTTTCCTCGGCACCATGATCAAGCTGGCGCACGCCGAGGCCGGCGCCGTGCGCGTGCTGACTTCGGACCGCAAGCACTTGCGCCTGGTCGGCGCGCGCGGGCTGCCGCCGGAAGTCGTCGAGGCCGAACGGCTGGTGCCGATCGATTGCGGCCTTTGCGGCAGCGCGTTGCGCAACGATCGCACGCATTACGAAATCGACCTCCAGCTCTGCGCCATTCGTACCGGTCACGATTATTTCGTGCACGGCTGCGCGGCCATGGTGGTGGTGCCGCTCCAGCACGGCGGCCAGCTGCAGGGCACCTACAACCTGTTCTTGCCCGAATGCTTCGAGCTGCCCGAAGAGGTCGCCATGCTGTTCCGCTCCATCGGCGAGCATCTGGGCATGGCGCTCGAAAATGCGCGCCTCAAGCGCGAGAACCTGCGCATCACGCTGATGAACGAACGGCAGATGATGGCCGCCGAAGTCCATGACTCGCTGGCGCAATCGCTGGCCTACATGAAGATGCGCCTGACGCTGCTGCAGGACGCGCTCGCCGACGGCGAGAACGAACGCGCCGGCAAGTACACCGGCGACGTGCGCCAGGCGCTCGACGAGGCCTATACGCAGCTGCGCGCGCTGCTCGCCCAGTTCCGCAATCGCATGGATCCGATGGGCCTGCTGCACGCCTTGCAGGGCTTCGCCGAGGGCTTCGAGGGCCGCACCGGCATCGCCCTCGACTACCAGAACCGCGTCGCCGACCTGCGGCTTTCCGTCGACCAGGAGGCGCAGGTGTTCTACATCGTCCAGGAGGCCCTGGCCAACGTCGTGCGCCACTCGGGCGCGACGCGGGCGCGGTTGCTCATCGAAGGCGACGGCGACTACTACGTCGCCACCATCGAGGACAACGGCAAGGGCGGGCAGGGCTTCTTCGCCATCGCCAATCGTACCGGCGGCTTCGACGAGCATCCCCAGCTGCGCGACCATTTCGGTCTCTCCATCATGCGCGAGCGCGCGCGCAAGATCGGCGGTCGCATCGAAGTGGCCAACCTGCAGGAAGGCGGCTTTCGCGTGCGCCTGATGTTCCCGGCCATGGCGATAAGGGCGGCGTCATGAGCGAGAACGTCATGAGCGAAATCAAGGTACTGCTGGTCGACGACCACACGCTGTTCCGCAAAGGCCTCGCCGAGCTGCTCGAGCAGCGCGGCGAGATCCGCGTCGCCGGCATCGCCGGCAACCAGGACGATGCCTTGCGCCTGCTCGAAGAGACGCAGCCGGACGTCGTCATCACCGACCTCAACATGCCGCCCGCCGGCGGCATCGCGCTGCTGCGGCAGATACGCGCCAACAACTGGCGCGGGCCGGTGCTGGTGCTCACCGTGTCCGATGCCGAGGACGACCTCGCCGATGCCATGCGCGCCGGCGCCCAGGGCTACCTGCTCAAGGACATGGAACCCGACGACGTCGTCGATGCCGTGCAGCGCGCCGTGCGCGGCGAAACCGTGGTGGCGCCGTCGATGACGCTGAAGCTGGTGAATCTGCTGCAAGGCGGCGGCCAGGCCGCCGGCAAGGGCGAAGCGCTCAAGCAGCTCACCGCGCGCGAGCGCGAAATCCTCGACTACCTGGCGCAGGGCATGTCCAACAAGGCCATCGCGCGCTCCCTCGACATCAGCCATGACACCGTCAAGCTGCATGTGCGTCATATCCTGGCCAAGCTGAACCTGACGTCGCGCGTCGAGGCGGCGGTTTTCGTCGTCGAGCACAATTCGACCCTCGGCAGGCGCAACTGAGTCGGCGTCGATGACGCATGACTGGGGGCATTTTCTTGCCGCGCCGCCGGACCCCGGTTCGCTTTATGTCGGCAGCTACGACCCGCTGCTGGTTGTCGCCTCCTTCCTGATCGCGGCGTTCGCCGCGTTGGCGGCCCTCGCGGTGGCGGGCCGCATGCGCAGCGCCAAGACGGCGGCGGCACGCGCCAACTGGCTGCTGGTCGGGGCGCTGGCGCTGGGCGGCGGCATCTGGTCCATGCATTTCGTCGGCATGCTGGCTTTCCGGCTGCCGCTGACGGTGCGCTACGATCCGGTGCTCACCGCCGCCTCCATGCTGCCCGGCGTCCTGGCGAGCGCGGCGGCGCTGTGGGTCGTCAGCCGCAAGGACCTGCATTGGGGCGAGATCGCCGGCGGCGGCGGCGTGCTTGGCGCCGGCATCGCCGCCATGCACCACATGGGCATGGCCGCGATGCGCATCAATGCGCGGATGAGCTACGACCCGCGACTGTTCGCGTTGTCGCTGCTGGTTGCCGTGGCGCTGGCCGTCATCGCCTTGTCGATCCGTTTCCAGGTCGATGCCTGGCGCGGCCGGATCGGCAAATGGTCGACGCCGCTCAGCGCCGTCGTCATGGGCGGCGCCATCACCGGCATGCACTACATGGCGATGAGCGCCGCCTACTTCCAGCGCAACGGCGACGCCGCGGCGGCGGACGGCGGGCTCAATCCGACTTTCCTGGCGACGATCATCGTCGTCGTGAGCGGGCTGCTCATCGCCCTCGTCCTCTCGGCGACCGTGGCGGTGCGCTATGTCGAGATCGTGCAGCGGCTGCGCAACGCCAACGATGCCCTGCGCCAGGCCGCCAGCGTCTTCGACAACACCGCCGAAGGCATCATGATCACCGATGCGGCGGCGCGCATCGTTTCGGTCAATCCGGCCTTTTCCCGGGTGACGGGCTATGCCGCCGCCGAGGTGCTGGGCCTGACGCCGCGAGTGCTGCGGTCGGGGCGGCACGACGACGCGTTCTATCGCGCCCTGTATGCCAGCCTTGCCGCCCAAGGCCACTGGGAAGGCGAGATCTGGAACCGCCGCAAGAACGGCGAGATCTATCCCGAACTGCTGACCATCAACGCCATCCACGGCCGGCGCGGCGTGGCGGTCAAGTATGTCGCATTGTTCCGCGACATCACGCTGATCAAGCGGACGCAGGACGAGCTCGAACGCCTGGCCCACTTCGACCCGCTCACCGGCCTGCCCAATCGTGCGCTGCTGGCCGAGCGCCTGAACCACGCGCTCGAGCGCCACCGGCGCAGCGGCGGCGAACTGGCCATCATGGTGCTCGATCTCGACGGCTTCAAGACCGTCAACGACAGCCTCGGCCATCCTGCCGGCGACCGCCTGCTGCAGGTCGTGGCGCGGCGCCTGGCGGCGGCGCTGCGCGCCGAGGACACGGTGGCGCGGCTCGGCGGCGACGAGTTCGCCGTCATACTCGAAGACGTCAAGCACGGCGGCGACGCTGCCGAAGTCGCCCGCAAACTGTTGCACAGCCTCGCCGCGCCGGTCGACCTCGGCGACCATTCCGCCCTCGTCACGGCGAGCGTCGGCATCGCCCTCTTCCCGCCGGATGGCGACGACGGCGTGGCCTTGCTCAAGGCGGCCGATACGGCCATGTACGAGAGCAAGCAGGGCGGGCGCAACACCTTCCAGTTCCATCACTGCGACATGGCGCAGGCGGTGCGCCGGCGCCTCGATTTCGAAGCGGGCCTGCGCCGCGCCCTTGCCGGCGACGAACTCGAAGTCTGGTATCAGCCGCAAGTCGATCTTGCCGACGGCAAGGTCGTCGGTGCCGAAGCCCTGCTGCGCTGGCGCGACCCGGAAATCGGCCTGATTCAGCCGGCGGATTTCATCGCGCTGGCCGAAGACACGGGTCTTATCATCCCGATCGGCGAATGGGTGCTCAACCGCGCCTGCGCCGACGTGCGGCGTTGGCGCGACCGCTTCGGCTGGCCAGGCAAGGTTTCCATCAACGTCGCGGGGCCGCAGATCGGCCATGGCGACTTCCACTTCGACGTCTTGCGCGCGCTCGGCGCGCATGCGCTGCCGGCGCAGGCGCTGGAACTCGAAATTACCGAGACCTTCATCATGCAGAATGCCGCCAATGCGCTCGACGTCGTCAAGCAATTGGGCGGGCTGGGCATCACCACTGCCATCGACGATTTCGGCACCGGCTATTCTTCGCTCGCCTACCTGAAGCACCTGCCCATCGACCGCCTGAAGATCGATCGTGGCTTCGTCATGGACTTGCCGGGCGACCGCGACGATGCCGCCATCGTCCGCGCCGTCATTGCGCTCGGCGCCAGTCTCGGCTTCACCGTCATCGCCGAAGGCGTCGAAACCGAAGCCCAGCGCGATTTCCTCATCCAGGCGGGCTGCAACCAGGGCCAGGGCTACCTTTTCAGCCGGCCGCTGCCGGTCGCCGAATTCGAGGCATGGCTGCAGCCGCGAGCCTGAATCGATGCGCGCCGGCCGCGGCCGCGTTCAAGTTTTCCGCCGCGCCGCCGATAATTGCCATGTCGTGCTGCCATGCGCAAGGGGAAACATGGTTGTCATCAACAACTGCCGCACCACCGCCATCGTCATTCGCAACGATGGCGCCAAGGTCACGCTGGTGCCGATGAAGAGCGGCAAGCTGTCGGCGAAGACATTGTCATTTTCAGAGTTCCGCGCGCAATGGACCGAAACGGGCTATTCGCTGGCGCAAGCCCTGACTACTTTCCTGGCCCATGTGATGAAGTGGGGCGCCTCGCTGGAGGTCGCCAGGGGCCTGGAAAAGCTTGCCGCGCGCGATCGTTTCGTCGTCGCCAGCCTGTTCTGAGCGGCCGTCCGCGTCGCGCTGCTAACGCTCCACGGCGAGCGTGATGCGCGCCTTCTTGCTCTGCGCTTCCGCCTTGTTGATGGCGGTCGTCTGCCGCCCGAAGGCTTCGCGTTCTTCGCGGCCCTGCTTGGTTGCCGCGATGCTCTTGATGCAGCGCCAGCGCTTGCCTCCCTTGGTTTCGATTTGGCGCATTTCTTCCTTGGGATGGTGGGTCCCGCAGTGATAGCAGTAGGCGGTATCGGACATGGAAATACGGAAATTGCGGCAACGCTAGCGAACGGCGTTCCTGGTTAATAAGCGTGTGCTCAGGGTATTCGGGAACACGTCATTGTGGGCTGGACGAAAGCCTGGAACCATAGGAGCGAATCTTACAATATTTTGGCGTTCGACGCCGCGCGCGAGTGCGGCGCTAGCGGCCGGCGAGAGCCGGCATTTCGCTGCCTTCTGGGCTTCGCGCCGAGGCTTCGGCGCGATGTCTTATCGGCAGCCAGATGCGGAAAGTGGTGCCGACGCCGACTTCGCTCTTGACCTCGATGCGGCCATGATGCTTTTCGACGATGCTGTAGGATACTGACAAGCCCAGCCCGGTGCCTTTGCCGACCGGTTTGGTGGTGAAGAAGGGATCGAAGATGCGGGCGATGTGTTCGGCCGGAATGCCTTTGCCGGTGTCGGCGATGTCGACCCACACCTCGTCGCCCTGGCGGCCCGTGCGAATGGTGATGATGCCGTGGTTCTCGATGGCCTGGGCGGCGTTGACCAGGAGGTTCATGAACACCTGGTTCAGATGCGAGAGCAGGCACTCGATGGGCGGGATGTCGCCGTATTCCTTGCGCAACTCGCACTTGTACTTGAGTTCGTTCCAGACGACGTTGAGCGTGCTGTCGATTCCCGTGCGGATGTCCTCCGCTCGCCAGGTTTCCTCGCTGTCGACGCGCGAAAAATCCTTCAGCGACTGGACAATTTTCTTGACGCGATCGAGTCCGTCGAGCGATTCCGCGACGAGGGCGACGACATCGCTTTTCAGGTAGGGCAGATCGAGCTCGGCCTTGAGATTCGCCACCGGCGCGAAGGCCGCCGAGGCGTCGGGCAGTTTCGCGGCGGCACTTTCATAGGCATCGATCACGGCGAGCAGGTTGCCGACGTAGGCATTCAGCGTGCCGAGATTGGAATTGACGAAACCGATCGGATTGTTGATCTCGTGGGCCACGCCGGCAGCCAGCAAGCCGATGGAGGCGAGCTTTTCGGATTGCAGCAACTGGTTCTGCACCTGGATGAGCTTGTCGTTGATTTCCCGGTACTCGTCGTTGAGGCCGGCCAGCGTCGCCATCTCGGTGGTCAGCTCGGCTTCCATCCACTTGCGCTGGGTGATGTCGCGGACGATGCCGATCGCCCACCAGGCATTGCCAAGCCTGATCGACGCCAGGGATATCTCGATGGGAAACTCGCTGGCGTCCTGGCGCAGCGCCTGCAGTTCCAGGGTCTTGCCGACGGCGGTGCCGGCACCGGTGGCGCGGAAGGCCGCGAAGCCCTCCATCCATGCCGCAAGGAACCGCGGCGGCACGAGCAGGCGATGCAAATCCCGCCCCAGCACTTCTTCCGCCGCGTAACCGAAGATTCTCTCCGCCGCCAGGTTCCAGAAAGCGATCCGGCCATCGCCGTCCATCATGATGATGGCATCCTGGGCGGCGGTGGTGATGGAATGCAGGATCTCCCCGCGGCGCGAGACTTCTGCCTCCAGGTTCACCTTCTGGTTCGCCAGCACGTCGCGGGCGCGCTTGAGTTCGAGCTGCATGCGCACGCGCGCCAGCACGACGGATGGCCGAAACGGCTTGGTCAGGTAATCGGCGGCGCCGAGCTTGAGACCCTTTTCTTCGTCGGCGGCGGAATCCAGCCCGGATACGAAGATGACCGGAATGTTGCGGGTGGCAGGGTTGTCGCGCAGGCGGGCGAGCACTTCGTGGCCGTCCATGCCGGACATCATGACGTCGAGCAGGATGAGATCCGGCTGCGGGGTGGCGACGGCGCGCTCCAACGCGCGCTCGCCCGAAGGGGCTGCCAGAACGTGGTAATGCGGCTGCAGCAGCCGGCCCAGAACCCGCAGGTTCGCCGGATCGTCGTCCACTGCCAGAATCGTTGCCCGCTTCATCTCTACGACCTCGTCGGCATCCATGTCATCCCCCGGGCTCATGGTACCGCCAGTTCGGCTCTTTCCGCCCGCACTCGCGCGAGTGTTTCCTGCGCCTCGGGGTAGAGGAAATGCTCGATGCGCTGCACCAGTTCGATGCCCGAGGTTTCGAGCGCGGCTTCGAGCAGTTTGGCGTGCGCCTCGATGATCTGGTTGGCCTGCATGCTGCCGAGCGCCAGCGCTGACTCCAGCTCGGCCAGCACCTGCCGCACCACTGTCCAATCCACGTCGCCTGCGTAGGATGCCGCATCGGGCAGGGCGGCGCCGATCGCCGCCGTCAACTGCTGGAGCTCGGTATCGAGCGTTTCGACCAGCCGGTCGAGGGCCGGCGCGTCCTGTCCGCCCTTGACGGCCGCCTCCAGTTCGGTCGCCAGACGCTGCACGCCCGTCGCTCCCAGATTGCCCGCACTTCCCTTCAGGGCATGGGCCAGGCGCCCGCCCTCTGCGCGATCGCCGGCGGCCATGCAGGCGCGCAGGCGGCTGCCGTCCGCGGCGTGGTCGACGGCGAATTGGCGCAGCAGGCGCAGGTACGCGGCGCCATGGCCGTTCAACACTCGCAGCCCTTGCTCGGCATTCAGGCCGGGGATCTTCGCGAGTGCGGCAGGCAGCGTGGCGTCCGCGGCCGGCGCGGACGGAGGCGGCGTCATCGCCGCTCCCGGCAGCCAACGCAGCAGCGTAGCGTATAGGTGCTCGGGATCGACCGGCTTGGCGACGAAGTCGTTCATGCCGGCAGCCACGCAACGCTCGCGATCCTCGTCGAAGGCGTTGGCGGTCATCGCCAGGATCGGCAGCGTCGCGCAACCGTCCAAGCCGCGAATGACGCGCGTCGCCTCGAGACCATCCATGACGGGCATCTGAATGTCCATGAGGATCAGGTCGTAGCCGCCGTCGTGCACTTTCTCGATGGCCTCGAGCCCGTCGTTGGCGAGCTCGACGGTCAGCCCGATGCCCGTCAGCAGTTCGACGGCGACGTCCTGGTTGATGCGGTTGTCTTCGACCAGCAGGATGCGGCAACCGGCCGGCAGCGCTTGCGAAATGCGTCCGAGCGCGGCGGAGGGCTTGGCCAGGTCCTGCAGGGAGAGGCGGCTCTTGCCGAGCCGGGCGGTAAACCAGAAGCTGCTGCCTTCGCCGGGCGTGCTTTGCGCGCCGACGTTGCCGCCCATGAGCCACGACAGTCGCCGCGTGATGGCAAGCCCAAGACCGGTGCCGCCGTAGCGGCGCGACGTCGTCGCATCGGCCTGCTCAAATGCGGCGAACAGGCTTGGGATCTTTTCCGGCGCGATGCCGATGCCGGTATCCGTGACTTCGAAGCGGACGAGCACGTCGGCGTCTGATTCCTCGACCTTGGAAATGCGCACGGCGATGCGCCCGTGTTCGGTGAATTTGACGGCATTGCTCAGATAGTTGAGCAGCGCCTGCGCCACGCGCGTGGCGTCGCCGACCAGCACCGGCGGCAGGTCGTCGCGTGCCACGGAGAGCTCGAGGCGCTTTTCGCGCACCTTCGGGCCGATCATCGAGATGACATTGTCAAGCATGCGGTCGAAGGCGAAGTCGGCGACGCTCAAGCCCAGCTTGCCTGCCTCGATCTTGGAGAAGTCGAGAATGTCGTTGATCACCGAGAGCAGGTGGCGGGAGGCATCGGCGATCTTGTCGAGCTTTTCCTTCTGCGCGGCATCGCTGTGGCCGCGCCGCAAGAGGTAGGTCAGCCCGATGATCGCATTCATCGGCGTGCGTATCTCGTGGCTCATGTTGGCGAGGAACTCGGACTTCGCGCGGCTGGCGCTTTCGGCGACGTCCCGCGCTTCCCGATTGGCGCGCAGATAGAGCACGACGGCTACGACGGCGACGATCAGCATGGCGCCGGCGACGGCGAACAACAGGAAAATCCACGGCCGCTTAGCGTCGATGCGCTGGACGTCGGGCAGCGGCATGGGAACATGGACCGTGATGCCGGCGTCGGCAATGGTGCGCGCTACGAGGATGACCGGCGTGGCGCTGGCGCCCAGGGTGACGAGTTCGCCATAGCGGCCGTCTTGCCACGGGCGGATGTCCAAAGGCGTGACGGTTTGCCGCTGGTAGCGTGCGGCCAGGCGCTCGGCAGGCAGGCGCAGCGCCGCGGCGCCGGGCAAAGCCCGATACTGGAAATCGCTGTCCTCGGCCAGGACGACGACACCGTCGGCATCGGCGATGAAGGCGTTTGCCGACTTGGTCCAGCGCTGGAAGTTGGAAATGTCGCGCTTGGCGACGACGGCGCCGAGGAAACGGCCCTGATGGTCGCGCACGGGGGCGGAATAGAACAGTCCCGGTGTCTTGCGCACCTTGCCAATGGCATATTGCTGGCCCGGTCGGCCGGCCTTTGCCTGGCGGAAATATTCGCGCTCGCTGTACTCGGAGCCGACGAAACTGTAGGCGGTTCCGGCATTGCTGGCGGCGACGCAGTCGCCCGCCGCGTCGAGCATCCAAACGGCGTCGGCGTTGACTCCGGTCGCGGCGATGGCGAAGAAGGTGTCGAGCGCGGACAGCGCCGCATCGTCTCTCCACGCTTGCTTGCGCTGCGCATACCCCCGCGGCGAGCTCTTGGCGGCCGGGCCGAAACGTGCCAATTGTTGCCGCACCATGCGCGTGTCGACCAGGGCTTGCGGGATGGAGCGCAGGTCCGCGAGCGCGCCATTGATGTCGTCGGCAACGTCATCGGCTTGTTGGCGCGCTCGCGCCAGGCCCTCGTCGTAGGCGCGGTCGGCGGCACGGGCGCTGTAGTAGGAGGCGCTGATCCAGGCCAGCGCGCACCAGACCAGGATCGGCACGCTCGCCAACCGGTAGATTTCGCCGGCCGAGTGGATGCGCGGCCGGCCCAGGAATATGGCGACGAGGGTGATGACGATGATCGCGCTGGTAACGGCCAGCACGATGGAAGCCAAGAAAGTCGGCGTCAATGCCGGACCGGCTGCGGAGATGCCGTCCTGGCGGATGAAATAGGCCGCCGCCATGGCCGTGTAGTGCATGCCCGAAACTGCCGAGCCCATGACGACTGCGCCGATCGCGGGTGCAAAGGCGCGCCGGGACTGCAGCCGGAACTTGATCCAGATGGCCAGCGTCGCCAGGACGACGGCAACCAGGATCGACAGCAGGAACAGTCTCAGGTCGTACCGAATCAGGCCGTCCAGCCGATAGGCAGCCATGCCCGCATAGTGCATGGCGCCGATGCCGGCGCCGAGGAGCGTTCCGCCGGCGACCAGGCGAGCCCGGGAAATGGCCTGGCGGCTGATGAGCGTCATGGCCAGCGTGCTGGCCAGAATTCCGGGAATCATGGAGAGCAGCGTTATCGTCGGGTCGTAACGGGTGGCGCACGGCAACGTGAAGGCCAGCATGCCGACGAAATGCATGGTCCAGATGCCCGCGCCCATGCACAGCCCGCCGACCGCAAGCCAGCGGCGTCTTGCCCGGTTGGTGGTCGCCGTCGCCACCTGGTGGGAAACCTGCAGCGACGCATACGAGGCGAAGATCGCCAGCGCCACCGAAAAGGCGACCAGCAGGAAGTCGTAATGGCCGAAGTACAGCAGGCTGGCGTCGGGCGGGGCGACAGCGATGTGGAAGAAGTTCACCATTGCCTGGCGAGGCCGTCGCGGCAAGGTGCGACGGCCTCATGGCATGCGCCGCAGGTTTCGCCATCGGTTCCGTGTCTTCGATCTATCCGATGCGTCATGGACAGGCTAGCGGCACGGTAGAAATGCGTTTCTCATTGCGTCATCCTGCGGCGAGCTAAACGGCATATCGACGGCGGCCGTCCGGCCGCCATGCAATCAGGTTAAAGGGTAAGCCATCGAGCATATCTGCACAAGGGACGAATGCCGGTATTGGCGTAGCCGGCGCTACGGCGCCGCTGTCCCGGCGACGCGCGCAACGTCCAAGCCGCCGTCGAAAGAATCCACTTGACTTGACCGACCGGTCTATTATCATATGCTGATGAACCCGGAGACCGACACCCGTACCCGCATCCTCGCCACCGCGCGCGAGATGTTCCATGGCCGCAGCTATGCCGATGTGGGCATCCAGGAAATTTGCGAAGGCGCCAGAGTCCAAAAGGGTAGTTTTTACCACTTCTTTCCATCCAAGCGCGACCTTGCGATGGCGGTGATCGACGACATGGCCGACGATTGGGCTCACGGCTTCGTGGCCGAGGCGTTCGACCGGAATCTGCTTCCCGTCGAACGCCTGGACTACATGGTCGACGCCGCCTACTACTGGCAAAAGGCGGCCAAGGACATCGACGGACGGATGCCTGGATGCCTGTTCGGCAACTTGGCGCTGGAGATCAGCACCCGCGACGATGTCATGCGGGCGAAGCTGAATGCCGTATTCGACAAGGCCAGGGAGAAGTTTCGCCTCACCCTGGACGAGGCCGTCGCGGCCGGCGCGCTGGCGCCCCTGGACAGCGAAGCCACGGCGACAGCCATGCTGGCCTACCTGGAAGGCGTCATCCTGCTGGCCAAGACGCGCAACGATCCGGACGTGATCCTGCAGCTGGGCCCGGCCATCAAGACATTGAGGATTGAAGTGAAGCATTGAAAGTTCGTTCTTCTCAACCGCCCATCCGGGCTTTTTTTTTGACCTGTCATTTGACCGACCGGTCTATTAATGCAGCACCGTCATGCCAACCCAAAGGAGACTCTTATGGAAGCGAACCAGACCCTCGATGCGCGCGGCCTCAACTGCCCCTTGCCCATTCTGCGTGCCAAGAAAGCCTTGAACGGCATGCCAGCCGGCGACACGCTCAAGGTGGTGTCAACCGATCCGGGTTCCGTCAAGGACATGGAAGCTTTTTGCGCGCAGACCGGCAACACGCTGCTGGCTTCGCAACTGGCCGGCAGCAACTTCGAATTCCTCATTCGCAAGTCCTGAGGGGAACATCATGAGCCTAGCCAAACTGCAAGTCCCGGACCGTCGTCCCCAGCCCTTGCCCACGGATATGGCGAGCCTGGAAGCCTGGTTCGACCGCCGCCTCGAAGAGCAACTGGCCCAGCGGGCGGCGGCGAAGACCCGGTCGCTCGCCATCATCGCGACGAAAGGCACGATGGACATGGCCTACCCGCCATTCATCCTGGCCTCGACGGCGGCTGCCTTGGGCTGGAAGGCGTCGATCTTCTTCACCTTCTACGGGCTGGAACTGCTCAAGAAGGACCTCAGCATCAAGGTCTCTCCGCTGGGCAATCCGGCCATGCCGATGAAGCTGCCGTTCGGCCCGCAATGGCTCAGGCAGATGAATCTGCCGATTCCCAATCTCGTGGCCGGCAATATGCCCGGCTTCGAGAGCATGGCGACGACGATGATGGAGCAGACCGTCAAGTCCAAGGGTGTGGCCAGCATCAAGGAACTGCGCGATATCTGCATCGAATCCGAGGTGCGCTTGCTGGCGTGCCAGATGACGGTCGACCTGTTCAGCTATCGCCAGGACGAGTTCATACCCGAGATCGCGGAATGGATTGGGGCGACGAGCTATCTGGCCGAGGCGCAGAACGCCGACGTCTGTCTGTTCGTCTGAAACGACAAGGCCCATCTCCCTGGGGAGATGGGCCTGTCGTGCACCGCTGCCGAGTCGCCGCGCAGCCGCTTAGGCTAGCCGCAGCTGCCGACTGCGCCGCAGGCGGTGCAGAAATCGCAGCCGTCCTTGCGGATCACGGTCATGTTGCCGCACTCGGCGCACAGCGAGCCGCGCGTGACCTTGACTTCGCCCTTGGTGCCGGCGGGGTTCTCGAGGATGCCCATTTCGCGCGTCGGATAGCCGTTTTCGTCGAGGATGCCGAGCATGGCGTAGCGGTGCATGATCAGCCGCGCCAGGTAGGCGACGGTCGACGGCCAGTGCTGCTGGCGCCGCGTGCCGGGAACGAAGGCCATGAAGCCGCCGAGCGGTTCGGGATAGTTGGTGAGCTTGCGCAGCTTCATGCCGATCCAGGCCGGGTCCATGACGCGCATGTCGAGCGTCAGCAGCTTGGCCAGCCCGTCCAGCGCACGCGGATAATTGCCCGAGAGCCACGCCGAATAGGGCCGCGTGACGCCGTCGGGCAGCGTGATTTCCTTCAAGCCGAGGACGAATTCCTCGCGCGAGGAGGGGTTCACGATGTCCACCGTCCAGGACAGGGTGCCGTCGGTGCCGGTCTTCGGTTCGTCGCGCGAGAACATGGCATCGAGCACGGGCGTGGGGCCGTCGCCTTCGAGCGCGCCGAGCTGTTCGCAGCGCCAGCGGATGACCTGGGCCAGGGCCGAGACGGCGCCCGGCACGATGCGGCGCTCGCCGTGCGGCGGCATCGGGATCTCGAAGGGTTCTTCGCCGACGGTGGCGGCGAGCGTGTCGAGCTTGAGCTTGAGCCAGGCCTTGTCGTTGGCGCGCATGTCCATCGACAGCGTCTTCGCCACGGCGCCGAGGCCGCGCGGCTGTTCGACACCGTTGACCCAGACTTCGAAAGGCACCGAGCGGCCCATCTCATTCGCGATCTGGCCGACGAACAGCGCGAACTCGCCGTGCGGCGTCTCGATCATGTAGGTCCACGAATCGTTGCCTTCGTGCAGGCGCGGGCGGCCCGGCCAGCGCAGGGAGGCCAGCACCGGCGCCGGCAGCGCGCCGATCGACAGGCGGCGGTTGGCGCTGTCGATGATGACGTCCTGCGGCTGCTTCTGCGTGTTGGCCTGGGCGGTCGATTCGACGGACAGCACCGAGCCGAGCACCTTGTTGGGACGGTAGGTGGCGAGGCCCTTGAGGCCGGCCTTCCAGGCGTCGAGGTAGAGGTTCTCGAACTCGCCGTAGGGGTAGTCCTCGGGAACATTGACCGTCTTCGAAATGGCGGTGTCGATGCAGGGCGCGACGGCGGCGACCATGTCCTTGTGGGCGTGGGCCGAGATCTCGAGCGCCGTGACGAAGTAGTCGGGCAGCTTGCTGGTGTCGCCGCCCAAGTGCTTGTAGAGACGCCAGGCGTAGTCCTCGACCGCGTATTCCTTGAGCGTGCCGTCGGCCATCCGCTTCTTGCGCGTATAGACCCAGGAGAAGGGCGGCTCGATGCCGTTGGAAGCGTTGTCGGCGAACGCCAGCGAAATCGTGCCGGTCGGCGCGATCGAGAGCAGATGGGAGTTGCGCAGGCCGTGGCGGCGGATCTGCTCCTTTATCTCGGTCGGCAGGCGCGAGGCGAAGTTGCCGCCGGAAAGATACAGGTCGGCGTTGAACAAGGGGAAGGAGCCGCGCTCGCGGGCGAGTTCGACGGAAGCGAGATAGGCGCGGTCACGCATGAACTCGGAAATCTTCGTCGCCATGGCGCGCGCTTCGTCCGTGTCGTACTTGAGGCGCAGCATGATCAGCGCGTCGCCCAGGCCGGTGAAGCCAAGACCGATGCGGCGCTTGGCGCGCGCTTCGTCCTGCTGCTGTTCGAGCGGCCAGTGGGTGACGTCGAGCACGTTGTCGAGCATGCGCGTGGAGACGTCGATGTCGCGGCCGAACGACTGATAATCGAACTCGGCCTGCTCGCTGAAGGCGTGCTTGACGAAGCGGGTCAGGTTGATCGAGCCCAGGCAGCAGCAGCCGTAGGGCGGCAGCGGCTGCTCCGCGCAGGGATTGGTGGCCTCGATGGTCTCGCAGTAGTTGAGGTTGTTGTCGCGGTTCATGCGGTCGATGAACAGGATGCCCGGTTCGGCGTGGTCGTAGGTCGAGCGCATGACCAGATCCCACAGCTCGCGCGCGCGCAGCTTGCGATAGACCCAGAGGCCGTCGTCGCGCTGGTAGGCGCCGGAGTTCTTGACGTCGGCGCAGGGCGCGGCCTTGTGCGTGAGTTCGACTTCGCCGTCGGACTCGACGGCGCGCATGAATTCGTCGGTGACGCCGATCGAAATGTTGAAGTTGGTGAGGTCGCCGCCATCCTTGGCGCGGATGAATTCCTCGATGTCCGGGTGGTCGCAGCGCAGCACGCCCATTTGCGCGCCGCGGCGCGAGCCGGCCGACTCGACCGTCTCGCACGAGCGGTCGAACACGCGCATGTAGGAGACGGGGCCGGAAGCGCGCGACTGCGTGCCCTTGACATGGGCGCCGATCGGGCGGATGGACGAGAAGTCGTAGCCGACGCCGCCGCCGCGACGCATGGTCTCGGCCGCTTGCGACAGGGCGGTGTAGATGCCGGGACGGCCATCGACGGTGTCGGAAATCGAATCGCCGACCGGTTGCACGAAACAGTTGATCAGCGTGGCACACAAATCGGTGCCGGCAGCCGAATTGATGCGGCCGGCGGGAACGAAGCCGTTCTCCTGTGCTTCGAGGAACTTCGCTTCCCAATAGGCGCGCTTGTCTTCATTCTCGACGGCAGCCAGGGCGTGGGCGACGCGGGCGCGCACGTCGCGTACGTCGCGCTCGTTGCCTTTGGCATATTTCTCGAGCAGCACCTCGCCGGAGATTTCTTGCGGAAGTAGTAGGCCGAGCTGGCCAGTATGTTGATAACTAAGTGATTCCTCGGTATTGGATTTTTCCGTTGTCATGATTCTTTCCGAAGAAGAGAGGGAATTTGAGCGGAGGAGAATACGCCTACCGCCGTTTGATGAAAAGTGAAAAATTTTTCTATCCGCGAAATCAATAGCTTATAAATTTCTCTAGTGGCGCAGCAAGCGCCATGCCACTATATATAGTAGGTTTTGCCGGCCGTCGCCGGCCAAAAAAGGCCAGAAAAATCAGCTTATTGGGCCATTGAAATGTCTTCGGAATGGACCCGGAATATGCTGGTGGACTGTTATTCCGCCGGCCGTGCAGTGCACAATCCCGCCGATTCAAGCGGATACCGCGACTAGCCAATAGCGCGCCAGGCGCCGGGGGTGACTCGCCGCGAAAGCGGGGCCGCGGCGACGGGCGGCAAATGGGTTATTCCGCCCCGGCCGGGCGGCAAGGATTCGCGCCGCTTAACCGCCGAGCAGTTGCGCCGTATGGCGGGCGATCATCCATTCTTCGTTGGTCGGCAGGACGAGGACGTCGACATCGCTGCCGGCGCCGGAAATGCGCGTGGCGTCCCGCGCGTTGGCGGCGACGTCGAACTCGACGCCCAGCCATGCCAGCGCCGCGCAAACCCGGGCGCGTACCGGCGCCGCGTGTTCGCCGATGCCGCCGGTGAAGACCAGGGCGTCAAGGCCGCGCAGCGCGGCGGCCAGCGAGCCGATTTCGCGCACGATGCGATAGCAGAAGAGGTCGACGGCTTCCTGCGCTTCGGCTGCGTCGGAGGCGAGCAGTTCGCGCATGTCCTGCGATATGCCGGAGACGCCGAGCAGCCCGGATTCCTTGTAGAGCAGCTGGGTGATGGCCTTGGCATCCATGCGCTGGTATTCCATCAGGTAGAGCAGCACGCCGGGGTCGAGGCTGCCGGTGCGCGTGCCCATCATCAGGCCTTCGACGGCGGTGAAGCCCATCGTCGTCGCCACGCTCCGCCGCGCCTGCAGCGCGCACATCGAAGCGCCGTTGCCCAGATGCGCGACGACGACGCGGCCGTCGGCCCTTGCGCCCAGGTGTTGCGGCAGCACGTCGGCGATGTATTCGTAGGACAGGCCATGGAAGCCGTAGCGGCGCACGCCTTGCGCGGTGATCTTGCGCGGCAGCGCGAAGAGCTGCGCGATCTCGGGCTGCGTGCGATGGAAGGCGGTGTCGAAGCAGGCGACTTGCGGCACGTCGGGCAGGGCTTCGCGTAGCGCGGCGATGCCGTCGAGATTGTGCGGCTGATGCAGCGGCGCCAGCGGGATGAAGGATTTGAGCTTGGCGATGATGATGTTGTCCAGCAGCACCGGCTGCGAGTACGACTGCGCGCCATGCACGACGCGATGGCCGACGCCGACGATCTGCCAGCCGGCTTCGTGCCGGTGCAGCCAGTCGACGAGGAAGTCCAGCGCGGCGTGGTGCTGGCCGTCGCCGCTGAGCGGCAGGTCGACGTCGTCGAGGGCGCGGCCGGCGGCGTCCTTCGCCTTGATGTGCGGGCGGGCGCCGATGCCGTCGATCTGGCCGGAGATTTCCGGCTGGGCGTGGATCGCGGCGTTCAGCGTGAACAGCGCAAACTTGATCGAAGAGGATCCGGCGTTGATGGTGAGGATGGCATCGGTCATGGGCAGGGGGCGATGTTCACTTGTTGCGTTTGGCGTGGGCCATGACGACGGCGACGGCAGTCGAGGCGGTGCGCGTCTGCGCCGAGTCGGCACGGCTGGTGAGGACGATGGGCACGCGGGCGCCGAGGACGATGCCGGCGGCCAGTCCCTCGGCAAGATACTCGAGTTGTTTTGCCAGCATGTTGCCGGATTCGATATCGGGTACCAGCAGGATGTCGGCTTGTCCGGCGACCAGCGACTTGATGCCCTTGCTGCGCGCGGCGACGACCGAGATGGCGTTGTCGAAGGCGAGTGGGCCGTCGAGGATGCCGCCCTTGATCTGGCCGCGGTCGGCCATCTTGCACAGCGCGGCGGCATCGAGGGTCGACTGCATCTTCGGGTTGACGGTCTCGACGGCGGCCAATATCGCCACCTTGGGTTCGGCGATATGGAGCATCAGCGCCAGGTCGATGGCGTTCTGCGCGATGTCGACCTTGTCTTCCAGCGTCGGCGCGATATTGACCGCCGCGTCGGTGATCATCAGCGGGCGCGGATAGGTCGGCACGTCCATGATGAACACATGGCTGATGCGGCGCTCGGTGCGCAGTCCCGAGGTCTTGTTGATGACCTCGCTCATCAGTTCGTCGGTATGCAGCGAACCCTTCATCAGCGCTTCCACCTCGCCGTCGCGGGCCATCGCCACCGCGGTTTCGGCCGCGGCATGGCTGTGGGGCGCATTGACGATGGTGCAGCCGTTGAGGTCGAGGCCGTATTGTTCGGCGAGGGCGCGGATCTTCTCCGCCGGGCCGACCAGGGTCGGCACGATGAGGCCGCGGTCGCGCGCCAGCAGCGCGCCCTTGAGCGACTCGGCGTCGCAGGGATGGGCCACGCCCATGGGAATCGCCGCCAGCCCCCGGGTGATTTCGAGCAGGTGGTCGTAACGCGACTTGCGCGTTTCCGACAACCGCAGTTCCGGCATCGCCATTTTCGGCCGCCGCACTTTCTCCAGGGGCGCCAGGACTTCGGCCGTGCCCTGGATGACTTTGAGGCCTTCCTGGTTGGTCGCCAGGCAATCGAAAAGGATGTGGTGGTTGTGCTCGAACTTGCGCTGGCAGGTGACGGTCACCGTCAGCGTGTCGCCGACGCGCACGGCGCGCTCGAATTGCAGGGTCTGGTTGGTATAGAGGGTGCCGGGCCCGGGAAACTGCGTGCCGAGCACGTTGGAGATCAGCACGCCGCCCCACATGCCGTGCGCCACCACCTCGCGGAAGCTCGACGAGCGCGCGTACTCGGGATCGACGTGGGTCGGATTGATGTCGCCCGACATGATGGCGAACATCTGGATGTCGTCGGGCCGCAAGGTGCGCACCAGCGTCGCCGAGTCGCCGACGGCGATTTCGTCGAAGGTCCGGTTCTCGATGTATTCGCCAGGTTCGGTTGCGCTCATGGGGTTGCCCTCGATTACACGGGAAGCGCAGCCATTCTGCCGCGCTGCCTGATGCGGTGCAACAATTATCCGGCGCGAAGGCGACGGCTGCCGTCCGCGGTCAAAACAGTTCGATCTTCTTTTCCGCGGCCTTCCTCGGCTGGCCCAGCGAGCTTTCGTATTCCTGCTCGGCCTTGGCGACTTCGGCGACGGTGGCCTGGGTGGTCGGGATGCGGCGGCAGAAGGCGTCGCCGGTCTGCGGCACGAACACCACCTTGCGCGACCAGGGGCCGCTGAAATCGGCGGCGACCAGCGGGATGCCCTCGCGCTCGAGCCAGTCGCGGGCGAACTGCGCGTTGCGCTCGCCGATGGCCATGCGAATCGAACTGACGATGGTGCCGCCGCCGAAGGCCTTGGCGACGAGCCGGTTCTTGTGGCCGCCCTTGTCGAGCAGGGCGTTGACCAGCACCTCCATCGCGTAGTCGCCGCTGAGTATGACATCGGTATCATCGTTGGCGGAGTTGCCGCGGCTCGGCAGCAGGAAATGGTTCATGCCGCCGATTCGCAGCTTCGGGTCGAACAGGCAGACGGCGACGCACGAGCCGAGCAGGGTCGAGATCGGCCGGTCGGTTTCGATCGCCCAGCCGCCCGGATTGATGTTCCGGGCGATGCGTTCGAAATCCTTGCCGGTCAGGTGGGTGAGGTTGCTCACGGCGTCGGGGCGGTGGCAGGAATGGATTGGGCTGGACGGCAGTGGCGGAACGCCATTCTACCTTGGCCGGCGGGCGATCCCTCCGGCGCCGGCACGGCGCGCTGGCGCGATGCCGGCGCGATTGCGCGTATCATCCGCGCCATGGACAAGCGCGATGCCTTCACCGCCATGGCCGCCGATGTGGCGCAGGGCGAGTTGGCGTTTCCGACCAGCGCGCAAGTCGCCATGCGCGTCCGGCGCGCCCTCGATGATCCCGGCTGCCATATCGATGCCGCGGCCCACCTGGTGCAGGCCGAGCCGCTGCTGGCCGCGCGCGTGGTGGCGATCGCCAACTCGGTGGCCTTCAATCGCTCCGGTCGCGAAATCACCGACGTTCGCACGGCGGTCGCGCGCCTCGGCTTTCGCACGGTGCGGTCGCTGGCGACGGCCCTGGTGACGCGGCAGCTGGCCGGCGCACCGGCTGGCCCGGCGGGCCAGGATTTGGCGGCGCAACTGTGGCAACACACGGCGCACGTCGCCTCGCTGGCGCACGTGATCGCCCGCCGCATCACGCGGCAAGATCCGGAAACCGCGCTGTTCGCCGGCATCGTGCACGAGGTCGGCGGCTTCTATCTGCTCTCGCGCGCCAAGGACTTTCCCGGCCTGCTCGACGGCGAGCTGACGGACTGGATCGAATCCGGCGAGGTCGATGTCGGCCGCGCCGTGCTCAAGGTGCTGGCGGTGCCGCAACCGGTGATGATCGCCATCGAGGCCTACTGGGACGGCTTTCTCGCCATGCCGCCGGTGACGCTGGCGGACACCTTGCTGCTCGCCGAGGAACTGTCGCCGGTGGCTTCTCCCCTGCATCGCCTCGGCGGCAGGGAACAGGGCGAAGGCATGACCGCCTCCCTCGACATGGCGATCGGCGCGGAGACCCTGACCGGCATCCTCGCGGAATCGGCCGGCGAGGTCGCTTCGCTGACCGCGGCGCTGCAGTTCTAGCCGGCTCAGGCGTCTGCCAGCCATTGCCGCGCCCATGCCAGCGCGGCGTCGAGATTCCGTTGTGCCGCCGCCGTCGGCGGCTCGCCCAGTTCGAACTGTTCGCCGCGGATCGCCAGCAGCCAGCACGGCGGCGGGTCTTCGTCCTCGAGATCGCGGAAGACCTGGAGCACCGCCTGCGGCGTCATGGCGTGCGTGGTGAAGCTCGCGTCCTTCGCCGCGACGATGCGTTCGACCGTAAAGGGCGGCGCGGCGGCGCGGCTGGCATCGACGAAGAGAATGCGCCGGCGGCCGTGCAGGTCGAGGGCATGCTCGATCTGGAGTTGGAAATCCGTCAGGCATTCGACGCCGGGCAATTGCATGGCGTCGATGCGTTCGACGAACAGCGGGCCGAGCGCATCGTCGCCGCGGCTGGGGTTGCCCCAGCCGAAGATCAGCAGCGGCGCCTTCACTCGAGCGCGCAGACGCCGCGGGCGTCCTTGTACTTGCGATCGAGAATCCGGCCTTCGGCGTCGGCGACTTCCACTTCCAGCGGCATCTGCCCGAGCGCATGGGTGGCGCAGGAAAGGCAGGGATCGAAGCAGCGGATGGCGACTTCGATGTGGTTGAGCAGGCCTTCGGTGACCTCGTGGCCATCGAGGTACTGCATCGCCACCTGGCGGATGGCTGCGTTCATCGCCTGGTTGTTGTGCGTGGTCGAGACGATGAGGTTGGCGCGGATCACCTGGTCGTCCTCATTGACGCGGTAGTGATGAATCAGGGTGCCGCGCGGCGCCTCGATGACGCCGACGCCGCGCTCGGCGCGTTCGCCCTTGGCCATCAGGTCGGTGCCGATAATGTCTTCGTCATGGAGCAGGTCCTTGATGTTCTCGGCGGCGTGCAGCATCTCGATCATGCGCGCCCAGTGGTAGCCGAGCGTGGCGCCGGCGGGACGGCCGCCGTCGTAGGCGAGGAACTCCTTGCGCTCATGGTCGGCGAGCGGCGTCGGGATGAAGTCGCAGTTGGCGACGCGCGCCAGCGGACCGACGCGGTACCAGCCGGCGTCGGGACCGAGGCTCTTGAGGAAGGGGAACTTCATGTAGGACCAGGGCTTAACGTCCTCCGCAATGACATCCCAGTAGCGGCTGTAGTCGAAATGGTCGAACAGCGTCTTGCCGTCGGCGCTCCGGGCGCGCAGGCCGCCGTGATAGAGGTCCATGGCGCCGTCGGCGCGCACCAGGCTCATGCATGCGGCATCGAAGCGGCCGAAGCTGTTGTAGCTGGCGAGGTTCTTCTCGAAGAGGCCGCGAATGATGGCGACGGCCTCCCGGCTCCAGGCCACCATCTGGTAGATGTCTTTCAGCAGCAGGTCGCGCTCGGCCAGCGTCAGCGCCTTGTTCATGCCGCCGGGCACCGAGCCCGTGCCATGCACGCGCTTGCCGGCGGTGAGGCGGATGATCTCCTGGCCGTATTTCCGCAGCAGCACGCCTTTCTTCGCCACTTCCGGCGCGGCGGCGACGACGCCGACGATGTTGCGCGTCGCCATGTCGGCGCCGAAGCCGAACAGCAGGTCGGGCGAGGCGAGATGGAAGAAATGCAGCGCATGCGATTGCAGGATCTGGCCGTAGTGCATCAGGCGACGCAGCTTCTCGGCCGTCGGCGTGAGCTTGGCGCCGATGATCATGTCGAGCGCCTTCGATGCCGCAAGGTGGTGCGACACCGGGCAGATGCCGCACAGGCGCTGCACCATCACCGGCACTTCCCAGTAGGGCCGGCCCTGGATGAAGCGTTCGAAGCCGCGGAACTCGACGATGTGCAGGCGCACCTGATGCACCTTGTTGTCGTCGTCGAGCAGGATGGTGACCTTGCCGTGGCCCTCGACGCGCGAGACCGGCTCGATGGCGACGCGCCTGAGGTTTTCGGGATGGGCGGCAGTTTCCAGTTCAAAACTCATAGACACCTCGTTTTCCAACCGCCGAGGCGCGGAGGCGCCGAGAAAGGATTATGAATCTGTCAGATCTCGGCGTCTCGGCGTCTCGGCGGTTCAATCGTAATGCAGCAAGCCGTGGCCGAGATGCGGCGTGCGGCCGGCGATGAGATCGGTGAGGAACTTCCAGATGGCGTCCCCTGGCGGCGGGCAGCCGGGCAGGAAGTAGTCGATCTTGACGACTTCGTGGATCGGGTGCACCTGGTCGAGCGGCAGCGGCAGTTCCGGATCGTTGGGAATGCCGCCGTGGCCGACGCCCGGATCGGTCTGGTAGACCTCCTCGAGGATGTCGCGCAGATCCAGGTGGTTGCGCTGCGCCGGCAGGCCGCCATTGACGGCGCAGGCGCCGATGGCGACGAGGATCTTGCAATGCTTGCGGAACTCGCGCAGCACATGCACGTTCTCCGCGTTGCAGACGCCGCCTTCGATGATGCCGACGTCGCACGGTCCGCAGTGCTTGATGTCGGTGAGCGGCGAGCGGTCGAACTCGACGAGGTCGAGCAGCGGCAGGATGCGCTCGTCGATGTCGAGGAAGGACATGTGGCAGCCGAAACAGCCGGCCAGCGAGGTGGTGGCGATGCGGATCTTGGGCTTGACGGCCGCTGCGTTCATTTGCGCTCTCCCTGGTCGGCCGGCGCGACCGGCACGTATTCCGCGACGTGCCCGGACATCGGTGCCGCGTCGAAGTGGCGCTGGCCGATCGGCACCGCGAAGCCGACGCGCTTGGGCAGGATCACGCCGACCGGGCAGACCTGCGCGGCCTTGTCGGTGAGGGCGAAGTCGGTGTCGGCGAGACGGCCGGATTCGGCATTGACGATCAGGTGCTTCTTCAGGCCGCGGCCCGACAGGGCGAAGACGTTCTTGTGATCGACCTCGGCGCTGGCGCGGATGCACAGCTCGCAGAGGATGCAGCGATTGAAGTCGAGCAGCACGTCGTGGTGGGAGGCATCGACCGGACGGTCGGGATAGAAGTGGGTGAAGTGCGGCGTCATCACTTCCAGTTCGTAGCCCAGCGCCTGCAGCTTGCAGTTGCCGCTCTTCTCGCACGACGGGCAGAAGTGGTTACCTTCGACCAGCAGCATCTGCAGCAGCATCCTGCGCTTGTCGAGAATTTCCGGCGTGTTGCTTTCCACTTCCATGCCGGCCGCGGCCGGCAGCGTGCAGGAGGTGGCGGGGCGGCCATTGACCTTGACGGTGCACAGCTTGCAGCTGCCGTGCGGCTTGAACTCGGGGTGATAGCAGAGGTGCGGGATGAAGACGCCGGCGGTCAACGCCGCCTGCATCACGGTCTGGCCCGGCGTGAAAGGCACTTCCTTGCCGTCGAGATTGAAGACGTCAGTCATTTGGCGGCCTCCTCGGCGGATTCCAGGTGGGCGCCGGCATCGTCGCGGCCGGTCATCTGGCGGGCTTGCGACAAGGCGGCGTCGAGATCGAAGGCCGGCTCGAACTCCAGCGATTTCAGCCGGCGCTGGTAGGCGGGGCGGAACTTTTCCATGGTGTCGAAGAGCGGATGGCAGGCGGTGTGGCCGAGGCCGCAATGGGCGGACATCTGCAGCAGCTGGTTGAGCTTGTAGATCTCGTTGAGGTCGTACTGCGTGCCGTGGCCGTCCGCGATCTTGTCCATCAGGTTCTTCAGCAGCGAAGTGCCGACGCGGCACGGCGTGCAAAAGCCGCAGGACTCGTGGGCGAAGAAA
>JAQTNK010000027.1 GCA_028713915.1 Rhodocyclaceae bacterium | reverse complement strand
AGAATCCGCCGCCATGATGCTCGAGACTCACGCGCGCGTCGTCGCTTGCGGCGTCGACGGCCTCAAGCTGCATCCGCTGATGATCGTCAAGGGTTCGCGCATGGCCGGCCAGCATGCGCGCGGCGAGGTCGCGCCGCCGACGCTGGCGGACTATGCAGCGACTGCCGCCGAACTGATCCGGCGCACGCCGAGCGACGTCGTCTTCCACCGCGTCACCGCCACGGCCCGCAAGCCCTCGCTGATCGCACCGGCGTGGTGTCACACGCGCTGGCCGGCGGCCGACGCCATTTGCGCCGACCTCGCCAGGAACGGCGGCCAGGGCAGCCGCATCGGCGACTGCGCTCGGTCTACGCCGGCACGCTCGCGATAGGACCCCGCAGCGTCATGCGCCAGGCAGCGCCGCGGCCAGCTGCGCCTTGTAGCTGTCGATGGCCTGAGCGATGTCGTGCAGCGCGAATATCCGTTCGTCTTGACAATTGGCATCGGCCGCCTTGTAGCTGCCGACGACGGCGATGAGTTCCGACTCGACGCTGTCCTGCGCGAGTCCAAGGTAGGCGCCGACGCCGGCGCTATTCTTGTAGGCGATGAAGACATCGATGTACTTCTTCCGCGACACCATTTTGCTGCCGGCCCTGACGCCGTTCTTCAGGCGGTTCCCGGTCAGGTCGTGCAAAGCGGAGAGCTCCTGGAATACTTCTTCCAACAGCGCGCTGGCTTCCTTGTCCTTGGCGCCGAACATGCGCGTGGCGGCTCGCGGGAAGTCGATGCGCATGCGCGTCTTGATGGCCGGCATCACCGCGGAACTGCCACGCGCAGAAAGATTGTTGTAAAGGTTGATCAGCTCTCGTTCGGAGAACTTGCCGCTATGGATGCTCTCGAGCAGCTCCGCTTCTATTTCCTGTCTCATGGCGATACCTCGAAATGCCCAATCGCCGACGCCCGGGCGCCAGCGCCCGAACATCGTTTCGTGTTGGGGGCGTCACATCATCCTCCACTCTGGGACGGATGCGCAACATAGCTTGCGTTTCCGGTGTCGACCGGGAACGTGACCGCCTGCTCCGAACGACCGGTCCGACGGCGGTCGATCGCACGGCGCAAAGCGCGGACGGAGGTTCGATCGCAAATTCGCGACGGAAGTCTCCACGCCGCTGCGCATCGGGGAACAAGCGTCGCAGTCCCTGGAATATTGCCGATCGCGCAGTGGCTGCAGGTATAGTACCAAAGTTCCATGCCGCAACCTCGTTGCGAAAGCGCATGGACACCGCGAGGAGCTTCGTGACCACAGCCAACAGCATCCTGAATGCCCTGAGCGTGCCGGCATTCGTCATCGATACCGAGCATACGGTGGTCGGCTGGAACGGGCCATGCGAGCTATTGACGGGCATTCCTGCCGCTAGCGTTCTCGGCACGCGCGATCACTGGAAAGGCTTCTACGACCGGCCGCGGCCATGCCTCGCAGACCTGCTGCTGGACAACCTGCTGGCCGATGCCTCGCGCTTTTACAGCCAGCACGAGAAGACGGAGTTCGCCAGCGACGGCCACAAGGCCGAAGGCTGGTTCAGCGACCTCGGCGGCAAGCGCCGTTACCTGGCCTTCGAAGCGAAGCCGCTATTCGATGGCGACAAGATCACCGGCGTCCTGGAAATACTTCAGGACATCACGCGCCACCAGGAAGCCGAAGATCAGTTGCGACTCGCCGCCAGCGTCTTCGAGAACACCTCGGAAGGCATCATGATCACGGGGGCCGACAACCGCGTCATATCGGCGAACAAGGCGCTGGAAGCCTTGACCGGCTATCGCGCCGATGAAATTCTCGGCACCAACCCGCGGCTGTTCGCCTCCGCACGCCATCCGGACAGCTTCTACCGGAAGATGTGGGAAACCCTGCACGACATCGGCCACTGGCAGGGGGAAATGTGGAACCGCAAGAAGACCGGCGAGGAATATCTCGTCCGCGCCTACATCAGCGCCGTCAGGACCGGCGCCGATGCGACCAACTATATCGGCCTGCTGACCGACATCACCGAGGCGAGCCGGGTGATGGAAAAGATGGAATACATGGCGCACCACGATTTCCTGACCGGGCTGCCCAACCGCAGCCTGCTGGAAGACCGGCTAAGGCAGGCGTTGGGAAGGGCGGCGCGCAACAAGTCGAAGTTCGCCGTGATGTTCATCGACCTCGACAAATTCAAGTCGGTCAATGACAGCTTGGGTCACGAAGTCGGCGATCTGCTGCTGAAGGAAGTGACCCGACGCGTCCGCGCCTGCCTGCGCGCCACCGACACCGTATCGCGGCAGGGCGGCGACGAGTTCGTTCTGCTGCTGGAGGATTTCAGCGACGAGACGGACATCACCCACGTCGCGAGAAAGCTGCTGGCATCGATCGGCAGCCCCTGCAATCTCGATCGCCATGTCATCACCGTGACGTCCTCGATCGGCATCAGCCTTTATCCGGCCGACGGCCAGACCGTTGCCGAACTGATGAAGCACGCCGACGTCGCCATGTACCACGCCAAGGACCAGGGACGGAACAATTTCCAGTTCTTCACGCCGCGCATCAATGCCCAGGCCCTGGAAACGCTGATGGTCGAAAACGGGCTGCGCCAGGCGATTCCCGGCGGGCTGCTGCTGCACTACCAGCCGCAATTGTGTCTCGTCAGCAAGAGCGTGCACGGCGCGGAAGCGCTGTTGCGCTGGTCGCATCCGGAACTTGGCCTGATCAGCCCGGCGCGCTTCATCCCCATCGCCGAGGAATCCGGCCTCATTTGCGAAATCGGCGACTGGGTATTGAAGGAAGCCTGTCGCGTGATGCGCAAGACCGGCATCAACATGTCGGTCAACCTCTCGCCCCGCCAGCTTGCCCAAAGCGACGTCGTCATGAAAGTGGCCGACGCCCTGGACGGCATGGCCGGCTATCGCTTGACGCTCGAAATCACGGAAAGCGCGTTCATCAAGGATTTCGAACAAACCAAGGCCACGCTGCTGGCCCTGAAGAAAATCGGCGTCAATCTGGCCATGGACGATTTCGGCACGGGCTACTCGTCGCTGTCCTATCTCTACCAGCTGCCGTTCGACTATCTCAAGATCGATCAATCCTTCATCAGGGAGGAGAAGAACAAGCCGATCGTGCTGGCGATACTCGAGATGGCCAACCAGCTCAACCTGATGACGATCGCCGAAGGGGTGGAGACGCCCGAGCAGATGGGCTTTCTCGAGGCGCACGGCTGCGACGTCATCCAGGGCTACTATTTTTCACGGCCGCTGCCGCTGGATGCCGTCGTCGGCTTCGCCGAAAATCCGCCCTACGAGGTCTCGGCCAAGCCGCGGATCAAGCGACGCGCCATGGAACCCAGCCCGTCGCTGTTGGCATGGTCCTTCACGTTCGAGATCGGCCACGCCGGGATCGACGCGCAGCACCGGGAATTGATCGCCCTGCTCAACCAGTTCGACGCCAGCATCCGTTCGGGCGGGAACCGGGCCGAGTCGAGAAATGCGATGAAGGCGCTGATCGAATTCGTCAGGACCCACTTTTCCTACGAAGAGCAGACCATGCGCGAATCCGGCTATCCCGACGCCCAGGCGCATCAGCGGCAGCACCTGAGACTCGCGGAAACCCTGGCGAGTTACGACTTGCAGATCAAGGCCAACCGTCAACTGGACCTGCACCAGCTGCTGGTGTCATTGCATGGCTGGTTGATGCGACACATACTCGACGACGACAGGAAGCTTGGCGACTTCCTGCGCCAGAAAGAGACGGCGTAGCATCCGCCCTATTCGCGTACCGGCGGTTCCGCCCGATACTTGCCCTGCGTCTCGATCATCCATGCCGGATATTCCGCGGCCAACCGACTGACATCGTTCAGCGCGGTCAACTCCTCATCGTCCAGCCTGACCTTGGACGCTGCAATGTTGTCGTTCAGTTGCTCGACGGTTCTCGCCCCGACGATGATCGAAGACACCACCGGCTGCGCCAGAAGCCATGCCAGGGCAACCTGGGCGATCGACACGCCATGCCGTTCGGCGATCGGCCGCATGGCGTCGATGCAGGCAAAGGCCCGCGGCTTGTCGACCGGCGGAAAATCGAAACTGGAGCGTCGGCTGCCTTCCGGACCTTTGCCGTCGCGCGCGAACTTGCCGCTGAGCAAGCCTCCGGCCAGCGGGCTCCAGACCATCAGGCCCAACTGCTGATCCCGTAGCAGCGGAACGACCTCGCGCTCCAGGTCGCGGCCGGCGATCGTGTAATACGCTTGTACGCTCGAAAACCGCGCCCAGCCCCTGGCGTCGGAGATGGCCAGCGCTTTCATGATCTGCCACGCCGCCAGATTGCAAAGGCCGATATAGCGCACCTTGCCGGAGCGCACGAGGTCGTTCAGCGTCGACAGCGATTCCTCCAGCGGCGTCAGCGGATCGAAGCCGTGCAGTTGATACAGATCGATATGATCCAGCTGCAGCCGCCGCAGGCTGGCATCGACCTCGTTCATCAGGTGATGCCGCGATTGTCCGCGCCCGTTGGGCAGCTCGCTCATGATGCCCGTGGCCTTCGTGGCGATGACCAGCTGCTCGCGCGGCAGACCCAGGTCCTTGATGGCCTGGCCCAAAATCTGTTCGGAGTGGCCCAGGGAATAGACGTTGGCCGTGTCCATGAAATTGATGCCCGCATCGAACGCGGTCTTGACCAGAGCGCCGGCAGCGCGTTGATCGAGCCCGCCCATGACGGTCCAAAAGCCGTTGCCGCCAAAGGTCATCGTCCCGAGGCACATTTCGGACACGTACAGGCCGGTTCTTCCCAGCAGGCGGTATTTCATGGCGCATCCCCCGTTTCGTCCATCGGCTTATCAGCCTAGACGAAATGGCCCGGCCTCGCCATGCGCGGGGTGCCGCGGTGCCGGCTGCGCGTGCCGCCGGCAGTGCGGCAAGCCTGGCCCGCCGCACGGACCACGGCAAACCGCCGCGAATCAGACGCGCTTGTTCAGAAGCAGTCCCTGCATGCGGTCGAGTTCGGCATCCATGCCGAGAATTTCCGCCGACGGAATCTGGCGAATGACCGTATGGGTGCTGGCGTCGGTGACTTCGATCACGGTTCGGCCCGTGCCGTGGTCGATGGAAAACTGTATGTCCGGCGCCACGGCCTGGACCTTGTTCTGCAGATCGGTCACGGCCTTCTGAAGGTCCGCCGCGGTCGGCTGTTTGGCCTGGACCGACGTTTCTGCGCCCGGCTGAACAACCGCTTTCGGCGCACCCGCCGAGGCCGGCGCAGCCTGGCCGTTCCCGCCCGGCGCCGGCGTCGCTCCCGCCGCCGAATTCGCCGAACCCGGCGGTGGCACTTGAATGTTCATCATCGCCTCCCTTCCGGCCCAGGGACTGGCCAGATTGCCGAACCTGCCGGCGGCGCCATGGGTCCATGGCCTCGGGTGTTCCCGTACAGGCTCTCATGGCCGCCGCGCCCTGTTGCAACATTGACGTTCATTACGCCTCCGCCGAAAAGTATTGACGGAATTCCACCGTCTCGTATTCCCTTATCGGCAGCTTGACGCCAAAACTTTAGGACAAATTTTGCAACGAGGTAAAAGGACAGCTTTTCGGCTTGTCGGCAGTGACATTCGATCTGATCGATTGCGGGCACAGGCGATACATGCGCCGGCCGATGGGAAGACGACGTGCGGCGGCCTTACGGACAGTCGCTGCCGTAAGACCGCATGCCCGCCGCGAGCGGGCGCTCAGGTGCTGCCTGCCGCCTGCCGCTACTGGTGCTGGAGCGCGCCTGCCGCAGGCGCGGCCAGGGCGAAGGCATGGGCGATGCGCGACCATTCGATGCGGGCGCTGTGCAGCCGCAACACGCCGGGGAAGCGTACCAAGGCGCTGCCGATGGCGAGGGTGCCGCCCATCAGCGCCGCCGCGATCTGCGCCGGCTGGGGCGTTCGGATGCCCATGGACGTCAGGCCGGCGCGCGCGAGATTGAGGATGCGCTGGACGCGGCTCCAGCCCATCGGCGTGGTCGGCGGCGTGAAAGACAATTCGCCTTCCTCGCCGTAGAGCGTGATGGCGCTGCCGGAGCGCAGGCCCGAAAGCAGGTTGAGGGCATTGCGCGTCGTGCCGGCAAAGTCGGCGTATTGACGCGTCAGGCGTACCAGTTCCGCCTCGTGCGTGGTGCGCAGAACCCCTCCTCCGGCAGCGAAAATCGGGGCAAGCGGATCGTCGGCGCCACTGGCGGCAGCCCGTTCCAGCGCGGTGTCTATGCGAAGGGTATCCATGGTCGACTCCTGTTTCGTGTGGCATGCAGTGCGCCGAGATTGCCGTGGTCAGCGCTCGCGGCGCCGCCTGAGCGGCATTCCATGCTGAGAACCGACGTCGTTCCGGCGCGCCTGAGCTTTCGTGCCATCTCCGATTGACGACGGCAGGAAAGGCGCATCGGCATGGTGATATGAATCCGCATCGCTTGCCGCTGTCGCCGGCGAGCGACAAGTCCCGGCCAAGCGCCGCCGCGCGCCGAGAACAGTGCCAGCCGCTTGACCGCACGGCGGCCGCCCCGCTACCTCGATACCGGTAGCCAAAATACCGGCTTCATGGAATTCAGTTCATCGCGCGCGCCCCCCAGAATGGTTGCCAACGACACGGCAAGGCGCATCGAACGCAGATCGTCACGCTGATCGAAGGCGGGACGGTCGGGCGGCGCGGTTCCTTCAATCCCCTTTTCCATGGAGAAGCTTATGAAATCAGCACTGATGAGAATCGCCAGCCGCCTGTTGATCCTGTCGATGCTGGCGCTGCCTCTTCAGGCGGCCCAGGCGGCGATGATCGGCACGGATCAAGCCGCATCCGACACATCGACGCGGATGGAGCGCGCCAACCTCGTCGCCGCCATCGACCGTCCGGAGGTGGCGCGGCAATTGCAGGATTTCGGCCTCGATGCCAGCAGCGCCAAAGAACGGGTCGCCGCGATGACCAACGCGGAAGTCCATGCGCTGGCCGACAATGTCAACGCCGCTCCCGCCGGCGCCAACATCTCCGGTTGGGGCTGGGCCATCATCATCGCCCTCGGCGTCTGGGCCTATTATTCCTGGAAGTAATGCGCCGCTGCGCCAGGCCGCTCGGCAACGCCCACCGCCTGGTGGGCGTTTTTGTTTTGTCGCTGTTGCTGGGCGGCTGCTCGCTGCTGGTGCCGCAAACGACGGCCTTGCGCGAAGGCAAGCCTGATCGACTGCCCGATCGCATCAAGCTCTACGATGTGCCGTTCATTCCCCAGGACGAATACCAGTGCGGTCCGGCGGCGCTGACGATGGTGATGAAGAGCGTCGAAGCCGACGTTACGCTCGAGGAAATGACGCAAGAGGTCTACCTGCCCGGTCGCCAGGGCAGTTTGCAGGCGGACATGCTCGCCGCGCCGCGCCGCCATGGCCTGGTCAGTTACCGCCTGGCGCCGCGGCTCGAGGACGTGCTGCGCGAGCTCGCCGCCGGCCTGCCGGTGATCGTCCTGCAAGACTATGGCGTCTGGCCCGTGTCGGTCTGGCATTATGCTGTCGTCGTCGGCTACGACTATCCGAACGGCAAGGTAATGCTGCATTCGGGCAAGAAGCCATGGATGACAATGCCATTTGCGGTCCTCGAGTACCTGTGGAAGCAAAGCGGCTATTGGGCGATGGTCCTCGTGCCGCCGCGGCGCCTGCCGGCGACGGCAACCGCGGCGTCCTATGTCGAGGCGATCGCGGCGCTGGAAAATGCCGGCAAGCAGCGCGCCGCGGAGGCCGCCTACGCGACGTTTCTCAAGCGCTGGCCGGACAACGAAACCGCCATCGTCGGCTTGGCGAACAGCCACTATGCGCTGGGTGAGCTGGCTGAAGCGGAAGCCGTGTTGCGACCGGCCGCCGCACGCCATCCCGAGTCGGCAGTCTTGCTCAACAACCTCGCGCAGACGCTTGCCGACCAGGGGCGCAACCGCGAAGCCCTCGCCGTCATCGAGCGGGCCTCGGCGCTCGGCGGACCTTTCGCGAATGCCGTCGAGGATACGCGCCAGCATATTCTGCGGCACATGAACGAAACGCGCTGAGGCGGCGCCGAACCGGCACCGGGCAGCGCTGCCGGCGACCGGTTCGAGCGCAGGCGCATTCCTTGTCGTCGGCGCCGATAGCGCCGCCCGAGCCGACGATGCGCCAGATGAGCCGCCTTCCATCGACCGGACAATTGCCGCCGTGCCAGTGCGAGAGGCGCGAAGTAGGCGCATGACACGATGTGCTCATTGCGCCCACCGGGACGGCGACTATGCTGTCAGCACGTGCCGTTGGCATACGTAGAGCATGATGGCATGACTCGGAGCCCGCACAGCCAGGCTCGCCGATCAACGTGAACTGGAAGGATTTACCATGGGGCAACATCTACGGCATCGACATTTGCCGATGGCCATCGGCATGGCATGGGCGCTAGCGGGGAGCAGCCAGGCGATGGCACTGACGACCACGCTCTCCGCCAATCTGACAGACGCCCGCGGCGACTGTCCGGGCGTGATCACCTTCAAGGGCAGCATCACGTCCGACAAGGCGCAGATCGTCAGCTATATTTTCAAGCGCAGCGACGGCGCCACCGACACCCAGCCCAAGACCCTGAAGTTCACCAAGGCAGGCCAGACCAAGCCGGTCAGCACCACCTGGACTCTGGGCGGCGACGGCTTGCCGTACTACGCCGGATGGGAAGCCGTCAAGATCACGAGCCCCGGCACGGTTACGTCGAGCCACGCGAATTTCCAATTGCGCTGCAATCCGCCCGCCAACAGCATTCTGGCTGCCCATGGCAACACCGACTGGCACATCGATACGGCCAACGAGTTCCTGTTCGGCAAGAACATGGCGGGAAGCGCCACCGCGCCCCACCATGCCCCGGATTCCTGGAACAAGACCCACATCCACATCGGCATCAGCAACACGGCCAAGTATTATTACGACCCAGGCGCCGTAGCCACGGGAGCGGATACCAACATCCCGAACGGCATCGACCGGACCATGCTGTTCTTCTATGCCGGCCACGGCAATCCCACGATTTGGTCCACCCTGGGCGATTACGCCTCCCAGGCGTCGGTACGCCTCGCCAACATCCTCGGCTCCGGAAACTTGCGCTATTACTGGCAGTGCTCCTGCGAGGTCTTCGCCCATGGGCCGCAAACCTGCACCCCGGCGACGACCTTCGAGTATGCCTGCCCCGACAAGTTCACCGGCGGCGCCGACTCGCCCGCCATGCGCAATGTCTTCCAGCGCTGGGGACCTGCGCTCTCATCGGATCTGCGTATGGCCTGCGGCGGCTCGACGGAAATGTATTGCCATACCGATCAGGTCGACAGGATGTGGAGCGATTACGATAATCGCGCCACCAATCACGACACGCTGGCCCAGATGTTCCTTGACGGATTTGGCCAGGCGGGCGCCTATGGCGTCGTGCCGCTGTGCATGACGCGGGGCGGCAACGACATTACGAAGACGCCGCTGTATGACACGGAATTTACGAATGCGCCCAACACCTCCGGGGCCAGCCACTTCTACCTGATGTACCCGGCGGGTAGCCAGCAAGCCAACACGAGCCCGCTCCTACCCGAGAAGATTCCGCAGCTCGCACCGATCTTCAAGCTGTCGGCTGCGCTGCCGCCGCAGGTGATGAAATCGCTGAAGCCCGGCACGCATCTCACGATAAGCTCCGCCCTGCTGGCTGGCGGCAAGGGCAAACTGGAACGCCTGGAACAGACCGGAACCTTGCACGTGGACTCAGGCAAGGTCTCCTTGCCCAGCGGCGTTTCGCTCGAGGAGAAGGCTTATCTCCAGCGCGCGACAGACTTCCTGAGGGAACAGCGCTGGCAGGAACAGCAGGTGTCGGAACCGTCGCTCATCCGCTACATGACGGCGAGCATGCCGGTGGACGGCAAGCCTTCCGATTTGCGCCAGTCGCAGAACGGCGTCACCGTGTCCTACCGGCGCGTCATTCCGGTCGGCGACATCCATGCCGAGATCCTTGGCAGCGCGGGCGCGATCCGGGTGCGGCTGAACAACGATGGCGCCGTGCTCAGCGCATCGAAGACCTGGCGCGCGGCGGTGCCTGGCACGCCCGTCCCGATCAAAGCCTTCGACCAAGCGCGCAGCGAAGCCATCGGCGAGTTGGGCAATGCCGCTCCTGGCTACGTCCTGGATCGCTGGACATGGGGCTACAAGGAACGGCAGATTGCGGGCGGACAGAGTGAACTCCATCCCGTGTATCAATTTGCCTTCATCTCGCCAACAAGGGGCGACATGGAGCATCCTCCGCGCTTGATCGAAATCCCCGCCGCAAAGTAGCCGACGGTAACGGAAGCGAAATGAAAAAGCCCGATTCCTTGATCCAAGGACATCGGGCTTCTCTTTCGGAAGGTCGCCAAGCTATTGCGCGGCGACGCTTCCTGACGACTTGATTCGTTGGCGGAGTGGACGGGACTCGAACCCGCGACCCCCGGCGTGACAGGCCGGTATTCTAACCAACTGAACTACCACTCCGTACTTCAAACACATACTTCAACCACATCGATCTGCGCAGCGCGCAAACCGAAAACTGCTGGCGTCCCCACGGGGATTCGAACCCCGGTTCATACCGTGAAAGGGTATTGTCCTAGGCCTCTAGACGATAGGGACTTAGTCTTTGGTGGAGGTACGCGGGATCGAACCGCGGACCTCTTGCATGCCATGCAAGCGCTCTCCCAGCTGAGCTATACCCCCACAAGAGAGCGCGCATTATACGGACGGCGCGGAACACTGTAAAGCGTTTTTCGCGTCGACGTTGCGCCGTCTCGCGGCGCGCTTGCAGTCGATGCCGCGAGACGGCCACCGCTCATAGCACCTTGCCCGGATTCATGCGGCCCGCCGGATCGATGGCGCGTTTGATGGCGCGCATCAGATCCATTTCCACGACGCTCTTGTAGCGCAGGATTTCGTCGCGCTTGAGCTGACCGAGGCCATGCTCGGCCGAGATGGAGCCGCCCAGTTCGTCGACGAGATCGTGCACGATGCGATTCACCGCCGGCGTCGCCGCGATGAAGGCGTCGCTGTCCAGCGCCGCCGTTTGCGACTGGTTGTAATGCAGGTTGCCGTCGCCGAGGTGGCCGAAGCAGACGATGCGCACGCCGGGAAACGCCTCGTGCAGCGTGGCGCCGGCGCGGGCGATGAATTCGGCGATGCGCGACACCGGCACCGCGATGTCATGCTTGATGGCCAGGCCTTCGATCTTCTGCCCTTCGGCGACGTTTTCGCGCAGCGCCCAAAGCGCCTGCGCCTGGGCTTCGCTTTGCGCCAGCGCGACGTCCTGCACCTCGCCGGCGTCGAGCGCCGCGGCGAGGACGCGTTCGAGAACGTCGCCGAGCGGCGGCTCTTCCAGCGTGTCGGTCAGTTCTATCAGCACCTGCCAGGCCGGCTGCCCTGCCAGCGGATCGCGCGCTTGCGGAATGTGGCGCAGCACGAGATCGAGGGCCGCACGGCCGACGATCTCGAAAGCCGTGACGCGCTCGCCCGTTTCGCCGCGCAGCCGCGTCAACAGGGCCACCGCGGCGGCCGGATCGGGCACCGCCGCCCAGGCCGTGGCTTGCTGACGCGGGCGTCGGTAGAGCTTGAGCACCGCGGCCGTGACGAGGCCCAGCGTGCCTTCGGCGCCGATGAACAAATGCTTGAGGTCGTAGCCGGTATTGTCCTTGCGCAGGCCGCGCAGGCCGTCCCAGACGTTGCCGTCGGGCAGGACGACTTCGAGGCCCAGCGCCAGGTCGCGGGCAGTGCCGTAGCGCAGCACCTGGACGCCGCCGGCGTTGGTCGACAGATTGCCGCCGATGGTCGCCGTGCCTTCCGCCGCCAACGAGAGCGGGAACAGCCGGTCCGCCGCGGCAGCGGCCTCCTGCACCTGCAGCAGCGTGCAGCCTGCTTCGGCCGTGAGCGTATCGTTCGCGGCATCGACGGCGCGGATGCGGTTCAGGCGCGTCAGGCTCACCACCACTTCTCCGCCGCGCGGCGTCGCCCCGCCGCACAGGCCGGTGTTGCCGCCCTGCGGGACTATGGCGGCGCCGGCAGCGATGCAGAGCTTCACCACCGCCGCAACTTCCTGCGTCGAGCCGGGCCGCGCGACGCAGAGCGCGGCGCCCTCGTAGCGCCCGCGCCAGTCGCGCAGGTAGGGCGCAACGTCAGCCGCAGCGGTCAGCACGTAGGGCGTGCCGATGGCCTCGCGCAGGGCGTCGATGAGAGCCGTCATACGGCAAGCGCGTGCGTGATCGCAGGCATCATGCGCTCGACCACGGCGCGGCCTTCGGCGATGGCCTCTTCGGCGCGGTGGTAGTCCATCGGCGCGAGATGCGCGAGGCGCGGCGACAGCAGCACGTCGGCCGGCTCGCCGGCGAGGCGGGCCCGCCCGATGCGCGTCTGCATGATCTGCAGGCTCGCCGAGAGCACCGTGGACATCGGCGGAATATTGTTGCTGCCGCGCGCCAGCCCCAGGGTGGTCAACAGCCGGCTGCCCCACCTGCTGCCGCTCCTGTCGGATCCCGCCGCCTTGCGCAGGGCGCTGCCGACGATATTGGAATCGAGGTCGACGGCGATGACGATATCCGCCCCCATGGCGCGGCACAGCGAGACCGGAACCGGGTTCACGAGCGCGCCGTCGACCAGCAGCCGGCCGTCGCGCACGACCGGCGTAAACAGGCCCGGCATGGCGATGGCGGCGCGCACGGCGGCGGCGACCGAGCCCTCGCGGAACCAGACTTCGCGGCCGGTGGCAAGATCGGTGGCAAGGCAGGCGAAAGGCGTCGACAGCTGTTCGAAATCGCGGTCGGTGAAATGCTTGGCGAAGAAGGCCATCAGCTTGTCGCCCTTGAGCAGGCCGCCGCCGTTGAAGCTGAGATCCATGAGGCCGATCACGTCGCGGCGGGTGAGGCTGCGCACCCAGGTTTCCAGCTTGTCGAGATCGCCGTTGGCGCAGGCGGCGCCGACCAGCGCGCCGATCGAACAGCCGCAGATCACGTCCGGCACGATGCCGGCGTCGGCCAGCGCGCGCAGGGCGCCGATATGCGCCCAGCCGCGCGCCGAGCCCGAGCCCAGCACGAAGCCGATGCGCTGCCCGCGCGGCGCGATCATAGCGCCCCCACCCCCCATCCCCCGCCCCCAAGGCGGGGGTGACAAAGGTTCGCCGCTGCGCGGCTCCGGTCGGATGGCGGCATCGCCCTTGAGGCGGCTCGGCGGCCGATGCTCATGCCAGCGTGGCGTAAAGGTCGTGCACGTCGCAGTCGGTGACCGTCACCGCGGCGAATTCGCCGACTTCGAGTTCGTGGCCGTCGGTGACATAGACGAGGCCGTCGATCTCTGGCGCATCGGCCATCGATCGCGCGACGGCGCCCTCATCATCGACGTCGTCCACAAGCACGGTGATGCGGCGGCCGATCTTCGCTTCCAGCCGCTGGGTGCTGATGTCTTCCTGGTGCTGCATCAGGCGCATGCGCCGCTCCTCGCGCACTTCCTCGGGCAAGGCGCCGGGCAGTTCGTTGGCGGCCGCGCCGTCGACCGGCGAATAGGCGAAGGCGCCGACGCGGTCGAGCTGGGCTTCGTCGAGGAAGTCGAGCAGCTCGTTGAACTCGGCCTCGGTCTCGCCGGGAAAGCCGGTGATGAAGGTCGAGCGGATCGCCAGGTCCGGCACCGCGCGGCGCCAGGCGGCGATGCGCTCGAGCACCTTCTCGGCGGACGCCGGACGCTTCATGAGCTTGAGAATGCGGGCGCTGGCGTGCTGAAACGGCGCATCCAGATACGGCAGGATCTTGCCTTCCGCCATCAGCGGCAGCAGGTCGTCGACGTTGGGATACGGATAGACGTAATGCAGGCGCACCCAGACGCCGAGTTCGCCGAGCGCGTTGCACAAGTCGTAGAGCCGCGTCTTCAGCGGCCGGCCTTGCCAGAAGCCGGTGCGGTACTTGACGTCGACGCCGTAGGCGCTGGTGTCCTGCGAGATCACCAGCAGCTCGCGCACGCCGGCATGGACCAGCGCCTCGGCTTCATGCATGACCTCGCCGATCGGCCGGCTCACCAGGTCGCCGCGCAGCGCCGGAATGATGCAGAAGCTGCAGCGATGGTTGCAGCCTTCGGAAATCTTGAGATAGGCGTAGTGCTCTGGCGTCAGGCGGATGCCCTGCTCGGGCACCAGGTCGAGGAACGGGTCGTGCAGCGGCGGCAGGTGCGCATGCACGGCAGCCATCACCTCTTGCGTCGCGTGCGGCCCGGTGACGGCGAGCACGCGCGGATGCGTCTGCTGGACGATGTCGCCCTTGGCGCCGAGGCAGCCGGTGACGATGACCTTGCCGTTTTCCGCCAGCGCCTCACCGATGGCGTCGAGCGATTCGGCGACGGCCGCGTCGATGAAGCCGCAGGTGTTGACGACGACGAGGTCGGCGCCGGCATAGCTGCCGGAAATCTCATAACCTTCGGCGCGCATGCGCGTCAGGATGTGCTCGGCGTCGACGGTGGCCTTGGGACAACCGAGCGAGACAAAGCCGATCGTGGGCGGTTTCGTCTTGGCCGGGTGTGCTGACTTGGGCTTGGCGGCAGTGCGCGGCGCGCGACCGGTCATTTCTTCTCTTCGGTCTTGTCCATGCCGCCGGCCATGGGGAAACCGGGAAACGGCAGGCCGGTAAACATCTTCTTGGTCTGTTCCTGCATGCTGTCCTGCATCTGCTGGAACATCTTGCTGCTCTGTTCGACATATGCCGACATCATGCTCTGCATGGCCGGCCCCTGGAAGCCGAGGAACTGCGCCCACAGGTCCTTGCTCATCGGGCTGTTCTCGCCGTAGAGCGTGCGCGCCTGCTCGTGCAGCTTGTGCTGCATGTCGGTGAAGGACTTGATGTTGTTCTCGAGGTACTTGCCCATCATGCCCTGCATGGCGTTGCCGTAGAAGCGGATCATCTGCGCCAGCAAGTCGGAGGTGAACATCGGCGCGCCGCCGGCTTCCTCTTCGAGGATGATCTGCAGCAGGATGCTGCGCGTGAGGTCTTCGCCGGACTTGGCGTCGACGACCTGGAAATTCTCGTGCTGCAGGACCAGGTCCTTGACGTCGGCCAGCGTGATGTAGGTGCTGGTGCGCGTGTCGTACAGACGGCGGTTCGGGTATTTCTTGATCAAGCGGATCGGTGCAGCCATGTCATGTCCCCCCTTTCTTGTCGCCGACACCGTCCTGCGGACGATGCCGGCTGTTCTTATATCACTGGAAGTGCAGGCCGCCGTTGATGTTGAGCGTGGCGCCGGTCATGTAGGCCGCCAGCTCGGAAGCGAGATAGGAGCACAGGGCGCCGATCTCTTCCGGCTTGGCCAGGCGCTTCATCGGAATGGTGTCGACGATGCTCTTGAGGACGTCCTCGCGGATCGCCATGACCATCTTGGTGGCGACGTAGCCGGGGGCGATGGCATTCACGGTGACACCCTTGGTCGCCAGTTCCTGCGCCAGCGCCTTGGAAAAGCCGATGACGCCTGCCTTGGCGGCCGAATAGTTGCTTTGGCCGGCCTGGCCCTTGACGCCGTTCACCGAGGAGATGTTGATGATGCGGCCCCAGCCGCGCTCGGCCATCTTGGCGGAGACCTGCTTGGTCATGTTGAACAGGCTGGTGAGGTTGGTGGCGATGACCGCATCCCACTGGTCCTTCTCCATCTTGGCGAACATGCGGTCACGCGTGATGCCGGCGTTGTTGACCAGGATGTCGATGGGACCGGCCTTGGCTTCGGCTTCGGCGACCATCGTCTTGGCGGATTCGATGTCGGAGACGTCGCCGGCGACCGGGATGAAGTCCTTGAAGCCGGCGGCTTCCTGTTCCTTCAGCCATTCGTCCTTGTTGTCGAATTCCGGATGGTAGGCTGCGACCACCTTGTAGCCGTCCTTGGCGAAAGCCTGGCAAATGGCGGTGCCGAGGCCGCCCATGGCGCCGGTGACGAAAGCTACGCGTTGAGTCATGGTATTTCCTTTCCCTATCTATTGAGGTTGCTTGTTGTTGACGGTCAGAACATGTGCTGGCCGCCGTTGATGGAAATATTGGCGCCGGTAACGAACGCCGCCTCCTCCGAGGCAAGATAGGCGACGAGACCGGCGACTTCCTCGGGCTTGCCCAGCCGCGCTTGCGGAATCAGCGGCAGGATCTTGCTTTCGAGAACGTCTTGCGGAATCGCCATCACCATCTTGGTGCCGATGTACCCCGGCGAAATCGTATTCACGGTGACGCCCTTCTTGGCCACTTCGAGCGCCAGCGCCTTGGTGAAGCCGTGCATGCCGGCCTTGGCGGCCGAGTAGTTGGTCTGGCCGAAGGCGCCTTTTGTACCATTCACCGATGAAATGTTGATGACACGGCCCCAGCCGCGCTCGACCATGCCGTCCATGACCTGCTTGGTCATGTTGAAGACGGAATCGAGGTTGGTGTGGATCACCGCGTCCCAGTCGTTCTTGGTCATCTTCTTGAACGTCATGTCGCGCGTGATGCCGGCGTTGTTCACCAGCACGTCCACCGGTCCCAACTCCTTCGTCACCTGCGCGACGCAATCGCGTGCCGCGTCGAAATCGGTGACGTCGCACGGATAGGCCTTGAAGCCGTAGCCCATGTCATTCATCTTGCGCAGCCACTCGTGCGCCTTGTTGTTGTTGGGGCTGTAGGTGGTGACCACCTTGTCGCCCAGCGCCGCGAGCTTGATGCAGATCGCCTCGCCCAAGCCGCCCATGCCGCCCGTTACCAGTGCCACTCGCTGCATTTGTCCACTCCTCCGTTCGTCGTTGCTTATGCTTTTTCTTTGACGTAACGACCGGGCGCCGGCTCCATCGGCGCGTAGGTCTTGCTGCCCAGTCGGCCGCGCGCCGCCACTTCGCCGTCGGCGAAGCGCTTGAGCCACTCGGCCCAGCGCGGCCACCAGCTGCCCTTGACCTCGGTGGCGGTGTCGAACCATTCGTCGGGGTTGGCGGTCTGGCTGTCGTTGATCCAGTGGCTGCGCTTGTTCTTCGCCGCCGGGTTGATGACGCCGGCGATATGGCCCGATGCGCCGAGCACGAAGGTCGTCTCGCCGCCCATGTGGGCGCGGCTCAGGTAGGACGACTTCCACGGCACGATGTGATCCTCGCGCGTGGCGAGGATGAACACCGGCATGTCGACGCGGCCGAGGTCGGCCTTGACGCCGCACATGGCGAGCTTGCCCGGCACGCGCAGGTTGTTTTCCAGGTACATGTTGCGCAGGTACCAGGCGAGGAAGGGACCGGGCAGGTTGGTCGAGTCGGCGTTCCAGTAGAGCAGGTCGAAGGCCGACGGCTTGCCGCCCTTCAAGTAGTTGCCGACGACGTACTGCCAGATCAGGTCGTTGGCGCGCAGCGCCGAAAACACCGAGGACAGTTCCTTGCCCTGCAGCAGGCCGCCCTTGCCGATGGTGTTCTCGCGCGCCACCACCGAGTGCTCGTCGATGAAGCAGCCGAGCTCGCCCGGATCGGAGAAATCGAGGAGCGTCGTCAGCAGCGTCAGCGAGGCGACCGGCTTCTCGCCGCGCGCCGCCGCCACGGCCAGCGCCGAAGCGATGATGGTGCCGCCGACGCAGAAGCCCAGCGCGTTGATCTGGTCGACCTTGCAGATTTCCCTGGCGATGCGGAAAGCCGTCAGCGGGCCTTCCTCGATGTAGTCGTCCCAGGTCTTGTGGCCGAGGTCGGCCTTGACGTTGCGCCACGAGACGAGGAACACCGTATGGCCCTGCTCGACGGCGTAGCGGACGTAGGAGTTCTCGGGCTGCAGATCGAGGATGTAGAACTTGTTGATGCAGGGCGGCACCATGACGAAAGGCCGCTTGGCGACCGTGTCCGTCAGCGGCGAATACTGGATCAGCTGCATCAGGTCGTTTTCATAGACCACCGCGCCCGGCGTGATCGCCAGGTTGCGGCCGACCTCGAAGGCCGTGTCGTCGGTCATGGAAATGCGCCCCTTCTCCATGTCGCCGATCAGGTTCTGGATGCCCTGCCTGATGCTCTCGCCCTTGGTTTCCAGCGCCTTCTTGACGAATTCCGGGTTTGTGGCGGCGAAATTCGACGGCGCCAGCGCATCGACGTACTGGCGCGTGAGAAAGCGCATGCGCTCTTTCGACAGGCCCGCGGAAACCGGCGCCGCCTCGGCCATCTTCTTCAGGTATTCGGCATTGATGAGATAGGCCTGGCGCAGGTAGTCGTAGATCGGGCTTTCCGCCCACGCCGGATGGTCGAAGCGCCGGTCGCCCGCTTCGGGCTGCGCCACGACGGGGCCGGCATCGCCCGCGCGGCGCGCCAGCATGGCCTGCCAAAGCTGCGCATGCCGCTCGCTCCACTCCTTCTGCAGCGCCGCCATTTCCTCGCTTTCCGGTTTCCATGCCGTTGGCATTATCCCGGCGGGCGGCGGCGTGGCGGTGCCGGCGTTGGTCAGCGTCGCCTGCTGCTGCGCCATGAACTGCATGAATCCTTGAGCGAAAGACTGTCCGGCTTGAAACATGGCCTGCATCGCGGCCGAATTGGGATCTTGTGGGGCAGACATCCAAGGCTCCTAGTTAAGACGTTGATTTTGCATTGCACCATGAAGAGTGTCAAATCTGTCGACAGCCGCGCGCCTGCCGCCTGCCGGCCCCGCCGCGTGGTGCTTGGCGGCGCCCAGACGGCGGCGGCGACGGCCGCGGCGCCGACGCTCAGGCGCTGCGCCAGGTCGCGCGGCCGGCGTCCTTGGCTGCATACATCGCGGCATCGGCGGTCGCGATCAGGGTTTCGACGTTGCCGGCATCCTTGGGGTACAGGCTGATGCCGATGCTGCATGATATTTCGAGGTACTGGTCGGCGACGCGGAACGGTTCGGACAACACGGCGACGATCTTGTTCGCCGTCTTGGCCGGCGACTCGGCCACGCGCACGTCCGGCAGCACGACGATGAACTCGTCGCCGCCCAGGCGGGCGATGGTGTCTTCGTCGCGCAGGCAGTGTTCGAGCCGGCGCGCCACCTGACGCAGCAGTTCGTCGCCGGCGGCGTGGCCATGCGCGTCATTGACCGGCTTGAAGCGGTCGAGGTCGATGAACAGCAGCGCCACCGCTGCATGCTTGCGGTGCGCCTGGGCAATGGCGCGCTTGAGGCGGTCTTCGAGCAGCTTGCGGTTGGGCAAGCCGGTGAGCGCGTCGAAATTCGCCTGGCGCCAGACGGCTTCGGCTTCGCGCTTGCGATCGGTGATGTCGCTGAACAGCGCGACATGGCGCCGGCCATGGCCCGGGCGCTCGGGCACGATGGTGATCCGCAGCCATTCGACGAAAATGCTGCCGTCCTTGCGCCGGTTGCTGATTTCGCCCTCCCAGTGGCCGTCGCGCGCGAGCCGCTGCCACATGGCGGCGTAGAACGCGGCGTCGTGCAGGCCCGAGGCCAGCAGCGCCGGCGTCTTGCCGACGACCTCAGCGGCGGCGTAGCCGGTCAGCGTCGTGAAGGCCGGATTGACGGCGACGATGCGATTGTCGGCGTCGGTGACGAGGATGCCTTCGCCCGCCACTTCGAACACGGATTGCGCCAGGCGCAGCGATTCCTCGGCCTCGACGAGACTGGTGATGTCGGAGAACGACAGCACCGCCGCGCCGGCCGCGGCGCCGCCGGCGGCGCCCAGCGGCCGGCTGCTGACGGTGACCCAGATGCGCCGGCCATCGGGGCGCACGACGCCGAAGCGGACATGGTCGAGCTGTTCGCCGCGTGCCGCGCGCATCGTCGGAAACTCGTCGAGCGCGAGCTTCTCGCCGGCGGCCCCGACGACTTGCGACGCGCGGCCGACCAGCCCGGCGACATCGACGCCGAGGATTTCCAGCGCGGCGTTGTTCCATGCCGCGATGCGGCCGTCGCCATTGACCACGATCACGCCTTCGGCCATCGTCAGAAACAGGCTGCGATGCACTTCCTCGCTCGCCGCCAGGCGGCGTTCGAGATCGTGCTTCACCGTCACGTCATGGACGATGGAAAACAGCAGCGACCGGCCGTCGACCTCGACCGGCCCCGAATACACTTCGACGTCGCGGATGTCGCCGGCAGCGAGGCGGTGACGGAAGTTGAAGTAGAGGCGCTTCTCCGCCTTGGCGCTTTCCATTTCCGCCAGCACCTGGTCGGCCGGCAGGCAGTTGATGTCGGTCATGCGCATGGCGAGCAATTGCTCGCGCGGATAGCCGTAGTAGGCGGCGGCGGCCGAGTTGGCGTCCACGATGCGGCCGTCGCTCGGATCGATGAGCAGATGCACCGAGCTGTTCTTCTCGAAAATGCCGCGATGGCGCATTTCGCTGGCGAGCAATGCCTGCTGCTGGCGTGCCGCGCGCGCCAGCAGCAGCGAAACCGCGAGCGCCAGCGCCAGCACCGCCAGGCTGCCGACGTTGCGGCGCCAGATGCCGGCGGCGACCTCGCGCTCCAGCGGCGCCAGTATCGCCGCCTCGTCGAGGCCGACCGTGGCCAGGATCGGATAGTCCTTCAGGCGCCGCCAGGCATAGATGCGGTGGATATGGTCGAACGCGGCGGCAGAGCGGAAGACGCCGCGGCGCGGCGCATCGGCACCGACGAAAGGCCGGTCGGCGGGAACGGCCGTGCCCATCGCCTCGGCGAGGTTCGGCGTGCGCGCCAGATAGGTGCCGTCGAGCTTGAACAGGACGATGGCATCGCCATCGTTGAGGGCCAGGGCATCGAGGCTGTTGGCGAAGTACTGCGGCGCCAGCGACAACACCATGACGCCGATGAACTCCCCGCGGCGCCGGATCGGACGCGTGAACTGGATCGACCACGCTCCCGAAGCGCGGCCGAGCACCGGGCGACTGATGAACAGCCGATCGTCATCGCTGCCGAGATGGGCCTTGAAGTGCTCGCGGTCGCCGAGATAGATGCGGCCATTGACGCCGACGCTGGACCAGGCCAGGTAGCCGTCGGCGCCGATGACGCCCACTTGCGTCACGGCATTGGCGGGAAACCGGCCATAGACCGTGCGCACCACGGTATCGAGATCGTTGCCCGCCGCGTACTCGTCGCGCAAGTGGCTGACGGCAAAATCGACGCCGCGAAAAGTCGCCGCCGCCTGCTCGGCCACCGCTCCCGCCAACTGGTCGGCATGCTGTTCGGCCTGCGCCAGGGTCTCGGCGCGCAGACGCTCGTTCGACGCACCGAGCCGCTCGCCGTAGAGGACGACGGCAATCACGGCAAGCGCCAGCGTCAGCGCCGACAGCAGGCGCAGACGCGGTGCCGGCAGCGCGGCAAGAGCGCCCGCATCATTCATGACGAATGCATGATGCGTCCGGCGCCGCAACGGCGGCGGCGGAAGTGTCGGTCGCGAGCGCAGACCGCGGCGGGAATGCCTGTGGCGCGAGGGGCATGCGCCGATTATACGGACTGCGCCTTATGACTCCAGGTATATTACGGACGCCATACGTCCGGTGGCGCCGTCGCGGCGATAGGAAAAGAAGCGCTCGCCTTCCGTGAAGCTGCAGGAATCGCCGCCATAGACCCGATTCACGCCGAGGCGCTGCAGCCGCCGGCGCGCCAGCGCATAGAGGTCGCAAAGCCACTTGCCCTCCCCGTGCGCGGCGAAGGCGGCGGCGGCGCCGACATCGCTGCGCACGAACGCGGCGCGCACTTCGTCGCCGACTTCGAAGGCGCGCGGCCCAATGGCCGGCCCCAGCCAGGCCATGAGATCTTCCGGCCTGCCCAGCGCCGCCGCCGTCGCCTCGATCACGCCTGCCGCCAGCCCGCGCCAACCGGCGTGCGCGGCCGCCACCACCGTGCCGGCGGCGTCGCAGAGCAACAGCGGCAGGCAATCGGCGGTCAGCACGGCGCAGGCCTGAGCGCCGCTGCGCGAGAAACTCGCGTCGGCTTCGACATCGTCGCCGCAGAGCGCGGCGTCGACGCAGCGAACGCCGTGCACCTGCCGGAGCCAGCGCGGCGCGACCGGCAAGCGCTCGCGCAGCAGGCGGCGGTTCGCCGCCACCGCCGCGGCATCATCGCCGACATGGTCCGCAAGGTTGAAACTCTGGTAGCGGCCGCGGCTGCAACCGCCGCCGCGCGTCGTCGACACGGCGCGCACGTTCGCCGGCGCCGGCCAGTCGGGGACGATGAACTCAAGCAAGACGCAGCTCAGCCAGCAGCGCGGCGATATCCGGCGGCAACGGCGATTCCCATGCCATTTCCGCGCCGCTCGCCGGATGAATCAGCGCCAGCTGCCAGGCATGCAGCGCCTGGCGCGGGAAGGCGTCGAGCCGCGCGTCGCCGCTCTTGGCGCGGCCGTAGGCCGGGTCGCCGGCAAGCGGGTGGCCGATCGACGCCATGTGCACGCGGATCTGGTGGGTGCGGCCCGTCTCCAGGCGGCATTCGACGAAAGTCGCGCGGCCGAAGCGCTCGACTACCCGATAGTGCGTGCGCGCATCGCGCCCGCCGCCGACCACCGCCATCTTCGTGCGCTGCACCGGGTGCCGGCCGATGGGCGCATCGACGGTGCCGTCGCGCGCCACCTGGCCCAGCACCAGCGCCAGGTAGCAGCGGCGCACCGTACGCGCCTGCAGCTGCCGCACCAGATCGGTCTGCGCCGCCAGGGTCTTGGCCACCACCAGCAGGCCGCTGGTGTCCTTGTCGAGGCGATGGACGATGCCGGCGCGCGGAATCTGCGTCAATTGCGGGGCGTGGTGCAGCAACGCGTTCATCATCGTGCCCGACCAATTGCCGCTGCCCGGATGCACCACCAGTCCGGCCGGCTTGTCGACCACCAGCAGGTGCGCGTCCTCGAACACGACGTCGAGGCCGATATCCTCGGCCTGTTGCGCCGTCTCCGCGGGCGCCGGCGGCGGCGCCAGCGCCACCTGCTCGCCGCCGCACACCTTGCGCTTCGGATCGGCCGGCGCGCCATCCAGGCTGACGCGGCCCTGCTTCAGCCAGGCCTGCAGGCGGCTGCGCGAATGCTCGGGGAAAACGCGCGCCAGCGCGGCATCGAGCCGCAGTCCCGCGCATTCCGGCGGAATGGCGAGGGCAGCCGGGGCGGCGCCCGACGCTGCGCTATAATCGACCGGATTCGATTGCGGGATGTTCATCATGCGTAGTTTAGCCCCTCTGCTGGCCATGCTCGTCGCCCTCTTCGCCGCCGGTTGCGGCCTGCTGCCCGACGAAGTCGACGAAACCGCCGGCTGGTCGGCCAACAAGCTCTATTCCGAGGCGACGGACGCCATGTCCGACGGCGCCTACGACAAGGCGATCAAGTTCTTCGAGAAGCTCGAAGCGCGCTATCCCTACGGCCGCTACGCCCAGCAGGCGCAGCTCGAAGTCGCCTACGCCTACTACAAGCAGGAGGAAGCGGCCTCCGCCATCGCCGCCTGCGACCGCTTCATCCGCCTGCACCCGAATCATCCCAACGTCGATTACGCCTATTACCTCAAGGGCCTGTCCAACTTCAACGGCGACCTTGGCCTGATCGGCTACATCAGCAACCAGGACATCAGCGAGCGCGACTCCAAGGCCCTGCGAGAGTCCTTCGATGCCCTGAAGGAACTGGTCACCAAGTTTCCGGAAAGCAAGTACGCGGCCGATGCCACGCTGCGCATGAAGTTCCTCGTCAATGCGCTGGCATCGTACGAAGTCCATGTCGCCCGCTACTACATGAAGCGCGGCGCCTACGTCGCCGCCGCCAACCGCGCCCAGTTCGCCATCAAGACCTACCCCGACGCGCCGGCCGACGAGGAAGCGCTGTTCATCATGATCAAGGCCTACGATGCCCTGGGCATGGCCGACCTGCGCGACGATACGGAGCGCGTGATGCGCACGAACTTCCCCAAGAGCGAGTACTACGCCCGCGGACTCGACCGCAAGGAGCCCTGGTGGAAGCTCTGGTAAATGCCGCGCGGCGAACCTAGCCGCGCCGCTGCCGCCGCGCCTCGAACAGGCAGATGCCGGCGGCCACCGAAACGTTGAGGCTGTCGACCGTCCCGTGCATCGGGATGCGCGCCAGTTCGTCGCAGGTATCGCGCGTGAGCCGCCGCAGCCCCGCGCCTTCCGCCCCCAGCACCCAGGCCAGCGAACCCTTCTGATCGACGCTGTAGAGATCGCGTTCCGTCTCGCCGGCGGCGCCGACGACCCAGATATTGCGTTCCTGCATTTCGCGCAAGCTGCGCGCGAGGTTGGTCACCGTGACGTAGGGCACGGTGTCGGCCGCCCCCGAAGCCACCTTGATCGCCGTCGCGTTGAGCCCGCAGGCGCGATCCTTCGGCACCACCACCGCATGCGCTCCCGCGGCATCCGCCACGCGCAGACAGGCGCCGAGATTGTGCGGATCGGTGACGCCGTCGAGCACCAGCAGCAGCGCCGGTTCGGCCAGCGTGTCGAGCACGTCGTCGAGCGTCACATGCCGCTGCACTGCCGATACCTTCGCGAGGACGCCCTGATGCCGCTGGCCCGGCGCCATGCCCTCGAGCCGCGCCGCATCCACCGGCATCACGCGCACGCCGGCGTTCTCGGCGACGCGCAGCAGATCGCGCACGCGCGCATCATGGCGCGCCTCGGCAAGGTAGATTTCCTTCACGTCGTCGGCGGCGTGGCGCAGCTTGGCGAGGACGGCGTGAAAGCCGTGGATCAGGCGGGTTTCGCTCATCGCGTTCCTTTCGGGTAAGACGCGATTGTAGCGTTCCACGCGCCCCACGCCTGGGGCAAAAAGGATATTGTCCTTTGCCGCGCCCGACGCGAAGCCCGCCATCCAGGGCATCGCCACACGCCGCCTTCACTGCCGACGGCGCGGCCGGCGCTATCGCGGCGACCGGCAGACGGCCCGGCGCTCGCGGCGCGAAATCACGCCGTAATGTTGATCACCTTCCCCGTCGTCTGTCCCTGGGCATTGACGACCGGCTTGGGCTGCTCGGACCTGGCCTGCTGCGCGTGCTGGGCCTCCTGGGCCTTGGCCTTGGCCGCTTCGTCCGCCGCCTTGGCTGGCGCCGGCTGTTGCGTTTGGCTCTGCTGCAGCGCCTGCTGCAACTGAGCCGAACCTGTCGAGGAACCCAATGCGTTGATAGCCATGACTGTCCTTTCGCGTAAATCAGGCGGTGGTATTCACCACCCTGCCCGTCACCTGCCCCTGCGTATTGACCACCGGCGCGGCCTTGACCGACTTGGTCAGGACGCCGGCTTGCGCGCTTTGCTGCTGCATTATCACCCGATCCGCAACATTCGCCAGCTGCGTTTCCATCTGGCCCACCGATTGGAGTGCTGCCAATCCCTGACGCGCTTTCCCCGCATCGGCTTGTGCCTGCGTCGAGGCGACGGCGAGGGAGCGGGCATTCTCATCCGCCTGGTCCGCGGCCCTGCGCGCGTCCTGCGCCTGCGCCTGCAGCGCTTGCGCGGCCTGTTCGGCCTGATCGGCACTGCGCTTGGCTTGTTGCAGGCGGAGTTGCCCGAGGCCGTACTGCGCCGCGGACGAAGCAACGGTAGACGAGATGATGGCCATGTGCGATGTACGATCCCCAACCCTTGCGAAAAGCATAGCCTTTTTGCCGTTGAGCGACAAGGCGAAGATCGACAAGTGGTACGCCAGCCCGTCCCGGACGACGCCATGCGCACCCCATGTACGCGACGATGGCATTGGCAAGAATTCGATTCGCACCGCGGCTTCCGGTGGCACAATCCGCATGGCCTCCTCACTCTTGGCAAGTCGAGTGCAGGGCCGCGTGTCGAGAAAGGGATTTGCGCCATGGCTCTCGAGAAAAGAAAAAAAATCGTGCTGCTGGCCATCGTCGTCGTCGTGGTCGCCGCACTTGCATTGCGAGAACCCATCGCCGCCTGGCTGGCGCCGGCGTCTGCCGGCCGGCTGCTGACGCTCTCCGGCAACGTCGAGGCCCACGAAAGCGTGCTCGGCTTCAAGACCGTGCAATCGCGCATCGTCCAGCTTCCCTTCAACGAGGGACAGTGGGTGAAGCAGGGAACGGTGGTCGCCAAGCTTGACGACGGCGATTATGCGCAACAGGTCGCCATCGCCGAGGCCAACCTCGCCGTGCAGCAGCGGCAGCTGGATTCCTCGCGGCAAACCTTGAATGCGACGCACAAGACGGTCGCCGCCGACGAAGCCGAGCAGGCGCAACGCCAGGTGGACTTCCGCCGCAACGCCGAGTTGCGCCGGCAGGGTTTCGTTTCGGCCGCCGTCCTCGACCAGGCGGACACCTCGCTCAAGCAGGCGAACGCTGCGTTGGCGCGCGACCGAGCGCTGACCGCCGTCGCCGAGCGCAACGTCAAGCTGACCCAGGCCGGCATCCATAGCGCCGCAGAGGCCGCCAAGCTCGCACGCATCGTCCAGGGCTATACGACGCTGACGGCGCCCTTCGACGGCGTCGTGACGACGCGCCAGGCCGAACTCGGCGAAGTGGTGGTGCCGGGCACGCCGGTGATCACCATCGCCGACCTCGACCACGTCTGGCTGCGCGCCTATGTGAGCGAAACGGATCTCGCCCGCGTGCGCCTCGGCCAGGAAGTCGCGGTCACCACCGACAGCTATCCGGGCAAGCGCTACCGCGGCCGGCTTTCCTTCATCGCCGCCAAGGCGGAGTTCACGCCGAAGAGCGTCGAGACCCATGCCGAACGGGTGACGCTCGTCTACCGGGTCAAGATCGACATCGACAACCCGACCCACGAGCTGGCGCCGGGCATGCCGGCCGACGCAACGCTCGAACTGCCGTAGCCGTGGCCGGCGCCATCGTCGAAGCCACGGGACTGTCGAAGCGCTTCGGCGCCGTGATGGCCGTCGACGGCTTGAGCTTCGCCGTGCAGCCGGGTGAAATATTCGGCCTCGTCGGCCCCGACGGCGCCGGCAAGACCACCACCATGCGCATGCTGGCCGGCGTCATGCGCTCCGATGACGGCAGCATCACCGTGGACGGCATCGACGTCCGCGCCCATCCCGAGCAGGCCAAGCGCCACGTCAGCTACATGCCGCAGCGCTTCGGCCTCTACGAAGATCTCACCGTCGAGGAAAACATCCGCTTCTACGCCGACCTCTTCGAGGTGCCCCGCCGCCTGTGGGAGGAACGCGCCGCCGCCATGCTAACGGCATCGAACATGACGCCGTTCCGGAAGCGGCTGGCCGGCCAGCTTTCCGGCGGCATGAAGCAGAAGCTGGGATTGACGTGTTCCCTGGTGCATACGCCGCGCGTGCTGCTGCTCGACGAACCGACCACGGGCGTCGATCCGCTGTCGCGCCGAGAATTTTGGCAAATCCTTTATTCGCTGCGCGGCGAGGGCGTGGCGATGGTGATCTCGACGGCCTACCTCGATGAAGCCGAGCGCTGCGACCGCCTGGCCCTGCTGCACGACGGCCGCATGGTCCATTGCGACACTCCCGCCGGCCTCAAGGCGAAGATGCCCGGCGCCATGATCGAAGTCGCGGCAGCCGAGCCGCGGCGCGTGCGCGACGCCGTGCAAAAACTGCCCGGCGTGGCGGGCGTGCTGCTGATCGGCATCGGCGCGCACATCCACGTCGACGACGCCGGCCGCCGGCTGCCCGAGATCGCCGCCGCCCTGTCGGCGGCGGGCATTGCGACGACCGAGATCGGCGAAGTGGCGCCGAGCATCGAGGACTTGTTCGTCGCCCTGCTGGAAAACGAAAGGAACGCGGCGTGACGGCAGCGCCGGACGCCCCCATCGTCGTCGCCGGGCTCGTCAAGCGCTTCGGTTCTTTCGCGGCCCTCGACGGCGTCAGCTTCGCGGTGGCGCGCGGCGAGATCATGGGTTTCCTCGGCCCCAACGGCGCCGGCAAGTCCACGCTCATCCGCATCCTCTGCGGACTGCTGCATCCGAGCGCCGGCCACGCGCGGGTGGCCGGCATCGACGTCGCTGCCGACCCCGAAGCGGTGCGCCGGCGCATCGGCTACATGTCGCAGAAGTTTTCGCTCTACGACGACTTGAGCGTCGCCGAAAACCTGCGCTTCTTCGGCGGCATTTACGGCGTATCGCGCGATGACATGGCGGCGCGCCTGCGCTATGCCATCGACATGGCTGGCCTTTCCGGCCGGGAAGAGTCCCTCGTGGCGACGCTGGCCGGCGGCTGGAAGCAGCGGCTGGCGCTGGGGGCGGCCATCCTGCATCGCCCGCCGGTGCTGTTCCTCGACGAGCCCACCTCGGGGGTGGACCCGGAATCGCGACGCCGCTTCTGGGACCTCATCCATACGCTCGCTGCCGACGGCGTCAGCGTGCTGGTCTCCACTCACTACATGGACGAGGCCGAGTATTGCCATCGCATCGCCCTGATCAGCGGCGGCCGGCTGATCGCCCTGGGCACGCCGCGGGAAATCAAGCGGCAGGCCAGGGATGCGGGCGCCAGGGCCGCCGAGCCGACGATGGAAGACAGCTTCGTCAGCCTGGTTGGCAAAGCAACAGCCGCACAGCGGGCGGAGCGGCCGTGAAGCTACGCCGCGTCAAGGCCATCGCCGTCAAGGAAGCGCTGCAGATCGTGCGCGATCCGCGCAGCCTGATGATCGCCTTGCTGGTGCCGCTGATGCAGATGTTCGTCTTCGGCTACGGCGTCAGTCTCGACATCCGTTACATCCCCTTGTGCGTGCTCGACCACGAAGGCAGCCAGCAATCGCGCGACCTGCTCCAGCGCTTTTCCGCCTCCAGCTATTTCGCCGTGCGCACGGTCGCCGCCGCCGAGCGCGACGTCGCCCGCGCCATCGACGATGGCATCTGCGAACTGGCCGTCGTCATTCCCTCCGACTTCTCGCAGCGCCTGGCCGATGCCGGCGGCACGACGATCCAGGCGCTGGTGGACGGCACCGACTCGAACACCGCCGGCATCGCCGCCGGCTACGCCCGCACCGTGGTCGCCGTTTATTCCAGCGACATCCAGCTGGAAACGCTGCAGCGGCGCGGCGGCACGATGCAAACCCAGACGCCGGTCGGCGTCGAGGCGCGCGTCTGGTTCAACGAGGAACTCGAGAGCCGCAACTTCATCGTTCCCGGCATCGTCGCCCTCGTCATGGCGATCGTCGGCGCGCAACTCACTTCGCTGACCATCGCCCGCGAATGGGAGCGCGGCACCATGGAGTTGCTGGTATCGACGCCAGTGCAGCCGATGGAGCTGATGCTGGGCAAGCTGCTGCCCTATTTCGTCGTCGGCATGGTCGACGCCGGCATCTGCCTCGGGCTGGCGGTATTCTGGTTCGACGTGCCTTTCCACGGCACCCTGGCGACGCTGCTGTTCACCAGCAGCCTCTTCCTCACCGTGGTGCTGTGCATCGGCTACCTGGTGTCGGTGGCGATCCGCAGCCAGGTCGGCGCCAGCCAGGTCGCCCTGCTGCTGACGATGCTGCCGACGACCCTGCTGTCCGGCTTCGCCTTTCCGATCGACCAGATGCCGGCCGCGGTGCAGGGCGCGACTTTCCTGGTCAGCGCGCGCTACTACGTGCTGATCCTGAAGTCCGTCTTCCTCAAGGGCGCCGGCGTCCAGGAACTGGCGGTGCCCATCCTGTGCCTCACCGCCTATGCAATTGTCATTGTGGTGCTGGCGGCGCGGGCTTTCCGCAAGACCCTCGATTGACGGCGATGTTCGGCAGAATCTTCCACTTGCTGGTCAAGGAATTCCTGCAGATGAAGCGCGACAAGTCGGCGCGCTTCCGGCTCCTGGTGCCGCCCGTGATCCAGATGCTGCTGTTCGGCTATGCCGCCACCTTCGAGGTGTTCAACGTCTCCACCGCCATCCTCGACCTCGACCGTTCCCAGGAAAGCCGGGCGCTGACGGATGCCTTCGTGCACAGCAGCCGCTTCCGGATTGCCGTGCCGGCGGCCAGCGAGCGCGACGTCCGCGACGCCGTCGAGCGCAGCGACGTGCAAGTGGGGATCGTCATTCCGGCCGGCTTCGCCGAACTGCTGAAGAAGGGCCGGACGTCGCCGGTGCAGGCGCTGGTGGACGGCACCAATTCCAACACTGCGCTGATCGCCCTGGGCTATGTCGGCCAGATCGCCGGCAGCTTCGGCCAGGACTACGCGCGCAACCTGGCCGAGCGCACCGGCCGGGCGCTCGGCCGGCCCATGGTGAGCGTCGGCCTGGAAGAGCGCTACTGGTACAACCCGAATCTCAACAGCCGCTGGTTCTTCGTCCCCGGCGTCATCGGCACGCTGGCCTTGATCACCATCGTGAACCTCACCGCCTTCGCCATCGTGCGCGAGCGCGAAGTCGGCACGCTGGAACAGATTCTCGTCACGCCCCTGCGTCCCGTCGAATTCATCATCGGCAAGACGCTGCCGTTCTTTCTCATCGGCCTGTTGGAAGTCTCCATCGTCGCCGGCTTCGGCATGGCCTGGTTCCACGTGCCGTTCCGCGGCAACCCGCTGGTGCTGCTGCTGGGCACCTGCCTGTTCCTGCTCGCCGCACTGGCCATCGGCCTGCTCATCTCGACGGTCTGCACGACGCAGCAGCAGGCCTTCTCGTCGAACTTCTTCGTGCTCAACCCGATGTTCATTCTCTCGGGCTTCAGCTTCCCCATTCCCAGCATGCCGCAGGCGCTGCAATGGCTGACCTACGCCGATCCGCTGCGCTACTACCTGGTGATCATCCGCGCCACCTTCCTCAAGGGCGTCGGCCTGGACGCCCTGTGGCCGCAGATGCTGGCCCTGGCGGCCATCGCGCTGGGCCTGCTGACGGTGGCCGTGCTGCGCTTCAGGAAGTCGCTGGACTGAGCAGCGGCGCGCTCACGCTCGCGCCTTGCCTTTCTTGCGCGGAGGTTCCGTCGCCTTGGCCTGACGCACGTCCTCCACCAGCCGGAAGTCGATCTTGTTCTGGTTCATGTCGACGCGCATCAGCTGCACGTTCACGCGGTCGGACAGGCGGTAGCGCTTGCCGGTGCGCTCGCCGACCATGGCGTGCGCCGCTTCGTCGAAGTGGAAGTAGTCGGCGCCAAGCTCGGAGACGTGCACCAGGCCTTCGATGAACACGGAATCGAGCGCGACGAAAATGCCGAAGGGGACGACCGCCGAGATGCTGCCGACGAACTCTTCGTTGATGCGGTCCTGCATGTAGTAGCACTTGAGCCAGGCCTCGACGTCGCGCGTCGCTTCGTCGGCGCGGCGTTCGGTGGCCGAGCAATGCAAGCCGATTTCATCCCAGGCGCCTGGTTCGTATTTCTTCTTGGTCAGCACCGCCTTGATGGCGCGGTGGATCATGAGGTCGGGATAGCGGCGGATCGGCGACGTGAAGTGCGTGTAGCTCTCGTAGGCGAGGCCGAAGTGGCCGACGTTGTCGGGGCTGTAGATGGCCTGGCGCAGCGAGCGCAGCATCACGGTCTGCAGCAGTTGCTTGTCGGGACGGTCCTGGATTTTTTCCAGGAGCTTGGCGTAGTCCTTGGCGCTCGGGGCGTCGCCGCCGCCGATCTGCAGGCCGAAGGTGCCGAGAAAGTCGCGCAGCTTGGTCAGGCGTTCCGGCGTCGGCCCTTCATGCACGCGGTAGAGCGCCGGATGGTTGCGTTCCTTGAGGAAGTCGGAGGCGCAGACGTTGGCGGCCAGCATGCATTCCTCGATCAGGCGGTGGGCGTCGTTGCGCTCGTAGGGTTCGATCTTCTCGATCTTGCCGTGGTCGTCGAAGACCATGCGCGTCTCGACGGTCTCGAAATCGATGGCGCCGCGCTTTTCGCGCGCCTTGGCCAGCACGCGGTAGAGCGCGTCGACGTTTTCGAGATGCGGCAGCAGCGGCGCGAGCTTCTTGCGCGTCGCCGCGTCCTTGTCGTAGAGCGCCGCCGCGACTTCGGTATAGGTGAGCCGCGCATGCGACCAGATCACGGCCGGATAGAAGCGATAGCTCACGATTTCGCCGTGCGCGGAGATGTTCATGTCGCAGGCGACGGTCAGGCGCTCGACCTGCGGGTTGAGCGAACACAGTCCATTGGAGAGCTTCTCCGGCAGCATGGGAATCACGCGGCGCGGGAAATACACCGAGTTGCCGCGCTCATAGGCGTCGCGGTCGAGCGCGCCGCCGGTACGGACGTAGTGCGAGACGTCGGCGATGGCGACGATGAGCCGGAAGCCCTTGCCCTGGCGCTCGCAATAGACGGCATCGTCGAAGTCCTTCGCCGTCTCGCCGTCGATGGTGACGAGCGACAGCTTGGTCAGGTCCTCGCGGCCCTTCCAGTCGCCTTTCTGCACGACGTCGGGAAGCTTCGCAGCTTCGTCGAGCACGGCGCGGGCGAACTCGAAGGGAAGATCGTGCTTGCGCAAGGCGATCTCGATCTCCATGCCCGGATCGGCGTAGTTGCCGAGGATCTCGACGACGCGGCCGATGGCCTGGGATTGCTTCGAGGGCTGTTCGACGATCTCGACCACCACCACCTGGCCGCCCTTCGGCTTGAGCCCCTTGGCGCCCTTCTCCGGCGGCGCCAGCAGGATGTCCTGCGACAGGCGCCGGTTCTCGGCGACGACGAACCAGACGCCGTGCTCCTCGTAGGCGCGGCCGACGACCTTGCGGTTGGCGCGCTCGGTGACTTCGACGATCTTGCCTTCGGGCCGGCCCTTGCGATCGATGCCGACGACGCGCGCGATGGCGCGGTCGCCGTGCAGCACCTTGTCCATTTCCTTCGCCGAGAGGAAGAGATCGGCGCCGCCTTCGTCGGGCACGAGAAAGCCGAAGCCGTCGGGGTGGCCTTCGACGCGGCCGCGAATGAGGTCGGCCTTGTCGGGGATCAGCCAGTCGCCGCGGCGGTTCTGCAGCAGCTGCGCATCGCGCGCCATGGCGCCCAGCCGCCGCTGGAAGTCCTCATGTTCGAAGTCCTTGACGTCGAGCAACTCGCACAGGCGTTCGAAGGAAACAGGGACGCCCTGCTCGGCGAGCGTCTGGAGAATGTATTCGCGGCTCGGCAGCGGATAGTCGTATTTTGCGGTTTCGCGCTCGAACATCGGATCGGCGCGGCGTATTTTTGAGTGTTTGGTAGTTTTGTGGTTTGACAATTCGGTCGATTCCGATAAAATTCGCGCCTCGTTTCGCGCCTGCCCAGGTGGCGGAATTGGTAGACGCACTAGTTTCAGGTACTAGCGGGTAACACCGTGGGGGTTCGAGTCCCTTCCTGGGCACCAAGATTCAAGCAAGGCCCCGCTCTGCGGGGCCTTTGCTTTTGTGGCGCCCGGTGCGCGCATTCTACGCTGCCACCCGGATGGCAGAGGAATTTGTCCGCAAAGCGTCGGCAAATTTCATCTCGCCGCGCATTTGCGCTCAGGTTTGCCCGGCGCGGCGCCGTAAATTCATCTACGCAGTCACGCCTGGAGGCACACTATGGTTTCCGATTACCGCAACCGTCAGCAGGTCGAACTGTTCCTGCGCAATGCCAGCGCGGCAGAGTTGCTCGAACAACGCAACCTCCTCCAGCAGCGGCAGGACCTGGCGCCGACGGCAATCGGCGAAGCCGAGCGGCTGATCGCCCGCATTGCCTACGAGCTACGCTTTCGCGTCGCCCAGCCCGTCTAGGTCCAAGGTGAAGCGGAAAGTCGCCCCGGTGCCGACGGCGGCTTCCGCCCAGACCCGGCCGCCGTGGCGTTCGACGACGCGCTTGACGATGGCGAGTCCGGCGCCGGTGCCCGGATAGTCGCCGCTGGGGTGCAGGCGCTGGAAAACCCCGAACAGGTGCCCGGCATACGCCATGTCGAAACCGGCGCCATTGTCGCGCACGTAATAGACCGTTTCGCCGCCCGCCTGTTCGCAACCGATCTCGATCACCGGCTGCTCCCGCTTGGCTGAGAACTTGAGCGCATTGCCGATCAGGTTCGCCCAGACCTGGCGCAGCATGGCGGCATCGCCGACGGCGCTCGGCAGTGCAGCAATGCGCACTTGCGCGGCCGGGTAGTCGCCGCGCAATTCCTCCGTCACGGCACGCGCCAAGGCGCCCATATCGACCGTCTCGCGGCGCATTTCGCTGCGGCCGACGCGCGAGAACTGGAGGATGTCGTCGATAAGCGCCCCCATCCGATCGGCGTTGATCCAGATTCGCGACAGCATTTCCTTGCCGGTGGGACTCAAGGTCTCGGCCTCGTCCTCGCGAATGATCCTGGCATAGCCATTGAGGGCCCGCAGCGGCGCGCGCAAGTCGTGCGAGACCGAATAGGAGAACGACTCGAGTTCCTTGTTCACCTGTTCCAGTTCGGCCGTGCGCTGGCGCACGCGCTGTTCCAGGCTTTCGTTGAGGCGCACGATTTCGGCGGCCACCTTTTCCCGCTCCTCCTGCCGCAACAGCGCGCGGTTGCGGAAGACGCCTATCGCCAGCAGGCCGAGCAGCCACAACGCGCCGTGGGAAGAAAAAAGAATGCGCTCGACTTCCCGTTCGCGTGCGATGTAGGGCTCGAGGGGCACCGACGCGCTGAGCCCGCCGCGCACATCGCCGACCTTGTAGCCCATCACGTCGTGGCATTTCAGGCACCCCTGCTCGACCTTGACCGCCTGCATCACGCGCAGGTACGGCTTGCCGTCGATGGGCAGCACCGCCGACACTTCCTTGACGCCATGGTCGAACTCGCGCAGCACCTCCTCTTCCCAGGCGTCGGGCGCGTTGTGGGGGTTCATCAGCTTGAGGCTGGTCAGGTGCGCCCGGACGCCGATGGTGCGGCCCTGCTGCTCATGCAGTTGCCGCACCATGTAGGCCGGGTTCATCAAGGTGAGCTGCTTGCCCGACGTCGTCGTCACCTCCCGGTCCGGCACCTTGAGATACGGATTGGGAGGCGTCTGCTCGTCGATCGGCACATAGACGCCGCCGTGGGAACTCCCCCAGCGGCGGAACGACAAGTCCTTGCCGATGTTGTCGAGCGCTTCCTGGCGCGCCAGATCCAGCGTCTTGCCGTGCTCCTGGCGATAGTTCCAGTAGGCCGAGCCGCCGACGAACAGCGTCAGTGCCGCGCACGCCAGGAGCGTGTAGGCGCTGATCGAAGTCGGCTCGGTGCTCGACACGGGGCTAGCGCATTAGCGCCATGCGTCCACGCCAATGCGACGGCTATTTGAACGGGTGGCGCAGGACAATGGTTTCCTCGCGGTCCGGCCCGGTCGAGATCATGTCCACCGGCACGCCGCAGACCTCCTCCATGCGCTTGATGTAGGCGCGCGCCGCGGCCGGCAGTCCGTCCAGCGTCTTGACGCCGACGGTGCTTTCCGTCCAGCCCGGCAGGGTTTCATAGACGGGCTCGCAGGCGGCCAGGTCGTCGGCGCCGACCGGCAGGATGTCGGTGACGCCGCCGTTCAGCTTGTAGCCGGTGCAGATCTTCATTTCCTCGAGGCCGTCGAGCACGTCGAGCTTGGTCACGCACAGGCCGGAGACGCCGTTGATCTGGATGGCGCGCTTCAGCGCGGCGGCGTCGAACCAGCCGCAGCGGCGGGCGCGGCCGGTGGTGGCGCCGAATTCGTTGCCCTTGGTGGCCATGTGCTTGCCGACCGGATCCTGCTTGTCGCAGGCGTCGTAGAGCTCGGTCGGGAACGGGCCGCTGCCGACGCGCGTGGTGTAGGCCTTCGTTATGCCAAGGACATAATGCAGCATGCCCGGGCCGATGCCGGCGCCCGCCGAGGCGGCGCCGGCGACGCAGTTCGACGACGTGACGAACGGATAGGTGCCGTGGTCGATGTCCAGCAGCGTGCCCTGGGCGCCCTCGAACAACAGGTTGGCGCCGCCGTTGTGGGCGTCGTAGAGCGCGCGCGGCACGTCCGCCACCATCGCCGTCAGGCGCGGCGCGATGGCCAGCGCGCCGTCCAGCGTCTTCTGGAAGTCGATCGTCGCGGCGCCGAGGAAATTCTTCAGCACGAAGTTATGGTAGTCGAGCACTTCCGCCAGCTTCTCGGCGAAGGCCTTGGGCCGCAGCAGGTCCTGCAGCCGCAGGCCGCGGCGCGCCACCTTGTCTTCGTAGGCCGGGCCGATGCCGCGCCCGGTGGTGCCGATCTTGTTGGCGCCCTTGGCGACTTCGCGCGCGACGTCGAGCGCCTGGTGGTAAGGCATGATCAGCGGACAAGCCTCGGAAATCTTGATGCGCGACTCGGCGTCGATGCCGGCGGCCTTGAGTTCGTCGAGTTCCTTCAGCAGCGCGTCGGGCGACAGCACGACGCCGTTGCCGATGTAGCAGGTGACGCCGGCGCGCAGGATGCCCGAGGGCACCAGATGCAGCACGGTCTTGTGGCCGTTGATCACCAGCGTGTGGCCGGCGTTGTGGCCGCCCTGGAAGCGCACCACGCCTTGGGCATGATCGGTCAGCCAGTCGACGATTTTGCCCTTGCCCTCGTCGCCCCATTGGGTGCCAATGACGACGACATTACGAGCGGCGGTTTTCCCCATGTCAGTGTTCCTTCAAGTCTTCGATGATCCATTCGTTGCCGCGACGCGCCAACAGGCGGTCGCAGCCCGCTTCCCTCCACGTCCCCTCGTGGCTTGGCAGCGCATACATCACGGTTTCCCCGCGCGCGCGCAGCTTCTCTATTTCGGTATGGAGCGACACGTCTTCCGGCCAGGGCGCAAGTATCGCACTGCGCGCGACGGCCGGCGGCGCCAGGCGTGCCAGCTCGCGCAAATCGAGCGAGAAGCCGGTCGCCGGCCGGCCGCGGCCGAACGAGGCGCCGATCTGGTCGTAGCGTCCGCCCAGCGCCACGGCGCTCGGACTGCCGGCGCTGTAGGCGGCCAAGACGACGCCGCTGTGGTAGTGGTAGCCGCGCAAGTCGGCCAGGTCGAAGCTCAGCGGCAGGTCGGGCACGGCTTCGGCCAGGCGGCGCAGGCCGTCGAGCGCGGCGCGAATCTCCGGCAGGTCCGGCAGTTGCGCCGCCCCGGTCGCCAGCGCTTCGACGCCGCCATAGCAATCCGGCAGCGCCAGGAAGGCCGAGCGCAGCGGCTCGGCGACGCCGGCGACGAGTTCGCCCAGGGTCGACACGTCCTTGGCCTGGAGCACGGCGAACACTTCCTCGCGGGCGTCGGGCGACAGTTCGGCGCGCGCCGCCAGGGCGCGGAATATGCCGATATGGCCGAGGTCGATGCGCGCCGGCGGAATTTCGCACAGGGCGAGCGCCTGCGCCAGCAGGCGCACGATTTCGATGTCGGCCTCGATGCCGGCGTGGCCGTAGAGTTCGGCACCGATCTGGATCGGTTCGCGCGAGGCGAGCAGGCTCGCCGGCAGGGCATGCAGTACGCTGCCGCAATAGCACAGCCGCGCGACGCCGCGACGGTTGAGCAGGTGCGCATCCATGCGCGCGACTTGCGGCGTGATGTCGGCACGGATGCCGAGCGTGCGGCCGGACGCCTGGTCCACCAGCTTGAAGGTGCGCAGGTCCATGTCGTGGCCGCTGCCGGTGAGCAGGGATTCGACGTATTCGAGCAGCGGCGGCGCGACGAACTCGTAGCCGCTGCGCGCGAAAGCGTCGAGCAGGCGGCGGCGCAGGACCTCGACCTGGCGCGCCTCGCCCGGCAGCAGGTCTTCGATGGCTTCCGGCAGCAGCCAGCGGCGTTTCGTATTCATGTCAATGGGCAAGCGCAAGAAGGATCAGTCCCGCCGCCATCGAGGCCAGGCCGATGAAACGGATCTGGCCGTCGGCCAGCGCAATGGCGCGGCGAAACGTCTCGCGCCAGATGCGCGGCGCGAGAAAAGGGAGGATGCCTTCGATGACGAGCATGAGGGCCAGGGCAAGCAGCAGCGTCGCGGCCATCGGTCAGCAGGCGGAACGGTGCCTCATTTGCTCGCCTTCCCGGCGCTCTTCAGGTACTTGAAGAACTCGGAATTGGGCTCCACCACGAGGACGTCGTTCTTGCTCTTGAAGCTGCCGCGATAGGCTTCGAGGCTGCGGTAGAAAGCGTAGAACTCGGGGTTTTGCCCGAAGGCGCCGGCGTAGAGGGAAGCCGCCTTGGCGTCGCCCTCGCCCTTGATCTTCTGCGCGTCGCGGTAGGCTTCGGCGACGATCACCTCGCGCTGGCGGTCGGCGTCGGCCTTGATCTTCTCGGCCTCGGCGCCGCCCTGCGAACGCAGCTCGTTGGCGACGCGCTTGCGCTCGGTTTCCATGCGCCGATAGACGGCTTCCGAAACCTCGGCCGGCAAATCGACGCGCTTCAGGCGCACGTCGATGATCTGCACGCCGATGGCGCGCATGTCGGCGTCGGCCTTCTTCTGCACGTCGGCCATGATCTTGTCGCGTTCGCCGGAGACGACATCGTGCACCGTGCGCTTGCCGAACTCTTCGCGCAGCCCGGAATTCACGGTCTGCGACAGCCGCGTCTTGGCCACCGTCTCGTCGCCGCCGACCGAGATGTAGTACTTCATGACGTCGTCGATGCGCCACTTGACGAAGGAGTCGACCAGCACTGGCTTCTTTTCGGCGGTGAGGAAGCGCTCGGGCTCCACCGAGTCGAGCGTAAGGATGCGCTTGTCGAAGAAGCGCACGTTCTGGATCAGCGGCCACTTGAAGGCCAGGCCCGGCTCGGTGATGACCTGCTTGATCTCGCCGAGCTGGAAAATGATGGCGTACTGGCGCTGATCGACGGTGAACAAGGTCATCGCCGCCAGCACCATGAGGCCGAAGGCGAAGGCCGCCAGGAAAGGCAGGTTGCGCTGCATCAGCGGTCTCCCCGTTCGCGCGAACGCAAGGACTCGCGCGAACGCGAATTCGACGGCGACGAATAGATGCCGCCCTGATCGACCGCCGGCGTGTGCTCCAGTTGCGGCGGTACTTCGCTGGCTGCCGCGGCCGGCGCGGCAGCCGGGGCCGCTGCGGCCGGCTCGCTCGCCGCCACGGCGGTCGGCACTGCCGCCGCCTGCATCAGCTTGTCGAGCGGCAGGTAGAGCAGATTGCCGCCGCCCTTGGCATCGACCATCACCTTGCTGGTATTGGAATACACCTGCTGCATGGTTTCGAGGTACATGCGCTGGCGCATGACTTCCGGCGCCTTGCGATATTCGACCAGGATCTGCTTGAAGCGCGAGGCGTCGCCTTCGGCGGTGGCGATCATGCGCTGCTTGTAGCCGTCGGCTTCCTGCATCAGCCTTGAGGCCGCGCCGCGGGCGCGCGGAATGACGTCGTTGGCGTAGGCCTGGCCTTCGTTCTTCTGCCGCTCGCGGTCCTGCCCGGCCTTGACGGCATCGTCGAAGGCGGCCTGCACCTGCTCGGGCGGCTGCGTGCTCTGCATCGTCACCGAACGAATCTGTATGCCGGTTTCATAATGATCGAGGATGTCCTGGATCAGCTTCTGCGTATTGGCGGCGATGACGTCGCGCCCCTCGTAGAGCACGAAGTCCATCTTGCTCTTGCCGACCACCTCGCGGATCGCCGTCTCGGCGGCCTGCACCACGGCGTCGTCGGGGTAGCGGTTCTTGAAGATGTAGTTCTTCGGGTCCTTGAGCAGGTACTGCACGGCGAACTCGACGCTGACGATGTTCTCGTCGTCGGTCAGCATCAGCGCTTCCTTGGGCACCTTGTTCTTCTCGGTGCCGCGATAGCCGATCTCGACCGTGCGCACGCCGGAAAGATTGACGGTTTCGTGGCTCTGGATCGGCCACGGCAGGCGCCAGCGCAGGCCCGGTTCGGTGGTTTCCTTGAAGCGGCCGAACTGGAGGACGACGCCGCGCTGGCTGGCATCGACGATATAAAAGCCGCTCGCCAGCCAGACCACGGCGACGAGCACGGCGAGCATGCCGATGCCGCCGCCGAACTGGCGCGGGCTCATGTTCGGGAAGGACGGCCCGCCGCCGCCACCGCCGCCCTTGCGGCCGAGCAGGCCGGAGAGCTTGCGATTGAAGTCGCGCCAGAGCTCGTCCAGGTCGGGCGGGCCCTTGCCGTTACCCTTGTTGCCGCTGTTGCCCCAGCCGGGGTCATTCAAGGACATGAGAATTCCTGCAATCACGATAGTGTCGTAGTGAAATTGGTGGCGTCAAGCGGCATCGACATGCGTCAGCTCATCGTGCATATCGGCCCGGCTGCGGGCCACTTCGGCAAGAGCCGCCCGCAAGAGGTCGAGCCCTGCACCGCTTTTCGCGCTGACGCGAATACGCGCGAGTCTATCACACTCGTCGCGCTCGACTCCCGGCGCGGCATGGGTGGCGTCGATCTTGTTCCAGACGACGATCTGCGGCACCTGGCCGGCGCCGATCTCGTCGAGCACGGCGGCCACGGCGGCCATCTGCTGATCGCGATCCGGGCTGGCCGAGTCGACGACATGCAGCAAGAGGTCGGCCTGCGCGGTCTCTTCGAGCGTGGCATGGAAGGCGGCGACGAGCGAATGCGGAAGGTCGCGAATGAAGCCGACCGTATCGGAAATCACGATCGGCCCCGCCTCGGGAATGAACAGCCGGCGCGACGTGGTGTCGAGCGTGGCGAACAATTGGTCGGCGGCGTAGCTCGCTGCCTTGGTCAACGCGTTGAACAGCGTGGACTTGCCGGCGTTGGTGTAGCCGACCAGCGACACGGCCAGCACTTCGCGCCGGCTGCGGGCGCGGCGCTGCACCTGGCGTTGGCGTTCGTACTGCTTCAGGCGCTCCTTGAGCATGGCGACGCGCTTGGACAACAGGCGCCGGTCGGTTTCCAGCTGCGTTTCGCCGGGACCGCGCAGGCCGATGCCGCCTTTCTGCCGCTCCAGGTGAGTCCAGCCGCGCACCAGGCGCGTCGCCAGGTGCTGCAGCTGCGCCAGTTCGACTTGCAGCTTGCCTTCGTGGCTGCGGGCGCGCTGCGCGAAGATGTCGAGGATCAGGCTGCTGCGGTCGACGACACGCCGGCCGATCTCGCGCTCGAGGTTGCGCTGTTGGCCCGGCGCGAGGTCGTGATTGAAGATGACGACGTCGACGTCGTGAAGCGTCGCGGCATCCTTGATTTCCTGGACCTTGCCCTTGCCGGCGAACGTCGCCGCATCGGGACGGCTGCGCTTGCCGTACACCACGTCGGCGGTCGACGCGCCGGCGCTGGTGGCGAGCATGCGGAACTCTTCCAGCCGCTCGGCGAAGTCTTGCTCGCCGAAATCGAGCTGGACGAGGATGGCGCTCTGAGCAGAACCGCTGCCGGCGGCGGGCCGTTCAAACATCGGCCGCGCCAGCCGGGGACATGGGGCTCACTCGCCGCCGGCTTCCTGCGAGAAGTTAACCGGGCGGGCGGGCACCACGGTCGAGATGGCATGCTTGTACACCATCTGCGTAACGGTGTTCTTCAGCAGCACGACATACTGGTCGAAAGATTCGACCTGTCCCTGCAGCTTGATGCCATTGACCAGGTAGATGGATACCGGCACGTGCTCCCGACGCAGGGTGTTCAGGAACGGGTCTTGCAGCAATTGGCCTTTGTTGCTCATGGGCGGCCCCTCGGCTCTTATTTAACGAAGTGCTAATGTAATCGATTTTGACGGAAGTTGCACTCCCGTTGCAGCGTCGGCCGGCCTTTTTTCCCGCCCAAGCGGCGAGGAAAACGCTGTTGCCGGTGTGGTTGCCATGCCATTGGCATCACCGCGCACCGTCACAGAATTCTCGCTGCGCGCTGCCGGCACTGCAGGACAACGCGCTATCGCTTGCCGTCCTTCTCGCCGAAAGGATTCTTCGTCGACTTGTACTGGATGCGCAGCGGCGTGCCCTGCAGCTTGAACACTTCCATGAACGTGTGCTCGAGGTAGCGCGTATAGGAAGCCGGCACGTGATCGAGCGCATTGCCATGGATGACGATGATGGGCGGGTTGCTGCCGCCCTGGTGCGCATAGCGCAGCTTCGGGCGCGACAGGCCGTGGCGCGGCGGCTGCTGCTTTTGCACGGCGTCGAGCAGCACGCGCGTGATCTTCGGCGTCGCCAGCTTGATCATCGCCGCCGCCCAGGCCTGGTCGACCGAGGCGAACAGGCCGGCGATGCCCTGCCCTTCCCGCGCCGAGATGAAGTGCAGGCGCGCGAAGCCGAGGAAATTGAGCTTGCGGTTGATGTCGGTCTTGACGCGCTCGCGCCGGTAGGCGTCGACGGCGTCCCACTTGTTGACGGCGATCACCAGCGCGCGGCCGGCCTCGACGCAGAAGCCGGCGATGTGGGCGTCCTGGTCGGAAATGTCCTGGCTGGCGTCGACCATCAGCACGACGACATTGGCCTCCTCGACGGCCTGCAGCGTCTTGATGACCGAGAACTTCTCGACGGCTTCGAAGACGCGCCCCTTGCGCCGCAGGCCGGCGGTGTCGATCAGCGTGTAATGCTTGCCGTTCTTCTCGAACGGCACTTCGATGGCGTCGCGCGTGGTGCCAGGCATGTCGAAGGCGATGACGCGCTCCTCGCCCAGCAGGGTGTTGATGAGCGTGCTCTTGCCGACGTTGGGCCGGCCGGCGATGGCGACGCGCGGGCCCGCGCCGGCCGTCGCGGCATCGTTCTCCTCGGGGAACGGCTCGAGCACGAAGTCGAGCAGTTCGCGCACGCCGTCGCCGTGTGCGGCGGAAATCACGCGCGGCTCGCCGCAGGCGAGTTCGTGGAACTCCGCCGCCACCATTTCGCGCTTCATGCCCTCGGCCTTATTGACGACGAGATGCAGCGGCCGGCCGCTCCGGCGCAGGCGTTCGGCGATCGACTGGTCCTGCGGCGTGAGGCCGGCGCGGCCGTCGACGATGAACAAGAGGACGTCGGCCTCGGCGATGGCCGCCTCGGCCTGGCGCGCCATTTCATGGACGATGCCGTCCTTGGCGGTGGGCTCGAAGCCGCCAGTATCGACGACCAGGAAGGGCTTGTCGCCGGCGCGGCCGTGGCCGTAATGGCGATCGCGCGTCAGGCCCGGCAGGTCCGCCACCAGCGCGGCGCGCGACTTGGTCAGGCGGTTGAACAGCGTGCTCTTGCCGACGTTGGGACGGCCGACGATGGCGATGGTGGGTTTCAATGGATTCCGCCTTGCGATGACATGGGCAAATTCGCTGCGCGTACCGCGTGGCGTATCGAGGACATGGCGCTTATTCGACCGACAAGGCGTACAGCGCGCCGTTGCGGGTCTGCACCAGGAAGCCGCCGGGAATGCGCTGCGGATCGGCGGCGATGGCGCTGCCGTCGGTCGTCAGGCGCGCCGCGAAAGCGCCGTCTTCGCGCCGCAGCACATGGACGACGCCCTGCGTGTCGGCGACGACGACGCGGCTGCCCAGCGCCAGCGGCCGCGACAAGCCGCGCAAGGCGAGCTTGTCCTGCTTCCAGACGCTGCTGCCGCTGTCGCGATCGAAGGCGAGCACATTGCCGTTGTCATCGCTGACATAGACGTTGCGATCGTCGCTGTCGAGACCGGCGCGGCTCGACAATTCCTTGGTCCACAGCGGGCCGCCGGAATTGAGGTCGAAGCAGGCGACGCGGCCCTGGAAGGCGGCGGCGCACGCCTGGCGACCGTTGAGGGCCGGCGCGCTGGTGATGTCCGCGACGCGCTCGAGTTCGGTGGCGCCCTTGGGCAGCGCCACCGTACCTTCCCAGACCGCAGAACCGTTGGCGGCGTTGATGGCGACCAGCTTGCCGCCGGGGAAGCCGGCGAAGATCGTGCGGTCCTCGAGCAGGACGCCGACATTGGTGCGCAGCGTCAGCGCCGGCGTGCTGCGCTGATAGACCCAGCGCCGGCGGCCATCGGCGGCGTCGTAGGCGACGATGTGCGAATCGCCGGAACGCACCACCACGATGCCGTTGCCGAGCGCCGGTGCGGCGAGAATGTCCGAGGAGGTGTGCGCCTTCCAGATTTCCTTGCCCGTCGCCGCGTCGAAGGCCAGCACGTCGCCCTTCATCGTGCCGACCACCACGAGTTTGCCATCGGCGCCGACGCCGCCCGAAATCGGCTGCCCGGCGGCAATGCGCCAGACCTGGCGGCCGTCTTCGATGCGCGTGATCGAGCCGTCCTTGGCAGCGGCGAACACGGTCTTGCCGACGACTGCCGGCGTAAACACGAATTCGCCGGCATTGCCGACGCTGGCCTGCCACAGGATCCGCAGCTGCGCCGTGGTGTCGATCGGCGTCAGTTCGGCCATCTTGACTTTCGGCGCCGACGACGAGAACGGGTTGATCTTGTCGACGGCATCGCCGACGGTGGAACAACCGGCGAGGGCCAGCAGCACGGCTGCCAGGGGCGCGACCGGAAACGCGCCGCGGCGACGCGGGGCAATCACTTGGCGCTCCCGAGCGCTTCGAGCTTGGTCTGGAGGACGTCGCGATAAGGTTGCAGTTGTCCGCCTTCGGTCTTCGCCAGTTCGTCCATTTTTGTCAATGCCGCCTGGTAAGCGGCTCTCGCTTCAGCCGGCTTGCCCTGGGCGGCGAAGACGTCGCCCTTCAGCTCGTCGAAGCGCGGCACGAACGCGGCGGCGGGTTCCGTCGCCAGTTGCTTCAGCGCTTCGTCATAAGACTTGTCGTCGAACAGCGTCGCCGCCAGGCGCAGGCGCGCCAGGTCGCGCAAGGCATCGTCCTTGGCGTTGTCGGCGGCCCAGGCCAATTCGGCGCGGGCGGTCTTGGCGTCGCCGCCGTCCGCCTGCACCTTCGCCGAGAGCAGCGCCGCCATGCCGGCATAGGAGGTGCCCGCATACTTGTCGATCAGTTCGCCGGTGACGTCGCGGGCGCGCTTGGCATCCTGGGTCGCCGCCGCCTGCTGGACGACGGAAAAGAGGATGGAGGCCTTGGCGGACTGCTGGCGCTGCCACCAGTTCCAGCCCTGCCAGGCGACGACGGCCAGCGCGACGGCCGTGACGACGGCCGTGACGAGGTTGCCGTGCATTTTCCACCAGGTCTTCAGTTCGTCGAGCTGTTCCTGTTCTTCAAGATCATAGCTTGCCATCGTCATCATCCCATTCGTAAAGCCACGTGCCGACCGCGTCGGCGAGTTCGTCGAAATCGATGCGGCGCTGCTCCGCCTCATCGCGCAAGGGTTTCAAGCTGACCTGATTGGCGGCGGCCTCGTCGTCGCCGATAATGGCCGCCAGCGGCGCACCCGAGGCATCCGCCTTCTTCATCTGCGACTTGAAGCTGCCGCCGCCGCAGTGGAAATGCACTTTGAATCCGGCGTCGCGCAGGCGCTCGGCGGCGCGGAAAGCGAGGCTCGCCGCCACGGCGCCCTGATGCACGACATAGACGTCGGGCACCGGCACTTCATGCCGGTTGCCCTGGTCGCGCCACAGCGCCAGCAGGCGCTCGATGCCCATGGCGAAGCCGCAGGCGGGCGCGCTCTTGCCGCCGAGCTGGCCGACCAGTCCGTCGTAGCGGCCGCCGGCGCAGACCGTGCCCTGGGCGCCGAGCTGGTCGGTGACCCACTCGAATACCGTCAGGTTGTAGTAATCGAGGCCGCGCACCAGACGCGGATTGATGCGGCTGGGAATCGCCGCATCGCGCAGCAGCGCCTGCACGCCCTCGAAGTGCTTGAGCGAGGCCTCGCCGAGGAAGTCGATGAGCTTTGGCGCGCCGTCGACGATCTCCTGCATGTGCGGATTCTTGCTGTCGAGGATGCGCAGCGGGTTGCTGTGCAAACGCCGCTGGGCGTCGGCATCGAGCTTGTCGGCGTGCTGGCTCAGGTAGGCGATCAGTTCGGCGCGATGGCGCGCCCGTTCGTCGGCCTGGCCGAGCGAATTGATTTCGAGGCGGATGCCGGTGAGGCCGAGGTCATCCCACAGCCGCGCGCACATGACGATCTGCTCGGCGTCGATGTCGGGGCCGGGGAACCCCAGCGCCTCGACGCCGACCTGGTGGAACTGGCGATAGCGTCCCTTCTGCGGCCGCTCGTGGCGGAACATCGGCCCCATGTACCAGAGGCGCTTGGGGCCTTCGTAGAGCAGGTTGTTCTGCAGCACCGCGCGCACGCAGGAAGCGGTGCCTTCGGGGCGCAGCGTCAGTTGCTCGCCGTTGAGGCTGTCGGTGAAGGAGTACATCTCCTTCTCGACGATGTCGGTGACGGCGCCGATGGCGCGGGCGAACAGGGGAGTGGGCTCGACCATGGGCATGCGGATCGGCCGGTAGCCGTAGGCGCGCAACCAGTCGCGCACCTGTTCCTCGAACTGCTCCCAGAGTTCGGCTTCGTCGGGCAGGATGTCGTTCATCCCGCGAATGGCTTGAAGTGTCGATGTCATATTGCCGAGCGCGCCGGATACCTGCGCGCTACGTAGTCGTCGATGATGTTCTTGAACTCGGCGGCGATATTGTCGCCGCGCAGCGTCGTGATGCGTTCGCCGTCGGCATACACCGGCGCGACCGGCTCTTCGCCGTTGCCCGGCAGCGAAATGCCGAGGCTGGCGTGCTTGCTCTCGCCGGGGCCATTGACGACGCAGCCCATGACGGCCAGCGTCATGTTCTCGACGCCGACGCGCGCCAGCTGCCACGCCGGCATCTGCGCGCGCACGTAGGCCTGGATGTCCTGTGCCAGTTCCTGGAAGCTGGTGCTGGTGGTGCGGCCGCAGCCGGGACAGGCGGCCACCAGCGGCACGAAGGCGCGCAAGCCCAGGGTCTGAAGGATTTCCTGCGCCACCACGACTTCCCTGGTGCGATCGCCGTTCGGCTCCGGCGTCAGGGACACGCGGATGGTGTCGCCGATGCCTTCCTGCAGCAGCACGGCCAGCGCGGCCGTGGAAGCGACGATGCCCTTGCTGCCCATGCCGGCCTCGGTCAGCCCGAGGTGCAGCGGATAGTCGCAGCGCGCGGCGAGATCGCGATAGACCGCGATCAGGTCCTGCACGCCCGACATCTTGCACGACAGCACGATGGCGTCGAGCGGCAGGCCGAGTTCCTCGGCGCGGGCGGCCGATTCGAGCGCGGAGGCGACCATCGCTTCGTGCATGATGCCCGTCGCATCCTTCGGTTCGGCGCGCTTGGCGTTGTCGTCCATGATGCGGGCGAGCAAGGCCTGGTCGAGGCTGCCCCAATTGACGCCGATGCGCACGGGCTTGCCATGCTTGCAGGCGATGTCGACGATCTGCGCGAACTGCTCGTCGCGCCGCGCGCCCTTGCCGACGTTGCCGGGATTGATGCGCAGCTTGGCGAGCGCTTCCGCGCAAGCCGGCACTTCCGTCAGCAGCTTGTGGCCATTGAAGTGGAAGTCGCCGACCAGCGGCACTTCGATGTTCATCGCCGCCAGACGCTCGCGGATCTGCGGCACCGCCGCCGCGGCTTCGCGCGTGTTCACCGTGACGCGGACGATCTCGGAACCGGCACGGGCGAGTTCGGCGCATTGCATGGCGGTGGCGAAGACGTCAGCCGTATCGGTATTGGTCATCGACTGGACAACGACCGGCGCGCCGCCGCCGATGGCGACGCGGCCGACCATGACACGGCGGCTGCCGCGGCGCGGCTGCGGGCCGGCCGGTAGGATCGGGCGCTGCACCATCACTGGAGCGTCAGCCGCGCCACTTCGGCGCGGGTGTAGGGCTTGAGATCGACCTGATGGTCGTCATACTGGAGTTCGACCTTGGCGGCATTGCCAACGACGATCTGGAACGGCGGCTTGCCGGATACGGCCTGGCGCGTGCCCGGCGCATTCTCGGCCGAAAAGATGACGTGCTGCGTGGCATCGGTGACTTCCACCCACGACTTGTCCTGGAAAGTAAACACCAGCTGGCGCAGGTCGGGCGGCGCCGCCACTGCGGTCGCCGGCCCCGCTGCTGCTGTTCCTGCTGCCGGTCCCGCCGCCGGTCCGGTCGCGGCGACCGCAGGTGCCTGTTCGACGCGGATTTCGGGCGCCTGCACGGCCGTGGTTTCACTGGCCGGAGCGGCCGCCGGCGCGGATCTCGCCGCCACCGGCGCCGACGGCATGCCGAGATAGTTCCAGACGGCGAGCGCAACGGCCACCGCGCCCAGCGCCGCCGAAGCCAACATCATTGGCCGCGAGGAGCGGCGCCGGGCGGTGACCGGCGTCGCCGCGACGCCCATGTTCTGCGGCGCCCGCACGTCGGGCAGCGCCGCCGGCGCCCGGGCGTCGAGCATGGCCAGAAGCGGCAGCGGGTCGAGCTTCAGGAGCTTGGCGTAGCCGCGCACAAATCCGCGCTGGAATGTGTTGCCCGGCGGCAGCGCGCCGAAGTCGTCGGCTTCGAGGGCTTCGATCTGGCGCGCACTGAACTTGAGCGATTGCGCCACCTCGAACACGGTCAGGTTGGCGGTCTCGCGCGCTTCGCGCAGGAAGCGCCCCGGCAGCGGCGGCACTTCGACCGGCAAGGACGACTCGGCCGACATCGGCGCGGCGGCGGACAATTCCCCGCGCACTTCGTTCGCTTCGCTGGATTCGTTCACTCGTACTGCCCCTGCATCATTTTCTGGTACTCGGGAGATCCCTGGAACTTGCGGCGCAGCAGCGAGGCGTAGCGCGCCTCGCCTTCGCGGTCGCCGATCTTGCGCTCGACCCGCAGCGCCAGCCAGGTCGATTGCGGATTCGGCTCCATGAGCTTATGCAAATCCGCTAACGAAAGCCGCGCTTCATAATAGCGCCCCTTGCGGTAATAAATGTCGGCAAGCCAATAGAGCGCTTCGACGTTGCCGGCGTCGACGCGCCGCGCCTTCAGGAGGAAATCCTCGGCCAGCGCGTCGTCGTGCATCTTCAGGTAGCAAATGCCCAGCGCGGTCATCGCCTTCGCCGGCGTCGTATAAAGCGGGTTCTTGATGGCGGCCATGAAGTGGCCGACCGATTGTTGCGGACGGTCGGTCTGGCAAAGGAACCAGCCGTAATTGTTGTTGATTTCGGGATCGTTCGGGGCAAGCTTCAGCGCCCTCTGGAAGTCCTCGTCAGCCGCGCCGTTCTCCTTCAGGTTCATGTGCACCAAGCCGAGGAGATTGTAGGCCGGGGCATACGCGGGATCGGCACCGACGGCGATGCGCGCTTCATCCTGGGCAACGCCGAAACGCCCGTTCTCGAGGTAAAGCGCGCCGAGTTCCGTATGCACTTTCGCGCGTTGCTGAACGTCGCTGGTGGTCGCCTGCTGCGAGACCGCCTGCTCGGCCGTGCCCTGCTGGACGACCGGCGCGCCGGCGCAACCGGCGAGCACCAGCGCCAGCCCTAGCGCCATCGGCTTCATGCCGCGGCCTCCAGGTTCCGACGCGTCAGCGCGATGACGCGCCGCGACTTGTCCTGCACCTGGCCGGCGAGCTGCCCGCAGGCGGCGTCGATATCGTCGCCGCGCGTCTTGCGCACCGTCGCGACGTAGCCGGCATCGAGCAGGATTTCCTGGAAGCGGCGGATACGCATAGGCGCAGAGCGCTGGAAGCCGGAATGCGGGAACGGGTTGAAGGGAATCAGGTTGAACTTGCACGGCACCGTGCGCACGAGTTGCAGCAGCGCGCGGGCGTGGGCGTCGCCGTCGTTGACGCCGGCAATCATCACGTACTCGAAAGTGATGAAATCGCGCGGCGACCTTTCGAGGTAGCGCCGGCAGGCGGCCATCAGTTCGGCGAGCGGATACTTACGGTTGAGCGGCACCAGCTCGTCGCGCAGCGCGTCGTTCGGCGCATGCAGCGACACCGCGAGGGCGACCGGAACGGTGTCGCCCAGGCGGTCGATGGCCGGCACGATGCCGGAAGTCGATACCGTCACGCGCCGCCGCGAGAGGCCGTAGGCGTGGTCGTCGAGCATCAGGCGCAGGGCGCGGACGACGTTGTCGAAATTGGCCAGCGGCTCGCCCATGCCCATCAGCACGACGTTGCTGATGACGCGCTCGTCCTTCGCCCTGGCGCCAAGCGCACGGTTAGCCTGCCAGAGCTGGCCGATGATTTCGGCCGTCGTCAGGTTGCGGTTGAAGCCCTGCTTGCCGGTCGAGCAGAAGGCGCAGTCGAGCGCGCAGCCGGCCTGGGTCGAAATGCACAGCGTGCCGCGCTCGTCCTCGGGAATGAACACCGACTCGATGGCATTGCCGCCACCGACGTCGAACAGGAACTTGCGCGTGCCGTCGTCGGAAAGCCTGTCGCTGATCAGCGGCGGCGGCGCCACGACCGCCATGGCTTTGAGCTTGTCGCGCAGGCTCTTGGCGATGTCGGTCATGGCGTCGAAGTCGTCCTGCCCGAATTGATGCACCCAGTGCAGCACCTGGCGCGCGCGGAAGGGTTTTTCGCCCTGCTGCGCGAACCAGGCCGTCAGGCCGTCGGCATCAAAATCGAGCAGGTTGACCGCCATTGCGATAAGACTCAGCGCCCCGGAAAAACGTTCAGCGCCGGGAAGAAGTAGGCGATCTCGACCGCGGCGGTGTCGGCGCCGTCGGAACCATGCACGGCGTTGGCGTCGATGCTCTCGGCGAAGTCGGCGCGGATGGTGCCCGCGTCGGCCTTTTTCGGGTCGGTGGCGCCCATGAGTTCGCGGTTCTTGGCGATGGCATTATCGCCTTCGAGCACTTGGATCATCACCGGGCCGGAGGTCATGAACTGGACCAGATCCTTGAAGAAAGGCCGTTCCTTGTGCACGGCATAGAAGCCGCCCGCTTCGCGTTCCGACAGCCAGGCCATGCGCGAGGCGACGATCTTGAGGCCATTGGTTTCGAAACGGGAGTAAATCTTGCCGATCACGTTCTTGGCCACGGCATCGGGTTTGATGATCGACAGGGTGCGTTCAACAGCCATCAGGATCTCCAGCGAAGGTTAGACGAAAACAGATAAGTCGTTATTTTAACGTAGTTCCCCAGGCGTAATCGGGCATTCGGCGATTGCCGGACGAAAAAAAGCCCGGCGCCAGTCCGGGCTTTGAGACGGCAGGGAAGGCGTCGTTACATCATGCCGAGCTGGTGCGGGAACCAGATCGACAAGGGCGGCCAATAAGTCACCAGCAGCAGGAAGCCGATCATCGACAACAGCCACGGCCAGACGGCGACCGTCAGTTCGGTGATGCCCATCTTGGTGATCCCGGAGGCGACGTACAGGTTCAGGCCGACCGGCGGATGACACATGCCGACTTCCATGTTCACGACCATGATGATGCCGAAGTGCACCGGATTGATGCCCAGCTTCATCGCCACCGGAAAGAGGATGGGCGCGAAGATCAGGACGATCGACGACGGCTCCATGAAGTTGCCGGCCGCCAGCAACAGCACGTTGACCGCCAACAGGAAGGTGACCGAGCCGAGCCCCTGGCCGAGCATCCAGTCCGCCAGCGCCTGCGGAATGTTCTCGTTGGTCATGATGAACGAGAACATGACGGCGTTGGTGATGATGTAGAGCAGCATCGCGCTCATGTTGGCGGAGTTGAGCAGCACCTTCGGCACGTCCTTGAGCCCCATGTCCCGATACACGAAGACGGCGACGAAGAAGGCGTACACGGCGCTCATCGCCGCCGCCTCCGTCGGCGTGAACACGCCGGTATAGATGCCGCCCATGACGATGATGATAAGCAGCAGGCCCCAGATCGATTCGCGAAAGGCTTTCAGGCGTTGCGCCGTGGTGGCCTTGGCCTGGCGCGGATAGTCGAACTTGCGGGCGCGATACCAGGTGACGCCGCCGAGCACGCAGGCCAGTGCGATGCCCGGCACGACGCCGGCCATGAACAAGGCGCCGACCGAAGTGTTGGTCGCCACTGCGAACATCACCATGACGATCGACGGCGGTATCAGAATGCCCAGCGCGCCCGACGTGGTGATGATGCCGGCGCCGAACTTCTTCGGGAAGCCCGCCTTGACCATCGCCGGCAGCAGGATGGAACCGATCGCCACCACCGTCGCCGGCGACGAACCCGAGACCGCGGCAAACAAGGCGCAAGCCAGGACGCCCGCGAGGCCGAGGCCGCCGTACCAGTGCCCGACCATGGACGAGGCGAAGACGATCATCCGCCGCGCCACGCCGCCGTGCGTCAGGAAGTTGCCGGCCAGAATGAAAAACGGGATGGCCATGATCTCGAAGTTCTCGATGCCGGTGAAGAGCTTCAGCGCCACCGATTCGAGCGGCACCGTCGTCATGGTGAACAGGAAGGTCAGCACCGTGAGGCCGAGCGAGATCGAGATCGGCATGCCGGTGAGCATCAGGGCCAGCAGCAGCCCGAAAATGATGGCGGCGGTCATGGCTTGTCTCCCGGCTGTTCGTCATCCCCGATCAGGGGATGCTTGATGTCGTGCGGATGGAGGTTGTCGTCCAGGTCATAGACATTGACGTCGACGGCAACGGGCTGCTCGTCGAGTCCCGCGACATGGCCGTGGTCGTGGTGGGGCAGCTCGCCGGTCCTGATGAAGTTGTAGGCGACCTGAAGGAAGCGGAAGCACATCAGCGACGAGCCGAGCGGCACCGCCAGATACACGACCCAGGTCTGCCATTCCAGGTCGGGAGTGGTCGGTCCTTCCGGGATGTCGCCGACGTCAAGGCCGAAGGCATGGAGGAAGGCGTAGTGCGCGCCGTTCTCCCAGACGAAGCGGGCGCCCAGCGTCGCCACGATGCCGGTAAACGTCGCGCCGGCGAGCAGGCCGAAGACGATGAACTTGAAACGATTGCGGTCGGACAGGCGGTTGATCAGCACATCGACGCCGACGTGGATGCCGGTGCGCACGCCGTAGGCGGCGCCGAACTTGGCCATCCAGACGAACATGATGATGCACAGTTCCTGCGCCCAGCTGAAGTTCAGCGACAGCAGCCAGTCCTGCAGGACCGGGATGGCGAAGCCCGAGGCGTAGCGGTGAATCACGGCCACGAACGTAATCGTCGTCGCCGCGGCCATGAGGAAAGTGATGATCCACTCTTCCAGGTGATCGAGTATTTTCATTTCCGGCTTCCTCTCAAGGCAGCGCCCGCCGCCGTTCACGACGGCGGGCGCTGACTGGCGTCAATTACAGCTTGGCGGGATCGAAACCGGTTTCCTTGTAGATGGACTGGATCAAGTCCTTGCCGATGCGGTCGGCCTGCTCCTGATGCACCTTGAGGAGCGCTTTCTTCCAGGCCGTCTTTTCTTCGGCGGTGAGCGTGATGACCTGGCTCTTGCCCGACTTTTTCACGGCTTCGAGCGCGGCGTCGTTGTCCTTCTTGGCTTCGTCGTCGGCGACCTTGGTGGCATCCTTCATGGCGCCCTCGAGCGTCGTGCGGATGTCGGCCGGCAGGCCGTCCCAGAACTTCTTGTTGACGATCACGGCGTAGCCGAGATAGCCATGGTCGGAGACGGTCACGTATTTCTGCACCTCATGCATCTTCTGCGTATAGAGGTTGGAGGGCGGATTCTCGGTGCCATCCACGACGCCGGTTTGCAGCGCCTGGTAGACCTCAGAGAACGCCATCACCTGCGGAATCGCGCCCAGCGCCCGCATCTGCGAATCGAGGACCTTGGACGACTGGATACGCATCTTCAGCCCCTTGAAGTCTGCCGGCATGCGCAGCGGCTTGTTGGCGCTCATGACCTTGAAGCCGTTGTCCCAATATGCCAATCCGATAATGCCCTTGGGTTCGAGCTTCTTCAGCAGCGCGGCGCCGATCGGGCCCTGGGTAACCTTGTGCAGTTCCGTATAGTTGTCGAAGATATAGGGCAAGTCGAAAGCCTCGAATTCCTTGACTCCCAAGGGGGCGAACTTGGCGAGCGAAGGTGCCAGCATCTGCACCGCACCCAACTGCAGCGCTTCCATTTCCTCCTTGTCCTTGTAGAGCTGGCTGTTTGGATAGACCTCGACCTTGACGCGGCCTTTGGTGCGTTCCTCGGCCAGCTTCTTGAAGTATTCCGCCGCGTGTCCCTTGGGCGTATCGACGGCGACGACGTGGCTGAACTTGATGACGATCGGCTGCTGGGCAAAGGCTGCCAGCGAGAATGCGGCGGCGGTCAGCCCGATGGCAATGGTGCGGAATTTCATGCGAGTCTCCTCAGTATGGTTCTTGCCGTTACGGCATTGTCGTGTTGCTCTATCAACTGATCGTTATTTTCTATGCTCGCGCCGCGGCCGACCATTGTGGTTATCCGCAGGCACGCACCCTGCCGGCTCACGGGCGCGTTACCATCGTCGCGTGAGGGATACGTCGAAAATCAGAACTGCGTGGGGCGCCGGCTGGCTGTGGCTGCTGCCGCGCATTGCCTTCGTCCTGTTCGTCGCCGCCGTCGGCGCTCTGCTCTGGCTTTCGGAGCGCACGGTGCGGGAAGAGCAGCGCGCCATCCTCATCAGCGACGTCCTCTGGCTCGAGCAGGATCTGCGCTTCCAACTGAGCCACAACGAGGAACTCCTCGGCCAGATAGGCCCGCGAGAGGCGGCAACGCCGGAAATTTTCGAGGCTCACGCGCGCACCCTGCTCGCCAACAAAGCGGGGCTGCGGCAGATTCTCTGGCTCAATGCCGACAATGAGGTCAAGCGGATCTTCCCCGGCTTCTTGGATGCGGCGATGGTGGGGGAGGGCCAAAATGCCATACCGGCGCCGGAAACGCTGCGCCTGGCTCGCTCCCTTGGCAACGCCACCTATAGTCCAGCCTATCCAATTGTCGACGGCGACTGGCAATTCGAAGTGCACGTCCCCGTCTTTCGCGGCGGCCGACTGGCCGGGGTCACGGTCGGTCTCTACTCGGTGCGGCACATCCTGAACGATGCCATTCCCTGGTGGCTCGCCGAGCGCTACCGCATCAGCGTCATCGACACCACGGGCAACCATCTCGGCGACAGATCCAAGGTGGAAGCCGCCGAAGACGTGAATGGCTACGAGATACCCTTCGAACCGCCCGGCAACGGCCTGTCGCTGCACACGGCGCCATACCGGACGCCGGCACCGCTGGCCGGGCGCCTGCTGGGTGCGGCGCTGGTGCTGCTCGCCGTCATCGTGCTGTGGAGCCTGTGGGCACTGCGGCGACATGTCCAGCACCGTCAGCTCGCCGAAGCGGCACTGCGTACCGAACACGCGTTTCGCAAGGCGATGGAGGATTCATTGCAGACCGGCATGCGCGCGCGCGACCTGACCGGGCGCATCACCTACGTGAATCCCGCCTTTTGCCGCATGGTCGGCTGGTCGGCCGACGAGCTCGTCGGCCGCGCACCGCCCATGCCTTACTGGCCGGATGAGTACTTCAACGAAACGCGCAACATGCACGACCGCATCCTGGCCGGCCAGGGTCCGGAAGATGTCTTCGAGCTCAAGTTCAAGCGCAGCAACGGCGAACGCTTCGACGTCCTCATCCACGAAGCGCCGCTCATCGACGCGCACGGCAAGCAGACCGGCTGGATGGGATCGCTGATCGACGTCACCGAGCGCAAGCGCGCCGAAGAGCTGGCGCAGCAGCAGCAGGAACGCCTGCAGGCGACTGCCCGCCTGGTCGCCATGGGTGAGATGGCATCGAGCCTGGCCCACGAATTGAATCAGCCGCTGGCGGCAATCGCCAGCTACAACACGGGCTGCCTGAACATGCTCGAATCCGGTTCGGCTGACCCGGCCGAACTCAAGGCGGCCCTGGCGAAAAGCGCGGCGCAGGCGCAGCGCGCCGGCCGCGTCATCCGCCGCATCTACGAATTCGTGCGGCGTGCCGAGCCCAAGTCGGAGCCTTGCGATCTCGCCGAGATCGTCGACGAAGTGCTCAACCTCGTCGACGCCGATGCGCGACGGCTGGGCGTGCGGATAGAAAGCAAGGCCGCGGCGACGCTGCCGCACCTCCAGGGCGACCGTGTCCTGATCGCGCAGGCGCTGCTGAACCTCGTGCGCAACGCCATCGATGCGATGCGGGCGCTCGACAAGGATCGGCGCGTGCTCACGGTCGCCGCGACTGCGGAAGGCGACGCCATCACCGTCGCCATCGCTGACCGCGGCTGCGGAATTTCTCCCGCCGCGGCGAGCCGCCTGTTCGAGCCTTTCTACACGACCAAACCGGAAGGCATGGGCATGGGGCTCAACATCTGCCGCTCGGTCGTCGAAGCCCACCACGGGCGGCTCTGGTACGAACCGAACCCGGACGGTGGTAGCATTTTCCGCATCCGCTTTCCGCTGCCGCCACCTTGACCGACGCCATAGCCCATCTGGTCGACGACGACGAAGCCATCCGCGACGCGCTCGGCTGGCTGCTGCGTTCGCGCCATGTCGCGTCGCGCGCCTGGAATTCCGCCGAGGCGTTCCTGGCAGACTATCGCAGCGACATGCGCGGCTGCCTCGTCCTGGACATCCGCATGCAGGGCATGAGCGGTCCCGAACTCTTCGACCGCCTGCTGGCGCGCGGCTGCCATATGCCGACGATCTTCCTCACCGGGCACGGCGACGTGCCGCTTGCCGTCGGGGCGATCAAGAAAGGGGCGTTCGACTTCATCGAGAAGCCGTTCAACGACAACGAACTGGCCGACCGGGTCATCGCCGCCATGCGCAGGGACGCCGAGCGCTTCACGCAAACCGCCTCGGCCGCGACCCTCGAGGCCAAGCTGGCGCTCCTCACGACGCGCGAACGGGAGGTGATGGAGCGCGTCCTGGCGGGGAAATTCAACAAGGTCATCGCCGACGAATTGAACATCGCCATGCGCACGGTGGAGGTCCATCGCTCGCGCGTTTTCGAGAAGATGGGCGTGCGCTCCGCGGTCGATCTGGCGCAGATCCTCGCCCGCCAGGCGCCTAGGTCCGATTAGGCGTCCGCGGCCGCTTCGACGACGACCTTGCCGGCACGCCGCTGCAGACGCCAGCGGCCGAACATGACCGCGGGATGACGGTCGGGCGCGGCGCAAATCAACTGGCGCAGGAATTCGCGCAGGCGCTCCTCGCTGGGAATGCCGATGTGCCGCCGCTGCAACAGGAAGCGCAGCACATTCCTCGCCCGCGACTCGGTCAGCGATCGCAACACTGCAACGTCGAGCGGGAAAGCCGCCGCATGCGCGCCGAGATCGAGAACGGCGAGATCGTCGAGCAGCACCTGCGCTTCGCCGAAACGGCGCGCGGCGCCCGCCAGGTTCGCCGTGCCGCCCGGAAAGCGCGCTTCGAGTCCGGCCAGCACTTCATGGCGCAGATGATTGCGCGCGAAACGGGTATCGGCATTGCTCTCGTCGTCGATCCAGCGCAGCCCATGCGCGCGGGCGTAAGCCTCGATCGCATCGCGTCCAACGGCGAGAAGCGGACGCAGCAGTCTGCCATTCGTCTCCTGCATCGCCGCCGCGCCGCGCAGGCCGGTGCCGCGCAGCAGATTGAACAGCAGCGTCTCGGCCTGATCGTCGCGATGATGCGCAAGTACGATCCAATCGTCCGGCGTCCGCGCGAACGCCGCGTGGCGTGCGCGCCGGGCGGCCGCCTCCAGGCCGTCCGACGAATCGCGTTCGACCTCGACGCGTTCCACGGTGAGGGGAATATTCCACGCCGCGCACAGCGCACGACAGTGATCTTCCCAGCGATCGGCGTTGGGGCTCAGGGCATGATGGACATGGAACGCCGCCAGCGAAACCTGGCGGCGTGGCGTCGCGTGACGCAGGGCATGCAGCAGGACGACCGAATCCAAACCGCCAGACAATCCGGCAACCAGGGTCTGACCGCCGGCGACGCGGCGCTCGAGGCAAGCCTCGAGCGCAGCTGTGACAAGCTCAGTGGATCTGCTCTTTGAATTTTCCATAGCCCATCAGGCGCTCGAAGCGGCGCTCGATGAGGTCTTCCGGCGACAGGTTCGCCACCTGCTTGAGCGCGTCCTGCAAAGCCTTCTTGAGCGACATCGCCGCGGCGCGGTGGTCGCGATGCGCACCGCCCAGCGGTTCGGTCACGATGCGGTCGAGCAGACCGAGAGTCTTCAGCCGCGTCGCCGTGATGCCCATCGTCTCAGCCGCTTCCGCGGCTTTCTCCGCGCTCTTCCAGAGAATGGAGGCGCAGCCTTCCGGCGAGATCACCGCATAGGTCGAATACTGCATCATCAGCACGGCGTCACCGACGGCGATCGCCAGGGCGCCGCCTGATCCGCCCTCGCCGATGATCGTGGCGATCAGCGGCACTTTCAACTCAGCCATGACGTATAGATTATGTCCGATCGCTTCCGACTGGCCGCGCTCCTCGGCATCGATACCCGGATAGGCGCCTGGCGTGTCGATGAAGGTAAATACCGGCAGGTCGAATTTCTCCGCCAGTTTCATCAAACGCATTGCCTTGCGATAGCCTTCCGGGCGGGGCATGCCGAAATTGCGTTGGATTTTTTCCTTGGTATCGCGGCCCTTCTGGTGGCCGATCACCACGCAGGACTGCCCGTTGAAGCGCGCCATGCCGCCGACGATGGCTTGGTCGTCGGCGAAAGCACGGTCGCCGTGCAATTCCTGGAAGTCGGTAAAGATGTGTTCGACATAGTCGAACGTGTAGGGGCGTTGCGGATGGCGCGCCACCTGGGCGATCTGCCACGGGGTGAGCTTGGCGTAGATATCCTTGGTCAGCGACTGGTTCTTGACTTCAAGCCGGCTGATTTCTTCGGAAATATCAACTGCCGAATCGTCCTGCACGAAGCGCAATTGTTCGATCTTGTTTTCGAGTTCCGCAATCGGCTGCTCGAAGTCGAGGAAGGTCGTTTTCATGGAGCGGCATTTTACCAGCAGCGCAAGCACAAGCGCGCCGGCTTTTCGGGACTGGTACGGCGAGCCGCAGAAACACAAACGCCCCGTGAGGGGCGTTTGTGTTGTTGGGAGTCTGGCGCTGACCTACTTTCTCGCTCGCAATGAGCAATATCATGGGCGCGGAGGCGTTTCACGGTCCTGTTCGGGAAGGGAAGGGGTGGTTCCACCTTGCTATGGGCACCAGACTGAAAC
>JAQTNK010000026.1 GCA_028713915.1 Rhodocyclaceae bacterium | reverse complement strand
ACGGCTCCGGCTCCTGCCTGCGCGGCGGCTTTTCCTGCGTGCGCTGCACCGAGCCGGGCTTCGAGGAGCCCGGCCATGCCTTCGCCGTGACGCCGAAAGTCGCGGGCATTCCCATCGGCCTGCCGGCAGACATGCCAAAGGCATGGTTCGTGGCGCTGGCGGCCTTGTCGAAGTCGGCGACGCCGGCGCGGGTGCGCGAGAACGCGCGCGCCGACCACACGCTGAAGGCGCCGTCGACACGGCAGGCGAAACGATGAGCGCCGGCCGCAGAGCCGTCTCACGGGCGGCGCAGTCAACATCATCGAGCCGCGCAGCGGCGAACGCCCGTCACCCCCGCCGCGCGGGCGGGGGCCGGGGCGTGGGAGGCGTATGAGCCGGCGCATCGTCGGCCCTTTCAATCGCGTCGAGGGCGACCTCGAAGTGACGCTCGACATCGATGCCGGGCGCGTGCAGGCGGCCTACGTCAACGCGCCGCTCTATCGCGGCTTCGAGCAGATCCTGCTGGGCAAGGTGCCGCAGGATGCGCTGGTGTTCGTGCCGCGCATCTGCGGCATCTGTTCGGTCGCGCAGTCGGCGGCCTCGGCGCAGGCGCTGGCCGACGCCTGCGGCTGGCAGCCGCCGGACAACGGCCGCATCGCGGCGAACCTGATGCTGGCGACGGAGAATCTCGCCGATCACCTGACGCATTTCTATCTCTACTTCATGCCGGATTTCGCCCGCGCCGAATACGCCGGCCGTGCGTGGTTCGCCGCCACCGAGGCGCGCTTCAAGGCCATGCGCGGGACCGCCGCGGCGCAGATGCTGCCGGCGCGCGCCGCCTTCCTGCGCACGATGGGGCTGATCGCCGGCAAGTGGCCGCATACCCTGGCGCTGCAGCCGGGCGGCTCGTCGCGGCCCTTGCAGGCGTCGGAGAAGATCCGCCTGCGCCGCATCCTGCGCGAGTTCCGCGCCTTTCTCGAAGCGACGCTGTTCGGCGACGCGCTCGAAAGCGTCGCCGCGCTGGCGAGCGTCGACGAACTGGCCGCCTGGGGCGCGGCGCACGCCGGCAGCGATTTCGGCCGTTTCCTCGCCATCGCCGACAGCCTGGCCTTGCATGAGCTCGGCCGCGGCGCCAAGGTCTTCATGAGCTACGGCAACTTTCCGCAGGAACATGGCCGGCTCTTTCCGTCCGGCGTCTGGGACGGCGCCGCCGCCGCGCTGGAAGTCGCCGCCATTCGCGAGGACGTGCGCCATGCCTGGTACGCGGAAGCCGAAGCGCCGCAGGAGCCCGCGTCGGGCGCGACGCTGCCGCTGGCCGAAAAGGAGGGCGCCTATTCCTGGTGCAAGGCGCCGCGGCTGGACGGCCGCGTCGTCGAAGTCGGCGCCCTGGCGCGCCAGGTCGTGGCCGGCCAGCCGCTGGCGCGCGCGCTGGCGGCGGCGCAGGGCGGCAACGTCTTGAGCCGCGTCGTCATGCGCCTGGTCGAGATCGCCCGCGTGCTGCCGGAAATGGAACGCTGGGCCGAACAGCTGGCGCCGGGCGAACCTTATTGCGTCGTCGGCAGCGTCCCCGACGATGCCGATGGCATCGGCCTCGTCGAAGCCGCGCGCGGCTCGCTCGGCCACTGGATCGCGATACGGCGCGGCCGCATCCACAACTACCAGATCATCGCGCCGACCACCTGGAACTTCTCGCCGCGCGATGCCCAGGAACAACCGGGTGCGCTGGAACAGGCGCTGGTCGGCATCGCCGCCGGCGCCGACGGCCCGACGCCGGCGGCGGTGCAGCACGTCGTGCGCAGCTTCGATCCTTGCATGGTCTGCACGGTGCACTGATTCAACGCTTGGCTTCTGGCCGATGCGAGCGCCATGAACGCGCCACCGTAGAGCGGCGGCAGCGGGGACGCGCCGCTTCGCTTGAACGCTGCTGCGGCAATGGCGTCCGAGTGCCCTGTGCCGCCGCGCGGCCGACTCCGTCCGTGTCCCCCGGGCCGAAAAAGCGCCCGCCCTCCTCCTTTACCTCCCGGAGTCGGCCACCCGCCGCCGGCGCGGCTGCGGGCTCGCCCGCAAGCAGCCAAGCGGCGTGGCGGCGCGCGCAAGCTAGCGGATCATGGCCGCAGCTTCCGCAACATGCCGTCCGTCCGGATACGCCTCTGGTCGTCCGCAAAGTCAGCCGCGTCGCGACTCTCCGTGATGCGATCCCACAGGGCCTGCGCCATCTCGTGGCGGTCGTCGCTGCGCGCGGGCGTCGGCGCCGGCGTTCCTGCTGGCCCATTGAAGCAGAAGCCGCCCCCGATCCCGATCGAGCGCTTATCGATCGCGGCCGCTGACGAAGGAGATTGGGAACACCGCTTCCGGCCCGGCGCTTACCGCGGGCATGTTGGCATAGTCGGGCATCTGCGACGCCTCGGTGCCGGAGGCCTCGACCAGCTTCTGGATCAGGGTCTGTATCTGCATTCCCAGCCAGGAGTCGTCGAGGCGCGTGGCCATGAAGCGCAGTTCCCTGATGCGCTCGGGCAGCTCGGCAGGAGAAAGCGTCTCGTTGGCCGCGAAGGCATTGGAGAAGAACGGGCCGGCGATGAAATGCGCGCAGTAGCTGCCTGCGCCGTCCGATTTCAGCACGAAGACGCGGGCTCCCTCGGCGCGCTGCTCCGCGTCGCCGGGGCGGTCGCTGAACACCGGCATGGCGGAAAACGCCGCCTTGCCGGACTCCAGTTGCACGTAATGCACGGCCTCGTCAAAGCTCATGCGGCCATCGGGTTGTTGTTCGTTCATGATCGTCTCCATTGGCGTCGGGCAGCGTTCCGGTGTGCGCCGCCAGCGTCGATGCCAGCCGTCCCGACGGCGGGACGGCGGCTTCCTGTTCGCATCGATTCCCAGGCGCGCGCACCGAGGTAGGCGGTCGAACATCGTGCCATCACGGCTGCAGAAGCGCAACTGCGGCCCGGCACCGCGGCCCCGCACGGCGGCGGCGGTGTCATTCAGCGCGCCCGTAGACGGCCGCGGCGGCTTTTCCTTGCGCCCACGCCCACATCTGGTCGCCCAGCGAAAAGTGCCACCACTCGTGGCGATGGCGGCGGAATCCGGCCGCCGTCATCACCTTGTCGAGAAGCTGGCGGTTGTCGTGAAACGCCTGCATGAACGGCGCAGCGGCGTTGGCGAAATGGTCGGGATAGGAACGCGCGGTCGTCTCGTCGATCGGGCTGCCCATGTCGATCTCGCGTCCGCTTGCGTCCTCCAGCGTCAGATCAACCGCCGCGCCGGTGCCGTGCGGCGGCGGCGTCCGCGGGTCGTCGCTCGGCACGCCCCAGAACTCGAACACCGTGGCCGCCAGCAGACGGTACAAATCGGCGTCGCGCGCCTGCAGCTCGGCGGGATTTTGATAAGCGGCCAGGGACCGTCCGGCGCGTTCGGCCTGCAGACGAAACTCGCGCCAGACCATGAACGCCTGCACCGGCACCGGCCGATAGGCGTCGAACAGCTTCAGCCGCCAGCCCGGCCGGCATGCCGCGAGTTCAGCCTGCGCCTGCAGCAGCGCGGCGAGGACGCGCCGCCTGAGCAGCCATGGCGACGCCTCGCCGTAGGGCGCACCGAGCGCCGCGTAGGGATGCGGGCGCGTGAAGGAAAAGAGTTCGCCGGGAATGTCGACCAGGGGCTCGCCGCATTCCTCGATGGCCACGGTTCGATATGAGAACGCGTCCATGGCGCTGCTCATCGGCCGCTCTCCCGTGCCGGGCGATGGCCCGCGCGGGCTCGCATGCGCGCAATGATGTCGGCTGGGAGTCGGGAGGGCGAAGTCATGGTCGTGGTGCGGATTGTACCGGCGCCCGCGTATCGGCCGGCGCGTCGAGGCACGCTCTTTCGGCGGCGAACTGCGCCAGGCCCGCGCCGGCCTCGCCTCGCCCGGAACCGCGCGAGGTGCGGGCGCGGCAGCGGCTTCGCCCCAGGCGTCGAACCGCAAAGCCGCCGATTGCTTCATAATGCCCGCAGGTGGCCGGTTTTGCTGGGTTTGCGCCGCCCTTGAAACGCGGCGCCAAGCCGCCGTGTCGGCGCCCAACGCGGCTTTTCCGCTGCCCCAGGACGAATCCATGGAACGCATCACCATATCACTCGACGAAGACCTCGCCCGCGAGTTCGATCGCCTGATCGAGCAGCGCGGCTACCGCAACCGCTCGGAAGCGGTGCGCGACCTGTTGCGCCAGCACCTCGAGCAGGCGCGCCAGGGAACGCACGACGCGCGCCATTGCGTGGCCAATCTCTCCTACGTCTATAACCACCACGAACGCGAATTGGCCGAGCGCCTGACCACGCTGCAGCACGGCCACCACGACCTCACCGTGGCAACCATGCATGCCCACCTCGACCACGACAACTGCCTGGAGAGCGTGATCCTCAAGGGCCCGACCGCGGCGGTGCGCAGCTTCGCCGACGCGCTGATCGCCGAGCGCGGCGTGCGCCACGGCAGCATCAACGTCGTCTCGGTCGAAGTCGATCGCGGCGCGCACAGCCACGGCTACGCGCCGGCCGGCGGGCGCGCGCATGCGCACCTGCATCTGAAGCCGAAAGTCTGAGGCCGTGCGGGACAAGACTTCGCCCGTGGTCGATAGCCTCGCCGCGGCCGCCGGCGCGGCGGCCGAAGACCGCGTCTGGCTCGACGTCATCCACAAGATGGACGAGGTCTACAACGACCTGCTCAAGTACGAAGTCGCCCTCGAAGAGAAGAACGCCGCGCTCGAAGACTCGCAGCAGTTCATCTCCTCGGTGCTGACCTCGATGTCGGACGTGCTGCTGGTGTGCAGCCGCGCCGGCATCATCGAGAGCGTCAACCATTCGATGCTGACGCTGACCGGCAAGAGCGAGGAAGAGCTGCGCGGGCGGCCGATCTTCGACCTCTTCGCCGACGAAGCGTCGCGCCTGGCGGCGGAGCGGCATTTCACCGGGCATCCGGGCGAGAAGCTGCAGGATTGCGAGCTGCAGCTGGTCAGCGCCGAAGGCGTATCGGTGCCGGTGTCGCTCAACTGCACGCCGCGCTACAGCGCCGTCGGCAAGCTGCTCGGCATGGTCGTCACCGGCCGCCCGGTCGGCGAGCTGCAGCGCGCCTACCAGGCCTTGCGCCGCGCCCACGAGGAACTCAAGCACGCCCAGCAGCAGCTGCTGCATTCCGAGAAAATGGCGTCGCTCGGCCGCCTCGTCGCCGGCGTCGCGCACGAACTCAACAATCCGATCAGCTTCGTCCTCGGCAACGCCGTGGCGCTCAAGAAATATGCCAAACGCATTGGCGACTACCTGGCGGCGGTGCATGGCGACATGCCGGCCGCCGAGCGCGAGAAGCTCAAGCGCGAATTGCGCATCGAGCGCATTCTCGCCGACTTGCCGTCGCTGATCGACGGCACCGTCGAAGGGGCGGAGCGCACGCGCGACATCGTCGACGGGCTCAAGCGCTTCTCGGCCGTCGACCGCGACGAGCGCGAGCGCTTCGACCTCGTGCCGGTCATCGAGCGCGCCGTGCATTGGGTGGCGAAGGCGGCGCCGGAGCGCTTCCGCGTCGACCTGCAATTGCCGGTGCCGCTTTTCGTCGTCGGTTCGCCCGGGCAGATGCAGCAGGTGGTGATGAACCTCGCGCAGAACGCCGTCGACGCCGCGGGCGTCTCCGCGGCAGCCAGCCTGACCGTCACCGCCGGCGGCGACGGGCAATGGGCGATCATCGACTTTCGCGACAACGGCCCCGGCATCGGCGCCGAAAACCTCGGCCGCATCTTCGATCCTTTTTTCACCACCAAGCCCGTCGGCAAGGGCACCGGCCTCGGCCTGGCGATCAGCTACGGCATCGTCGAGCGCCACGGCGGCAAGCTCTCCGCCTTCAATCACGCCGAAGGCGGCGCGGTGTTCACGCTGGTGATGCCGCTCGCCGCGGCGGCGTAAGGCCGGGCGGCGACGCCGATTCGACCGCACGGCTAGGCCGGCGTCCGCGTCAGCGGCACGAAGGCCACCATCAGGAGGTTCCGGCTGCTGACGGCGCCGTCGGCGGCTTTCTCGACCAGCGTCAGCACCTGCACGCCGCCGGGCTCGCCGACCGGGATGACGAGCCGCGCGCCGGGCTTCAACTGCGCGACCAACGGCGGCGGAATGTACGGCGCCGCCGCCGTGACGACGATGCCGTCGAAAGGCGCGTGTTCGGCCCAGCCGTGATAGCCGTCGCCGTGCCGCGTGGTGACATTGTCATAGCCGAGGCGCTGCAGGCGCTCCCTGGCTGCCTCGGCGAGCGCGCCGACGATCTCGATGCTATAGACGTGCCCGACGATTTCGGCCAGCACCGCCGCCTGGTAGCCGGAGCCGCTGCCGACCTCGAGGATCGTGCTGTCGGGCCGGGGATTGAGCAGGTCGGTCATCAGCGCGACCATGAACGGCTGCGAGATGGTCTGGCCGTGGCCGATCGGCACCGGGCCGTTGGCGAAGGCGCGATAGCGATAGGGTTCTGGTATGAAGCGCTCGCGCGGCACTTTCGCCATCGCCGCCATCACCCGCGCATCGAGCGCGTCCTTGCCGATCTCGCGGTGCGTATAAGCGACCTCCGCGGCGATTTCGCGCAGCATCGCCTGGATATCCTTCGTCGTCCCGGAGGTCGGGCCTGCCGTCATTCTTCCCATGTGCGCGATCTCGAGAAGTGCCATGCTGTCAACTCTCGTCTGCAAAGCATAAGGCAAGGTCGATGGCGACGGCGACATTTCGCTTCTACGAGGAACTCAACGACTTCCTGGCGCCCGCGCGGCGCCGGCGCGAATTCAGCGCGCCGTGTGCGCGGGCGGCCACCACCAAGCACATGATCGAGGCTCTCGGCGTGCCGCATACCGAGGTCGAGCTGATCCTCGTCAATGGCGAATCGGCGGGCTTCGAGCGCCTGCTGCAGGACGGCGACCGCGTCGCCGTCTACCCGAAGTTCGAGGCGCTCGACATCACGCCGCTGCTGCGCGTGCGCGCCTGGCCGCTGCGCGTCACGCGCTTCGTCGCCGACGCCCACCTCGGCGGGCTGGCGCGCCTCTTGCGCATGGCCGGTTTCGACACGCTTTACCGCAACGATTTCGGCGACGACGAGATTGCGCAAACCGCGCGCGACGAAGCGCGCATCGTGCTGACGCGCGATCGCGAACTGCTCAAGCGGCGCGACATCACCCACGGCTGCTACGTGCATACCCTGAAGCCGGCGCAGCAGTTCGGCGAGATCGTGAACCGGCTGGACCTGGCGCGCAGCCTGCGGCCGTTCACGCTGTGCATGGACTGCAACGCGCCCTTGCGCGCGATCGACAAGGCGCAAGTGCTCGACCGCCTGCCGCCGTTGGTGCAGGCGAACTACGCGCGCTTCACCACCTGCGATCGCTGCGGGCGCATTTTCTGGGAAGGGTCGCACTGGCAGCGGCTGCATGGTCTGGTGGCCGAGGCGTTGCGGGCAGGCGCTGCGGGTACCGGCGTCAGCCCTTGACGCAGACCAGCGGCGACAGGCGCGCCACCTTGATCGCCAGGCCGGCGCGGTCGGCGGCATCGACGACGGCGCCGACGTCCTTGTAGGCCAGCGGCGCTTCCTCGGCGACGCCGCGCCAGCTCGGACTGCGGATCAGGATGCCTTGCGCCGCCAGCGCGTCGACCAGCGCGCGGCCTTGCCAGCGGCGCGTCGCTTCGTGGCGGCTCATCGCGCGTCCGGCGCCGTGGCAGGCGGAGCCGAAGGCGCGCTCGCCGGCGGCCGCCGCGCCGGCGAGGATGTAGGATGCCGTGCCCATGCTGCCGCCGATCAGCACCGGCTGGCCGGCCGCGGCATACTCGCGCGGCAGTTCCGCATGCCCCGGCCCGAAGGCGCGCGTCGCGCCCTTGCGATGGACGAACAGGCGGCGCGGGCGGCCGTCGACGATGTGGGTTTCCTCCTTGCAGGTGTTGTGGGAGACGTCGTAGAGCAGCGGCAGCGCGACGCCGGGAAACACTTCGGCGAAAGCCGCGCGCGCCAGATGGGTGAGGATCTGGCGATTGGCCAGCGCGCAGTTGATGGCGGCGCGCATGGCGCCCAGGTAGCGCCGGCCGAGCGCGGAGTCGAGCGGCGCGCAGGCCAGTTCGCGGTCGGGCAGCGCGATGCCGGCGGCCGGCGCCGCCACCACCATTTCGCGCAAGTAGTCGGTGCCGATCTGATGGCCCAGGCCGCGCGAGCCGCAATGGATGCTGACCACCACGTCGTCGACGGCGAGGCCGTAGGCGCGGGCGGCGGCGGCGTCGAACAGCTCGGCCACCGCCTGCACTTCGAGGTAGTGGTTGCCCGAGCCCAGCGTGCCCATCTCGTCGCGCTGGCGCTTCTTGGCCTGGTCGGAAACGGCGGCGGCATCGGCGCCGGCGACGCAGCCGGACTCCTCGATGCGCGAAAGGTCGGCGGCCGTGCCGAAGCCTTCCTGGACCGCCCAGCGCGCGCCGCCTTTCAGCATGGCGTCCATGCCGGCCGCCGCCAGGCGCAGCACGCCGGTGCTGCCGACGCCGGCGGGGATGCGCGCATAGAGGACGTCCGCCAGGCGCGCCTGGGCGGCTTCGACGTCGGCGCGCTTGAGGCCGGTATGCAAGGTGCGTACGCCGCAGGAGATGTCGAAGCCGACGCCGCCGGCCGAGACCACGCCGCCCTCGTCGGCGGCGAAGGCGGCAACGCCGCCGATGGGAAAGCCGTAGCCCCAGTGGGCGTCGGGCATGGCGTAGGAAGCGGCGACGATGCCGGGCAGGCTGGCGACGTTGGCCACTTGTTCGCGCACCTTGTCGTCCATCGCCGCGACGAGTTCGCGCGATGCGAAGAGGATGCCGGGCACGCGCATGCGGCCGCTGGCGGGCAGCTCCCATTCGAACGGGCCGCGCTGCGTGAGCAGGGTGGTGTCCATGGCGTCCTCACACGTCGACGATGCATTGCGCCAGCCAGCGCCCGTCCGGCTGCCGTCCGACTTCCAGCTCGCAATAGGAAGCGCCCTTGACCTCGGCGGCAGGCCGGTGGCGTGGCGCCGCCACCGGCTCGCCCCAGGCGGTCGCCTGCAGGCGGTGGCCGTCGATGCTGACGTCGAAGCGCGAGAACAGCATGTGGCGCGTCGCCATCTCGAAGACGAGGGCATTGAGCCAATCGACCAGCAGCAGTTCGTCGTCGGGCGCGGCGCAGGCGATGGCGACGGCCTCGTGCGCCCTCACCCGCGCCGGGTCGCACACCGCGGCGGTCAAGGCCGTGGCGGCGCCGGCGAACGCTTCCGCCAGCGTCGCGCCGCTGCCGCGCACGCCGACGTCGGCGTCATGGGCGAAAGTCTGCCAGGCCATCGAGGGCTCCTCGCGAACGCGCAACGTCGCGGCGGATGGACCGGAAGCCGGCAGACGACGATCGAGAGTTCATGGTTTTCTCCGTTGCGCCCGGTCCCATATGCACACTGACGGCAGCGAAATTGCGCAATGCCATAAGCATATTTGAAATGCTGCCGCTGCAACACCGACTCTAGTCGCCGCGCCGCAGCTTGGCAACCCGGCACATCGGATCAGCGGCAGTTGTCTCTTGTCGATCGCGTGGCGGGCACTACACTGCTATTTGAGTTGGGTACGGGAAGGCGCGGGGGAAGGGTAAACGCCATCTGCAATCGCAAAAAGGAGATCGACATGCTGGATTCCCTGAAAGAGGCAGGAAAGAACATCGGCCGCGAGCTCAATCGCGCGTGGGAGAGCCTTTCCGAAGGCTGGCGCGAACTGCTCAGCCGCAGCAGCAATGCGCTGACGCCGTTCGTCCGCAACAAGAACGAGGAACTGACGGAGAGCCAGGCGCTCGCCGCCTTCCCGCGCTGGAGCCTGCTGGCGGGCGAAGTCGAAGAGACGGGAAGGGACGTCGTGGTGCGGGTGGAAGTGCCCGGCATGGAGAAGGAAGACTGCCGCATCACCATCGAAGGCAACGTCCTCTATGTCACCGGGGAAAAGCACTTCCGGCGCGAAACGCACGACAGCACCTACCATCTCATGGAGCGCGCCTACGGTTCGTTCCAGCGCGCCATCCCGTTGCCGCGCAACGTGAACATCGACCAGGCCGAGGCGAACTACAAGAACGGCGTGTTGACCGTGCGCCTGCCCAAGGAGGACGGCGGCAAGGCCAAGTCCGTGCCGGTGTCCTGAGCCCCGGCGCGAACTTGCGCCACCGCGGCGGGTCGTATCGGATGCGGCAGCGCTCTTTGCCGCCGGGGGGCGGGGAGTTTGATGCGGATGGCGCCGCGGCGCGCCATGACCGAACGGAGGGTGGGTAGATGACCTTTCCACGCTTGCTGCTGCTGGTGGCCGCGCTGACGCTTCTGGCGGTGGCCGTCCAGCTCCAGTTGGTGGGCATCGCCTTCGAAAAGCTCGGGCTGTCGCAGGAGTCGGCTTACCTGTTGCTGATGACGACGCTGTTCGGCAGCCTCGTCAACGTGCCGCTGTTTTCGGTCGCCACGGATCCGGTCGAGGTCGAGCCGCAGCAGGAAGTCTATCGACCGCTTGGGCTGCCGCGCGTGAAGTTCGTCGGCCGCACGATCGTCGCCGTCAATGTCGGCGGCGCCGTCACGCCGCTGGCCTTTTCCTTCTACTTGCTGGGCCACAATTCGCTGGCGCTGGCGCCGGTCGTCGGCGTCATCGCGGTCGTCGGCGTCGTCGCCCACGCGACCAGCGCGCCGGTCCGCGGCGTCGGCATCGGCATGCCTTTGTTCGTTGCGCCGCTGACCGCCGCCCTCGTCAGCGTCCTGTTCGATTCGCAGGCGGCGGCACCGCTCGCCTACATCGGCGGTACGCTCGGCGTGCTGATCGGCGCCGACCTGCTGCGTCTCGGCGCCATCCGCAAGCTGGGCGCGCCGGTGGTCTCGATCGGTGGCGCCGGCACGTTCGACGGCATCTTCCTGACCGGGCTGCTGGCGGTGCTCCTGGCCTGATGCGGCCGCCCCGTATCGTCATGACCACGACATGAATGCCGCGACCTCGCCGCTGCTCACCGATCTCTATCAGCTGAGCATGCTTCAGGCATACCGCGACCAGGGCATGGACGGCATCGCCGTCTTCGAGTTCTTCGTCCGCAAGCTGCCGGCGGGCCGCAACTTTCTCGTCGCGGCGGGCCTCGAGCAGGTTCTCGACTTTCTCGAGAACCTGCGCTTTTCCGCCGACGAACTGTTCTGGCTGGCCGACTGCGGCCGTTTCCGCCGCGACTTCGTCGACGAGCTCGCCGCGCTGCGCTTCGCCGGCGAGGTGGACGCCATGCCCGAAGGCACGCCGTTCTTCGCCGACGAACCGATCCTGCGCGTGGTGGCGACGTTGCCGCAGGCGCAATTGGTGGAAACGCGCATCATCAACCTGCTGCAGTTCCAGACCCTGGTCGCCTCCAAGGCCGCGCGCTGCGTGTTGGCGGCGCCGGGCAAGCTGCTGGTCGATTTCGGCCTGCGCCGCGCGCACGGCGCCGAGGCCGGGCTGCTGTCGGCGCGCGCCAGCTATCTCGCCGGCTTCGGCGGCACCTCGAACGTGCTCGCCGGCAAGCGCTGGGAGGTGCCGCTGTTCGGCACCATGGCGCATTCGTTCATCGAGGCGCACGACGACGAGATGGCGGCATTCGCGCATTTCGCCCACAGCCATCCGCGCGCCAACACCATGCTGATCGACACCTACGACACCGAAGCCGCGGCGGCGCAGCTGGTGCCGCTCGCGGCGCGCCTGGCGCAGGAGGGCATCGCCATCCAGGCCGTGCGCATCGACAGCGGCGACCTCGGCGCGCACGCGCGGCGGGTGCGGGCCATCCTCGACGGCGGCGGACTTGGCAGCGTCGATATCTTCGCCAGCGGCAACCTCGACGAATTCCGCCTGCGCGACCTGGTCGCCGCCGGCGCGCCGATCGACGGCTTCGGCGTCGGCACGCGCATGAACACCTCGGCCGATCAGCCCTATCTCGACTGCGCCTACAAGCTGCAGGAATACGCCGGCCGGCCCCGGCGCAAGCGCTCGGAAGGCAAGGCCACCTGGCCGGGACGCAAGCAGGTCTATCGCAGCGTGGACGCCGCCGCACGCTTCGTCGCCGACCTGCTCACCACGGCCGACGACGCGCAGCCGGGCGAGGCGCTGCTGCAGCCGATGATGCGCGCCGGCCGCCGCCTGGCGCCGTCGCCGCAGCTGACGCAGGTGCGCGACTACGCCGCCGCACAGCTTGCGCGACTGCCGCCGGCGCTGCGCTCGCTCGATGCGGCGCCGGCCTATCCGATCGCGGTGTCGGCCCGGCTGCGCGAGCTGGCGCAAGCCGTCGATCGGCAGCAGCGGCAAGCGAGCTGAGCGCAGCCGCATGCCCATCCACAACGCCGACATCGCCGCCGCCTTCGCCGAGATCGGCGACCTGCTGGAGATCCAGCAAGCCAACCCGTTCCGCATCCGCGCCTACCGCAATGCCGCCCGCGTCGTCGGCGAACTCGGCGACGAAGTGCGCGCCATGCTCGAGGGCGGCGAAGACCTGACGAGCCTGCCCGGCATCGGCGACGACCTTGCCGCGAAAATGCGCGAGATCGTCGCCACCGGCAAGTGCCGCGCGCTTGACAAGCTGCGCACCGAGCTGCCGCCGGCGATCACCGAATTGCTGCACGTGCCGGGCCTCGGGCCCAAACGCGTGCGCCTGCTGTGGCAGGAACTCGACGTGCAGACGCTCGAACAGCTGGCGCGCGCCGCCCGCGACGGCCGCATCCGCGACCTGCCCGGCTTCGGCGCCAGGACCGAGGCCAAGATCCTGCAGGCGGTCGAGGCGCGCCTGTCCAAGGCGCGGCGCGTCAAGCTCGCCACCGCCGCGCCGTACGCCGCATCGCTGGTCGCCTGGCTGGCGGGCGCGCGCGGCGTGACGCAGGTCGAAGCGGCCGGCAGCTACCGGCGCTGCCGCGAAACCGTCGGCGACCTCGACATCGTCGTCACGGCGACGGCGGGCAGCGACGTCATGGCGCGCTTCACCGGCTACGACGAGGTGAGCGAGGTGCTCTCGCAAGGGCCGACGCGCGCCAGCGTGCTGCTGCAAAGCGGCCTGCAGGTGGACCTGCGCGTCGTCGCGGCCGCGGCCTACGGCGCGGCGCTCTGCTATTTCACCGGCTCCAAGGCACACAACATTGCCTTGCGGCGCATCGCCCAGGAGGCCGGGCTCAAGCTCAACGAATACGGCGTGTTCCGCGGCACGGCGCGCATCGCCGGCGACAGCGAGGAGTCGGTCTATCGGGCGCTGGGCCTGCCCTGGATCGCGCCGGAACTGCGCGAGGATCGCGGCGAGATCGCGGCGGCGCGCGCCGGCCGCCTGCCGCAACTGGTCGAGCTGGCCGACTTGCGCGGCGACCTGCATGCCCACACGAAGGCGACGGACGGCCATCACACGCTCGAGGAAATGGCGCTGGCGGCGAAGGCGCTGGGCCTGGGCTACCTCGCCATCACCGAGCACTCGCGCCGCCTCGCCATGGCCCACGGCCTCGATGCGCGCCGCCTGGCCGAACAGTGCGACGAAATCGACCGCCTCAACGCCCGGCTCGAGGGCATCGTGCTGTTGAAGGGCATCGAGGTCGACATCCTCGAGGATGGCAGCCTCGATCTGCCCGATGACGCGCTGGCGCGCCTCGACCTCGTCGTCGGCGCTGTGCACAGCCGCTTCGAGCTGCCGCGCGCCAAGCAGACCGAGCGCATCCTGCGCGCCATGGACAACCGCCACTTCACGCTGCTGGCGCATCCCACCGGGCGCGTCATCGAGAGCCGCGCGCCGTATGACGTGGACATGCTGCGCATCGTGCGTCAGGCGAAGAACAACGGCTGCTTCCTCGAACTCAACGCCCATCCCGAGCGGCTCGACCTGCTCGACAGCCATTGCCTGATGGCGAAGGAGGAGGGCGTGCTGGTGGCGATCGACTCCGACGCCCACAGCCGCGAGGATTTCGCCAACCTGCGCTACGGCATCGGCCAGGCGCGGCGCGGCTGGCTCGCTGCCGCCGACGTGCTCAACACGCGGCCGTTGGCACAGTTGCGCCGCCTGCTGGCGACGCGGCGCTGAAACGACTCGCCCGCCGGCGCTTGCTCAGGCGATGGACAGGACGACAGCTCGTCCGATGTTCAGCGCCACGCCAGAACCACGGGCTCGCGCCGCGAACTCGCCGGCGTCTCGCCGCGCGGATAGCCGACGATGAGCGGCGCGACCGCTGCGTAGTCAGCGGGAATGCCCAGTTCCGTCTTGGTCTCGGGGATGTTCAAGGCCGCCACGGCGGAGCCGATGACGCACGTTCCCAAGCCCATTGCGCATGCCGCCAGCATCAGGTTCTCGGCGGCGAGCCAGCAGTCGGCCGCGACGAACGGCCCGACCGGCTTGGCGCAGATCACGATCAGCGTGCCGGCGTCATAGAAGACGTTGAACTCGGGGCTGCTGAAGACATCGAAGGAGTGGCCGGCGCGCACGACGCCGGCGTGGCGCATCTCCTCGGCAAAAAGCGGCTTGGCGCGGTCCGAAAGACGTCGCAGCGTTTGGCGGTCCTGGACGACGACGAACGCCCAAGGCTCTTCGTGCACCGCCGTCGGCGCGCGCACCGCGGCGTCGAGCAGCGACTGTATGGTGGGGCGGTCGAGCTCGCCGTCGCGATAGCTGCGCACGGAACGCCTCGCCTGAATCGCCTGGGAAACGGTCATGTTCATGTCATGTTCTCCGTGTTGCTGCGCGCCTCGCGCGACGCACGAAACATCCTGTTCGCCAGCGGCTGGCGCGCGCCCTGGGCAGCGGGTGGCCGACTCCGTCCATGTCCCCCGGGCCGGGCTGCGCCCGGCCCTCCTCCTTTACTTCCCGGAGTCGGCCACCCGCCGCCCAGGGCGGAATCGACTGTCGCCTTTGCGTCCAGCCAAAACCAAGACCCGATGCGATCGGGCCGGTGGGGTGCCCTGCTTCGCGCAAGTAAAGGAGGAGGAGGTGGCCATCGGCCGCCGACGGGGGACATGGAGCGAAGCAGGGCACCCCGCCGGCCCGATCGTGCACCGCTGTCGATCTGCGGGAAAGGTTCACTTCAGTCGGCCTCGCGGCGCGCAGCGTGGCGCCGCGCCTGCCGCGTCGGATTCACGACGGCTTGCCCTTCTGCGCCGCGTCAAAACATTCGTCGCGCCAGGAGCAGCCGACCTGGTCGCATTCGCCGCTGGCGGCGCTCGAAAAGCAATCGAAATTGCCTTCGCCGAGCTGAATCGACTTGATCAGTTCGGCCTTCGTCTGCTTTCCCGTCGGGATGCCGCGGGATTTGGCGATGGCACGGATGTCTCCAATTTTCATGACGATTTCCCTTGTCTGACGATGATGTGAATCGGAATGCGCCGATTCCGTCTCGCGGCGGAGAACGAGGAAACCGGGCAGGCGAACCATATCCCGCGTGGGAGTCGACGGAAATACCGTCATCACGGTATTCGTCAATCGAAGAAGGCGACTACGCGCTCGTCCGGACCGGCCGGCGAACGCCGGCTGCGTGCGTCATGACGAGCGCATGATGGAGGCGGCCGCCGGCTTTGCCGCTGCCCCTAGACCAGCCACGCCGAGGCGGCGAGGCCGAGCACGGCGAGAAGGCCGAGCGCCGCCGCGGGCGCAATGCAGCCGCGCCCCTTGACGAACGAGAACGTATAGGCGGCCTTGAGCACGTTGTTGGAGGACGTGGCGATCAGCACGGCGACGGCGCCGGTGGCGACCGACAAGGTGCCGGCACGCTCCTGCGCGACGCTGAGGACGAAGGGATCGATGTCGGAAAAGCCGACCAGCGCCGCCAGGCCGTAGATGCCGCCGGCGCCGAAGCGCGCGTTGACCCAGCTCGAGGCCACCGAGATGACGACGAAGAGGACGGCGAACACCAGCGCCGCAGTCAACTCGAGCGGGTTGGTCGGCGAGGCCGTGCCGACCTGCGCCTGGTCGGTGCCCGCCAGGGCTTTGCCCCAGAACACGGCGAGCCCGAAGCCGATGGCGGAGAGCACGAGCAGGACCGGTGCCAGCGTCATCGCCAGCGTCCAGTTCAGCAAGGCGATGATGACCAGCAGGCGCAAATACATCACGGCCGTCGCCAGGACGATGCCGGTCTGCGCCATCCGCAGCGTCGCGGGCTCGGCGCCGGCGCGCCGGGCGAGGACCACCGTGGTGGCGGTCGACGAATACAGCCCGCCCAGCAGCGCGACCCACCAGCCGGCGCCCTGCGGCGCGACGTAGCGCTGCAGCAGGTAGCTTGCGTAGGACACCGTGCATACCGCGAGGACCGCCAGCCACAACTGGTGCGGCGTGATCTGCGTCAGGCCCGTCACCGGCTCGTTGGGCAGGATGGGCATGATCAGGCCGGTGAGGATGAGGAACTTGCCGGCGGTGACGATCTCGGCGAGCTCGATGCGCCGCGCCAGTTCGTGCAGCCGTTCGCGCGCCGCCAGCAGCAGCACGGCGCCGACGGTGACGGCGATGGCCACCCACGGCGGGCCGACCATCACGGCGGGACCGAGCAGATAGGCCAGCACGTTGCAGATCAGCACCATCAGGCCGGCATTCGAATGCCCTTCGCTGCTGGTCTGCGCCAGATGGCGCCAATAGTAGGCCGTCAGCCAGGCGCCGATCACCAGCAGGCCGACGCTGAACGGCAAGAGGCTGGCCGGTTCCATGCGATAGAGCAGCGCGCCGGCCAGGGCCAGCAGCGGAAACGTGCGCACGCCGCCGGGGCGCTCCTTGCCGCCGCGCGAGTAGAAGTCCTCGAAGGCCAGGCCGAAGAAGAAGCCGAGCGCGAGGACCAGCACGAAATTGGCGAATAAGCTCATTGCAGGCGACATGCGGGAACTGTACCTCATGTCCCCGCGTAGGAAAAATAGGATAAACTTCCTACGTCCCCCCCTCGAGAGACGACTTGCCATGGACGCGCTGCCCCAGGATATTGTTGCGTTGAGCCTGCTGGTGTTCGTGCTCGGCGTGAAGCACGGCTTCGACGCCGACCATCTCGCCACCATCGACGGCCTGACGCGCTTCAATTCCCGCAGCAACCCGCGCCTGGCGCGCTTTTGCGGCGTGCTCTTCTCCGTGGGCCACGGCGCCGTCGTCGTCGCCATTTCCCTGACGGTCAGCACCCTGGCGCAGCGCTGGCAGACGCCGGCGTGGCTGGATACCTTCGGCGCCTGGGTCTCCATCGCCTTCCTGCTGGCCTTGGGCCTGGTCAACATCGACGCCGTGCTGCGCAGCGGACCCGGCGAAGTCGTGCGTCCGGTCGGCCTGAAAGGCCGCTTCCTCGGCCGCCTGACGCAGGCCGCCAGCCCGTGCTGGATCGCGCTGGTCGGCGCGCTGTTCGCGCTGTCTTTCGACACCATCAGCCAGGCGGCGCTGTTCGCCCTGACCGCGACGCGCTTCGGCGGCTGGCAGCAGGCGCTGATGCTCGGCCTGCTGTTCATGCTCGGCATGCTGGTGACGGACGGCATCAACGGCTTGTGGATTTCGGGCCTGATCCGCCGCGCCGACCAGGTCGCGGTGATCGCCTCGCGCGTCATGAGCCTGGTGGTCGGCGGCGTCAGCCTGCTGGTCGGCGCCTTCGGCGTGATGAAGATGTCGCTGCCGGCCATCGATAGCTGGAGCGACGGCAAGGAGCTCTTCTTCGGCGGCGGCGTGATCGCCGTCATCGCCGGCAGCTTCCTCATGGCCGTCTGGCGGAACCGCGGCCAGGCGATGGCGGCGGGCGGCAGCCGCTAGTTTTTTTGCCCGCCCGTATGACAAAAATACAAAACGTCCTACCATTCTTCAATCGGATTCATTCGGATTGACGAGGGGAAAGTGTGGAACCAATCGCTGCGCCGCGGCCGCTGGCGGCCCTGTTAGCCTGCCTAGTCGCCGTTGCCGCCCATGCCGGCGGCGTGCCGACGCTCGACGTCATCGAGGTCACCGCCAACGCCGACGACCTGATCGGCGAAGCCGCAACCGCCAGCGAAGGCACGGTTACGGCGAGCCAGCTGGAGAATCGCCCGCTGCTGCGCCCGGCCGAAGTGCTGGAAGCCGTGCCGGGCCTGGTCATTTCGCAGCACAGCGGCGACGGCAAAGCCAACCAGTACTACCTGCGCGGCTTCAACCTCGATCACGGCACCGATTTCGCCACTTCGCTGTTGGGCATGCCGATGAATATGCCCACGCACGCCCATGGCCAGGGCTATTCCGACCTCCAGTTCCTCATCCCGGAACTCGTCGACCGCATGCAATACCGCAAGGGTCCTTATGCGGCGGATGTCGGCGACTTCGCCACGGCGGGCTCGGCGTCGATCGACTACTTTCGCAGGGTCGATGCGCCATTTGCGGACGTCACCGTGGGCGCGGGCGGCTACCGGCGCGGCCTCATGGCAGGATCAAAGCCGGCCGGCGACGGCAACCTTCTCTACGCGCTCGAATGGACGCAGAACGACGGTCCCTGGACGCTGGCGGAGAACCTCGGCAAGCTCAACGGCCTGCTGCGCGTGAGCCAGGGCAGTAAAGACAACGGCTGGTCCGTGGCGGCGATGGCCTATCAGGCGCAGTGGTCGTCGACCGACCAGGTGCCGCAGCGCGCCATCGACGCCGGGCTGATTTCGCGCTTCGGCAATCTGGATCCCAGCGACGGCGGCAAGACGCATCGCTACAGCCTCTCCGGCGAATGGTCGGAACGGGGCGGTGACGCCTGGACCCGCGCCAACGCCTACGTGATGGATTACCGCCTCGACCTCTGGTCGAACTTCACGTTCTGTACGCTCGGCTGCGATCCCGGCCCCGGCGACCAGTTCGAGCAGGCCGACCGGCGCAAGGTCTATGGCCTGAATGCCGCCCGTACCTGGTACGGCGACTGGGGCGGCAGGGCGGCGGAGTTCACGCTCGGCTTGCAGTCGCGCTACGACGACATCGGCAATGTCGGCCTCTACACGACGACGGCACGGCAGCGCTGGGGCACGATCAGCCAGGACCGGGTAACGGAAGGCAGCGTTGCCGTCTATGGCGAGAGCCAGGTGCAGTGGGTCGAGAAGTTCCGCAGCATCGTCGGCTTGCGCGAGGACGTTTACCGCTTCGACGTCGCCAGTGATACGGCGCAGAACTCGGGCAAGGCGAACGCGAGCATCGCCAGCCCGAAGATATCGCTGATCTTCGGCCCGTGGGACAAGACCGAGTATTACGCGAACTACGGCTACGGCTTTCACAGCAACGATGCGCGCGGCGTCACCGTCAAGCTCAATCCCGACTTCCGCGATCCGGCCTTCGGCACCGCCGTGGCTGCCGCGACGCCGCTGGTGCGGGCCAAGGGTGCCGAACTTGGCGTGCGCAGCGCCTTGGTGCCGCAGCTGCAGACCTCGCTTGCCCTGTGGCGTCTCGATCTCGCTTCGGAACTGGTGTTCGCCGGCGACGCCGGCACTACCGCGCCGAGCTTTCCAAGCCGCCGCAGCGGCGTCGAGTGGGCCAACTACTGGACGCCGACGGCGCAGGTCACCGTCGATGCCGACTTCGCCGATTCGCGCGCCCGCTACACGACCATCGACAATGGCGTTCCCGGCAACTACATCCCCGGTTCGATCGAGAAGACGGCGTCGCTGGGCGCCACCTACGACGACCATGCCAAGTGGTCGGGCGGCATGCGCCTGCGCTACTTCGGCCCGCGGCCGCTGATCGAGGACGACTCCGTGCGCTCGCCGGCGTCGACGCTGGTCAACCTTCGCATCGGCTATCGCATCGACAAGCACGCCAAGCTCGCGCTCGACGTCCTCAACCTCGGCGACGCCCGCGTCAGCGACATCGACTACTACTATGCCTCGCAGCTGCGGGGCGAGGCGTCGCCGGTCGACGACATCCACACGCATCCTGCCGAGCCGCGCACGCTGCGGTTGACGTTGCACCTGAGTTACTGAGATGGGCTTGCGCACGCCGCTGTCGGCTTCCCTGGCGATCCACGGCGTCGTGCTGGCGCTGGCGGCGGTTGCGCCCTACGTGGCGCCGGCGGCGCCGCGGCCGTTGACGGTGGATTTCGTTCAGGCGGCGGCCGCGCTGCCGACACCCGCGCGTGCCGTTGCTGCCGCGCCGCGGTCCGCGCCGGCGCGCGCTGCGCGGCAGAGTGTCGTCGCAGCGGCTGCGGCGAGCGTGCCGTCCGCCGTGGTCGACGCGGCAGCGGGCGCCGAGACGCCGCAGTCGGCCGCGAACATCGCGAACGTGGTGCGTCCGTCCATGCCGCTCGATGCGCCCGTGTCGCCGCCGCGCTACGACGCCGCCTACTTCGACAATCCGGCGCCGGCCTACCCGCCGGCGGCGCGCCGCCGCCGCATCGAAGGCACGGTGCTGCTCGACGTTGTCGTCGGCGCGGACGGTCGCCCCAGCGCGGTGGCTGTCGCCGTGAGTTCCGGTGAGGAGCAGTTGGATTGCGCCGCGCTGACGGCCGTGCGGACCTGGCGCTTCGTGCCGGCGCGGCGCGGCACCGAACCGGTAGCAGCGCAGGTGCGCGTGCCGTTGCGATTCCGCCTCGACGGCTGAGTGCCAAAAAAACCGCGGCATGGCGGCGGCCAGCGCGGCGATAATGCCGTCATGGCCACGCCCGTCTTCGATTCCGGTGCCGTCCGCCTCAGCCTGCGCTGGCGGGACGGCCGTATGCGCGATGTCGCCGTGCGCGTCGCGCGGCCCAATGCCGCCGCCATGCTGCGCGGTCGCGCCGCGGATGAAGCGGTGCGCATGCTGCCGCTGCTCTACTCGATCTGCGGCGCGGCGCAGGGCGTCGCCGCGCAATTGGCGCTGGGCGCGGCGCGCGGCGTGGCGCAGGCGCCGATCGTCGATGCCGTCGTGCTGGCGGAAGCGCAGCGTGAACATCTTTGGCGGCTGCTGCTCGATTGGCCGCAGGCGCTGGGCCTGCCGCGCCAGGAAAGTCTGCTCGTCGCCGGGCGACGACACCTGCAGGACGGTTCGTTCGACGCCTGGGCGAGCGCTGCCATGCGCGCGCCGTGGGCGCAGATCGAAGCGGCCTTGCGCGCCGTGCCGGAGCCGCCGTCGCCCGGCGACGCGCCATTGCTGCCGGCGCTGGCGGCGGCGCAGACGCTGGCGCTGTGGCCGCGCCTCGACGCCGCTTTCGCCGCCGCACCCGCCTATTACGGACGCGCCGCCAGCACCGGCGCGCTGGCGCGGCATCCCGAATTGCTCAGTCTTGCGCCGCTGCTGGCGCGCGTCGCGGCGCGGATGGCCGATCTGACGGCGCCGCACGGCCTGGGACGCGTCAGCGCCGCCGCCGTCGCCCCCGGCATCGGCCGCGCCGCGGTCGAGACGGCGCGCGGCCTGCTGCTGCACGAGATCGTCCTCGACGGCGAGCGCGTCGCCGACTATGTCATCGTCGCGCCGACGGAATGGAATTTCCATCCCGCGGGAATGCTGAAGGCCTGGCTGGAAGGCGCGCCGGCGGCGCATGCCGAGGAAATGCGCGCCGCCGCCGCCCGCGCCATGCTCGCGCTCGATCCCTGCGTGCGCTGGGAGATCGACACCGGCGGCAGCGAACCGGCATAATCGCTGCACCGCCCGGCACCTGGAAGATCCGATGAAAACCTTTGTCTGGGACAGCAACTTCACCACCGGCCTCGAAACAGTCGACGCCCAGCACCACCACCTGGTGGAACTGATCAACCGCCTCGGCGCCTCGCTGATCGCCGGCGACCAGGACGAAGCTGCCCTCGACGCCGTCTTCGGCGACCTGGCCGCGTATGCCCGCTACCACTTCGCCGAGGAAGAAGGGTTGATGAGCGCCTTGGCCGTCGACGCGCGGCACCAGGAGTCGCATCGCCGCCATCATGCCCAGTTCATCGACCAGGTGTCATCGATGTGGACGGCGCGCCATACCGTCGCCAACCCGGCCGAGGTGCTGCACGGCTTCCTGGCCGCCTGGCTCGGCTACCACATCCTCGGCGAGGACCAGGACATGGCGCGGCAGATCGCCCGCATCCGGGCCGGCGAGACGCCGGCGGCGGCCTTCGATCACGCCCGGCTGGCGGTGGACCACGGCACCGCGGCCCTGCTCGCCGCGCTCGGCAATCTCTACCACGTGCTCGCGGAACAGAACCGCGATCTCGCCGCCGCCAATCTCCATCTCGAAGAGCGCGTCGCCGAGCGCACCCGCGAGCTGGCGCGCAAGGTCGACGAACTGCAGACGATGCGCGACGAACTCCTGCAGAGCGAGAAGATGGCCTCGCTCGGCCGCATGGTGGCGGGCTTCGCGCATGAAGTGAATACGCCGGTCGGCGTCGCCGTCGGCGCCGCGTCGCACATCGAGGAAGCGCTGGCCGCGATTCGCACGCTGCTCGCCGCGGAAGAAGTCAGCGAGGAACAGCTGTTGGCGCAGTTGCAGACGATCGAGCAGGCCTGCGGCCTGACCATGAGCAACCTGCGCCGCGCCGCGCGCCTGGTGCAAAGCTTCAAGCGCACGTCCGTCGACCAGGCGTCGGAGAGCAGCCGCGACTACCGCATGGCCGAACTCATCGACGACGTCATCCACGGCCTGCATGCCGTCTTCAAGCGCACGGCGATCCGCTTCGAAGTGGATTGCCCCGCCGACCTCGAGCTCTACGGGCCGCCCGGCGCGGTCGAGCAGATCCTCACCAACCTGGCCATGAACAGCTACCAGCATGGCTATGACGACGGCAGCCGCGGCGGCGTCATTCGCATCGCCGTTAGCGTCGCCGCCGACGGCTGGGTGCGGCTCTCCTACGCCGACGACGGCCGCGGCATGGCGCCCGACGTCGCGGCGCGCGTCTTCGAGCCTTTCTTCACCACGCGCCGCGCCAAGGGCGGCAGCGGCCTGGGCTTGTACATCGCCTACAATCTGGCGACGCAGACGCTGGGCGGCGCCATCTCCTGCCACAGCGAAGCGGGCCGCGGCGCCCGCTTCGATCTCGATTTCCCGCTGCGCGTCGGCGACGGCCCGGCGGCAGCGTGCGAGGACGCCGAACCATGAAATTGATCCGCAAGAACAGCGCGCCGGCCGCCGCCGACAGCGGCGCCGCACGCCAGCCGCCGTGGAAGCTGCTGGTCGTCGACGACGAGCCCGACGTGCGGGCGCTGACCACGCTCAGCCTCAAGGATTTCCGCTTCGCCGGCCGCGGCCTGCAGCAGATCGAAGCCGGCTCGGCCGCCGAGGCGAAGCGGCGCCTGGCCGAACATCCGGACATCGCCGTGGCGCTGGTCGACGTCGTCATGGAAACCGACGATGCCGGGCTCAAGCTGGTCGAGGCCATCCGCGGCGAGTTCGCCAACCTGATGATGCGCATCATCATCCGCACCGGCCAGCCGGGCGTCGCGCCCGAGCGTTTCGTCATCGACCACTTCGACATCGACGACTACAAGGACAAGACCGAGCTCACTTCGCAGAAGCTCTACACGGCGATGCGCTCCGCGCTCAAGGCCTACCGCGACCTGCAAACCATCGAACTCAACCGGCGCGGCCTGGCCAGCGTGCTCGACGCCACGCCGGGGCTCTACGAGCTGCAGCGGGCGACGCTCGAAGCTTTCTTCGAGGGCATCCTGACGCAGGTCATCGCCCTGTGCAAGCTCACCCACTCCGGCCTCATTTCCACCATCGACGGCGTGCTGACGACCGTCGACGGCGACGGCCTGCACGTGCGCGCCGGCGCCGGCGAGCTGAACCCGGCCACGGCCTTGCCCGCACGCCTCCAGGAAGTGGTCGCGCTGTGCGCGCGGGCGGTGGCCGACCGCGTCGTGCCCGACGGCTTGCGCGCCGGCGCCATGATCGCGCCGCTGGTCCTCGACGAGCGTCCGGTCGGCTTCATCTATCTGGAAACGTCGGAAGAGCTCAACCAGAACGACCGCGCGCTGATCCAGGTGATGGCGAACCAATGCTCGGCGGCGCTGGAGAACTTCCGCCTGCACATCGACTTGCGCAAGTCCTACGAGCAGGCGATCGAAACCCTCGGGCAAGTGGCCGAGTTCAAGGACAGCACCACCGGCACGCACATCCGCCGCATGGCGGAATACACGAGACTGCTGGCGCAGGCGGTGGGGCTGTCGCCGGCGCAGGCCGTCGAGTTCGGCCGCGCCGCGTTGCTCCATGACGTCGGCAAGGTCGGCATACCCGATGCGGTGCTGCAAAAGCCGGGCAAGCTGACGACGCAGGAGTTCGACCTCGTCAAGCAGCACACGCATTTCGGCAGCGCCATCCTCTCCCACGATCCGGCGCTGGCGATGGCGCGCGAGGTCGCCATCGGCCATCACGAGCGTTGGGACGGCGCCGGCTATCCGCACGGCCTGGCCGGCGCCGACATCCCGCTGGTGACGCGCATCGTCGCCGTCGCCGACGTCTTCGACGCGCTGGTCAGCGAGCGTCCCTACAAGGATGCCTGGACGCCGGCGGACGCCATCGTCGAAATCGAGGCCAATGCCGGCAGCCAGTTCGATCCGGCGGTGGTGGCGGCACTCGTCGCGCTGTATGACGAGGGCAAGCTCGACGCCGTCCTCGAGATGACGACGGGGCAGGGCGCCTAGCCGGCCATGCAGACGCGGTTGCGGCCGCCGTGCTTGGCCGCGTAGAGCGCTGCGTCGGCTTGCCGCAAGAGCAGGTCGATGTTGTTCGACTTGTCGGCCAGCGTGGTGACGCCGATCGACACGGTGATGCCCAGCGTCGTGCCGTCGTCCAGCGCCATGACCGCGGCGGCGACGGCGAGCCGCAGCCGCTCCGCCGCTTCGCGGGCCTTGTCGCCGGCGGTCTCCGGCAGGATGGCGGCGAACTCTTCGCCGCCGAGGCGGCCGAAGACGTCGACTTCGCGCAAGGTCTTGCGCATGACGCCGGCAAGTTCCTGCAGCACCATGTCGCCGGCCTTGTGGCCGTGGCTGTCGTTGACCGCCTTGAAGTGGTCGATGTCCAGCATCAGCAGCGAGAACGGCTTGCCGTAGCGCAGCGTGCGCGCCAGTTCGGCTTCCGCCAGTTCGAGGAAATAGCGGCGGTTGGCGAGTTCGGTGAGGAAGTCCGTGTGCGCCTGGCGCTCGAGTTCCTCCTGCGTCTGGTGGTGCTCGATGGCGATGCTGGCGAGGTTGGCGGCGTAGCCGATCAGGTAGAGGTCGTTTTCGCTCGGGCTGCGCGGCTGGCGATGGTAAATGGCGAAAGTGCCGAGCAGGCGGCCCTTGGCCAGGACCGGCTCGCACCAGCACGATCCCAGTCCGGCCTGCGTCGCCAGTTCCTTGTGGTTCGTCCAGGCCGGATGGCTGCGGATGTCGGCGGCGACGACGCGCTCGCGCGTCAAGGCGGCGGCGCCGCATGACCCCGCGCCGATGCCGACGGCGAGGCCGTCGAAGGCCCGGTTGAAGAAGTCCGGCAGGCTCGGCGCGGCGCCGGCGCGCAGGTGCTTGCCGTCGTGGTCGAGCAGCAGGATGGCGCACAGCATCGACGGATCTTCGGCTTCCACGCCGCGGACGATGGCATCCAGGGTTTGCGCCAGCGATGCGCCCTTGGCGATGAGTTCCAGCATCGAATGGCGGGCGTGCTCGCGCTGCTCGACGGACCAGCGGTCGGTGATGTCGCTGAAATTGACCAGGCGGTGATCGCCGACCCAGGACACGGTGATGATGACGTGGCGAACCGTGCCGTCCTTGCAGACGATGGGCGTTTCCAGCGACGGCGCCTCGCTGCCGGCGACGCGCGCGGCGGCGACGTCGCGCGCCCAGCGGTCGACGACTTCGCGGCGGAACAGCTTGTCCGGATAGGCCAGCCGATACCAGTCGTCGATGGTCGGGATGTCGCCCAGGCGGTAGCCGAACAGCTCGGTGAATTTGTTGTTGATGTACTCGACCTTGCCGTCGATATCCGACCAGCCGATGCCGACCGGCGAGGAATCGAGGATGGCCTGCAAGTGGGCCTCGCTGTCGCGCAGCGCGTCTTCCGTGCGCTGGCGCAGCCGGTCGCGCCCGCTCGCCGCGAGCGTCTGCGCCAATTGCGCGTAGAACGCCATGATCGCCTCGGCGCGCTCCTTGGCGACGATGGGCACCTTGCCGATGGCCGCCAGATAGGCGGTCTCGTCGAAGCCGCAGGCGCGCGCCTGGCCGCGGAAGAAATCGAGGTCGGGCGCCTCGTGCAGCACCTGGCCGAAGAAGATCGTCGCCAGATGCCGGCCGTCGATGACGATGGGCGCGGCGTAATCCATCAGGCCGTTCTGGCAGCGGTAGCCGACGAAGGGCGCGCCGCCGGGATGCGCGGCGACGAACTGGTCGCTGTCCCGGCAGCGCGCCAGGGTCAGCGCGTTGGCGCGGTGGAAGTCGCTGCAGGCCTCCTGCCAGCCGATTCCGCTGAGGACGTTGTTCTCGCTGTCGATGAGCCCATGGGGAATGCCGGTCGCGGCGTAGAACGCCTTCATCATTCCGCGGAAGGCCTCGATGTCGACGAGGTCGGTGAAGCGGTATGCCATCGGTACCTCTGGTGCGGTGGGATTCCGCTTCGGCAAGCCCCGGTCGGGCGGAATCTCGATGGCTGCAAGCCTAACACACGATTTCGCCGGGCTTCGCCGGGACGAAAGGCACGCCTTTGCGGTGAGTGGAATTTTCCCGGATGATGAGCGGCATGGATGCCGCTGCCCAACTCCTGGCCCTGGTGACGCAATTGCGCGACGAAACGCACGCGGCGCGGTTGCAGCCCGTGACGCTCGACAGCCGGCTCGAAGGCGAACTCGGCTTCGACAGCCTGGCGCGCGCCGAACTGCTGATGCGCGTCGAGCGCGACTTCGGCTGCCGGCTGGCGACTGAGCTGCTGGCGACGGTGGAGACGCCGCGCGACCTGCTTGACGCCGTGCTGCGGGCGCAGGAGCGGCCGGCGGCGCCGGCCCTGGCGGCGCCATCGGGCGCGGCCGCGGCGTCGCCCGACCGCGACGAAGGCGCAGCGGCGCCGGCCTCGGCCGCGACGCTCGTCGATGTCCTCGAATGGCATGCCGCGCACCAGCCCGAGCGCATCCACATCGTCACGCTCGGCAGCGCCGGCGACGGCGCGATCAGCTACGGCGCGCTCTGGCGCCGCGCGCATGCCGTGGCGGCCGGGCTGCAGGCGCGCGGCTTCGCGCCGAACGAGGCGGCGGCGATCATGCTGCCGACGTGCGCCGAATTTTTTCCGAGCTTCTTCGGCGTCCTGCTGGCCGGCGGCGTGCCGGTGCCGATCTACCCGCCGGCGCGGCCGAGCCAGCTTGAAGACCATCTGCGCCGCCATGCCGCCATTCTCGCCAACGCCGGCGCCAGCGTGCTCATCACCTTTGCCGCGGCGGCGCTGCCGGCGCGCCTGCTGCGCGGGCAGGCGGACTGCGTGCGCGAGATCGTCATCGCCGCCGAACTCGTCGCCGACGAGCGCCTGCCGCAGCGCGTCGCCGTCCGGCCCGAACAACTGGCCTTCCTGCAATACACCTCGGGCAGTACCGGCAATCCCAAGGGCGTCATGCTCACCCACGCCAACCTGCTCGCCAACATTCGCGCCATGGGAGCGGTGGCCGGCGTCAGCGGCCGCGACAGCTTCGTCAGCTGGCTGCCGCTCTACCACGACATGGGCCTGATCAGCGCCTGGCTGTCGAGCCTGACCTTCGGCATGCGCTTCGCCGTCATGTCGCCGCTCGATTTTCTCGCCGCGCCGGAACGCTGGCTGTGGGCGATCCATCACCAGCGCGGCACGCTCTCGGGCGCTCCCAACTTCGCCTACGAACTGTGCGTCAAGCGCATCGCCGACGAGCAGCTCGCGGGCCTCGACCTGTCGTCCTGGCGCATCGCCTTCAACGGCGCCGAGCCCGTCAATGCCGACACCATGGCGCGCTTCGCCGCGCGCTTTTCGCGCTGGGGCCTGCGGCCGCAAGCGCTTGCGCCGGCCTACGGCCTGGCCGAATGCTCGGTGGCGCTGTCGTTGACGGTGAACCGCGGGTTGCTCGTCGATCGCGTGCGGCGGCGGGACTTTTCCGCCGGCGGCGCGGCGCTGCCCGCGCCGGACGACGAGCCCGACGCGCTGCGCTTCGTCGCCTGCGGCCGGCCGCTGCCGGGCCATGGCATACGCATCGTCGACGCTGCCGGCAAGGAGTTGCCGGAGCGCCGCGAAGGGCGGCTGCAGTTCCGCGGCCCCTCGGCCACGGCGGGCTACTACCGCAATGCGGCGGCGACGCGCGCCCTGCTGGTCGCCGGCGACTGGCGCGATTCGGGCGACTACGCCTACCTCGCCGACGGCGAGGTCTTTCCCACCGGCCGCGCCAAGGACATCATCATCAAGGGCGGGCGCAATTTCTATCCGCAGGAGCTCGAAGAGGCCGTCGGCAAGATTCCCGGCATCCGCCAGGGCAACGTCGCCGTGTTCGCCAGCGCCGATCCGGCCAGCGGCAGCGAGCGCATCGTCGTCGCCGCCGAAACCAAGGCCGCCGACAAGGCGATGCAGGAGCGCCTGCGCGCGGCGATCCACGAGCAGGCGCTGGCGGTGCTCGGCGTGCCGGCCGACGACGTCGTCGTTTCCCATCGGCATATCGTGCTGAAGACCTCGAGCGGCAAGCTGCGCCGCGCCGCCAGCCGCGAGCTCTACGAAAAGGGCGGCGCGGCGGCGCCGCGCGCCGTCTGGCTGCAGGTGCTGCGCCTGGCGCTGGCGGGCGTCGCGCCGGGCGCGCGGCGCCTGTGGCACGCCGCCCGCGGCCTTGCCTACGGCGCCTGGGCGTGGCTGGTTTTCGCTGCGCTGGTCGGCCCGGCCTGGCTGGCGGTGGTGCTGATGCCGCGGCCGGCGCTGGCCTGGGCGGCGGCGCGCGGCGCGGCGCGCCTGGCGCTGGCGGCGACCGGCGTGCGCCTGGCGGTGACGGGACGCGAGCATCTCGCCGGCAGCGGGCCGCGGGTGCTGGCGGCCAATCACGCCAGCTATCTCGACGGCCTCGTGCTGGTCGCCGCGCTGCCCTACCGCCAGTGGCGCTTCGTCGCCAAGCGCGAACTCATGGACCAGTTCTTCGCCCGCCATTTCCTCGCCGCGCTCGGCTGCCAGTTCGTCGAGCGCTTCGAACTCCGCCAGGGCGTCACGGATGCGCAGCGCATCGGCGCCAGCATCGCCGCCGGCCATGCGCCGGTGTTCTTCGTCGAAGGCACGTTCACGCGCGTGCCGGGGCTCCGGCCGTTCCGCATGGGCGCCTTCGTCGTCGCCGCGCAGAGCGGCGTGCCGGTGTTGCCGGTGGCCTTGCGCGGCACGCGCGACCTGATGCGCGACGGCACCTGGATGCCGCGGCATGGCGCCATCGCGCTCGACATCGGCGCGCCGATCGCGCCGAGCGGCAGCGACTGGGCGGCGGCGGTGCGCCTGCGCGACGCGACACGCGCCGAGATCCTGCGCCATTGCGGCGAAGCCGACCTCGGCGGCTGATGCCGCCCTGGCCGGAACTTCTGCCGCGCGTCAAGGGCCAACTTGCCTGACAATACGCGCTTGGCAATGCGCGTTTGGCGACGCGTCGATTTCACCCACTGGAGAGCCATCATGAACGTCATCAACTTCAAGCGCGAGATTTCGGATACGGTCGATCACGCCGTCGAGCGTGCGACCAAGGCGCTGGCCGCGGAAGGATTCGGCATCCTGACGCGCATCGACATGCACAGCAAGATCAAGGAAAAGACAGGCCAGGACATTGCCCCCACGGTGATCCTCGGCGCCTGCAATCCGCACCTGGCCTACGAGGCTTACATCGCCAACTCCGACGTCGCCAGCCTGCTGCCGTGCAACGCGGTGATCCGCGAGGCCGCGCCGGGGCGGGTCTCGCTGGAATTCGCGGCGCCCAGCGGCATGATGCGCATGCTCGGCGATCAGAAGCTGACCGAGCTCGCGGCGCAGGCCGATACGCGCATACAACGCGCGCTGGCCAACGCCTAGCGATCGGCGCGGCCGCCGCTTCAGAGGAATTGTCGGTTTGAAATCGCGTCAGCATCGTCGTGCGCGGCAGCCTGCCGCGCACCTTCTCCACCGCGTCGGCGCGTGCCGCGCTGTTGGGATGAAGTTCCGCCCCGCGCGTCGTGGCAGCCCGTCGTGGCCGTCGACGGTCAGCTCAGCTTGACGACGGCTGCGGCGGTCGCCTTGTCGATGGTCACCTCAACTTCGCAGTACTCGGCCAGCGGTTCGACGGGCGTGGGATCGTCGGCGCAACTGCAGCCGGCGATCAGTCCGCTGTAGAAGATGCCTACCCGGACGCGTATGAAAACGTCATCATCGCCGGCGCCGATCACCATGACGCTGAACGCGCCTGGCAAGGCATAGCTGCTGGAGGACAAGCCCTCCTGCAGCGGAAACTCTCCTGCGTCCGATTGCTCGAGCTCTTCCTTGAGCACCGCCTGAAACTGCGGGGAGGGCCAAGCCGCCAAGGATCTGGGTAACTGAATCATCGTCTGCCAATACTACCGAATCCACGGGATTGCCGGCCCGCTCGCGCCGGGTCGAGGGCGCTTCGGCCCTGTGTATACTCGCCGGATGCGTGGCGCCCGGTGGCCGACGATCAACAGGGAATGGCAACAATGAACACAATCGTAAATCGGCTCGGTCCTTTTATGGTCGTCAAGGGCGACGTCGCGGGCGTCACGTGCTGGTGGGTCGAGCGGGGCGGCGTGCGCGTGAGCGGCTACGGCAGCATCGATGACGCCAAGGAGCACGCGAGCCTGCTCTACGAAGAATACGTGGCCGACGCCGACGTCAGCACGGGCGAGTGAACGAGACGGCGATGGGCGCCATGCCGTCGGCCGATGGACAAATGCGAAAACTAGCGCTGCGGAGCGGACAATGAAATACGAATTCCATTGGTTGTCGAACATTCCTGAAAATGCGAAACGTTCGGCGCAAGAAGCCATTCGCGAAGGCCAGGCGTGCGGCCAATCGCCGATTTCCTTCTGTCACGATGGCGCGGTGGTGGTGACGTTGAGGTCGTCGGACGCGCTGCAAAAAAGATTCGCCGGCGAAATGAATTGCAGTTGCGGCGAGCGCCGGGGAACCATCAAGGGCAAGTGCGATGGGTCGAGCCTGACGTTCGAAGCCTCGACGCGCTGAGTCGTCAGCCGGCGACTTCCAGCCGGGCGCTCGCGGCGCGGCCGGGGCTGCTGGCCAGTTCGTCGCAGACGCGAAAGCCGGCATCGTTGGACTGGCACAGCATCGGCAGCCGGCCGTGCCGCAGCAGCAAGCGATAATGGCGAAAGGCATCGCCTTGCGCGGCGAATGAGAATTGCTCGATTTCCGCCCCCAGGGCAAAACACTTGCCGCATCTGGGCAATGCTTCGTTCATCGCTGTGGCTCCGGTCGCTTAACCTCGCCGGATTATCGATCAATCGCCAGCCGCTGCATCACGGATTTTCTGATTCGCGGATAAGCGCGCGCCGGGCGCCGCGACCGAGATCAACGGCGGCGCCCAACCGCGGGGCCGGCCGGAATGGCCGCGCCCCAGCCTCAATGGGCGAGCCGCACGGGGATCAGCCGCCCCGGCGCGGGCCAGACGCCGCGATCGACCGCGCGGCTGCCGGCGAACACCAGCCAGCTCTGCCCGCCGTAATGCGGCAGCGGCCGCAGCAAGGCGCGCAGGGCGTCGGCATCGTCGGCCGAGACGACCGCCAGCGGCGCACCGGTCGCATGCTCGACGGTCCACACCTGCGCGCTGCCGCGCCCGGCAACGGCGGCGGGGCGCGGCGGCAGTTTGGCCGCGGCCAGCGCGGCATCGACGTCGGCGTGCAGGCCCGCCAGCAACAGCGGTTCGCCTGGCTGGCCCAGTGCGTTGGGCGCCGCCGCCGTCGGCGCCGCCTCGAACAGGCGACTGGCGAGGGCGACGGCGGCTTCGCGCACGTCGGCGGCAGGCGACGCCACGAGCAGCCGCGGCGCGCGCGCCACGATCCACTGGCGCAGGATCGGCGGCAGCTGGTCGCGCTCGAGCCGGCGATAGACGCGCAGGTCCGGGTCGAGGCGCAGGCCGGCCGGAGCGGCATCTAGCGCGAGCCGGACTTCCGCGTGCGCGCCCTTGACGTCGATCCAGCGCAGTTCGGCACGGTTCGGATAGTCGATCTCCAGCGGCAGATGCAGCGCATAGGGCGGTGCGCGCTGTTCCACGCTGACGGTGAGCGTGACCGCACCGCCGGCCCGCGCCGCGGCGACGGCCTTGACGATGCTCACCGCCGGCCCGCCGGCGCGGTTCAGCCACTGGTCGAAGAAGCCGCCCAGCGGCCGGCCCGAGGCCTGCTCGAAGGCCGCCCGCAGGTCATCCCAGGACGCCGCCTTGAAGCGCTGCTGCGCCCAGAAGGAGCGGATGCCGCGATGGAACGCCGCGTCGCCGATGGCATCGCGCAGCATCAGGAACAGCATGGCCGACTTGCCGTAGCCGACGGCTTCGCCGGCGCCGTGCCGGCGGGCGCGGAAGGACGCCAGGGTCTGTTGGTCGCTCGCCGGCACGGCGGCGAAGTCGCGCAGCCAGCCGAGCCGCATCGCGCGCGCGGCCGCCGCCGACTCTTCCTCCTTGTAGGCGTAGTCGGCCATGAAGGTGGTCAGGCCCTCGCTCCAGTTGCCCTTGGCGTAATCGACGCCGACGCCGTTGCCCCACCAGTCGTGCAGCACCTCGTGGCCGAGGGACGTGGCGCGGATGAACGGCAGCTTGAGCACTGCGGCGCCGAGGTAGGTGAGCGTCGGCATGCCGAAGCCGGTGGGCAAGGGGCTGGCGACCACCGAAAACTGCGTGAACGGATAGGCGCCGATCTCGCCGCTGTAGCGTTCGATGTAGCGTTGCACGTCGCCCAGATAGCCGTCGGCCAGGCCGGGCGAGGCATCGAGGTCGGGGAAGAAATAGCTGCGCAGCCGCACGGGCGTGCCGTCGGCGCGCGCCGCCATTCGCTCGCGTATCGTCCACGGGCCGGCCATCAAATCGATGCCGTCGATGGGGTGATCGAACTCGAAGCTGGCGCGGTAGGGGCCGGCGGCATCGCTCGGCGCCGTCTCGGCGACGAGCCGTCCGGGCACCAGCGCCCGCTGCCCGGCGGGTACCGACACGCTGACCCGATAGGTGAAGCGCGGCGCCGGCTGCGGATACCAGGCGGCGCCGGCCGGCAGGAAGCTGCCTTCGTTCGAGGCCATCGGCGGCAGGCCGCCGAGCACTTCCCGGTAGTCGAGATTGCGCTCCAGCGCCGGCAGCGTGCCGCCGTAGGCCAGGCGCAGGCGGTCGGCATCGGCCGGCAGTCTTACGCGCCAGCCGCGCAGCGATCCTTGCTGGCCGTCGGCGACGACCGCCAGCGTTCTGCCGCCGACCGTAGCCGCGCGCACGGCCAGCGATTCGTGCAACTCGAAATGGAAATCACCTGCGACCGGCGTGACGACGGCAATCGCCTCGAAGCGGCGCGTGGCGGGATCCAGCTCGACTTGCAGATCCAGCGCGGGCGCGGCGGCCAGGGCAGGCCAGGGCGCCAGCAGGGCGAGGCCGGCGACGACGGCGGCGAGAAATTGGCTCATGGGCGGGCCGGAAACTTGACCACCAGGTCCAGCGTGGCGCCGCCGCGGCGGACCTGGAGCGGCAACCAGGTGCCGCCGGGCTGCCGCCGGACGGCGGCGATGACCTGGGTCACTTTCTTTACCGGCTGGCCGGCGACTTCAAGCAGCCTGTCGCCGCGTTTCAGTCCGCTTTTCTCGGCCAGGCTATCGGCCATGACCTCGGCGATGCTCACCGTGTCCTCGCCGCCTTCCAGGCTCACGCCCAGCCGCGGCGGTTCGACGGGCGCCGCCGCCTGCCGGGGCAGCGCGAAGACGGCATCGGCAAGGCCGCTGCGGATGTCTGCGCAAGCGGTGTCGACCGGAAGCGGCATCAGGATGCCGACGTTCTTCACGCCCAACGCGCGCAGCTGATGCGGCACGCCCCAGCCGAAACGAACGTGGCCGTTGCCCATGATGCCGACCACCAGGGGCTTGCCGCCCGGCGCCGCGGGCACGCTGCGATGCGCCAGCGCCTCGGCCATCGCGCGGTCCCGCGCGGTCTGCGACTCGACGAAGTAGCCGAAGCCACGGTCGACGCGCTGCGCGTCGTCATGCGCTGCGGGCTGCGCCTCGACGCCGTCCCGGTTCGTTAGCGCCGGATGCTGGCGATAGATGTCGCGCAAAAATGCGCGGTAAGCCGCGGTGGCCGGCGCGGGGCGGCTCACGCCTTCGCGCTCGGCGGCAGCGGTCGCATCCCAGCCCTTCTCGGCGATGGCCTGGCTGAATTTCTGCTCGACGTCGAGCGCCACCATCGGGATGCGGTTCATGCGCGCGAACTCGAACAGCGGCAGGTAGAGCTCGGCCGGCAGCGCCCATACCGTGTCCCACTCGGACTGCTCGATGAACTGTCGCGCCGTCAGCTCGCCGGCGACCCAGCGGTCGAGCACCGGCTGCAGGCGCCGCGGGAACATCTCGAAGCCGATCACCATTTGCGGTCGCGCGGCGTGCAGGGCGGCGAGCGTCTGCACTTGCCAGCGGTGGTCGTCAGCGACGTCGTGCCGCTCGCCGAGCAGCACGACGTCGCGTCTGGCCATGTCGGCGAGCAGGCCGCCGCCGCTGGCGGGGCGCGGTTGCGCGCCATCGAGGCGGGTCCAGGCGGCGGCGCCCAGGCAACTCGATGCGGCCGCCGGCGCGCCTTCCTTGTCGTCGGTTGCGGCCGCCGCCGCGCCGAGGCCGAGAGCCAGGTGGCCGACGAGGAGCATTGCGCATAGCCTGGCGAATGGTGGAGTCATGGTCGTGGCGAAGGAAGGACGCGGAAAGGAAGAACTTCGTTCAGGTTAGCCGTTCATCGTCAAATGCGCAGTGAAAGAAAGCCGCTGCCGGCCATCCGTTGTTGTCGTCAATGCGCCGAGGGCGCGCCCAGGCGAGCGGCTGGCCCGGGGCGAGCCTCAAGACAGGGAAATTTCGCCGACCTTGTGGCTCAGCCGCTCGATCTCGCCATCGACTTCCGGCCCCCATTGTGCAAACAGCATCAGCATGCGCTCGGCGACGCGACGCCAATGCGCGCGACCGGCGTCGATGGCGCTCGTCATGGCCGCGGCATTGCCCGACCGGTTCCACGCGGCATACGCCGCCGCCAATCCAGGAAACAGCTCCAGCCGCATGCCGTTGAAATTGGCAAACCAGAAATGCAGCGAACTCGTGGTCTCGCGCGACAGCAGCGTCGGCAAGGTGGACAGGCAATCGGCCAGGTTGTCGCGCAGCGCCCGCAGCAGGACTTCGGCGCGCTTGCTGCGGCACACGGACAGCAATTCCTCCCACGCCGGACCCAGCTGCCGACCCGCGGCATGTTCGCCAAGTTCGTGCAGCACCAGGGTTTCAGTCTCGGTCTCGAGCATGCGTTCGATGGCGGCCGCGGCGTCGGCGCCGAAGCCGTAGGCATCGAGCGCCGCCTGCAGCGCGCCGGCATTGCGCTTGACGTCCCATGCCTCGACGCGCTCCCACAGCCACTGGCGCAGCGCTTCGCGCCGCACGACGATGGTGTTCCCCTGCAGCGCCGCCGGGAGCGTCGACATGTCGCGCGCGACTTCGCGGTCGCAGACGAGAACGCGCACGCCGTCCCGCATGGCATCGCCGAGCAGGGGGCCAAGGAAGAAATGCGGCTTGCCGAAGCGGCCGATTCCCGCGCCGTAGATCATTCCGTGCGCACGCAATTCGCGATTGATGGCGTCGCTGGCAAAAGGATCGTGATGCGCCTCGCCGAGCGGCAGCGCGGCAAATTCCTCGCCCTGCAATTCCTCCCATAAGGCTTCGCGTGCCGCCAGCCAGGCGCTGACGTCGGCATGCGGCGGCGCCGTGCCGAAGGGAAGTCCCCGATCCCAGCGGTAGAACTCGCGCATCTCGAGCAGGTAGTTGCACATCGTCATCTCGCGCGCGTGGCGCGCGTCGGTGATGTCGCAGTTGCGCTGCACTGCGAGGACAAAGCTGTCCAGTTCGCCGCGACTATTTGCGCCGGCCATGCTTCGATCTCGTTGGCCGCCCGTTGCCTGGGGCCGAGCGATGCGCTGCCGTGTCGGCTTCATGCCGGCTTGGCATACCGCTCCCGGGCGACCTGGGCTTGATTATGGACATTCGGCTTCCTCTCCCTTCCTGTCGGTTGGTTCGTTTTCGGCCAGCAATGTTCCCTCGCGCCTTGACATCCTAAGGCGCGGCTTTCCCAAAGAAAAATAGAAGTTTTCTACTTCATCGATAGCGTTTGGCTATTGATGACTGCGCCATCGGCCAGGCGATTGTCAGCCTGGCGCGCGGCGGACGACGGCGCGGCGGCGGCGCGCCGTCGATGCCGCGTCAGTCCGGGATCAGGTGCCAGGTGCCGTTCTGCAGCGTCATCATGACGCGGCCGCGCGCATCGAAGCCGGAATGATCCTGCGGCGTCATGTTGTAGACGCCCTGGGTGCCGACGAGCTCGCGGGTTTGCTCGAGGGCGTCGCGCAGCGCGACGCGGAACTCGGGCGTGCCGGGCTTGGCTTTCTTCAGCGCCTCGGGCACGGCCCGCTGCAGCATCAGGCCGGCGTCGTAGACGTTGGCGCCGAAAGTCGCCGGCTTGGCTCCGTAGATCTTTTCATAGGCGGCGATGTAGCCCTGCGCCATCTTCTTCGACGGGTGGCTGTTGGGGATGTCGTCGAGCACGAGCATCAGGCTCGCCGCCATGTAGCCGCCCTCGACTTTCTTGCCGCCGAGCCGGACGAAATCCGGCGTCGCGGCGCCGTGGGTCTGATAGATCTTGCCCTTGTAGCCGAGATCGACGAGCGCCGCATGGGGCAGGACGGTGGGACCGCCAGCGCCGGCGACGAGAATGGCGTCGGGCTTGGCGGCGATCAGCTTGATCGCCTGGCCGGTCACCGACTGGTCGCTGCGCAGGAAGCGCTCGGTCGCCACCAGCGCGATGCCGGCCTTCTGCACCTGCGCCGAGAATTCCCTGAGCCACGACTCGCCGTAGGGGTCGTTGAAGCCGATGAAGCCGACGGTCTTGACGCCGTTCTTCTTCATGTGCGCGACGATGGCGTCGGCGATCAGGCTGTCGTTCTGCGTCGTCTTGTAGACCCAGCGCTTCTTCTCGTCCATCGGCAGCACGACGGCCGGCGTGCCCACCGGCGCCAGCATCGGCACGCCGGCCTCGGCGATGACGGGCAGGACCGCCATGGCGTTAGGCGAGCCGCTCGGTCCGATCAGCGCGTCGACGTTCTGTTCGGTGATCAGCTTCTTGGCCAGTTGCACCGCCTGCGTCGGATCGGAAGCATCGTCGTACTGGATGTACTCGATGCTGACGTCGCCGATCTTGCGCGGCAGCAGCGCCACGCTGTTCTTTTGCGGAATGCCGACGACCGCGATCGGGCCGGTCGCCGAATTGATGACGCCAACCTTGACTTGGGCGAAGGCGCCGCCGCAGCAGGCGGCCAGCAGGGTGCCGAGAACGGCGGGAAGCAACTTGCGCAGCGACATGTCTTCTTTCTCCGATGGATGGCAGCAGAAATCAGCGCGCCATTCTATTCCGAGTCGCTTCGCGCCGGGCGCCAAGGCGGTGTAGTATCGCGCGGTTTGGCCGCCGCCCGCTCCGCACAGATGGCGGCCGTCCTCAATGTGTCCGAAGGGCTTGGTGCTTAGTGGCAACCGAATTTCTCATGGGTAACGAAGCGATCGGGCTTGGCGCGCTCGCTGCAGGCGTCAGGGTCGTCACCGGCTATCCGGGGACGCCGTCCTCCGAGATCCTGCCGACGGTGTCGGCGCGCAATCCGGGCAACATCCACGTCGAGTGGTCCGTCAATGAAAAGGTGGCGCTCGAAGTCGCCGCCGGCGCGGCGATGGCCGGGGCGCGCGCGATGGTCACCATGAAGCAGGTCGGCCTCAACGTCGCCGCCGACCCGCTGATGAGCCTCGCCTATCTCGGCGTCAAGGGCGGCATGGTGGTGGTCGTTGCCGACGATCCCGGCCCCATCTCGTCGCAGACCGAACAGGACACGCGTACCTTCGGCCTCTTCAGCAAGCTGCCGGTGTTCGATCCGGCCACGCCGGAGGAAGCCTACGAGATGATCATCGACGCCTTCGAGCTGTCCGAGCGTTACGGCACGCCGGTGCTGTTCCGGCCGACGACGCGCGTCTGCCACGGCAACGCGCCGGTGAGCTTGCGCGAGTCGGTGGTGGCGGCGGCGCCGGTGCGCTTCGTCAAGGATCCGCGCTGGGTCATCTTCCCGCGCCTGTCGTACGAGAACCACATCAAGATCGAGCAGCGCCTGCCCGTCATCGCCGACGAGTTCTCGAGCTACCGCTTCAACGCGCTGTCGGGCGCCGGCCGGCTCGGCATCGTCACCCAGGGCATCAGCAGCGGCTACGTCGGCGAAGCGCTGGCGATCCTCGGCGACCGCGGCGAGGTGCCGGCGCACAAGCTGCTGCGCGTGGCGACGCCGCATCCGTTTCCCAAGCGGCTGGCGCTCGACTTTCTCGACGGGCTCGAGCGCGTCCTCGTCATCGAGGAGCTCGATCCGTTCATCGAGCGCGAACTGCAGCGCCTGGCCGGCGAGCGTCAATTGCCGGTGACGGTGCTCGGCAAGGCCAGCGGCCATGTCCAGGTGGCCGGCGAGAATACCGTGGCCGCGGCGGCGCAGGCGATCGTCGGCTTCCTCGGCCTGCCGCCGTTGCCGACCGCCGGCGGCGCCGCCATGGCGGCCGCCGCGCCGCAGCTGCCGGCGCGCCCGCCCGTGCTTTGCGCCGGCTGTTCGCATCGCAATTCGTACCTCGCCGTCAAGCGTTCGATGCGCAAGCGCCGCGCCGTCTTCAGCGGCGACATCGGCTGCTACACGCTGGGCAACGCCGAGCCGCTCAACATGGTCGACACCTGCCTGTGCATGGGCGCCGGCATCAACATGGCGCAGGGCTTGCGCCGGGTCGAACCCGACGCCGTGCATTTCGCCTTCATCGGCGACTCGACCTTCTTTCATTCCGGCATCACCGGCGTCATCAACGCCGTCTACAACCGCACCCCGATCGTCGTCGTCGTGCTCGACAACGCCACCACGGCGATGACCGGACTGCAGCCGCACCCGGGCACCGGCGACACCATGATGGGCGAACTGTCGCAGAAGATCGACATCGCCACGGTGCTGCGCGCCATCGGCGTCAAGCACGTCGAGAAGTGCGATCCGATGCAGCTCGAGGAGGCGGAGGCGGCCGTCGTGCGCGCCGTCGAGGCGACGGCCGAGGGCGTCGCCGCGCTGATCTTCGAGTCGCCCTGCATCCATGTCTGCCCGCCGGGCCAGGCCTACGTCGTCGACGCCGAAGCCTGCCAGTGCAAGGAGTGCATCATCAAGCTCGGCTGCCCGGCCATCCTCAGCGTGGACGGCAAGGCGTGGATCGACAACTCGCTGTGCCACGGCTGCGACCTCTGCCTGCAGATCTGCCGCTTCGACGCCATCCATCGCGTCTCGCGCCTGGAGTTCAAGCGATGAACGCGAACCTCATCATCGCCGGCGTCGGCGGACAAGGCACGGTGCTCGCGGCGAAGCTGGTGGCGCGCGCCGCCATGGACGCGGGCCTCGCGGTGCGCACCTCCGAGACCATCGGCATGGCGCAGCGCGGCGGCTCCGTCGTCAGCTACGTGCGCATCGCCGACCGGCCGATCGCTTCGCCGCTGATGGCGCCGGGCGCGGCCGACACGCTGCTCGGCTTCGAGCCGGGCGAGGTGGTCCGCAGCCTGCACTTCCTGCGGCCGGGCGGCACCGTCGTCGTCAATCCGCATACCGTGGCGCCGGTGTCCGCGGCGCTGACCCGCACCGAATACAGCGGCCTGGCGATGATCGACTACCTGCGTCAATGCGGCTGCCGGCTCGTCGTCGTCGATGGCGACGCCATTTGCGCCGAAATCGGATCAGGCAAGGTGCTCAACGTCGCGCTGATCGGCGCCGCCGCCGCGGCCGACGCGCTCGGCCTTACGCTCGAGCAGATCGAGGATGCCTTGCGCAAGTCCCTGCGGCCGAAGCTGGTCGACATGAACGTCCGCGCCCTGCACGCCGGCGCGCGGGCGGCCCGCGAGGCGGCGCCGCGCGCAGCGGTGGAGGGGCAGCCGTGAGCGAAGCGAATTTCACGAAGCCCGAGCAGTTCGCGGCGATCCAGCGCCTGCTCGCCGGGATCAAGCAGCGGAGCGCCTTCTACCGCGAGAAGTATGCCGACGTGGATCTCGCCGCCATCCGCAGCTGGGAGGACTTCGAACGCCTGCCGCTGTCCGAGAAGGCCGACCTGCGCAATGCCTACCCGCTCGGGCTGCAGGCGGTGCCCGATGAAGACGTCGTGCGCATCCATTCCTCGTCGGGAACGACCGGCACGCCGGTGATCATTCCCTACACCGCCGGCGACGTCGAAGACTGGACCACGATGTTCGCGCGCTGCTACGAGATGGCGGGCTGCACGCGGCTGGACCGCATCCAGATCACGCCCGGCTACGGCCTGTGGACGGCGGGCATCGGCTTCCAGGCCGGCGCCGAACGCCTCGGCGCGATGGTCGTGCCGATGGGGCCGGGCAATACCGACAAGCAGATGCAGATGCTGACCGACCTCAAGAGCACGGTGATCTGCGCGACCTCGTCCTATGCGCTGCTGCTGGCGGAGGAGGTCGAGCGGCGCGGGCTGCGCGACAAGATCCATCTGCGCCGCGCCATCATCGGCTCGGAACGCTGGGGCGAGAAAATGCGCCGGCGCATCGCCGACGAACTGGGCGTCCGGCTCTACGACATCTACGGCCTCACCGAAATCTACGGGCCGGGCATCGGCATCTCGTGCCAGCACGAGTGCGGCATGCACTACTGGGACGACTACCTGCACTTCGAGATTGTCGATCAGCACACTGGCGCGCCGGTTCCGGAAGGCGAGATCGGCGAACTGGTCATCACCACGCTGCGGAAGGAAGGCGCGCCGCTGATCCGCTACCGCACCCACGACCTGACGCGCTTCGTGCCCGGCCCGTGCGCCTGCGGCTCGCCGTTCCCGCGCATTGCCGACATCCTCGGCCGCACCGACGACATGGTCAAGGTGAAGGGCGTCATCGTCTTTCCGGCGCTCTTCGACGAAGTCCTGCACAAGGTCGACGGCGCCAGCAGCGAGTTCCAGGTGATGATCGACCACCTCGATGGCCGCGATACCGTGACCGTGTTTTTCGAGACGGCCGAAGGTGCGCACCGCGAAGGCATCGAAGCCGAAGTGCGGCGCCGCTGCAAGGAGCGCATCGGCCTGACCGTCGTGCCGAAGGCGGTCGCCGTCGGCGATCTGCCGCGCAGCGAAAAGAAGACCAATCGCCTTTTCGACAACCGCTACTAGGCGCGCTCGAGGCTCCATCGCGGCGTCGCCGCCATCGCCATGCGGTCTTCCCCTTGACCGGGTGTAGCGGCCGTCACGGCGACGGCGCTTGCCGCCGTTCGGCGGGCAGGCTCACGGCTTCGCCTTCAGCGTTTCCTCGTAGCGCACGAAAGCCTTGCGCAGCACGGCGATGAGCTCGGCGTTCTCCCAGGGCTTGGTGATGTACTTGTAGATCTCGCCCTGGTTGATGGCGTCGGTGATGGTGGTGGCTTCGGAATAGCCGGAGAGGATGATGCGCACGATGGCCGGATACATCTTGCGCACGCGTTGCAGCAGTTCGGTGCCGGTCATGCCGGGCATGCGCTGGTCGGAGAGGATGACGCCGACGTCGTTCTTGCCGAGCAGGTCGAGCGCCGCGGCGCCGCTGGCGGCGACGAGGATGCGGTAGCCTTCGCTGCGCAGCAGGCGGCGGATGGCGTGGAGCACGTTCTCCTCGTCGTCGACGATCAGCAGCGTGCGCGCGGGCGCCTGCCGGTCGACCATCTGCTTGCTGCCGAGCAGCGCCTCGATGTCGGCGGCCGGCGCCGGGTGGCCGAGGAAGAAGCCCTGCAGGCTGTCGCAATGCAGGCTGCGCAGGTAGCCGGCCTGGGACTCGGTTTCGACGCCTTCGGCGACGGTGGTGACGCCGAGCGCGCGCGACATGGCGACGATGGCCTGGACGATCGAGGCGTCGCTGGGATCGGTGGTCAGGTTGCGCACGAAGGACTGGTCGATCTTGATGCGGTCGATGGGGAATTGCTTGAGGTAGTTGAGGCTGGAATAGCCGGTGCCGAAATCGTCGATCGACAGGCGCACGCCCATTTCCTTGAGCCGCTTCATGACGCCGAGCGTGGTCTTGGCGTTGCGCGTGATCGCGCTCTCGGTGAATTCGAGCTCGATGGCGTGCTCATCGACGTCTTCGGCGGCGATGACTTCGGCGATGGTCGTGAACAATTGCGGATCGGTGAATTGCAGCGGCGAAAGGTTCACGGCCATGGTCAGCGCATGGCCCGCCTGCTGCCAGCGCTTGAGCTGGCGACAGGCTTCGCGCATCACCCAGACGCCGATGGGCACGATCATGCCGGTTTCCTCGGCGACGGCGATGAACTCGTTGGGCTGGATCAGGCCCTGTTGCGGATGCTGCATGCGGATCAGCGCTTCGACGCCGGTGATCTTGCCGTTGGCGGTATCGACCTGCGGCTGGTAGTGCACGACGAACCAGCCCTGGTCGAGGGCGCGCCGCAACTCGGCGGCCATGGCCAGCGCGTGCCTGGCGCGCTCGTTGAGGTCCTGCGTGAAGTAAGAGTAGGTGTTGCGGCCGTTCTCGCGCGCCTTGGCGAGCGCGGCGTCGGCGTTGCGCAGCAGCGCGTCGAAGTCGGCGCCGTCGTTGGGGAACAGCGCGATGCCGGCGCAGGCCGAGAGCAGGACTTCGGTGCCGGCGACGGCGAGCGGGCGGGCCGCCGCCTGCAGCAGCGCCGCGGCCATCTTGCCGGCCGGCGCCGTATCGTTGAGGTCGTCGAGCAGGATGGCGAACGTGTCGCCCGACAGGCGCGACACCGTGCCGGCGGCGCGCACGCAGTCGGAGAAGCGCTTGGCCATGGTGCGCAGCGCGTCGTCGCCGGCGATATGGCCGAGCGATTCATTGACGAAGCGGAAACGGTCGAGATTGACGCAGAGCAGCGCGACGCAGCGCTCGTGCTGGCGCGCATGGCCGACGGCCTCGTTGGCACGGTCTTCCAGCAGCAGGCGGTTGGGCAGGCCGGTGAGGGCATCGAAGCGCTGCAGGTGCAGCAGCTCGGCCTTGGCCTGATGCTGGCTGAGGTCGCTGGAGACGGCGAAATGGCTGACGATGGCGCCGGCCGCGTCGCGCACCACATTGATGGTCGCCCATTCGGGATAGATGTCGCCGTTCTTGCGGCGGTTCCAAATCTCGCCCTGCCAGACGCCGTCCGTCGTCAGGGCCGTCCATAGCTGACGGTAGAAGCCGCGATCGTGGCGGCCGGATTTCAGCAGGCGGGGATTCTTGCCCCGCACTTCCTCGAGGCTGTAGCCGGTCAGGTCGGTGAAGGCGCGGTTGACCATGACGATGTCGTTGTCGGCGTCGGTGATGACCATCGCCTCGGCGCTGTGGTCGAAGACCTGGGCATGCAGGCGGATGCGCGCCTGCGCCTGCAGCAGTTCGGCGTTCTGCCGCGCCAGCTCCGCGCGCTGGGCTTCGACCTGGCGCAGCAGATCCTGCAGCTGCGCAAATTCCTGCGGCATGACGTCGTCGCTGCGGCGTCGCCGCGCGCGCTTCTCGACCCCGGCGCCGGGCGGTGCGGCGGCGTCTTCCTCGCGCGGCTCGCTCGTTTCGCTCATCGTGCCCTGCCGCGCGTCATGGCGACCGTTCGCCGGTGGCGGCTAAGCCTGCGGCCCGCCGACGGGCAGCCAGACGCGGAAGGTCGAGCCCTTGCCGGGCTCGCTTTCGACTTCGAAACGGCCGCCGTGCTTCTTGACGACAATGTCATAGGAAAGCGAAAGCCCCAGGCCGGTGCCCTTGCCGACCGGCTTGGTCGTGAAGAAGGGCTCGAACACCCGCTTCTTGACTTCCGCAGGCATGCCGCGACCGCTGTCGACGACCTCGATCCACACTTCGCCGTTTTCCTTGCCGGTGCGAATGGTGATGGTGCCGTGCTGGTCGATGGCCTGGGCGGCGTTGATCAGCAGGTTCATGAAGACCTGGTTCATCTGGCCGGCGATGCAGCGCACCGGCGGCAGTTCGCCGTATTCCTTGACGATATCGGCCTTGTACTTGAGTTCGTTCCAGACGACGTTGAGCGTGCTCTCCAGGCCGGCGTTGATCTCGGCGTCCTGCAGTTCGGCCTGGTCGATATGGGAAAAGTCCTTCAGGTCCTGGACGATCTTCTTGACGCGATCGAGGCCCTCGCGCGACTCGCCGAGCAGGGCGGCGACGTCCTCGCGCAGGAAGTCGAGATCGGCCTCCTGCTTGGCGGCGGCGAGCTGCGGCGACTGCACGGCATTCTTGACGACGCATTGGTCGTAGCTGTCGACCAGGCCGAGCAGGCGCTCGACATAGTTCTTGAGCGTGCCGAGGTTGGAATTGACGAAGCCGATCGGATTGTTGATCTCGTGCGCGACGCCGGCCGCCAGCTGGCCGATGGCGGCCATCTTTTCCGATTGCAGGATCTGGTTCTGCGCCTCTTCCATCTTCACCAGCAAGGTCGCCAGTTCCTTCTGCTCGGTGGCCAGGCGTGCGTTGGCGGCGGTCAGTTCGCGCGTGCGCTCGGCGACTTTCTGTTCGAGTCCGAGGTTGGCGTTGGCCAGTTCCTGGTTCTGCAGCGCCATCAGGTGGTAGAGCTTGTGCAGCGCCGACAGCAGGGCGGAGACGTTGTTGTCCTCGGCACGGTGTTCCGCGGCAAAGGCCTGGTCGGCCGGCATGCCGGCGCGGATGGCGGCGATCTGGCGCGCCATCGACTGGTCCTCGTCGAGGATATGGAACGACAGCCAGGAGGCGAGAAAGCCGTGCAGGACTTCGGCCGGGTTGCTCATGGTGGCCCGCCCGCGCCACATCTGCACGACCTGCTCGATGAACTGGGCGTGGTGCTCGCGGTGCCGCTTGCTGTGTGGCGCAGCGATGCCGACTTCGTCCATCAGCCGCTCTTCTTCGCCGAAATGAAAGCGCGCGTACTCGGCCAGTTGCGTGAAAATGGCCTGCAAGTCATCCTCGGAGGAATGCCGCGCCATCAGGATGTCGCCGACGAGGTTGACGATGTCCACGAGGTGGCGGTGCTGTGCGTCGACTTTCTCCAGCCCCGTGACGAAGCGTTGATCCCAGACAAAGGCTTCCATCGTAGCGTCTTCCCCCGAAGGCTGAATCGTCCAGCGGAAAGCCGCTTGCCGGCTGCCCCCTGGCGTTGCCGTCAAGCCCATTCCGAGCCTGGATATGCTACCTCTTTTTTCCCGCTGGCATGACGGCGCGCCGGCCGCGGAGCCGCCTGCGCCGCCGCGGCGTTCGATAATCTGCGCGCGTCGGTCTACAAGGGCGCACTGTTCGGTAATATGCGGCAGGCGGCCGACCGATCCCGAGCCCGCACACTCTTCAGGAGGCAGTTCATGAATTCCGCACTCTTCCGCCGCGTCCTGGTCGTCGATGACGAGCTGAACATCGTCAGCGCGGTGCGTCGGGAACTGAGTACGCCGCCGCTGGGACGCTACCGCTACGAGGTCGAAGGCTTCAGCGATCCGGCCCAGGCGCTGGAACGCGCCAGGAGCCAGAGCTTCGATGTCGTCATCAGCGACTATCGCATGCCCGGCATGAGCGGGCTGGAGTTCCTCAAGGCGCTCGCGGCGCTCCAGCCGGAATGCGCGCGGCTGGTGCTGAGCGGCCAGACCGACATGGACGGGCTGGTGAAGATGGTCAACGAGACCCACATCTACCGCTTCATTCCCAAGCCTTGGCACGACTACTTCCTGAAAAGCTCGGTGGCGCAGGCGATCGAATTCAACCTGGCGCTGCAGGAGAACCGGCGCCTGGCCGGCCTCGTGCGCGAACGCGAGATTGCCGTGCCGCCTTTGCTGGCCGACGAAGTCGACCACATCCTGATCGTCGACGACGAAGCATCGATCCTCAGCAGCCTGTCGCGCGTCTTGTCCAACCGCACGCGCGCCGACGACCTGTTTGCCGCAATCCGCTCCGAGCTGTCCAGCCAAGGCGCCGCCGTGCTCGAAGAGGACAAGAACAAGGTGCTGGTGACCACCTCGGCGCAGCAAGCGCTGAAGATGGCCGAGGCGACGAACTTTTCCTGCATCCTGGCCGACTTCAAGATGCCCGAGATGAGCGGCGTCGATCTCCTGCAGCGCTTCGCCGAAAAGCAGCCCGACTGCGCGCGGATCCTGATCAGCGGCAAGCTGACGCAAGACGACCTCATCGACGCCGTCGATGCCGCGCACATCTTCGGCTTCGTCGCCAAGCCCTGGCAGGATTACGAGTTGAAAGCCTGCGTCGCCCAGGCCCTGGCGCATCGCCGCATGGTCCTCGAGAACCGGATCCTGGCCGACATGGTCAGGAAAGCGGGAGGCGAGGCCGCGTGAGCCTTCGCCGCCCGGCCTGCCGCCCGCGCCGAAGCGCATCATGAGCGAAGCCGCCGAACGGCCTTTGACGCTGCTGTTCGTCGACGACGAGGCTGGCATCCTGTCGTCGCTGCGGCGCCTGTTCCGTCCGCACGGCTACCGCATCCTGACGGCGGAGAGCGGCGCCGAAGGCCTCGAGGTTCTCGGCCGCGAGGAGGTCGACCTCGTCGTCTCCGACATGCGCATGCCGAACATGGACGGCGCCAAGTTCCTGCGCCAGGTGCGCGCCGGCTGGCCGTCCGTCGTGCGCCTGCTGCTCACCGGCTACGCCGACATGGCTTCGACCATCGACGCCATCAACCAGGGCGAGATCTACCGCTACATCTCGAAGCCGTGGGACGACGACGAAATCATCCACACGATCAAGGAATCGCTCGAGCGCAAGCGCCTGGAGCGCGAGAATGCGCGCCTGGGAGAATTGACCCGGCGCCAGAACGAAGAGCTGAAGGAACTCAACGCCGGACTCGAACAGAAGGTGGCGGCCCGCACCGCCGAAGTGCAGCAGACCCTGGCGTTCCTCGAACAGGCGCACAAGGAATTGAAGCGCGGCTTCATGGCCACGGTGCGCGTCTTCTCCGGCCTCATCGAATTGCGCCACGGCAAGCTGGCCGGCCACTCGCGGCGCGTCGCCGAGCTCGCGCGCGGGCTGGCGCAGCGCCTGGGGCTGGACGATGCCGCGGCGCAGGACGTGCTGATGGCGGCCCTGCTGCACGACATCGGCAAGATCGGCCTGCCCGACGCCGTGCTCGATCGTCCCTTCAACAGCATGTCGGCGGAGGTGCGGGCCGAGGTCATGAAGCATCCGGTCGCCGGCCAGATGGTGATTCTCGGCGTCAGCCAGCTGAAGGGCGCGGCGCTGTTGATCCGCCACCACCACGAGAACTTCGACGGCAGCGGCTACCCCGACCGGCTGGCCGGCCTGGCGATCCCGCTCGGCGCGCGCATCCTCACCGTCACCAACGACTACGACGCGCTGCAAATGGGCCTGCTGGTCAACCGGCCGCTGAAGCCGGCCGAAGCGCTGACCTTCATCCTCGACAACAGCGGCAAGCGCTACGATCCGCAAGTGGCGCACGTCTTCGCCGCCATGCTGGCGGAGAGCCTGAAGGACGAGATCGTCGAGGTGCCGATGCGTCCCGGCAGCGCGCGGCCGGGCATGGTGCTGACGCGCGACCTCATGCACAAGGACGGCTATCTGCTGCTCGCCAAGGGCCATCATCTCGATGCTGGCGTCATAGATCAGCTGACGAAGCTCGAAGCGGCCGAGCGGCAGACGCTGACGTTCTACGTCAGGCAGGAGGTGAAATGACCGCCGTCACCGCGCTCCCCACCGCGAGCCGCATCATGATCGTCGACGACGAAGTCGGCATCGTCAATTCCTTGCGCCGGCTGCTGCTGAGCGTGCCGTGCAGCTACGGCTGCCTCAGCTACCGGCTGCAAGTGGAAACCTTCACGGCGCCGGCGGCGGCGCTGGAACGCGCGCGCGAGCAGGAATTCGACTTGTTCCTCGCCGATTACCGCATGCCGGGCATGAACGGCGTCGAGTTCCTCGCGCGCATCCGCGAAATGCAGCCCGACGCGGCGCGCCTGATCATTTCCGGCTACGCCGACCTCAACGCCTTCGCCGACGCCGTCAATGGCGCCGACATCTACCGCTTCCTGTCCAAGCCCTGGAACGACTACGTGCTGGTGTCGGCCATCGCCCAGGCGCTCAACTACCGCGAGCTCATGCTGGAGAACCGGCTGCTGGCGGCCCAGGCCAGCGCCGCGGGCGCGGCGCTGCCGCGGCGCGAGCCGGCGCCGGCGGCTTCCAAGGTGCGCTGGGGTCCCGATGGCTCGGCGATCATCGATGGCGCGGCCGATGCCGCCGACACGGCCGATGCCGCCGACACGGCCGATGGCGGCGCGCCGCCGCCGCGGCCCGGCAACTGACCTGCGATGGAAACGGAACGCATGGGACAAACGGCCAGCGACCTGGTGAAGGACATCGGCGGCCTGGTGACGCTGCCGGACGTCTATCTGCGCATCAGCCGGCTCATCGACGATCCGGACAGCTCGTCCGCCGACATCGCCAAGGCCGTCGGCCAGGACCCGGCGTTCACGCTGCGCCTGCTGAAAGTCGCCAACAGCGCGCTCTACCGCTTCCCTTCGGCGGTGGGCACGGTCGGCAAGGCGGTGTCCATCATCGGCACGTCGCAGATCCGCAATCTGTCCCTGTCGATGTCCGTCGCCAAGTGCTTCGCCGGCCTGCCCAACGACCTCGTGTCGATGGCCAATTTCTGGCGCCACAGCCTGTTCTGCGCGCTGATCGCGCGCCAGTTGGCGAAGCTGGCGCGCCGCTGCGATCCGGATGCCTTGTTCACCGCCGGCCTGCTGCACGACATCGGCGAACTCGTGATTTTCAACCGCATGCCTCACATGGCGCGCGAAGCCTTGAAGCTGGTGCTCGACAGCGAGGACGAACTGCCGGTGTTCCAGGCCGAACGCCAGGTGATGAGCTTCGACCACGCCGCCGTCGGCGGCGAACTGGCGCGGCAGTGGCATCTGCCGCCGCTGCTGGAAGAGTGCATCGCCTGCCACCACGACATCGCCGCCGCCGCGCGCCATCCGCGCGAAGTCGCGCTGGTGCATATCGCCAACAGCCTCGCGCTGATGGCCGAACTGGATACCGTCGATCCGGCCGACGTGACGCCCATCGACCCATTCGCCTGGGTGCTGACGGGACTGACGGCCGATTGCATCGAGCCCGCCGTGCGCGAAACGCAAGCCGCCATCGCCGAGATCGAACAACTGTTTACGCCGGGCACCTAAGGTCTTGCCGCCGCCGTGACGACCGCCACTCCTCCCGCCACCGCCGCCGACCGGCCGCCGCCCGCGCCGGCGCTGCCGGGCTTCGAGCACGTCAGGCGCCATTGGAACAACACCCTGGCGACCTATGCAGCGCGCATCCTGCCGGGCGAATACTATGTCACCCGGCATGACGAGGGCGTCAGCACGACCTTGGGCTCGTGCATTTCCGCCTGCATCCGCGACCGCGCGACAGGCATCGGCGGCATGAATCATTTCATGCTGCCGGCCAACGCCGCCGACGGCGGCGACTGGAAGGCCAGCGGCCTCGGCGCCGCGACGCGCTACGGCAATTACGCCATGGAGCACCTGATCAACGAAATCATGCGCAACGGCGGCCGGCGCGAGAACCTCGAAGTCAAGATCTTCGGCGGCGGCCGCATCCTGGAAAAGATGACGGACGTCGGCCAGCGCAACATCGCCTTCGTGCGCGACTACCTTTCCGCCGAAGGACTCAAGGTGATCGCCGAGGACGTCGGCGACATCTATCCGCGTATGGTCATCTACTTTCCGGCCAGCGGCCGCGCCAAGGTCAAGCGCCTGCGCTCGCTGCACAACAACGTCATCGCCAGCCAGGAAATGAGCTACGTCGACAGCATCGCCGGCAAGCCGGTGGCGGGCGAGGTGGAACTCTTCTAGAGCGGCGCGGATTCGGAAAATTCCTAGGTCGATCTAGCGAATTCCACGATATCGGCGCCGGCGCCGCGACGCTATAATCGACTCGCATTTTCGACTCCGCCAAGGGCTATCCCGGCCGAAAGCCCGGGAGCGCAAAGTTCCGGTCTAAGGGCTGCCGCCTATGACCGAGGAACCGCCGGGGCCAGCCACCGTTTTCGCGACCACTACCGGTAGCCGCCTATGGATTGCGCCTCTGCCCCGCGCTTTCATCTTGCCGTCATCGTGCCGACGCGCGTCCTGCCGTGCCGCGGCGCCGGCCGGGGGAAACCGGCGTGACACGGCTCGTCGCCTGGTTCAACGGCCGCCGCATCTGGGTCCGGCTGTTGAGCGGCATCCTGCTGATGGCGGGCCTGATCGGGTGCGGCCTGATCGCCTGGGTGCACCACGAGCAGCGCAACAACGCGGTGATGCAGGCGCAGGATTTCGCCAACAGCGTGCACCAGATGACGCTGTCGGCGCTGACCGGCATGATGCTGACCGGCACCATCGCGCAGCGCGCCGTCTTCCTCGACCAGGTCAAGAGCAGCGACAACATCCAGGAACTCGCCATCATCCGCGGCGCGGCGGTGAACGGGCAGTTCGGTCCCGGCAGCAGCACCGAGCGCGCCGCCGATGCCGTCGAGGCCGGCGTCTTCGCCAGCGGCAAGCCTTTCTTCGCGGTCAACGAGCAGGAGCACTACCTGCGCGCCGTCATCCCGGCGCTGGCGCAGAAGAACTACCTGGGCAAGAACTGCCTGACCTGCCATCTGGTGAAAGAGGGCGAAGTCCTCGGCCTCGTCAGCATGAAGATCTCGCTCGCCAAAGTCGAAGCCCAGGCCGACGAATTCGTGCTCAAGCTGCTCGGCGTCTCGCTGCTGGCCGGGATTCCCTTCGTGCTGTTCGTCTCTGCCTTCGTCGGCCGCGCCGTGACCCGGCCGCTGCGCCGCGTCAATGAATACTTCGACGCCATCGGCGCCGGCAATTACGACAACGACATAATTATCGCCAACGAGGACGAGATCGGCCAGGTGCTGCACGGCCTGCAGGCGATGCAGGCGGTGCTGCGCGCCGACGTCGCCGAAAGCCGCCGCGTCGCCGACGAGATGACGCGCATCAAGCTGGCGCTCGATTGCGTCAGCACGGCGGTGCGCATCGCCGACGTCTCGGGCAAGGTCATCTACGCCAACAAGACCATGGCGGCGACGATCAACGCGCTCGAGCCCGAACTGCAGCGCCGGCATCCCGGCTTCGCCGCCGCGAACTTCGTCGGCGGCAGCATCGGCATTTTCTACAGCGACCCGGAAGCGGCGCACAAGCGCCTGGCCGAGCTCAAGGAACTGGCGATCACCGACATGGACATCGGCGGGCGGCTGTATCGCGTCGCCACCAATCCCGTCTTCGATGCCGACGGCCGCCGCCTCGGTTCCGTCGGCGAATGGGTGGACCGCACGAGCGAAGTCAGGGTGGAGCGCGAAATCGCCGACATCGTCGCCGCGGCGAGCGGCGGCGATCTCGCCAAGCGCGTCGCCCTGGAAGGCAAGGAAGGCTTCTTCGCCAAGCTCGGCGAAGGCATCAACCGCATGCTCGACAATACGCAGCGGGCGCTGGCGACGACCTCGGCGGTGCTGAACCGCGTCGCCCACGGCGACCTCGTGCAGAAGATCGAGGACGACTACGCCGGCGTCTTCGGACAACTGAAGGACGACACCAACACCACCGTCGACCGCTTGCGCGAAGTGGTCGGCAGCATCAAGGAAACGGCGGACGCGATCAACGTCGCGGCGAAGGAAATCGCCGCGGGCAATCAAAATCTTTCCAGCCGCACCGAGGAGCAGGCCTCGAGCCTGGAACAGACGGCGAGTTCGATGGCGCAGCTGAACGACACGGTCGCGCAGAACGCCGCCAACGCCCAGCGCGCCAACGCACTGGCGCAAGGCTCTAACGCCGTTGCCGCCAAGGGCGGCGAAATGGTCAGGCGCGTCGTGGGAACCATGGCGGAGATCCAGGGCAGCTCGGAGAAGATCGCCGACATCGTCGGCGTCATCGACGCGATCGCCTTCCAGACCAACATCCTGGCGCTGAACGCCGCCGTCGAGGCGGCGCGGGCCGGCGAACAGGGACGCGGCTTTGCCGTGGTGGCCAGCGAAGTCAGGAACCTGGCGCAGCGCAGCGCGGCGGCGGCGAAGGAGATCAAGGGCCTGATCGCCGCATCGGTCGGCAAGGTGGCGGGCGGCGCGCGCATCGTGCAGGAGGCAGGACGCACCATGGACGAAGTCGTGAGCAGCTTCCGCCAGGTGGCGAGCCTCGTCACCGACATCAGCAGTGCCAGCGGCGAGCAGGCCGCGGGCATCGCCCAGATCGCCCAGGCGGTCACGCAGATGGACGACGCGACGCAGCAGAACGCGGCCCTCGTGGAACAGGCGGCGGCCTCGGCCGAAAGCCTGGAACAGGACGCGCAAGCCCTGGTGGCGGCGGTCGGCATGTTCAAGGTCGCGGCCGCGACGCCGCCAGCGGGCGCGGGCCGGGACGGCGGCGCCCCGATCCGCGGCGGCGTCGCCGCGGCGCTGCCGCGTGCCGCTGCCATTCAGCCGCGGCTCATGCCGCCGCCCAGGCTGCCGGCGCCGGAGTGGGAGGAGTTCTGATGGACAGGGTCGCGGCCAAGCCGCTGAAGGTTCTGGTGGTCGACGACACCGCCACCAACCGCCAGATCCTTCAGGTCTTCCTCCGCAAGCTCGGCTACGACGTGGTCTTCGCCGTCGATGGCGCGCAGGCGGTGGAGCAGTTCGCCGCGGCGCAGCCGGACCTCGTGCTGATGGACGTGATGATGCCGGTGATGGACGGCTTCGAGGCGACGCGGCGCATCAGGCAACTGTGCGGCAGCCATTGGGTGCCGATCGTGTTTCTGTCGGCGCTGGACAAGGAAGAGAACCTCGTCGCCGGCCTCGACGCCGGCGGCGACGATTACCTCTTCAAGCCGGTGAGCTTCACGGTGCTCGACGCCAAGCTGCGCTCGCTGACGCGCACGCTGCGCATGCAGCGCGTGCTCGAGGATACGCGGCGGCGCCTGCAGGCCATCAGCGCCAACATGCTCGACGGCCTCATCATCACCGACGAGACGGCCGTCATCCAGTCGGTCAATCCGGCGACTGCGGCGACTTTCGGCTATGCGCCGGAGGCCTTGATCGGCCGCCATGTCTCCACCTTGCTGCCGGCGCAGCAAAGCGACGGCGCCGCCGTCGCGATTCCCGGCGTCGGTCGGCGCGAACTGCATGGCGTGCGCGCAGACGGCACGGTGTTCCCGCTCGAAGCCGGCATCACCGAAATCGACTTCGACGGCGCGCGCATGTTCATCAGCCTGGTGCGCGATATTTCGGAGCGCAAGGCGGCCGAAGACCTGCTGCGCGAAAACGCCGCCAGCCTGCAGCGCTACCGCGACCAGCAGGAGGCCGAGAACGTCCTCGCGCACGACGTCATGCTGCGCCAGATGGTGCGCGAGGGCGGCAACGATGCGCGCGTCCATCAATGGCTGGCGCCGGCCGCCAATTTCAGCGGCGACATCGTCGTCGCCGCGACGTCGCCGAACGGCTGTCTTTACGCCATGCTCGCCGACGCCACCGGCCACGGCCTGTCGGCCGCCATCAGCGCGCTGCCGGTGCTGTCGGTCTTCCACGGCACGGTCAAGCGCGGCTTGCCGCTGGGCACGATCGTCGGCGAAATCAATCGCCATCTGCGCGCGACCTTGCCGGGCGGGCGTTTCGTCGCCGCCACGCTGCTCTGCTTCGACGGCCGCTCGCAGCGCGCCGAAGCCTGGGTCGGCGGCATGCCGGAAATGCTCCATCTTGGCGCGGACGGACGTCCCTTGCGGACCTTGGCGTCGAACCAGTTGCCGCTGGGCGTCGTCGAGGGCGACGCCGAAATGGCCGTCACCGAGGCCTTCCACTGCGAGCCGGGCAGCCAGTTCGTCATGTATTCGGACGGCCTGGTCGAAGCCGCCGACGCCGCGGGCGAGGCTTTCGGCGTCGAGCGATTGCTCGACGCGCTGGCCGCCGTGCCGGCAGCCGGCCGGCTCGATGCGGTGCGCAGCGCGCTGACCCGGCACCTCGGCGGCGCGCGGCCCCATGACGACGTCTCGATGATGCTGCTCGACTGCCGCTGATTATTGCGGCAGCAGGACGACGACTACTTCCGGGCCAGCGCCTTCTTGGCGTCGGCCAGGGCCTTGTCGTCGATCCTGCCGGTGTCGTACAGCCACAGCAGCATCTTGAGCGGCGCCGGCATGTTCCGGCCGCTCTCGTAGCGCGAGCCGCCGGACTGGGTGACGCCAAATTTCGTCCAGAAGACGGATTGGTTGTCACCGGACGCCTTGCGGGCGGTGGCCACGTCGGCGAGCAATTTGGATTTTTTCATGTTCGATCTCCACGAGGTCAAGGTGAAACGCCATCGTAGCGCAAACGCGCGCATATCGAAATGGAATCCGTGCAAATGCGGCAGCTTTTTTCCGCATTCTCCTGCAGCCTTATCACGCTTCAATATCCAGGTTGAGAATCAGGTTTTCATATCGCGCCGGCGATGTAATATCGCTTCTGGAATGCCGGATCAAGGAGATGAGGATGCCTCGACTGATACGTCTAGCGACGGCGGCGCGCCTTGCCGGCGTCACGCGGGTGGCATTGCAAAGGAAGATCAAGGAGGAATCCCTGCCATCCTTCGAAGGCATGGTCACCGAAGAGGGCCTGCTGCAGGTCTATCCCGACATCCAGTTCGACGACAACACGATCTTCGAGCAGATGACGCGGACCAAGGAACTCGGCCTCGGCATCCGCGCCATCGAGCGCTTGCCCAACAAGGAAGTGCTGGCCGCGCGGCTGACGGCGCTGGGCAAGGAGTTGTCCGCCGCCCGAACCGAACTGGCGCGTTACCGCAGCATCGCCGACGGCCTGGACGAACGGCTCAAGGCCTGGGACGACGGCGGCGAAGACATGCAGGCCGCCGCGGCTTCGCTGCGCCTGTGGATGCACCAGGAACTGCAGGCCGACGCGGAGCGCGCCGGGTTTCGCAATCTGGCGATTCGCGACATTTTCCTGCGCGTCATGGCGGCGCACGTGCGGCTTCAGCCCAGCGGCCACGAGTTCTTCGTCGAAGGCGCCGACACCCTGCTGGAAGCGGCGCTGCGCGCGGGCCTGTCGCCCACTTACGGGTGCAGCAACGGCGAGTGCGGCCAGTGCAAGGCGCGTGTCGTGTCGGGCGAGGTGCTGAAGGTGCGTCCCCATGATTACGCGCTGAGCGCGGACGAAGAAGCCGCCGGCTATGCGCTGCTGTGTTCGAACACCGCCGTGACCGACGTCGTGATCGAAGTCGGCGAGGCGCAAACGGCGGCCGATATTCCGTTCCAGCACGTCGCGGCAAACGTCAAGAGCATCGACCCGCTGGGCGAAGACATGCTGCTGCTGCACCTGCAGACGCCGCGCCACGACCGGCTGCGCTTTCTTGCCGGGCAGAACGTGGTGCTGCGGCTCGGCCATGCGCTGGCGGCGGAGTTCCCGGTGGCGGGCTGTCCTTGCGACGATCGCAACCTGCCGTTTCACATCCGGAAGATCCCGGGCAATCATTTCGCGGATTATGTCGCCGGCAAGCTGAAAGTCGGCGAGGCGGTGACGCTGGAAGGGCCGAAAGGCGATTTCGTCTTGCGCGGCGCTTCCTCGCGGCCGCTCATCTTCATCGCCTTCGGCACCGGCTTCGCGCCGGTGAAGAGCCTGCTGGAACATGCCATGGCGCTCGATGCCGCCGAGTCGATGCATCTGTACTGGATCGTCTCGCACGAAGCGGATTTGTATTTTTCCAACTGGCCGCGGGCTATGGCGGCGGCGCTCGACAATTTCCGCTACACGCCGCTGGTGGTGGCCGCCGATATGGAAACCGCCGCCGTGCGTGAGGCGAGCCGGCTTGACGGCGTGCTGGACCGGATTGCCGACGACTACCCGGCATTGAGCGATTTCGACGTCTACGCGGCTGGGCCCGAGCTGCTGATCGACGTCGCGAGAAGATGGCTGCTCGCGCACGGGCTGCCGGCGAGCCAGCTCAGCGTCGGCGTGGTGCGCTGACTCCGCCGCCCCGATCAGGTCCTGCCGCGGTCGGGAACGAAGCGCAGCACCACGCCGTTGTTGCAATAGCGCAGGCCGGTCGGCGCGGGCCCATCGTTGAAGACGTGGCCATGGTGGCCGCCGCAGCGCGCGCAGTGATACTCGGTGCGCGGCGCGATCAGCTTGAAGTCGGTCTTGGTCTCGACGGCGCCGGGCAGCACGTCGTAAAAGCTGGGCCAGCCCGTGCCGCTATCGAACTTGAATGTCGACGGGAACAGCGGCAGGTCGCAGGCGACGCAAACGAAGAGGCCGGCGCGCGTCTCGTGATCGAGCGGGCTGCTGAACGGCCGCTCGGTTCCTTCCTCGCGCAGCACGTCGTATTGTTCCGCTGTGAGGAGCTTCTTCCATTCCGCGTTGCTGCGCACCAGCTTGTCGCGGCGCTCGGCGGCGAGCGCCGCCGGCACGGCGCGCGGCATCAGCAGGATGCCGACGGCGCCGGCCGAGCGCTTGACGAATGTCCGTCTGTCCATGATTTTCTCCGCGTCCACCGTGATGGTCTCGACAACGAATTCGAAGGCGGCGGCCAAAAAGTTACATCGCCGCCAAGCGCCATGCAGAACGGGTGCTCACCATTTGAGCAGCCGCCGGCCGCTCCACAGGCCGACGACGGCAAAGGCCAGCAGCGGCAGGTAGTGCCATGCGACGACGTGGACGATGGAGTCGTTGACCTCGTGCAGCCGCAGCCAGAGCGCGCCGACGCTGAACGCGGAGAGCACGGCGACGCTGCCGGCCCAGCGCTGATGCGTGCTGGCGCAGCGGCGCAGCCAGCGGAACGTCCACGCCGCGGGCAGCAGGGCCAGCAGGGTGATGCTGAGCGTGCATTCGAAGCTGTGCGCGGGCAGCGGCGCCGGCGGGCTGTCGGCGCGCCAGGCGCACAGCATCACCAACAGGAACAGGGCGAAGGCCCAGAGCGGCGCGAAGGCGAGGGCGCGCTTCTGGTGCAGGTCGGGGAAGGCCAGCAGCGCCGCGCTGCACGACGTCGTGACGCACAACAGCAGCAGGGCGGCGATCTCGGCGACGAACCACGGCTGAGCCAGCGCCTGCGCCCAGTCGGCGCGCACGCCTGACAACGCCAGCGCCGCCGCCAGGTACGCCGCCGCGGCCCCGATCAACTGCAGGCCCAGCCGATATGGGTGCGGCGCGGGCGCGACGCGCGCCGCCTCGGCGGCCAGCTCCGCGACCAGTTGCTCCAGGTCTTTCGTCATCGTTCCAGTTTCTGCCGCAATACTTTGTAGGCGCGGTGCGCCGCGACTTTCACCGCCGACTCGGTCATGCCCAGCTTCGCCGCCACCTCCTTGGAGGTGTAGCCGTCGCGATGCATCAATTGCAGAATCGTCGCCTGCTTGGCGGGCAGCTTGAGGATTTCCCCGCTGATGGATTCGTAACTGATGGCGGCTTCGGTTACATCGTCGGCCAAAATATTTTCGAGGTCGGAAATGTCTTCCGCGCGGCGCAAGCGATCGGCGTAATGGGCGCGCAGGTGGTCCTGCAGGCGGAACCTGGCGATCGCATACAGCCACGGCTTGTACGGCCGCTTGCCGTCGTAGGTGTGGCGCGCCTTGTGGAGGGAGATCAGGATTTCCTGCAGCAGGTCGTCCGCCTCGCTGTCGACGCCGAGGCGCCTGGCCAGGAACGGCCGCAGCAGCCGCGCCGTCTCGCGCAGCAGCTGCGCGTAGGAGGCCTGGTCGCCGGCGAGCGACCGGCGCATCAGTCCTTCCAGGTCGAGCTTTTCTTCCACGATCGATTTCGCTGTAACCATTTTCGCCGCGGCTGCGAATCCACAATCGACAGGACGGAAGGACCGCGGCCGCAAGCGTTGGCCTCGCCAGGCAGGCGCAGCAATCATGCCATCCTTTTGTCCCGCAGACGACAACGATGTTGGAGCGATGCGATGAGCCAGAATCCCTGCGGCAAGAAGCCGTTCAGCCAGCGCCTGTATCGGCGTTTACGCCATGTCGGCATGGCCCTCGTGCTCGGCCTCGGCGCGACGCTCGGCGTCGCGGCGGCGCCGACCGAGCAGGCGGAGCAGACGGCGGTCTTCGCCGGCGGTTGCTTCTGGGGCGTCGACGCCGTGTTCAAGCACGTCAAGGGCGTGGCGGACGTGGTGTCCGGCTATGCTGGCGGCAGCGCAGCGACGGCCCATTACGACCAGGTCAGCCGCGGCGATACCGGACAGGCCGAAGCGGTGCGCGTCCGCTTCGATCCGGCGCAGGTGTCGTATCGGCAATTGCTGCAGGTATTCTTCAGCGTGGCCCACGATCCCACCCAGCTCAATCGCCAAGGCCCGGATGTCGGCACGCAATACCGCTCGGCGATTTTCTATGCGAGCGCCGAGCAGCAGGCCGCGGCGCGCAGCTACATCGAGCAGCTGAGCGCCGCGCGCACGTTCCCGCGGCCGATCGTCACTCAGCTCGTGCCGCTGCAAGGGTTCTATCCGGCCGAGGCGTACCACCAGAACTACCTCGCGCTGCATCCCGACCAGCCCTATATCGTCTTCAACGATCTGCCCAAGCTGCGCCAGTTGCAGAAGCAGTTTCCGAACTTGTATCAATAGCCTCGGCGCGGATTCCTCCGATCCCCGATGACCGAACGAGTCCTCCCCATCCATCCGCTGTGGCTGCGCGCGACGCATTGGCTCAATGCCGTCGCGGTGGCGATTCTCGCCATGAGCGGCTGGCGCATTTACGACGCGGCGCCTTTCTTCGGCTTTCGCATCGCCAGGGCCGTCACCTTGGGCGGCTGGCTCGGCGGCGCGATCCAGTGGCACTTCGCGGCGATGTGGCTGCTTGCCGCCAACGGCCTGCTGTACCTCGGCCTGAATCTCGCCAGCGGGCGGCTGCGGGAGAAGTTCTTGCCGCTCTCGCCGCGCGCCGTCGTCGCGGATCTCGCCGCGGCGCTGCGCGGTCGGCTGTCCCATGCGGACCCGAGCCGCTACAACGCCGTGCAGCGTGCGGCCTACCTGTTCGTCATGCTCGACACGGCGCTGCTCGTGCTGTCGGGCCTGGTGCTGTGGAAGTCGGTTCAATTTCCGCTGCTGCGCGCGCTGCTCGACGGCTACGAAGGGGCGCGCCGCGTGCATTTCCTGGCCATGGCGGCGCTGGTGGCGTTCCTTGCGGTGCACCTGACGATGGTCGCGCTGGTGCCGCGTTCGTTGTCGACCATGATCCGCGGCCGTTGAGGAGACGATCCCATGACCAAGAAATCACCCCGACTGTCCGCGATCGACGGCGATGCCGTGGTGCAAGAAGCGCTGCGGCGCATCGCCGCGCCGTCGCGCCGCCTGTTCCTGCGGCGTGCGCTGACGCTCGGCGGCCTGTCGCTGCTGACCGGCTGCACGATGGTCGACGAAGACAGCGTCGAGGACGCGTTGATGAAGGTGTCGCGCTTCAACGACAAAGTGCAGGGCTGGCTGTTCGACCCGCGGCGGCTGGCGCCCACCTATCCCGAATCCATGATCACGCGGCCGTTCCCCTTCAACGCCTACTACGACGAGGACGAGGTGCCCGAGGTCGACGCCGACAGCTTCCGCCTGGAGGTCGCCGGAATGGTCGCCGACAAGCATGCCTGGACGCTGCGCGAGCTGCAAGCGCTGCCGCAAACCGACCAGGTCACGCGGCACATCTGCGTCGAGGGCTGGAGCGCCATCGGCAAGTGGGGCGGCGTGCCGTTCGCGCGCTTCCTCGCCCGCGTCGGCGCGGACACCAGCGCGAAATTCGTCGGCTTCAAGTGCCTCGACGATTATTACACCAGCATCGATATGGCGACCGCCTTGCACCCGCAGACGCTGCTGACCTTGAGCTACGACGGCGAGCGGCTGCCGCCGCAATACGGCTTTCCGATGAAGCTGCGCATGCCGACCAAGCTCGGCTACAAGAATCCGAAGCACATCCAGGCGATCTTCGTCACCAACAC
>JAQTNK010000025.1:54719-60978 GCA_028713915.1 Rhodocyclaceae bacterium | reverse complement strand
GTGTGGCAGCCGATGCACTGGTGCGTTTCCCAGATCCGCTTGCCCGCCGCGATGGCCGGGTTGTCCAGCACCTGCTGGTGCTGGTCCCGACTCGGGATGATCTGTTCGTTCTGATACGTCAGCGCCAAGAACACCAGGGCGAAAAATATGGTTCCGCCGAAAAAGATGTTCCGCGCCATCGAGGTGGTGAAAGTTCCGCTCATAAGCCCCCCTTGGCTGAGATTGCTGCTGATCGCAGTTTGGCGACAACTGTAAGTTGGCAGGTGCGAGCTGTGCCTTGATGCGGGTCAAGAATGAAAAATGATAGGTATGCCATATGCATGTAATGGATGTATGCGGGTCGATGATGACGCCGGCGTGGTGCAACCGGTCGCTGAATTTTCGCGGCGCTACTGGCTGATCTTCTCGGCCGGGGCGGCGTCGGCGAGCGCCGCCAACGCCTGGCGCGCCTGATGCTGCAAGGCACGGAAGGAGCGCTCCCATTCGCCGTCGCGCGGCGTCGTGTAGGCCAGTTGCCGGGCCAGCGCTTCCAGCGCCTTCGACTGCTGACGCTGCAATGCGAGCGCTTCTTCGTGTTCGCTGGCGTACACGAATTCCACCCGGCGGTCCCGGCAGACGCCGACGCAGGTCTGCGGCGCTTCGATCTTGCCGCAGCCGATGCACTGCCAGGCTTTTATTCTGTCGACCGCCATGTCCGTGCCGTCGTCCTTAGGCGACCTGCTTGACGAAATCGATGACGATGGCGCCGGCATCCCGCTGCAGGTAGCGAATGTCTACGGTCTGGCCATAACGCTGGCGCAGCTGGTCGAGCAGCGGCAGCGGATCGTGGTCGTTGCAAAAGCGCATCGTCTCCCCGGGGTGCAAGGCATCGAGGGCGCCGAAGATGGCGGCGTGGCGGAAGCGCTTGGCGATGCCGCGGGCGTCGAAGGGATAGATGGCGTCCGGGGAAAGATGCAGATGCGGCTGTTGCGTCATGTCGATGCTCCTTGGGGTTGGTGCTGCGGTTGTACGGCTGAAAAGACGGAATCGGCGGTGCCGATGAAATTCGGCGGCAGGACGGCTTCGGCCCGCGCAAACAGCTCGCGCTCCTCGAAGCGGACATGGGCCGCGAGTTCGATGCCGAATGCTTCGAGGCTGGCGCGGTCGCCGTGCGCCACGCGCGCGGCGAGCCGGCGCAGTCGGCGATGATCGTCCACGGTGCGCTGCACCAGGGCCGTTTCGCCGGCGGCCTGGAGGCGCAGCAGGAGGCCGTTTTCCTCGGCCTGGAAGTGCGGTTCCAATTCTTCCTGGAAAGTCGTCGGCAGCGTCGCCATCAAGGCGTCGATGGCGGCAGCGTCGTTCGCTTTGGCGATGCGCTGCGCCAGGACGAGGGCGCCATGGTGCTCGCGCGAAAGCTGCAACAACGCTGCGCCGCGCTTCATGGCTTCGCCGGCCGCAGCAGGGCGCCGCGCAGCACGTTGGCCAGCAGCGTCAGGATGAAGAGCAGCAGCGCCAGCGCATTGACGATGCCGCCCGCCTGGCGCAGCGGCCACAGGCCGCCGAGAACGCCCGCCGCGCGCGCCAGCAGCGAGACGTGCAGCGCCAGCACGGGAAGGTAGAACGCCCAGTGGTAGGGAATCTTCACCCGCATGACGGCGGGAAATATGATTGGCGCGTGGCCGATCACCATGGAAAAGACGAAGCCGAGGAACACCGCATGCAGGGCGGCGTCGCGCCACGGATGCCCGGCGTCGAAAGCGCCGGCGACGCCGAGCAGGCCGCCGACCGCCAGCCACGCATAGCCCGCCAGCAGGCACACGGCGATGAAGCGCGTCAAGCCGGATTGCTGCACGGTCTTGCGCGCGATGTCGTAGCGCAGCAGCCAGACGGCAAGCGCAAACAGGCCGCCGGCGAAGAGGCGCAGGCCAAGATCGCTGCCCAACGCCGCCATGCCGCTGCCGGCGACGATGAGCGCGAGCACGGCGACGAAAAGCTTTTGCGCGCCCCGCCGCGGCGGCAGAAAGCGCGTCAGTTCCAGGCGTTCGCCGGCGATGGTGAGAACGAGGAAGCACATCCAGAACGGCACCGCCGCGACGAGGTCGGCGCCGATCAGCCAGATCGAATTGCCGATCGTCCAGCACAAGGCGCCCAGCGCCAGGGTGGCGGCGAACAGCGTCGGCTGGCGCACCACCACCGTGACGCTGCCGGCGGTCAGCACGAGGCCGGCCAGCAGGAACAGCCACTGCGGCATCGGCGCCGGCGCGCCGACCAGCACGGCCAGGCCGCCGAGGCCGGCACACAAAGGCCCGAGGTAAGTCCAGCGGTGGCGCAGGGCGACGGCGCGCTCGAGGCTGATCACCGTGCCGAAGAAGGCGGCGATCATCAGCGCGCCATGGCCGCCGGCGCGCGCCTGAGCCAGCGCCGGCACGTCCAGCGCCAACCGGGCGAGGCCGCCGAGTACGCCGGCGACCAGCGACGCCATGCCGAGCAGCAATAGCGGCAAGCGCCAGGCAGGTCGCAGGTTCTCGCTCATGGGGCGGCGCTCACCAGTTGAAATGGCGGCGCGCTTCGTCGCTCATCATGGCCGGTTCCCAGGGCGGCTCCCAGACCAGCGCGACGTCCGTCGGCGTCCCCGCAGGCAAGGCGGCGCGCAATGCCGCCTCGACCTCTTCGAGGATGATGTCGCCCACCGGACAGGCCGGCGACGTCATGGTCAGGTCGACGACGACGACGCCGTTCTCCACGGCGACGCGATAGATCAAGCCGAGGTCGACGATGTTCATGCCGGCCTCCGGATCGACCACCGCGCGCAGGGCGTCGCGGAGTTCGTCGGGGCTGGGTAGCGAATCATCAAGCTTGTTGGCCATGGCGCCTAAAAGATGTATTATCGATGCAGCTTAAAGATTAACACCGGCGATTTTTTAAAGCAATATATTTTTTACCTCTTATACCGACCATGCGCCTGACGACCTTCACCGACTACAGCCTGCGGGTGCTGATGTACCTGGCCCTGGACCCCGAACGCCTGGCGACGATCCCTGAGATGGCGGCCGCCTACGGCATCTCCGAAAACCACCTGATGAAGGTGGTGCACCAGCTGGCCCGATCCGGCGTGATCGAGTCGGTCCGCGGCAAGGGCGGCGGCGTGCGCCTGGCGCGAAGTCCCGACCAAATCCGCCTGGGCGAAGTCGTGCGCGCCACCGAAGGCAGCGCCGCCATCGTCGAATGCTTCTCCCCGGCGTCGAACACTTGCTGCATCGCGCCGTCCTGCCAGCTGGCCGGCATCCTGAGCGCGGCCTTCAACGCCTTGTATGAATCGCTCGACGCCCATACGCTGGCCGACATCGTCGCCAACCGGCAGGCTCTGCGCCGTGCGCTCATTCCTGAACGCCGCGCGGCGACCAAGGAACGTCCGAGCCGGTAACACGGCGCCTTGGCAAAGCCGGAGACCAGCTTCTATATTTGGGTTTCGAGCATTCGACAGGATGCGTTCCGACGAGAGCTAGAGCGCGCCGCAGCGTGCCGCAGGGGGCCTGATGATGGAGGTTTTCCATGCGTCACCCTGCCCGCCCGCCGGTTCGAGGAAGACTCGCGGTCCTTCTCGGCATTTCGCTTCTCGCCGCCCGTGCCCTCGCCGGCCCTGCCGATCCATTCGACGAGTCGCGGATGGACCTCAAACCCGCTCCGGCCACGCTCCTCAAGGCGCGCCACACGGGTCCCTACGCCGCCGGCAGCGCGCTGAGCTTCACTGCCGCGATCAAGCCGCTGGACCCGGCGCACGACAAGACGATCCGCCTCGACACCAGTCACAAGATCATCGAGATCGCGCCGGGCGTGCAATACAGCGCCTGGACCTTCGGCAACCAGGTGCCCGGCCCGACGCTGCGTGCCCGCGTCGGCGACCGCATCCACTTCAGCATGACCAACCGCAGCGACGAGATCGCGCCCGGATCGATCTCCTTCCAGGCGCCGATGATGCACTCCATGGATTTCCACGCCGCCATGGTCTCGCCCCAGGACAAGTACCGCTCGATCGCGCCGGGGCAGACCATCGCCTTCGACTTCACGCCCAACTACCCCGGCGTCTTCATGTACCACTGCGGCACGCCGATGATCCTCGAGCACATCGCCTCGGGCATGTACGGCGTCGTGGTCGTCGAGCCACGCGAAGGCTATCCGACGAAGGTCGACCGCGAGTACGTCGTCATACAAAGCGAGTTCTATCCCAAGCCCGATCCGCAAGGCCACAAGGTGGACGGCAAGCCGGTGTACGTGCTCGACACCGAGAAGGTGAAGACCAAGGAATCCACTTACACGGTGTTCAACGGCCGCTACAACGGCCTCGTCGAGCAGCCCCTGGTCGCCAAGCCCGGCGAGCGGGTGCGCCTCTTCGTGCTCAATGTCGGCCCCAGCAACACCTCGAGCTTCCACGTCGTCGGCACCATCTTCGACCGCGTCTGGCTGGACGGCAATCCGCGCAACGAATTGCGCGGCATGCAGACCGTGCTGCTCGGCTCCAGCAGCTCGGCCATCGTCGAGTTCCGCGTACCCGAGAAGGGCAAGTACATCATGGTCGACCACCATTTCGCCAACGCCTCGCAAGGCGCCCTCGGCTTGATCGACGCTTCCGGCGGCACGCCCGACACCGACCTCGAGCACCACAATATTCCCGCCACGGCGACGCCGACCGATGCGCAAGCGGTCCAGGGCAAGCAGATCTTCGAAGGCAAATGCATCGCCTGCCACTCGGTGGGCGAAGGCAACAAGGTGGGGCCGGACTTGCTCGGCGTCACGCGGCGGCGCAGCGACGGCTGGCTGGTCCGCTGGCTGAAGTCGCCCGAGACGATGCTCAAGTCCGACGAGACGGCGCAGGCGCTGCTGAAGAAATTCAACCTGCCCATGCCCGACCAGGGCCTTTCGGAGGCGGACGCGCTGCGCCTGATCGCCTACTTCCACTGGTTCGACCAGCAGGGCAAGGCCATGAAGAGCGGGGAGCATTGAGATGACGGGCCGATGCCGCGCGGCGGCCGGACTTCTGCTCGCGCTCGGCGCCGCCACGGCGCTGGCCTGCGGCCACTGCATCGAGGATCGGGTGGCCGCCGTCTACGATTACGGCGTGGCACAGCAGGCCGGACGGGAGGGTTTGCGCGTGGCTTATCTGGGCATCGCCGGCCGCTCGGCCGAAACGGCCGCAGCTGCTGCGGCGACCGGCGATGCGCTGCGCGGCATTGCCGGCGTGGCGCCAGGAACGCTGCGCGTCGCGGCGGCGCCGGCAGCGGCGGCGTTCGCCTGGAGCGGCGACGAAGCCGCGCTGGCGCGCATTCTGCAGACCGCCAACCGGCGCCTCGTCGCCGCCGGCCTGCGGCTCGAACTGCTGCGCGTCTGGGAAGCCGGCCGCGGCCTCGTCGAGCCGCCGCCCCGCGGCGCCGGCGGCCGCATGTAAAGCCGATAGTCCGAAGCGCCTGACCGACCGCCGCGACGACCGCGACGACCGCATTGGCGATGCGATCAGCGCGGCGCGGCGGGCCGCGGCTTGCCGCTTTCTGCCATCAGGTCGGCGATGCGCGCCGCGATTTCCTGCGGCGCCGCGTCATGGACGAACTTGGCGACGAACGCGCCATCGGGCCCGAGCAGATACATGCCGGCCGAGTGGTCGACGCTGTAGCTGTCCGGCGCCGCGCCGGGCGCCAGGTATTTGCGGTAAGTGACCTTGTAGTGATCGGCCGCCGCGCGCACCAGTTCGGGCGAGCCGGTCAGGCCGATGATGCGCGCATCGAAATACGCCGTGTAGCGCCCCATCACCTCCTTGCTGTCGCGCTCGGGATCGACGGTGATGAAGATCGGCTGCAGGCGCGGTGCCTTGTCGCCGAGGTCGCGGAGGACCTGGGTCATCGCCGCCAGGGTGGTCGGGCAGATGTCGGGGCAGAAGGTGTAGCCGAATGCAATGAGCTGGAAGCGGCCGGGAAAATCCTCGTTGCCGATCATCCTGCCCTTCGCGTCGACCAGCAGGTAGCGCGGATTGACGTCCTGCGCATCCGCCGCCTGCGGTTCGCCGGCGGCGGCCGGCACTGCGGCCGTCAGCGCCAGCAGGCCCGCCAGCAGGAGGGCGGCTAATGCCGCGCGCATATTTCCGGTTTCACTGGGCAGCCGGCAGGTTGGCGCGCAACACGGCGGCGACGGCCTCGACGCCTTGGGCGAGCACCGCGCCCGCCGGACAGGCCGACTGGCCGTGGACCTGGTTGAGGAAACTCTGTTGCGTCGCCTGCTCGAACGCGGTCCC
>JAQTNK010000025.1:0-54709 GCA_028713915.1 Rhodocyclaceae bacterium | reverse complement strand
CGTATTGCGAAGTCCGCGGCGCATGGGCCAGCATCAGTTGCTTGGCGCGCGCGGCGACGTCCTGCTCGCTGCACGCCAGCGCCTGGCCGTTGATCCTGCCCAGGTTCTGCACCGCCGCCAGGCCGGGGTCGGCAACGGCATCGGCGGCGTTGGCGGCGGACGCCGCCAAGGCGATCAAGAGCAGTAAAGTCGAAGTTTTCATCGTCTGTCCCAAGGGCGGGTTGATGTGGGGCGGCTCACGGCAGGTCGCCGCGGCGGAACACCTGGTAACCGGCGGCGGCGCTGAGCAGGCCCAGCACGCAGGGATAGACCAGGGCAAAGATCTTGTAACCCATGACGCCGAAGGTGTCGAGGATCAGGTAGGCCGACGGTCCGAGCACGATCAGCTGCGGGTCGAAGAGCGCCAGCGCGGCGGTGCGAAACACCTGCAGGGGATTGGCTAGGGCGATGCCCACGGCGACTTCGGGCGCCACCTTGCCCTGGATCATCAGGCCGAGCAGGATCAGGTCGAGGAACAGCAACAGCGTCAGCCAGAGCAGGAAGGCGGCGCCTTGCGCCATGTCGGTGCTGCGCGTGAGCGCCGAGATCAGCATGCCCAGCCCGAGGAAACAGGCGGACATCGCCGCCAGCAGCGCGGTGTAGTAGCCGAACATGTCCCACGGCACTTCGACGCCCATGAACACGGCGATGACGACGGCGGCCACCATGGCCAGGAACACCGGCGCGAAGATGACGATGTAGCGGCCGACGATCTTGCCCCAGAACCAGGCGGCAAGCGACACCGGCAAGGACAGCAGGTATTCGAAGACGCCCGCCTCGCGGTCGCCGGCCACCGAGCGCACCGTCGTGATGAGCACGAAGATCGGCAGGATCGCCATGGTCAGCTGGATATAGGTGACGAGCAGGCGCGACAAGCCGATGAAGCCCAGCACGCGCGACTCGGTGAGGCCGAAGACGAACAGCAAGGCGACGACGCCGCCGAACACCAGCGTGTAGATGTGAAACCAGCGCGCGCGCAGGGTTTCGGCGATGTCGAGCTTGGCAGTGAGCCAGAGTTGATTCATGCGTGAAAACTCCTCGCCGCAATGGCGCAGCGACGCCGCGAAAGGTGCGATACGAACAAGGGTTTCCTCCCTGCCTGTGCTTCTCGGCGATTCATGGTTCTTGCTTCCCTTTGGCGAGGATATGCTCGCTCATGGTGTCGAAATCGAAACTGCCCGCTTGCGCCAGGGCGACGGCGCCGTAGTTGTAGCCCATCGGCGATGGCTTGCCGCCGACATATTGGGCGTGGCGAGCGTCGAGCCATTGCACGGCATTGCCGCGGCTGGCGACGTCGGCGACCCAGATGCGCGTCGCGGCGTCCCGGCCCCAGGGCTGCGCCTGCAGCCAGGTGACGGCGCAGCCGATGTCGTCGAAATTGAAGTTCGCATGCTTCGGGCCGCCGGAGACCTGGGCGGCGAAGCGGCGGTCGGACAGCACCATGCTGCAGCGCGTGCAGGTGTCGCGGTCCCACTTGATCTCGACCATGCCCTCCGGCAAGGTCTTGCCGGCGCAGCCGGCGAGCAGCGCCGCCAGCGGCGTGAAGGCAAAGCCGGCAGCCGCGGCGTCGGCGAAGAATTGACGGCGGTTCATGGCCATCACCGCTCGGTCAGGGACACGTGGTCGACCAGCGCGACATAGCGCGAGAGCATGCCGACGAAGCGCAGGCGGTCGGGGCCGGGAATCTCGCCCTCCCATTCGATGCCGCCGCCGAGGTCGCGGAACGTCCAGTGCGTGAGCGCCTTGGTCAGCGCCGGTTCGGCGCGCTTGACGGTGACGCGGCAGGCCAGCACGCTGGACAGCGAAACGTCGTCGGCGACCTGGTCATCGAGCACGACCTTGCCCATGTCGAGTTCGACGACGCGATTGACCAGCGCCGAGACCTCGTCGAGACGGTGGCTGGAAATCAGCATGGTGGCCTGGTCCTGGCGATCGGCCAGCAGCTCGAAGAAAATCTTGCGCGCTTCGGGGTCGAGGTTGGCGGCCGGCTCGTCCATCACCAGCACTTTCGCCTCGCGACCGAGGGCGATGGCGATGAGAATCTTCTGCTTCATGCCGCCGGACAGCCGCACGAACTGGCGGTCGGCGATCGGCGCGACGTCGAGGCCGAGGCAGCCGGCGATGGCGTTGATGTGCGCCGGATCGGTGCCGCACAGCGCCGCCGAAAAATCGATCAGCCGGCCGACCGGCATTTTCAAGGGCGGCGGCAACTGCGGCACGAAGCCGATGCGGCCGAGCACTTCGGTGCGGTTGCGCCGCGGATCGCGCCCTTCGATGCGCACTTCGCCGTCGTGAACATATTCGCCGAGCAGGCAGCGGATCAGCGTGGTCTTGCCGGCGCCGTTGGAGCCGATCAGGGCGATGCGCTCGCCCAGCCCGATGTCGAGATCGATGCCGTCGAGCACGCGGGCGCGCTTGAAAGTCTTGGATACATTCTGGAAGCGGATCATGGCGCGAATTTAGCGGTTACGGAGCGTGGCAATCTTGATTCAAAGCAGTTTCGACAAGCCCTTGACTTCGAAGGTCAAGGAGCCGGTCGGGCAGGCGTCGACGCACAGGCCGCAGCGCGTGCAGTCGGGGCCGATGGCGACTTCGGTATCGGGCGCGCGGCCCTTGATGACGGTGTCGAGCACGTGCGGCACCAGGCAGACCTTGCGGCAGTCGCCCTCGTGGAAGCAGCTTTCGAGCTTGTACTTGACGCGCAGCGGCGAGAAGATGCCGACCACGCCGTAGGTGAGGCCGATCGGGCAGGCATAGCGGCACCAGGCGCGGCGCACGAAGAAGACCTCGAACACCAGCAGCGCCAGCACCCAGAGCAGCGCCAGGCCGGGGCCGTAGATCAGCGCCCGCGAGAGGATGCCGGTCGGCGAAATCGCCTCATACACGGTGTAGCCGGTAACGACGGCGAGCAGCGCGAAGATGCACCAGAACACGGTGCGCAGCCAGCGGTTGATGTTCTGGTCGGAGACGAGCTTGGTCGCCGCGAGCTTCAGGTGCAGCTTCTCGGCCCATTCCGCCAGCAGGTGGTAGGGACAGACCCAGGAGCAGAACGTGCGCCCGCCGAGCAACAGCCAGAAGACGAAGATCGTCGAGGTGCCGATCACCAGGTTCACGATGATGTGCTTGTGCGCCAGCATCACCTGCAGCGCCGAGTTGAGGTCGATCAGGTGAAAGCCGACGAAGCGCGAGGCCGTCAAGGCGCCTTCGAGGATCTGGATGTCGAAATGGTAGGAGACGACGAACAGCAGGTTGGCGGCGAGCAGCGTGATCCAGCGCCGGTTGCGCCACTTGTGCGTCTTCAGCGCCTCGGCGTGCGCCACTTCGCGCGCCGCCTTCAACTCTGCCTTGTTGGTCATGCGCTTCAACTGGTGCACCTGCTGCGCGCGCTCGCTGATCGGCCCGCCCTTCCTGGGCTCGCGGCCGAGCATGATCATTACTTGGTCGAGGAGCCGGTTCATGCTTTCCAAACCTCGCGCTGCTCGACGACGATGCACGAAGGCTCGACCGGGCAGATCATTTCGCAGACGCCGCAGCCGACGCAGGGTTCATGCACGACCGGCCGGTGCTGCTTGCTGCCGTCGGGCGCAAACGTCGTTTCCATGGAAATGGCGTCCTTGATCGGGCATTCGCGCACGCACAGGTCGCACTCGGCGACGTCGTACGGATGGTCGCTGATGCGGATCGGCTTCCAGCGATCGACGTCCATGTAGCGCATATGGCCCTTGAACTGCTCGCCGCGCGCCAGCCCCTTGTAGCCTTTCCCTTTCGTCGCCAGGCAGCTTTCGGGACGCACCAGGCGGGCGACGCCCATGCGCTCCCGCAAGTTGAGCGTGTTCTCGGGGTCGTGTTCCTTGGCCTTGAGAATCGGCTTCGCGGCGAGCTTCGCGCCCGGGCGCACCGGCAGGAACTCCGGCTTGACGTAGGTGAGCGCGCCGGTCGGACAGGCGAGGATGCATTGCGCGGCGTCGCAGGAAAAGTCGCAGGCCTGCTCGCGCGCATCGATATAGGGCACGCCGACGCCGAAGCCGTCGACCAGGTCGGCAAGCTTGATCGCCTGCACCGGGCAGACCTGCACGCACTGCCCGCACTTGATGCAGGAGGCGAGAAACTCGTGCTCGTCGAGCGCGCCGGGCGGGCGCAGGCGCGCCTTCTTCGCGTAGGCCAGCGGCAGGTAGCCGGAGAGCGCGGCGCCGAGCACGCCGCCCGTCAGCAGCACGGTGCGCAGGAAACGGCGGCGCGCCTGCTGCTGGCGCTCGCGCGACAGCGGTACCGCTGGCGGCGTCTTGTCTTTGGTGCTCATGAGCGCGGCTCCGGCCTGGTGAAGCGCGGGTGGTCGTCCTTCACCTGAAGTTCGGGCGTGGACAGCGGCGCCAGGCGTTCGAGGAAGTCGAGCAGTTCCATCACCGGCGACATGGTGAAGAAGCGCGCTTCGGGAATCTCGATCCAGATCTGGTCGGCGAAGGCGAACTGCTGGTGCGGCGTGTCGCCGAAGCCGTCGTGGTCGCGATCGAAGCCCTGATAGGTGTCGAAGTAGTTGCCGCTCCACTGGTTCAGGCCGCCCTTGCCGCGCCCGGACTGGATGACGTCGGTGAGGTTGCCTTCGAAGACGTTGTCATCGAAGCTGTTGCCGCCCAGCTCGCTGGTGAAATGCACGGCGATGCCGTTGTAGGCGAAGCGGTTGTGGCGGAAGACGATCGTGCTGTGGGGCTGGAACGGCGAGAGATCGGAGCCGACGCCGACGGCGCAATAGACGATGTCGTTGTTCTCGATGACGGAGTCGGAGGACTCCTTGAAGCCGATCGCCATGCCGGCGGCGCCGGTGGCGTGCGAGAAGACGTTGTTGCGCAGGGTGATGCGTTCCGTGTACATCATATAGACGCCGACCGTGTTGTCGTAGAAGCGATTGCTCTCGACCAGGTTGTCGTTGGCGAACATGAAGTGGATCGAATAGCGGCTGCGGCGGCCGACGTTGCCGCGATAGGTGTTGTGGCTCGAATACCAGGCGACCATGTCGCGCGAATCGACGATCTCGTTGTCTTCGATCAGGTTGTAATCGCTGTACCAGAGGCGCACCGCGTCGCCGCGCATGGCCAGGTCGAGCGATTTCGAGGTGATGTGGCTGTTGCGCACGACGTTGTAGTTCGACTGCTTGAGGTCGATGCCGAACAGGCAGTTGTCGATCTGCAGGTGTTCGAGCGTGTTGTGGTGTCCGCGCACGTCGAGGCAGGAGTCGTCGGTGTCGTAGGAATCGCCCGAGCCCGCCAGGTGCAGGCCGGAAAGGCGCGCGCCGTCGGTGGCGAGCAGGAATACCGTGCCCTTGTCGCCGGCGTCGATCGTCACCTTGCCGCCGCCGTCGATGACGAGCGGCTTGTTCACCACCACCGGACCGGCGTAGATGCCCGGCGGCGGCTTCAGTACGGAGCCGGCGGGCGCGGCGTCGACGAGCTCCTGGAACGGCTTGAGGGCGTGGATGCGCGGATCGCGCTGCGCCATCGAATACGTCGGCTTGGGCCGATCGACATCGGCGCGAAGGCCGCCGTGGGAATTGGCGAGCTGGGCTGCGGGGTCTTCCTTCTCGGCGTCGTCGCCGGTCATGATCTGGCTGCCGGCGTAGTTGGCGGCCAGCAGGAGGATGACCGGCGCGATCAGGCGCCACAGCATTCCTGGTCTCATGCGCGCGTCCCGCTCAAGCCTCGCCCTGCTCGCGCATCTGTTTGCGGCGCATCAGCAAGGCCGGGATCAGGCAGACGAACATCAGCAGCAGCAGGCCGTATCCCCAGTACGGATAGGAATAGGTCGAGAACTGCGCCACCTTGCCCTCGCCGAAGACCGTCGGCATGAACGGATGGACGGTGAAGGCGCCCCAGGGGTGGAGATTGTGGCCGAAGAACCAGAGCCAGCCGGCGTAAGTGATGACGAAGAAGAGCGGCAGCAGCGCCGGCACCAGCGCCAGCAGCAGCGAGAAGGCGCGAAAGCGCGCGACGCCGGCGACGACGACGACCATCGTGGCAATCAGGCCGGCGATGACGACGTGCGTGACGCTGCGCACCATGTCGCCCCAGTGGGCGATCTTTTCCGGTTCGTTGAAGAATGCGGCGGCATCATGCACGTAGCTCTGGATGTGGCTTTCGAGGTGGCCGAGGACGTACTGGTCGACCAGCATCCACGCCGCCACGGCGGCGAAACCGGCCGAGAGCACCAGCAGACGCTGCTTCTTCCTGCCCTCGGGCACCATGAAGCCGAACAGCATGACGGCGAAGAAGCCGAAGAAGAATTTCGCCAGCGGCTTTTCCACCGGGGCGCCGGTGGAAATAGGGAACATCCCGACATAGTGGTTGATGGTATTCATCTCATGGACGCAGTCGAGACCCTCCGCGCCCTTGTTCACATCCTGCTTGGCGTCGAGGATGGGGTTGTAGCGCTCGACCTTGTCGTCGAGATCCTGCTGGTTGATCTCGGCCGCATGGTTGCTGCTGGCGGGCATGATGTGACAGCCGTTATAGACGCCGTCGAAATGGAAATGGATGCGGATGCCGTCCGGGAAGGCGTCCTTGGGATAATTCGGCGCGGTCAACGAGACCCACCAGATCGGCGCGAAATAGGCGGCGATCATCGCCACCAGGGCGATAAAGCTAAGTGCGACGATCAGTCTGTCCTGCTTGTTCTGGGCTTGCATGTTTCTCACTTTACCTGCTCGGCGACAGCTTGCCACTGTCGCCTGGGAACTACATACCGCCCGGCCTGCGCCGGGCGGATGGACGTCTTGCGCTGCTTCTTACTTCTTGCCGGGCTTGGCCTTGCACATGGCGCCAGGCATGGTCATGCTCGCCTGGAAGGCGGAGATCGCCACCAGCTGGTCGTCGGTGTACTTCTTGATGACCTTGACCATGTCCGGATTGGCGTTGCGCCGCTTTCCGTCGCGAATCGCGGTCATCTGGCGCAGCAGGTACTTGTAGTGCTGGCCGGCGATCACGGGATAGAACTTCTCCTTGTCGCCCTGGCCGTTCACGCCGTGGCAGTTCTTGCATTCGTTCTCGTAGAGGTCGTGGCCCTTGGCGATCTGCGCCGCGGCATCGGGACCCTCGTAGCGGCCGTGGTCGGGCGGAATGCACAGGCTGTTGATGTAGGCGGCGGTGTCGGCGAGCTCCTGCGGCTTGACCATCGCTTCCTTGGCGAACGGATACATCGTCGGGTTGTCGCGCAGGCCGGAACGGATGTCGGCGAGCTGCTTGATCAGCACCGTGGAATGCTGGCCGGCGAGCTGCGGGAACGTGCCGTCGGCGCGACCGGCGCCGGAGGGCAGGTGGCAGGCGCCGCAGACCTCGTAGGTCTCCTTGCCGTTCTTGGGGTCGCCCTTCAGGTGCAGCGCCTCGACCTTCTCGCCTTCCTGGGCGTTCCAGACGTAGCCCTTCTCTTCGATGCCGGGCTTTTTCGGTGCCGGCACTTGGGCAAAGGCGACGGCGGCAGAGCATAGCGCAAGCGCCAGCAGTGTATGTTTTCTCATGTTCAGTTCCTCTATTGGAGATGCGATGGAGTCATTGTGCTGAATCCGTGCTTCCGCAGTCCTTGACGTTTATCAATTGCTAAATTATTCGCCAGGGGCTTATGGCTTCAGCTTGGAAAGGTAATCGGCGAGCTGCGGAATGTCGGCGTCGTCGACGATGACCATGATGCCCTTCATCGCCGCGCTGTTGCCGTTGGCGCGCGCGCCGCTCTTGATGTCCTTCATCTGCTGCTCGATGTACGCCTTGTTCTGGCCGGCGATCTTGGGATAGGCGGGCAGGATCGGCGTCTTCGCGTCCTTGCCGTGGCAGGACCAGCAGGTCTTTTCCTGAAAGAGCTTGGCGCCGTCGGCAAATGCCGCCGTGCTGCTAAAGGCCGCGGCGACGGTCGCCGCAATGATCAACTTCGCTTGCATGGTTACTCCTCGTGTTTAAGAACGGAGGGCAGGCTAGCCCGCCCTCCTCCCAAAATCCTTGCCTCAAATCAAGTTACTTGGCGACTTTGTGGGCGCCGTGCTGTTCGAGGTAGGTCTTGGCGCGCAGGCCGAGGTCGGCGGCCTTGACCTGATACTGGAAGACCTGCTCGGCCCAGAGGTTGGCTTGCTCCCAATCCTTCTTGGCAGCGGCCGCCTCATGCTTGGCCTTGGCGTCCTTCATCTTGCCCAGCTGGTCGGTGGCGTCTTCCACCATCGCCACGACATCCGGGAAGTCCTTGAAGTTCACCGAGGTGATGTAGCCCACCACCGAGTCGATCACCGCCTGCGTATCGGCCACCTTCTTCAGTTCCGCCTTGTAGTCGGCTTCGCTGTAGCTGCCCTTCGCCAGGCTCGTCTTCACCGCCTTCCAGCCCTTCGGCTTGACCAGCAGGTAACCCATCATCTCGAGGTGCAGCGCCGAGCAGAACTCCGTGCAGTAGTACGGATAGACGCCTTCCTTGTCGGCCTTGAACTTGACGGAGATCGTCTTGCCCGGCTCGACCGACGCATGCGTGTTGAAGGTCGATACCGTGAAGCCGTGCGTCTCGTCTTCGGCGCGCTCGAGGTTGGTCAGGTTGATGGTGATTTCGTCGCCGACTTCGGCTTCGATCGTCTCCGGCGTGATGTGCGAACGGATCAACGTGCCGAACACTTCCAGCTTGTTGCCCTTCCTCACCGTCTTCTCTTCGCCGGCACGCACCGCGCCCGGATGCGGCTTGTCGGTGCGGCTGTCGGTGCCGACCTTGTAGCGCACGCCCGGCTTCAGCTTGTCGGCCGAGATCGCCACCACGTAGTGCGGCTCGCCCAGCGGGATCGGCATGTCGTAGAGCAGCTGCATCTTGTCGCCGCTGATGTCGATCAGCTGGTGGTTCTGCGGATGCAGCGGGCCGACCGGGTTGAAGCGGTCAATCGCCAGCTTGTTCAGTGCCACCAGGTAGTGGCCCTTCGGATCCGTGGAATCGCCTTCCATGGTCATCAGGTGGCCGATGTTGTACTGCACGCTGATCTTGTCGAGCACCTGGCCGTTGCAGTAGTTCCACTTCGCCACTTGCGAATCCACGTACAGCGAGGTGTAGGCGATGCACGGCTTGGAATCGAACTGCGTGTGCAAGGGGCCAAGACCCAGCTGCACCTGGCGGTCCATGGCGTCGGCCATGGCGATCACCGGGATGCCGTACGGATCCTTCGATTCGAACTTGCCGGCCTTGATCGCCGCCATGATCTTGTCGAAGCTGAACACCGTCGCATGCGTGTCGAGCTTGCCCGAGACGATGATGTTCTTGCCGTCAGGCGTCACGTCGGCGCCGTGCGGGCTCTTGTTCTCCGGCACCAGGAAGAGGATGCCTTCCTTGATCGCCGTCTCCATCATGATCACGTTGTGGCCGTTGATCTTCTTCGCCTTGCCCTGCTTGACGAGCTCGGCAGCCTTGCGCCAGTTGATCACGTGCAGATAGTCGGTGTCCTTGGCGGAACAGCCGGCTTCATACGGCGGACGACCCTTCTCGATGCCGCCGACATAACGCTCGGCGCAGAACGAGTTGGTGAACGACCAGCCGTCCGACGGCCCCTTGCCGGCGTCGGACAAGTCCTGCGCATACGGCGGCAGCTCGATCGAGAACGACTCGTTGGGCTTGATGCGGCCTTCCTTGCGATCGAACTTCCAGTAGGTGACGCCGCCGCGATACTTGTCGTTGAACTCTTCGAGCGGGTAGAACTTCTTGTTCTCCAGCGGCGCTGCGTACTGCGCCGCCTCGATGATGTAGTCGGTGTTCTCCGTGACGAAGGCGCCGCCGTGCTCCGACTTGAAGATCGGGTTCACGACGATCTGCTTGGTCTCGAAGTCGCGCAGGTCGATGACCGCGATGCGCGGATTGGCCTTGTCGTTGATGAACAGGAACTGGCCGTCGTACTTGCCGTTCGTCTCCGACATCGCCGGATGGTGCGTATCGCCCCAGGTGATGTCCTTGCCGTCGATCTTGCCGCCGGCCAGCACCTTCTTCGATTCCTCATCGAAGCCGTAGCCCTGCCACGGTTCCGGCGTGAACACGCCGATGTACTTCAGAATGCGCATCGACGGAATGCCGTACACGATGACCTGGCCGCTTTGACCGCCCGAACTGAACGCCACGAAATCGTCGCGCTTGCCCGTCGGCACGTACGTCTTCGCCGCCGCCAGCAGATCCTGCGCGCTCAACCCCCGCGTCTTCGCAACGTCCTGCAGCGTGTCCGCCGACGCCGCCGCCGCCGCCAATCCCAAACCCGCCGCCAGCAACAGCGGCACTTTGCCTATCGTAAATTTCCCCATTTTTTGTCGCTCCCATTCAATCAGACATCGACCGGAACACCTTGGAACCGTCGCGGCAGCCCGGGCTGTGCGGGATGCGTTGCGACAATTTGACGCAACGGCAATATAGGTGACGCTTGCGGAAAGCGATACCAGACAATACGGATTATGGATGCCGGACGACGCCACCCGCGTGCCGGACGATTCCTACACGCTATTCCGCCAGATCGTCCCCGGCGACCACCAGGCCGTGGCGCACGGCGTAGCGGATGAGCTCGGCGGTATTGGTCATGCCCATCTTGTCGAGGACGCGCGTCTTGTAGGAGCTCACGGTCTTGACGCTCAGGTTGAGCTCGTGGGAAACCTCGGTGATGCCCTTGCCGTCGACGATGTATTGGAAGATCTGATACTCGCGATCGGACAGGCGCGTATGCGGCGGCGCCTCGCTGGTGCGCGCCAGCATGCCCACCGCCAGGGTTTCCGCCACGGCCGGATTGATGAACAGGCCGCCGCCTGCCACCTTGCGGATGGCCTGCTCGAGCTGCGGCTCGGCGTTGTCCTTGCAGAGGTAGCCGGAAGCGCCCGCCTTCAGCGTGCGCACGGCATAGATGTCCTCCTTGTGCATGCTGAGGACCAGGATCGGCAGCTTCGGCCGCTCGCTCTTGATCTGCCGGATGAGTTCGATGCCGCTCTTGCCCGGCATTGTCATGTCCAGTACCACCGCATCCCATTGTTCGGCGCGCACTTTCGCCAGGGCGTCGAGGCCGTTGCCCGCTTCGCCGCCCACCACGATGTTCGAGCATTCGGCAAGGATGTGCTTGAGGCCCGCGCGCAGGATGGCGTGGTCGTCGACGATCAGGATGCGGATCATCGCGCGGCCTCCGCCGTCCGCGGCAGCCAGGCCTCGACGCGCGTGCCGGCGCCGGGTGCGCTTTCGATGTCCAGCTCGCCGCCGAGCATCTTCACGCGCTCGCGCATGCCCAGCAGTCCGAAGGTGCGCGTGCCGCCGGACGCGGCGAAACCGCGGCCGTCGTCGGCGACCGCCAGGCGGACTCCGGCGGCCGTCTCCTCGACCCGCACTGTTATGCTTTTGGCATCGGCATGGCGCGCGGCGTTGGTCAATGCCTCCTGCACGAGGCGAAATATTGCCGTCGCCGGCTTCTCGTCCATCTCGAATTCCTCTCGGTTCATCGACAGCGTACAGGCAATGCCCGTGCTGGCCGAAAATTTCGTCACGTGATGCTCGATCGCCGCCGCCAATCCGAGGTCGTCGAGCATCGCCGGGCGCAAGTCTTCCGAAATCCGGCGCAGCGCGTCGATGGTGCGTTCGGTCAGGCCGTAGGCCGCCGCCAGCCTGTCGACGATGCCCGCCTCGAGCTTGCTGCACTTGTTGCGCAGCCAGCCGAGGTCGATGCGCAGGACGGTCAGCGCTTGGCCCAGCTCGTCGTGCAGTTCGCGGGCGATGCGGGTCCGCTCCTCCTCGCGCGCCGTCTGCAGGAAGCCGGCCAGCTGCTGCAATTGCGCCTGCGAGTCGCGCAGCTTCCGCTCCGCCTCGACGTATTGCGCCGTGCGTTCCTGCACCCGCTCCTCGAGCCGCGCCCGCAGGCGGCCGAGCTCGATATGGGTGCGCACCCGCGCCAGCACCTCGTCGGGCTGATAGGGCTTGGCGATATAGTCGGCGGCGCCGACCTGGAAGGCGAGGACCTTGTCTTCGGTATCGCGCAGCGCCGACAGGAATATCACCGGAACGTCGTGCGTGCGCGGGTCGGCCTTCAGCCGGCGGCACACTTCGTAGCCGTCGATGTCGGGCATGCGCACGTCGAGCAGGATCAGTTCCGGCGGCTCGGCCTGCGCCGACAGCAGCGCGATCTTGCCGTCGCGGGCGCGGCGCGCCGCATAGCCGGCATGCGTCAGGAGATCCGACAGGAGCTGCAACGACGCCGGCGTATCCTCGACGATGAGGACGTCGCCGCTCGACGCAGGCATGGCTCGATTTTCCATCGCTTCTATTCCAATCCGGCAATGCCGAGGGCGTGCCACAACGGGCGATAGTGCATCGCCTCGGACAGTTCGCGCAGGCGTGCCGCCAGCGCCGGGTGTTGCTGCTCGATGTCGACCAGGGCCGCCTCGATTCTTTCGTGGTTCAGCGAACGCACCGCGGCGACGAGATTCTCGCGCTGCGCCGCGGCCAGGCCGGCCAGGTCGTCCGCGCGCAACGCTTCCGGCGCGGCCGCCGCCGCCCGTCCGCGCTCCGCTTCGTACTCGAAGCGCACTTGCAGATGCTTCTCCAGCATCGCGTACAGCTCGGCTTCCTCGTAAGGCTTGCGCAGGAAGTCGTCGGCGCCGGTCGCCAGCGCCTGCTGGCGGCTTTCGTCCAGGGCGTTGGCGGTCAGCATGACGATCCGCGGCTGGGTGATGTCGCCGCGAGCGCGGATGCGCTGGGTGGCTTCAAGGCCGTCGACCCGCGGCATGCGCCAGTCCATCAGGATCAGCTGCGGGCGGAACGCCGCGACGGCGGCCACCGCCTGCGCGCCGTCCGCCGCTTCGGCGAGGACGAAGCCCAGCGGTTCGAGCAGCGCGCGCAGCAGCAGCCGCGTCTCGGCGAGATCGTCGACGATGAGGATGCGGCGCCCCTGCTGGGCCGGCTGCAGGCCGGTGACGCGGCCGTGGCAGCGCTTGGCGGCGGGCGCGCAGCCGAGCGGCACGGTGATGGAAAAACGGAAGGACGAACCGGCGCCGAGCGTCGATTGCACGCTCAGTTCGCCGCCCATCATCTGCACGTACTGGCGGCTGATGGTGAGTCCGAGGCCGGTGCCGCGCAGCTGGGAAATCGTGCCGGCCTGCTCGAAGGGACGGAAGATGCGCTGCATGTCCTCGGGCGCGATGCCGATGCCGGTATCGTCGACGGCGAACGCCAGGCGCACCGTGCCGGCGCCGGCGGCTTGCGCGCCGACCTTGACGGCGATGCCGCCGTCGAGCGTGAACTTGACGGCGTTCGACAGCAGATTGAGCAGCACCTGGCGCAGCTTCACGGCGTCGAGCACGACCACCGCCGGCAGGTCGGGCGCATCCAGCTGCAGCGACAGCCCGGCCTGTTCGCTGCGCACCCGCATCATGTCGACGACCTGATGCAGCAGTTCGGCCAGGCCGACTTCGTCGACTTCCAGCTGCATTTTGCCCGACTCGATCTTGGACAATTCCAGCACGTCGTTGATCAGCGTCAGCAGATGGTTGCCGGAGCTGTTGATGATCTCCAGGTTGCGCCGCTGCGTCGCCGACAGCGACGGGTCCTTGTCCATCAGCTGCGAGAAGCCGATGACGGCGTTCAGCGGCGTGCGCAATTCATGGCTCATGTTGGCGAGGAAGGCCGACTTCGAGCGGTTGGCGGCATCGGCCTGGTCGCGCGCCACCGTCAGTTCCTCGGTGCGCTGGCGGACGAGATCCTCGAGGTGCTCGCGGTGCTTGCGCAGTTCCTCGTCGTTGCGCTTGCGCTCGGTGATGTCGGAAAAGATCGAGATGTAGCGCAGGATCTTGCCGTCGGGACCGCGCAGCGCCTGGATCGAAATCTCTTCGGGAAACACCTCGCCGGTCTTGCGGCGGTTCCAGAGTTCGCCGCGCCAGTGGCCGGCGCTCGTCAGCTGCCGCCAGAATTCGCGGTATTCGTCGACGCCATGCCGACCCGACTTGACGATGCGCGGATTCTTGCCGATCACCTCCGCGCGTTCGTAGCCGAAAATGCGGCAGAACGCATCGTTGACCCAGAGGATGATGCCATTGGCATCGGTGATGATGGCGCCCTCGGCCATCGCCGAGAAGGCCATCTCGTTCTCGCGGCGCTGCTCCTCCTGCCTGGCGTGCTCCATCGCCCGGCGGCGCGCGTAGAAGCTGAAGACATAGATGGCGGTGAGGCCCAAGATCCAGATGCCGAGGTGCCAGTACTGGATGGCGAGCCAGGTCGGTTCCTGGGCCGAGCGGTAGGTGTTGAGGTCGATGGAAATGGCGGCGCCGCCGCGCAGCCCGCCCACCGGCACCAGCGTGTCGCGATGGCACTCGAGGCACTCCTTGTCCATGCGCATCGGGATCATCAGGCGCATCAGGCCGTGTCCGTTCCTGCCATGCACGGTTTCCGACGCCATCGGCGCACCGCTTTCCAGCGACTTGAGGGCCTTGAGCTCCCAGTCGTCGGGCGCGTTGTCGCGGTTGTGAAGCTGCTGCGACGTCAGCCTTTCCTTGACGCCGTAGTCCTTGTTGCTGATCGCCTGGATGCCTTGCAGGATATGCATGGGCGTCAGCGTGATGAGCTTGAAGGGCGCGCCGTTCGCCTTCGTGCCCGACAGGCGCTCCTGTTCCTGAAGCGTGCCGAGATTCGGCACGCGATCTTCGTTGATGAAGACGCCGCCGACGGAGGCCGCCCACTTGCGGATCGCCATGTCCTTCTTCAGGTTCGCCAGCGCGTCGATGCGCGCCAGCGCCGCCGCCGTGCTGTCGAGCTGGCCGCGCTGCGTCCAGAGGGAAATGAACACCACCAGCGACCATGCCAGCGCCGCGAGCAAGGCCGTGGTGCGGACCTTGAGCAGGGGCCGGCGCTTGTCCGCATCGTCGATTGAGTTTTTCACGTGCGCAGGCGAAGAATTTTTCCAGCGTGCAGCTTAACGCAAGAGACCAAAAAAACAGGGAGCGGATCGCTCCGCCCCCTGGGTAAGGTGCTGCTTCGGAGCCTTACTTGGCGACTTTGTGGGCGCCGTGCTGTTCGAGGTAGGTCTTGGCGCGCAGGCCGAGGTCGGCGGCCTTGACCTGATACTGGAAGACCTGCTCGGCCCAGAGGTTGGCTTGCTCCCAATCCTTCTTGGCAGCGGCCGCCTCATGCTTGGCCTTGGCGTCCTTCATCTTGCCCAGCTGGTCGGTGGCGTCTTCCACCATCGCCACGACATCCGGGAAGTCCTTGAAGTTCACCGAGGTGATGTAGCCCACCACCGAGTCGATCACCGCCTGCGTATCGGCCACCTTCTTCAGTTCCGCCTTGTAGTCGGCTTCGCTGTAGCTGCCCTTCGCCAGGCTCGTCTTCACCGCCTTCCAGCCCTTCGGCTTGACCAGCAGGTAACCCATCATCTCGAGGTGCAGCGCCGAGCAGAACTCCGTGCAGTAGTACGGATAGACGCCTTCCTTGTCGGCCTTGAACTTGACGGAGATCGTCTTGCCCGGCTCGACCGACGCATGCGTGTTGAAGGTCGATACCGTGAAGCCGTGCGTCTCGTCTTCGGCGCGCTCGAGGTTGGTCAGGTTGATGGTGATTTCGTCGCCGACTTCGGCTTCGATCGTCTCCGGCGTGATGTGCGAACGGATCAACGTGCCGAACACTTCCAGCTTGTTGCCCTTCCTCACCGTCTTCTCTTCGCCGGCACGCACCGCGCCCGGATGCGGCTTGTCGGTGCGGCTGTCGGTGCCGACCTTGTAGCGCACGCCCGGCTTCAGCTTGTCGGCCGAGATCGCCACCACGTAGTGCGGCTCGCCCAGCGGGATCGGCATGTCGTAGAGCAGCTGCATCTTGTCGCCGCTGATGTCGATCAGCTGGTGGTTCTGCGGATGCAGCGGGCCGACCGGGTTGAAGCGGTCAATCGCCAGCTTGTTCAGTGCCACCAGGTAGTGGCCCTTCGGATCCGTGGAATCGCCTTCCATGGTCATCAGGTGGCCGATGTTGTACTGCACGCTGATCTTGTCGAGCACCTGGCCGTTGCAGTAGTTCCACTTCGCCACTTGCGAATCCACGTACAGCGAGGTGTAGGCGATGCACGGCTTGGAATCGAACTGCGTGTGCAAGGGGCCAAGACCCAGCTGCACCTGGCGGTCCATGGCGTCGGCCATGGCGATCACCGGGATGCCGTACGGATCCTTCGATTCGAACTTGCCGGCCTTGATCGCCGCCATGATCTTGTCGAAGCTGAACACCGTCGCATGCGTGTCGAGCTTGCCCGAGACGATGATGTTCTTGCCGTCAGGCGTCACGTCGGCGCCGTGCGGGCTCTTGTTCTCCGGCACCAGGAAGAGGATGCCTTCCTTGATCGCCGTCTCCATCATGATCACGTTGTGGCCGTTGATCTTCTTCGCCTTGCCCTGCTTGACGAGCTCGGCAGCCTTGCGCCAGTTGATCACGTGCAGATAGTCGGTGTCCTTGGCGGAACAGCCGGCTTCATACGGCGGACGACCCTTCTCGATGCCGCCGACATAACGCTCGGCGCAGAACGAGTTGGTGAACGACCAGCCGTCCGACGGCCCCTTGCCGGCGTCGGACAAGTCCTGCGCATACGGCGGCAGCTCGATCGAGAACGACTCGTTGGGCTTGATGCGGCCTTCCTTGCGATCGAACTTCCAGTAGGTGACGCCGCCGCGATACTTGTCGTTGAACTCTTCGAGCGGGTAGAACTTCTTGTTCTCCAGCGGCGCTGCGTACTGCGCCGCCTCGATGATGTAGTCGGTGTTCTCCGTGACGAAGGCGCCGCCGTGCTCCGACTTGAAGATCGGGTTCACGACGATCTGCTTGGTCTCGAAGTCGCGCAGGTCGATGACCGCGATGCGCGGATTGGCCTTGTCGTTGATGAACAGGAACTGGCCGTCGTACTTGCCGTTCGTCTCCGACATCGCCGGATGGTGCGTATCGCCCCAGGTGATGTCCTTGCCGTCGATCTTGCCGCCGGCCAGCACCTTCTTCGATTCCTCATCGAAGCCGTAGCCCTGCCACGGTTCCGGCGTGAACACGCCGATGTACTTCAGAATGCGCATCGACGGAATGCCGTACACGATGACCTGGCCGCTTTGACCGCCCGAACTGAACGCCACGAAATCGTCGCGCTTGCCCGTCGGCACGTACGTCTTCGCCGCCGCCAGCAGATCCTGCGCGCTCAACCCCCGCGTCTTCGCAACGTCCTGCAGCGTGTCCGCCGACGCCGCCGCCGCCGCCAATCCCAAACCCGCCGCCAGCAACAGCGGCGTGGTTCGGTAGGAAAGTTTTCTCACAATGGCACCCCCTTTAAGTGAAATGAAAAACTCCAGCAATCGACGAACCGCGCCTCGGCACGGGCAGCAGGCGACCATAGGCCCTGCGACAATCGGTCGCACTCTAGTCGTCTGGCCATCAAATTCCTTGACTGCGGTCAATTTTTTCCTGGCGCTCATCCCAAACAATTGACGCCACCGGCCGATCCGACGCACCATCGAATGCGGGACGCGCTTCCCTCGAAGCGACGCGATGCCGGAATACCTCATGACCAGACTAGCCATCACCTTCACGACCCTCGCACTCGCCGCGGCCGCGGCCGCCGCGCCCGTCCGCGCCCAGGACATGGAGAAAGGCAAGGAGATCAGCGCCGTCTGCGCCGGCTGCCACGGCGACAACGGCCAGGGCGGCAAGAAAGGCGTCTATCCGCGCCTCGCCGGACAGCCGGCGACCTATCTGGCGACGCAATTGCGGGCCTTCCGGGCGCGACAGCGCATCAACATTCCGATGTATCCGTACACCCAGGACCGCGAACTGCCGGACGAGGACATCCGCGACGTTTCGGCCTATCTGGCGTCGATCCGGCTGGAGACCGCGATGCCGGAATTCAAGGGCGACGAGGATGCGCTGACCCGGCTGCAGATGGTGGACAAGGTGATGATCGTGCCGCGCGTCGAGGGCGACATCGCCCATGGCGGCGAAGTCTATGCCGACCAGTGCGCGTTCTGCCACGGCAAGACGGCCCGCGGCGGCGGCCGCTTCCCCATGCTGGCCGGGCAATACACGAACTACCTGCAAAAGCAGATCAACAGCTACCTCAAGGGCGAACGCCCGCACGACGACGACGAAAGCCGCGGCGTGCTGGCCGAACTCAAGGACACCGACATCCGCGACATCCTCGCCTATCTGACCTCGATCCAGTAGTGCTGCCACGCGATCGAAGGAAAATGGATGCGGGTCAATGACCGCCCGAATTTCAATGATTAGGATGGCGGCACCGTCAACGCGATAGCGGCGCATCGTCGCCGCCGTCGCAAAGCAGGCAGAATGTCGTCCCTGATCGTCAGGCATCCGCCGCCCCAACCCGCTGAGACCCGCATGAACCATCGCCCGACCGCCATTGCATCTGCCCTTCTGGCGCTGATTGCCAGCGCTGCCTCGACGTCCGTTCTCGCCTGCGCAAGTTGCGGCTGTACCTTGAGTTCGGATTGGGAAGGCCAGGGCTTCGCCGCCCAGCCGGGCTGGAAGCTCGACCTGCGTTACGACTACCTGAACCAGAATCAGCTGCGCAGCGGCAAGGCGACGATCTCGCCCGCGGCGGCAAGCCGGATCGTCGATGACAACGGCGAGAACCAGGAAGTCGAGAAGTTCACCCGCAACCGCTACTACACGGCGGCGATCGACTACGGCGCCGCAGACTGGGGCGTCAATCTGCAACTGCCCTACATCGTGCGCGCGCACAGCACGCTGGGAACGAACTCGGACGGAATCACGCCGGGCGCCGGCGGCGGCGAGTACGACTCGAAGACCTCGAGCCTCGGCGATGCCAAAGTCATCGGACGCTACCAGGGATTCACGCCACGTCACAACCTGGGAATTCTGCTCGGCCTCAAGCTGCCGACGGGAAGCCACACGCAGACAGGAACATCCACCGACGCCGGCGCGCCCGGCAGCGCGCCCATCGATCGCGGCTTGCAGCCCGGAACCGGCACCACCGATGCCATCGTCGGCGCCTATTATTTCGACGCCTTCAACAAGGATTGGGACTACTTCGGCCAGGCCACCTACCAAGCGGCGCTGGACTCGAAGGATCGGTATCGGCCGGGGAACGGCCTCAACCTCAATCTCGGGCTGCGCTACCTCGGCTTCGCGACCGTCGTTCCGCAATTGCAGCTGAATGCGCGACGGGTCGCGCGCGATTCCGGCGACAACGCCGATACCGTCAGCACCGGCGGGACCTTGGTCTATCTCAGCCCGGGCCTGGCGGTTCCGATCGGCAAGCAGACGTCCCTCTACGGCTTCGTCCAGTTTCCGGTCTATCAGAACGTGAACGGGGTGCAGCTGGCGCCGAAGATTACCGCGTCAGTCGGCGTTCTGTTCTCCTTCTAGCGTGCGGCCCGTGCCCACATCCGGCGCTTGCCGCAAGCAGGCATGACGGCGACGGCGGCGACGCGCCCGGCGGCCTGCCGCGGCCTGTGGGAGGAGTTCGGGCCGCGCCTGGAACTCGCCGTGCAGGCCGCCGCGGGCCCGTTGGCGGCGATCGAGCCGGGCCGCCTGGCGAGCCTTTCCATAGTGCTGCCCGGGATGTCGGCGGCGGCTCGAGCGAGCGTCGGCGGCGACAGCTGCTGGCTGGCGCCGCACCAGGAATTCTCCCTGTACGGCAGCGGCACCGCCCTTCGCTTCGACGACGATGTCATAGACGGTTTCCAGGCGGCCTGTGCGCGCTGGTGCGCCCTCGATGCGCACGGCATTCCGCCCGTCGCGTGGTTTTCCATGGCCGCCGCCACGGCCGCGCCGCGACTGTCGCTGCGGGTGCCGCGGCTGCTGCTGCGGCTGGCAGCGGACGGCGCGACGCTCACCCTGAGCACCCGGCGCGAGGCCGCCGTGCCGCCATCCGAAGTGGCGCGCCAATGGCTGGCGGAACTTCGGCAGTTTCTTGCGCCGGCGGCCGAAGCGCAGCGCGCCGACAATGCGATTCTCGCGCTGCAGCCGACGCCGAACGCCGAGACCTGGTGTTCGCGCGTGCGCACGGCGACCTCCGCGATCGCCGCAGGACAGTTCGCCAAGGTGGTTCTCGCCCGCCGCTTGGCCATTCGCCTGGCCGCGCCGGTGGTGCCGGGAGAACTCGCCGCACGGCTCGCCCGCATCCATCCCGAGTGTTATGCGCTGTCGTTTCCCCACGGCCGCGGCTGGGTCGTTGCCGCCAGCCCGGAACTTTTGGCGGCGAAGCGCGGCCGCCGTCTCGTCAGCCACGCCCTGGCGGGCACCGCCCGACGGCATGCGCAGCCGGACGAAGACGCGCAGGCTGCAGCCGCGCTGCTGGCCTCGCCGAAGGAACGCCACGAGCATGGCATCGTGGTGGACGCCATTGCCGCGCGCATGGTTGCGATCTGCGACGGCGTCGACCATCCGGCGACGCCTGCGATCATGCCGCTGCGCTTCCTGCAGCACCTGTGCACGCCCGTCAGCGGTTGCCTGCGGCCCGGCGCCGGACTGCTCGATGCGGTATGCCGCCTTCATCCGACGCCGGCCGTTCTCGGACATCCGGTCGAGGCGGCCCGCGCCTGGCTCGCGCGCGCGGAAGAAAGCCGGGACGGCTTGTACAGCGGCGTCGCCGGCTGGATCGACGCCGCCGGCGATGGCGACGGCGTGGTAGTGCTACGCTCGGCCTATCTCGAGGACCGCAGCGCGATCCTCTGGGCCGGCGCAGGGATCGTGGCGCAATCCGATGCCGCCGCCGAACTGGCCGAAACCGAACTCAAGCTCGCCGCCATGCTGGAGGTCTTGCGCACGTCATGAACGGAAATGCCGACATCACCTGCCGCTGGGCCGGCTGCCTAGTGGACGGCCTCGCCGCGGCGGGCCTGAAGCGCATCGTGCTCTCGCCCGGATCGCGCTCGACGCCGCTGGCGCTGGCCGCGCTGCGGCATCCCGCCCTGACCAGCCATGTCGTCGTGGACGAACGTGCGGCGGCTTTTTTCGCCCTCGGCCTGGCCAAGGCGGCAGCGGCGCCGGTGGGCCTGGTCGCCACCTCGGGTTCGGCGGTGGCCAACTGGTGGCCGGCCGTGGTCGAAGCCGACATGGCGCGCGTGCCGCTGCTGCTGCTTTCCGCGGATCGTCCGCCGGAACTGCACGATTGCGGCGCCAACCAGACCATGGATCAGCTCGGGCTGTTCGGCAGCCACGTGCGCCTGTTCCGCCAGCTGCCGCCGGCGGAGAGCGAAACCGATTGGCTGGCGCACCTGGCCGCGCGCAGCATCGCCGCCAGCCTGGGGCCGCTGCCCGGTCCGGTGCACCTGAACGTGCCGCTGCGCGAGCCGCTGGTGCCTGTCGGCGACGCCGCGCCGACGAGCCGCGCGCAGGCGCCGCAGCGGCTCACCGCGACGCTGCACGCCGATGCCGCCAGCGTCGACGCCGTGGCGAAGATTCTCGCGTCCGGCCCGGGCGCCATCGTCTGCGGACCGGACGATCTCGGCGACGAGTTCCGCGCTGCCGTTGCCGCACTGGCGCGGCGTCTTGGCGTGCCGCTGTTCGCCGACGTCCTCAGCGGCCTGCGTCTCGGCCCGCAGGCCGGCGCGGAAGTGCTGGCCTATCCCGACCAGGTGGCGCGCACGGCGCCGGCGCCGGCGTGGCTGTTGCGCTTCGGCGGCATGCCGGTGGCGAAGGCGCTGGCCGACTGGCTGATGCGTTGCCGCGGCCGGCCGCAGATCGTCGTCGCCTCGCATCCGCGGCCGGCCGACCCGACCGGCACCGCCAGTCACCTGCTCCAGGCCGATCCGGCGGCGCTGTGCGATGCGCTCGCCGGACCGGCCGCGCCGCCCGCCTGGCGCGAAGAATTCCAGCGCCTGGACCGCAGCGCCGATGCCGCCGCCGCAGCGCTTTGCGGCGACCACCCGGTGTTCGAAGGCGCCTTGCTGCGCGGCGTGCTGCGGGCGCTGCCCGAGGGAACCGGCGTCTTCCTCGGCAACTCGCTGACGGTGCGTTCGGCGGAATGGTTCGCCGGCCGCGGCGCCAACGCCCTGCACGTCTTCGGCAATCGCGGCGTCAGCGGCATCGACGGCAATCTATCCACGGCGTTCGGCATCGCCGCCGCCCGCGGCCGCGCCTTGGCCGTAGTCGGCGATCTGGCCTTTCTCCACGACCTCAACAGCCTCGCCCTCGCCCGCCACGGCAAGCTGGCGGTGCTGCTACTCGACAACGGCGGCGGCGGCATTTTCGATCATCTCGCCCAGTCGGCGTTGCCCGAGTTCGAACAGGCCTGGCTGACGCCGCAGTCCCTCGATGCGGCCGCGGCGGCGCAGGCCTTCGGCCTCGGTTACCGTTGCGCCGACCGGGTCGACGCTCTGGTGTCCGCCGTCCTTGCCGCGCTCGAGGCGCCGGACTCGGGCATCGTGCATGTCCGCATCGACCGGCGGCACAGCCGCGACAGTATTCGCGCTTTTCATTCAGCAAGCATGCAAGGAGCATAACCCCATGAGCCCAGCGACGACCGGTTCGGTCAATTGGCAGCCGGTTCCCGGCGCCGAATTCAGCGACATTCTCTATCACAAGGCCGACGGCATCGCCCGCATCGCCATCAACCGGCCGCAGGTGCGCAACGCTTTCCGTCCCGAAACGCTGGACCAGATCATGACGGCGCTGAACCTCGCGCGCCTCGACCGCACGGTGGGCGTCGTCATCCTCACCGGCGTCGGCACGGAAGCCTTCTGCGCCGGCGGCGACCAGAAGATTCGCGGCGACGACGGCGGCTACAAGGACGAAGCCGGCATCAATCACCTCAACGCCCTCGACCTGCAACGCATGATCCGCACCCTGCCCAAGCCCGTGGTGGCGATGATCGCCGGCTGGGCGATGGGCGGCGGCAATGTGCTGCACCTCGTCTGCGACTTGAGCATCGCCGCCGACAACGCCCGCTTCGGCCAGACCGGGCCGCGCGTGGGCAGCTTCGACGCCGGCTTCGGCGCCGGGCTCATGGCGCGTGCCGTCGGCCTCAAGAAGGCCAAGGAAATCTGGTTCCTTTGCCGCCAGTACGATGCCGCGCAGGCGCTGGAGATGGGGCTGGTCAACGCCGTCGTGCCGCTGGCGCGACTGGAGGAGGAGACCGTGCAGTGGTGCCGCGACATCCTGCGCCATTCGCCGACGGCGCTGCGTGTGCTCAAGGCCGGCTTCAACGCCGACACCGACGGCCTCTCCGGCATCCAGGAACTGGCCGGCAATGCCACGGCGCTGTTCTACATGACCGACGAAGGCCAGGAAGGACGCAACGCCTTCAACGAGAAGCGGCCGCCCGATTTCTCGCGCTTCCCGCCGCGTCCCTAGCGATGCGCATCGCCGCCATCCGCCTGCAGCCTTACCGGCTGCCGCTGGTGCGGCCCTGGGTGGCGGCTGCCGCGACGCTCGCTGTGCGCAGCGGCATGCTGGTGTGCGTGGCCACCGCGGACGGCATCGTCGGCTGGGGCGATTGCGCGCCGCTGCCGAGTTCGGGCGCGGACGGGCATCGGCGCGCATTCGACGAACTGGCGGCATTCGCCGGCAGCTGTACCGATGCTGCGATGGATGACGTGCTCGCCCGCCTCGCCGGCGCGGCCTGTCCCGAGGTGCGCTGGGCGCTGGAAACGGCGCTGCTCGATGCGCGCGCCCGCCAGCAGGACCTGCCGCTGTATCGCTGGCTCGGCGGCCGGGAGACCGATGGCGTGCCGACCAACGCCGCCCTCGGCCCGCTCGACGACGATTGCCCGCGCCGGGCGCAGCTCGCGCTGGCACAAGGCTTTGCGCTGGCCAAGATCAAGGTCGGCATCGCCGACGCCGACGTCGAAGCCGGCCGGCTGCGCGAGCTGGTCGGCGCCACCGGCGGGCGCCTGTCGCTGCGCCTCGACGCCAACCGGGCCTGGAATGAAAGTATTGCGGAGCGCTTTCTGCAGAGCGTCGCCGACCTGCCCATCGACGGCGTCGAAGAGCCATTGGCGACGCCCACCGTGGCGCAGCTGGCGCGCCTGCAGTCGGCATTGCCTTTCGCCATCGCGGTCGACGAATCGTTGCCGGCCCTCGGCGCCGACCGCCTGCTGGGCGCCGGCGCGGTGCGGCGGCTGGTGGTGAAACCGGCGCGCCTCGGCGGCCTGCTGGCGACGCTGCAACTGGCCGAAAAAGCCCGTCGCGCGGGCATCGAGGTGGTGCTGACCTCCGTCGTGGACTCCGCGGTCGGCGTCACGGCCGCCGCCCATCTGGCCGCCGCGCTGCCGGCGGGAGCGACCCACGGTCTCGCCACGCTCGACTGGCTGGCCGCCGACGTGGCGCCGCGGCCGGCGCTCGTCGGCGGCAGGCTGCTATTCGGACCCGGTGCCGGACTGGGCGTCGTTCCCGCGCGCGAGTCGGCGTAGCGCCGCGCGATCCGGCTTGCCGTTCGTCAGCGTCGGCAGCGCGGCGACGCGAATCGCCGCCCGCGGTCGCGAGGCGCCGGCGATATGCTGCCGGCACCAGTCGAGCAGTGCGTCGGCCGCGACCTCGCCGCTGAACACGACCGTGACGATTTCGCCCCAGAGCGGATCGGGGCGGCCGACGACGCCGGCCGAGCCGAGGCCGGGGCAGCCGGCGAGCCGGTTCTCGACCGTGGCCGGGTGAAACTTCTTGCCGCCGCTGACGATGATGTCGTCGGCGCGGCCGAGAATCTGCAACTGGCCGTCGGCCCTGATCTCGGCCAAATCGTTGGTGGTGAACCAGCCGTCCTCGAGGCCGTCGCCGGGCGCCAGGCGCGGATTGGCATAACCGGCCATGACCATCGGCCCGCGCACCCGCAGCCGGCCATCGGCGGCCAGCGCCGCCTCGATGCCCGGCAGCGGACGGCCGACGAGCCCGGGCGGCCACGGACGCGGCAACGCCGGCAAGGTGGCGATCTGCGAGGCTGTCTCGCTCATGCCGTAAGTCGGCTGGATCGGCCAGCCGTGCTCGGCTGCGCGCTCGGCCAGGGCCGGCGACAAGGCCGCGCCGCCGACCAGGACGTGGCGCAGCGTCGCCGGCGGCGGCGCGGGCGCGAGGTCCAGCAGGCGCGCCAGCATCGTCGGCACCACCGAGAGGTGGGTGATGCGCTCGTCGGCGAGCGTTCGCCACAGACGCTCGGCGTCGAAGCCTTCGTGGAGCACGGCCTCGGCACCGGCGAGCGCGCAGCGATGCAGGATCGAATAACCGCCGATATGAAACAGGGGCAGGCAGGCCAGCCAGCGATCTCCCGGCCGCAGCGGCGTGCACGCCGCCGAGGCCAGGGCCGCGGCGCGCAGGTTGCCGGCGGACAGCATCACCGCCTTGGGTCGTCCGCTGCTGCCGCTGGTGGCGATGAGCAGCGCGATGTCGTGCAAACGATGGCGCGAAGGCAGGCTCGCTGCGGCCGGCGCCGCCAGGATTTCCGGCGCCGGCAGCGTCACGCAGCCGGGCCAGTTTCCCTCGCCGACGACGAGCTGCACGCCAGCCTGCTCGAGCAGCGCCGCCACGATCGCTTCGGGCAGGTCGGGGTCGAGCGGAAAGAACGGACAGCCGAGGGCAGCCGTCGCACCGGCGAGCATGCGGATCACCGCCGGCGACGCGGTGACGGCGGCGACCGGGCGCTCGGCGCAGGCGCCGCGGCTTTGCAGCAGGGCCGTGACGGCAGTTGTCTTCGGCATCGACTTACTTGCGTGCATGGGTTGGCTTCATCCGCGGCGGACCGACTCGGCGCGCCAAACGGCCCATTCTAGGCCGACTGCGGACGCCGCCCGCTGGCGGCCGACGAGTGAAGGTTCGGCAACTGCCGCGGCGTCGCGTCGCGCAGGGCCGGGCCGGGCAGATGGCTTGCCGATGCCGAACGCGGATCGTCCACCAGGCGGAAACTGCCGACCTCCTGCACCAGGCTGCTGGCCTGTTCCTCGAGGCTTTCGGCCGCCGCTGCGGCTTGCTCGACCAGGGCCGCGTTTTGCTGCGTTGCTTCGTCCATCTGGCCCACCGCCTGCGTCACCTGCTCGATGCCGGACGACTGCTCGCGGCTGGCATTGGCAATCTCGGTGACCAGCGCGGCGACCCGCTGGAACGACGTCACGACGCCGTCCATGGTGCTTCCCGCTTCCTGCACCAGCCGTGCACCGCCTTCGACCTTGCTGACCGATGCGGCGATCAGCGTCTTGATTTCCTTGGCGGCGGTGGCACTGCGCTGCGCGAGATTGCGCACTTCCGTCGCCACCACGGCGAAGCCGCGCCCCTGCTCGCCCGCCCGGGCCGCCTCGACCGCGGCGTTGAGCGCCAGGATGTTGGTCTGGAAGGCGATGCTGTCGATCACGCCGATGATGTCGGCGATCTTGTGCGAGCTGTCCTGGATCTCGCTCATCGTGGCAACGACCCGCTTGACCATTTCGCCGCCGCGGACCGCCAGCTCGTTCGAGCTTCCCGCCAGTTCGTTGGCCTGGCGCGCGTTCTCGGCGTTCTGCTTCACCGTCGCGTTGAGTTGCTCCATCGAACTCGCGGTTTCCTCCAGGCTGCTGGCCTGCTCTTCGGTGCGGCTCGACAAGTCCTGGTTGCCTGCGGCGATTTCGCGCGACGCCGTATCGATGGCGTCGGCCGCTTCCTTGATGCGGCCGACGACCTGGCGCAAGCGCTCCACCGTGGTGTTGGTGTCGTCCTTGAGGCGGCCCAGGATGCCATGGTAATTGCGGTCGATGGTGCGGGTCAGATCGCCGTGGGCGACCAGGTCGAGCACTTCCGAGGTGGCGTTGAGGGCCTGCTGCGTGTTGTCGAGCAGCATGTTGATTTCCTCGCCGAGCTTGGCGAAGAATCCCTCCTTGTCCTGCGTGTCGATGCGGGCATCGAATTCGCCCCTGGCCGCCGCCGCGACGATATGCTGGACTTCCTCTTCGACGCGCACTTCGTCCGTCCGGTCGAGCCATTCCGCCACGGTGCCGAGGCGGTCTCCCTGTTCGTTGACGACCGGGTTCGCCGTCACCGTCATGTGCCTGTCGCCGAGCATCAGCTTGGCCGCGTGGGTGCCGGTCAAGGTATCGAAGAGACGGGCCTGCTGGGCCGGGTCGTCGTGGAAGGCGTCGAGGCTGACGCCGACAAGGCGGTCGGCGTCGAACTGCGGCAAGCGCTGGCGCATCCCCGTCTCGGCGCCCTTGAGGATGCCTTGGACCGACTTGTTCGCATAGATGACGTGGCGCGCCGAGTCGGCGATCATGACGCCGGTACTGACGTTGTCCAGCGCGATGCGGATGCGCAGGTTGGCGTTGGCGGTGACGCGCTCCGCCTCGATGCGGTCGCGCAGCTGCGCCTGCATGCTCTTCATGTTGCACAGCAGGCTCTCGCTGTCTCCCGGCCGCAGGTCGATGTCGTTGTCGAGCTTGCCGCCGGCGATGGCGCGCGCGATCCGCACTGCGTCGGCCGGTTCGCCGCCAATTTGCCCGAGGATGCCGCGAATCAACCGGAAGGCGGCGAACGCCGTGAGCAGGATCGCAAACATTGACAACGTCATATAGACGACGACCAGCCGATGTGCTTCGCGCTGCAGGCGTTCGGCGGTCTCGGTGAGGTCGGCGGCCAGGCGGTTCTCGACGTCCTTGAGCAGATCGATGCGCTCGGTCGACTTGGCGAACCAGTACTTGGCGTCCATGGCCAGGGACGGCTCGTTCATTTTCTCCAGCGCCGCCTGCTTGATCCTGCGCACTTCGTCGACCGCCGGTCCCGCCAACTTGCGCTTGAAAAAGCCCGCCTGGTCGGGGCTCGCATAGACCTGGAACACCTTGAGCCACGTGTCCTCCGACGCGGATACCGAGAGGAAACGGACCAGCATGTCGGGCGTGAACTTGTCGGCCCCCATCACATTCGACAATACCGCGCGCTCCAGACCGGCCGATTCCTTGGCCTGCAGCAAGGCGTCGTAGGCCGCCGCGAGACGGGTGACGTCGGCATCGCCGGAAAGCGACGCCGTTTGGCCGACGACGGCGAGCAGCGCGCCGATGGTGTTGGTGTAGTAGGCGATGGCTTGCGGGGCGCCGATGTCGAACGCCGTCACCGCCTTGCGCGTGGCGGCGAGGTCGCTTAGCAGCTTGCCGGCGGCGGCGAGATATTCCTGCAGCCCGCCGCCGTAGGCCGCGGCGTCGAAGGCGGCGAGCTGCCGGTCGAGCTCCGCCTGGCGCTTGGTCACTTCCTCGCGCTGCCTGGGCAGCTCGGCGGCGAAATTCGCTCCCTTGCTGCCGATGAAGCCGGCGCTCATGCCGCGTTCCTTTTGCAGCTCATGGACCAAGGCGCCGATGCGTGCCGATACCGTCGCCAAGTCCGCCAGCGCATTCATTTCCCGCACCTGGCTGTTCTTCTCGGCGACGGTGCGCACGGCGAACAGCAGCAGGCACAACAGCGGAATCAACACCAATACCAGCAGCTTGTTCTTGAGATTCATCGTGATGGCTCCGGCAGCGGCGTGCGCGCTGCCAAGGTTGCGGACGGGGCGCCCGTCGACGGCGGCGACGTGTGCGGCCGTCGCAGGGCATGGCTGGCCATGGCGCGGCGCGCTTGCGGGAACCGGTGCGGGAAAGGCGCAGCGAAATTGAACCACGCGCCACATCCCGGACAAAGCAACTTCGTCGCAGATTGCTTGATCGCGATCAAGGCAAGTCGCGTCGCCGGCGCACGCCGTCGCGAAGGGCTTGCGCCGCGCCGCTCATGCCGGCCGCGGCGGCCGCGGCTTCAGGCGGCGGTAGAGCGTGTTGCGGCTGATGCCCAGACAGCGGGCGGCTTGCGACATGTTGCCCTGGGCGGCGGCAACGGCGCGGCCGATCGCCGCGTCGGAAACGGCGCGCAGGCTGGCTGTCGGCGCCGCTTGCGCAAAGGCCGGGCGCGGCGGCGGCTGCCGCAATTCCTCGATCAGGTCGTCGGGCAAGTGACGCCAGCCGATGACGTTCTCGTCGGCGTCGAGCAGCGCGCAGGCGATGCGGATGGCGCCGGCAAGCTGGCGCAGGTTGCCGGGCCAGGCGTATTCGGCAAAGGCGCGGGCGACGGGCGCATCGAGCGCGACGCCGCGTCCCGGCGCCGCCTCCTCGACAAGGCGCGCCGCCAGCGCGGTGAAATCGCTGCGCTCGCGCAAGCAGGGCAAGACGAGCGCAAGGCCGTTGATGCGGTAATAGAGGTCGGCGCGAAAGCGGCCCGCGTCCATTTCCGTTTTCAAGTGGCGATGCGTGGCGCAGATCAGCGCGAAATCGACGGCCACCGGCTTGCCGCCGCCCAGCGGCGTCACCTGCCGCTCCTGCAGGACGCGCAGCAGGCGCCCCTGCAATGCCATCGGCATGTCGCCGATCTCGTCGAGCAGCAGCGTGCCGCCGTGCGCCTCGCGCAGCCGCCCCGGCATGCCTTCGCGCCGCGCGCCGGTGAAGGCGCCGGGAGCGTAGCCGAAGAGTTCCGCCTCGATCAGGTGTTCCGGCAGGGCGGCGCAATTCACCGCGACGAAAGGCTTGTCGCGGCGCGGCCCCGAGTCATGCACGGCGCGGGAGAAAAGTTCCTTGCCGACGCCCGATTCGCCCTGCAGCAGCAGCGGGATGGCCTTGCCGAGCACCTTGCGCGCGCGTTCGACCGCGGCTTGCATGCGCGCGTCGCCGGTATCCAGCGCTGCCAGCGCATCGTCCGGCGCCGCGACTTGCCGCGGCGCCGCGGCCACGGCACGGCGGCCCGGTTCGACGCGCAGGAACAGCCTGCAGCCGCGCGTCCGGTTCACCAGCAGCGCTTGGCCGCTGTGGCGGCGGCCCCAATCGACGAGATCGTCTACGCGCAGGTCGAGCACGCGCGGCAGCGGCGTCGCGCCGAGGTCGGCGGCGGCCAGCCCCAGCAGCGAAAGTCCGGCCGGGTTGGCGCCGACGATCCAGCCGTCCTCGGACAGCGCGACGACGCCTTCGGCGACCGTGCCGATGCCCTCGGCGAGCGGGTGAAAGCGCAGGCGGATGCTGGCGCCGTGGCGCGCATCGAACAGCCGGTTCTCAATCATCTGCGCCGCCGCGCGGACGAGGCCGAAGGTGTGCGGATGGCGGTTCCTGTGCTCGCCCGAGATATCGAGCACGCCGAGCAGGCGGCCGTCCGGCGCGGTGATCGGCGCGGCGGCGCAGGTGAGAAAGCCGTTGCGCTCGAGATAATGCTCGCTGCCGTGAACGACCACGGGCGCGCCTTCGGCGAGCGCGGTGCCGATGGCGTTCGTGCCGCGATGGCGCTCGTGCCAGGAGGCGCCGGCGGTCAGCGCGACGCGCTCGGCGCGCGTCAGGAAGTCGGCGTCGCCGAGCGCCTGCACCAGCACGCCGCGCTCGTCGGCGAGAATCACCATGCTGCCGGAGTCGTGCGTCTGGCCGTGCAGGTATTCCATGACCGGCCGCGCATTGGCCAGCAGTTCCTGGCGGCGGTCGGCGTTGCGCGCCATCTCGAAGGCGTCGAGCTGCGGGACTTCGGCGAGCCGCCCGGTCGGCGCGAGCCCGGCCTCCAGGCTGCGCCGCCACGAACGGGCGACATGATCGTGTATCAGCCCGGCGGGCAATTCGCCGCGTTCCAGCAGCAGCTGGCGGGCGTGACGCAGGGCCGCGTCGGGGCTCCTCGTGTTGAGGGTCATGGTCTCTCCTCCAGTATTCGGCGCTCTGCGTCGCCATTGTCACGGCAGTATATGAGTTCGCCGCAGTGGCGCAAGACAAACGACGCAAGTACGGCGGCGACTGTGTCATTTCGGGACAGTGTCGCAGGTCGGTACAACTGCGACGGTGACAGTCGGCCGCGCCGCGCCGGCGCGAAACCCTTGCCGCGCAAGGCATTGGCGCCGGCGCAGACGCTGGCACGCCTCCTGCGATGGGAAGCGTGCGCCCCGCTGGGCGCACCGTCACATGAACCCATAAATCGAGGAGACACCAATGCTCTACCCCGCACCCGGCGCCGCTGGCGCCAAAGTCCAGTTCAAGGCCAAGTACGACAACTTCATCGGCGGCAAGTGGGTCGCGCCGGTCAACGGCGAATATTTCGATGTCATCACGCCGATCACCGGCAAGCCTTACACCAAGGCCGCGCGCTCCGGCGCCGAGGACATCGAGCTGGCGCTCGACGCCGCCCACGCCGCCGCCGACGCCTGGGGCCGCACCGCGCCCGCCGATCGCGCCAACGTCCTGCTCAGGATCGCCGACCGCATCGAAGCCAATCTCGAATTGCTCGCCTATGCCGAAACCGTGGACAACGGCAAGGCCATTCGCGAAACCCTCAACGCCGACATCCCGCTGACGGTCGACCACTTCCGCTACTTCGCCGGCTGCCTGCGCGCGCAGGAAGGCGGCCTTTCCGAAATCGACGAGAACACCGTCGCCTACCATTTCCACGAGCCGCTCGGCGTCGTCGGCCAGATCATTCCCTGGAACTTCCCGATCCTGATGGCGGCCTGGAAACTGGCTCCGGCCATCGGCGCCGGCAACTGCGTGGTGCTGAAGCCCGCCGAATCGACGCCGGTCAGCATCCTGATTCTCGCCGAACTGATCGCCGACCTGCTGCCGCCGGGCGTGCTCAACATCGTGAACGGCTACGGCCGCGAAGCCGGCATGCCGCTCGCCACCAGCAAGCGCATCGCCAAGATCGCCTTCACCGGCTCCACCGCCACCGGCCGCAGCATCGCCCAGGCCGCCGCCGCCAACCTGATTCCGGCCACCCTCGAACTGGGCGGCAAGTCGCCCAACATCTTCTTCGCCGACGTCATGGCGGCCGACGACGACTTCCTCGACAAGGCCATCGAAGGCATGGTGCTGTTCGCCTTCAACCAGGGCGAAGTCTGCACCTGCCCGTCGCGCGCCTTGATCCACGAATCGATCTACGACAAGTTCATGGAACGGGTGCTGGCGCGCGTCAAGGCCATCAAGCAGGGCAACCCGCTCGATACCGAGACGATGATGGGCGCGCAGGCGTCGCAAATGCAGATGGACAAGATCCAGACCTATCTCGCGCTGGGCAAGCAGGAAGGCGCCGAGTGCCTGATCGGCGGCGAGCGCGCCCATCTCTCCGGCGATCTAGCCGAGGGCTACTACATCCAGCCGACGCTGTTCAAAGGCCACAACAAGATGCGCATTTTCCAGGAGGAAATCTTCGGGCCGGTGGTCGCGGTGACCACCTTCAAGGACGAAGCCGAAGCGCTGGCCATCGCCAACGACACGCTCTACGGTCTCGGCGCCGGCGTCTGGAGCCGCGACGGCGGCGTCGCCTACCGCATGGGCCGCGCCATCAAGGCCGGCCGCGTGTGGACCAACTGCTATCACGCCTACCCGGCCCACGCCACCTTCGGCGGCTACAAGGAATCGGGCATCGGCCGCGAGACCCACAAGATGATGCTCGACCACTACCAGCAAACCAAGAACCTGCTGGTGAGCTACAGCCCGAAGGCGCTCGGCTTCTTCTGATCGTCATCGCTGTCGTCGCAATGGCGGGCGGCGCTTGACTGCGCCGCCCGCTTTTTTTTGCTTCCAAGCGTCGTCACGCCGACGCCGTGCCCGCCTGCGTTGCGCATTATCGCCCTCTCATATCCCTGGCGGCGCTGTGTCTTGCGCAGCGCTTGCCGCGTTCGCGCCGCGGCCATTGCGCCGGCCGGCGGAACTGCTCGCGGCGAGTCCGGTCGACGTTGTTGGCTGAACGCTTCGCGCCTCGCATCGGGGCGATGCGCTGCGCGCGGATGGCGTTCGGAAATCTCTGCGTGAAGGAAGACCATGACCGGAAGACACGGGTTGACGGTACTTCTTCTGCTTGCTCCGTTGGCGGGCTGCGGCCAGAAGGCGGCGACGCCGGCGGCAGCCCTGCCGCAAGTGTCCGTCATCAAGCTGGTTGCGGTACCGACCACGCTGACCGACGAATATGTCGGCATGACCGAAGCGGTCGATGCCGTGGAGATTCGTGCCCGCGTCGGCGGCCTCCTCGAGCGCCAGGCCTTTATAGACGGCGCGGACGTCAAGCGCGACGACCTCTTGTTCGTCATCGATCGGCAACCTTTCATTGCCGCACTGGCGCAAGCCAAGGCCAATCTGGCGCAGGCCCGGGCGACGTTGACCAACTCCCGCCAGAATCTCGAACGCGCGCGTCCGTTGTTCGCCGACCAGGCGCTGAGCCGGGAAGACCTCGACAACGCGGTGGCCAAGGAAGCGGCCGATGCCGCCAGCGTCGCGGCGAGCGAGGCGCAAGTCAGGCAGGCGCAGCTCAACCTCGACTACGCCAGCATCCGCGCGCCCCGCGCCGGCGTCATCGGCAAGGCGTTGGTCAAGCGCGGCGGCCTCGTCAATGCGTCGACGACGCTGCTGACGACGCTGTATTCGGTTGATCCGATCTATGTCAGCTTCACCATCAGCGAGCCGACGCTGGTGGAGTTGCAGCGGCAGTTCGGCTTCGGCTCCGGCAAGAATGGCGCGCGGGCGCCGCCGTGCCGGCTGAAGCTGATCGACGGCAGCGATTACGCGTATCGCGGCAAGCTCGACTATGTCGATCCCGCCATCGACGCGAGGAACGGCACGCTGCAACTGCGGCTGACGACGCCGAACCCGGATCGCATATTGCGCGCCGGCCAGTTCGTGCGGGTCGTGATGCCGGTGCGCAAGAGCATTAATGCTATTCGCGTGCCGCAGCAAGCCGTGCAGGAACTGCAGGGCAAGCAATCGGTGCTCGTCGTCGGCGCGGACGACAAGCTGGTCTATCGCGACATCGTCGCCAAGACGCGGATCGCCAACGAATGGGTCGTCGACCAAGGACTGGCACCCGGCGAATTGCTGGTGGTCGAAGGCATCGCCAAGCTCAAGCCCGGCACCGCCGTCAAACCGGTATTGCGGCCGGCGGCGAACGGCGCCGGCCAAGGCGGAGCCGGCTAGCATGGCCGCCTCATTATCGCGGCCGTCGCGCCGCCGAGCACGGCGGACGGTCGCGGTGTCGCGTTAGGCGGCGATGTTCAATTTCTTCATCGACCGCCCGGTCTTCTCGACGGTCATTTCCTTGATCATCACGCTCGGCGGCGCCCTGGCAGGGCTGAGGCTGCCCATTGCCCAGTATCCGCAGATCGTGCCGCCGCAGGTCCTGGTGTCGACGAGCTTTCCCGGCGCCAATGCCGATGTCGTCACCGAGTCGATCGCCGCGCCGATCGAGCAGCAGGTCAACGGCGCGAAGAACATGATCTACATGGATTCGAAGAGCGCCAACGACGGCACCTACAACCTCACCGTGACCTTCGACGTCGGCACCAACCAGGACCTCGCGGCGGTCGAGGTGCAAAACCGCGTCGCCATCGCCCAGCCGTCGCTGCCGCCCGACGTGATCCGCCAGGGCGTCACCATCCGCAAGCAATCGACCGACTTTCTCGAAGTGCTGGCCATCACCGCGCCGCACGGCGGCTACGACACCACCTTCCTGAGCAATTACGCCCTGCTCAACCTGCAGGATGCGCTGGCGCGCGTGCCCGGCGTCGGCTTCGTGCGCTTGTTCGGCGCGCGCGACTACAGCATGCGCATCTGGCTCGACCCCGACAAGATGGCGCGCCTGGGCGTCACGGCAGGCGACGTCCAGCGCGTCATCGCCGAGCAGAACGTCGCCGTGCCGGCCGGCCGCGTCGGCGTTCCGCCGGCGCCGGCGGGGCAGCAGATGCAGTATTCGGCCACCGTCCAGGGGCGGCTGACCGACGTCGCCCAGTACGAGAACATGGTCATCGGCGCCGCGGCCGGCGGGCAGATCGTGCGCCTGCGGGATGTCGCGCGCGTCGAACTCGGCGGCGCCGACTACACGGTCAACGTCCAGGAAGACGGCGTGCCGGGCGTATTCATCGCCATTTTCCTCGGGCCCGACGCCAACGCGCTGGACGTCGCCAAGGGCGTCAAGCAGACGATGGAAACGCTGGCGCAGCGCTTTCCTCCCGGCGTCGTCTACTCGATCCCCTACAGCACGACGCCGTTCGTGACGGAATCGATGAAGGAGGTGGTGCTGACGCTGAGCGCCGCATTCGTCCTGGTGCTGCTCGTGGTCTACGTCTTCCTGCAGACCTGGCGGGCGACGCTGATTCCGATGGCGGCCGTTCCCGTATCGCTCGTCGGCACGCTCGCCGCCTTCGCCGCGCTGGGGTTTTCGCTCAACACGCTGACCTTGTTCGGCCTGATTCTCGCCATCGGCATCGTCGTGGACGATGCGATCGTGGTGGTCGAAGCCGTGCAGCACCGGCTCGACGCCGAGGCGGTGACGGCGCCGGCGGCGACCAAGGCGGCCATCGCCGACGTCGGCGGACCGGTGGTCGCCATTGCGCTGGTGTTGTCCGCGGTCTTCATTCCGGTGGCCTTCGTCGGCGGGCTTACCGGGCAGCTCTACAAACAGTTCGCGCTGACCCTGGCCACCTCGGTGATCCTCTCGGCGATCGTCGCCCTGACGCTGACGCCGGCCCTGTGCGCGCTGCTGCTGCGTCCCGCTGCCCATGAAACGCCGCATGGCCTCATCGCGCGCTTCTTCGCCTGGTTCAATCGCGGCTATGGCTGGTGCCAGGAGCATTACGCGCGGGCCGTGGTGACGCTGGCGCGCAAGGCGCTGCTGGTGGCGCTGTGCTTCGCCGTGTTGCTCGGCGGTCTTTACGTGCTGACGAAGACGCGCCCGACCGGCCTGGTGCCCGACGAAGACCAGGGCTACCTGTTCGTCATCCTGCAACTGCCTCCGGCCGCCGCGCTGGAACGCACGCACGCGGCGGCGGCGCAATTGGTCAAGATCGCCCGCGCAATGCCCGGCATCAGCGGCATCGCCGTGGTCGAGGGCTTCAATCTGCTGAGCGGCCTGAGCGCTTCCTACAACGCGACGGCCTTCGTGCGCCTGACGCCGTGGGACGAACGCAAGGGACCCGGACAGAGCGCCACCGAGATCGTGCGCGCCCTCGGCGCGCGGCTCAACCGCGAACTCGCCGACGCCAACGCGATCGCGCTGAATCCGCCGCCGATCCGCGGCATGTCGACCACCGGCGGCTTCGAGTTCATCCTGCAGGACCGTGCCGGCGGCGACGCGCGGCACTTTGCGCCGGTGCTGCAAAACCTCCTGGCGCAAGCGCGCAAACGGCCGGAACTCGGTCTCGTCTTCGCCAACTACGACGACCGCACGCCGCAAATCGAATACGAGATCGACCGCGACAAGGTCAAGAGCCTGGGCGTGCCGTTGACCGACGTGTTCTTCGCGCTGCAAGCGTTTCTCGGCGGCGACTACGTGAACGACTTCAATCTCTACGGCCGCACCTTCAAGGTCCAGATTCAAGCCGAGGGCGCCGCGCGGGCCAATCCCGACGACGTCTACCGCTATTACGTGCGCAACGCCCAGGGCGCCATGCTGCCGCTCAGCGCCGTGTTGAAGCCGAAGTCGATCAGCGGTCCCGAGTACTTCGAACGCTACGACATCTTCCGCGCCGCGACCGTCAATGGCGTGCCGGCGCCGGGCGTCAGTTCCGGCCAGGCGGCGCAGGCCATGGAAGAAGTCGCGCGGACCTTGCCCGAGGGCTACGGCTACGAATGGACCGGGGCGATCTACCAGGAAAAGAAGACCGGCGGCCAGACCGGCTACATCTTCGTCCTCTCGCTGCTGTTCGTCTTCCTGGTGCTCGCGGCCTTGTACGAGAGCTGGGCCATGCCGGTGGCGATTCTGCTGGTGATTCCCTTCGGCGCGTTCGGCGCCTTCACCGGCCTGGCGCTGCGCGGGCTGGTCAACAACGTGTACGCCCAGATCGGCCTGGTGATGCTGATCGGACTGGCGGCGAAGAACGCGATCCTGATCGTCGAATTCGCCAAGCTCGGCCGCGCGCGCGGCCTGTCGATCGTCGAGGCCGCGCGGCAAGGCGCGCAACTGCGCTTGCGCCCCATCCTGATGACGTCGTTCGCCTTCATCCTCGGCACGCTGCCGCTGGCGATGGCGACCGGGGCGGGCGCCGGCGCGCGCCAGTCCATCGGCACGACGGTGGTGTTCGGCATGCTGTTCGCGACGCTGCTGGGCATCCTGATCATCCCGGTGTTCTACGTGGTGGTGCAGCGCATCAGCGAACGCAAGGCGCCGTTCCGCAGCGCGGACGAACCGCCGCAGGCGTCGGGGGACGGGACGCCATGAGGGCATCGTTCTTCGGCATGGCGGCGGCGTTCGCACTGGCGGCATGTGCGGTCGCCCCGCCCTACCAGCGGCCCGCGCTCGACGTGCCGGCGCGCTTTCGCGGCCAGGACGCGCCGCCGAGCGAGCCGTCCCTGGGCGATCTCGCCTGGTGGCAGCTCTATCAGGATCCGGCCTTGCGGCGTCTGCTGGAAACGGCGCTGGCGCAGAATCGCGACGTCAAGATTGCCGCCGCCCGCGTGCTCGAGGCCAGGGCGCTGGTGGGCCAAAGCGAGCGGGCGCGGCTGCCGCAGGTCGACCTGACGCTCGGCGGCCAGCGCGGCCGCGTCGTGCAGAACGGCGGCTACGTCACCGGCGCGCTGTTCAGCGGCGCGGCCGACGTCTCCTACGAGGTCGACCTCTGGCGCCGGCTGGCGAGCCTGAACGATGCCGCGAAGGCCAACCTGCTTGCGACGCAGGCCGCGCGCGATGCCGTCAAGGTCGGCTTGCTGAGCAACGTCGCCACCGCCTACTTCGCCCTGCTCACGCTCGACGCGCAGGCCGCGATCACCGCCAGAACCATCGCCAACCGCGAACGCTTCTTCGATCTGACGGAGAAGATGCTGCGCCACGGCGCAGCGTCGGCGCTCGACGCCAGCCGCGCCGAGGCCAGCCTGGCGCAGGCCCGCGCCGCCCTGCCCGACCTGCGGCGGCAGATCGCGCAGACCGAGAACCAGCTGCAGATCCTGCTCGGCGGCAATCCCGGCGCCGTCGCGCGCGACACGAGCGGCGCCGCGCCGCTGCCGGCATTGCCCGACGTTCCCGCCGGTCTGCCCTCGTCCCTGCTCGAGCGCCGGCCCGACTTGCTGCAGGCCGAAGCCAATCTGGCGGCGGCGACCGCCAATGTCCACGCCGCGAAAGCGGCGTTGTTCCCGACGGTGACGCTGACCGGCAACTTCGGTTCCGAGAGCTTCAGTCTATCGAGCTTGTTCTCGGGGCCGTCCAAGGTCTGGATGGTCGGCCTGGGCTTGCTGCAGCCGATCCTCAATGCGCAGCGCAACGGCTATGTCGTCGACGCGGCGCAGGCGCGAAAAGAACAGGCGCTCCTGCAATACCAGGGCGCCGTGGCGCAAGCGTTCCGCGAAGTCGCCGATGCGCTGGCGGCACGGCGCGCTTACGTCGACGCGATAGTCGCCCAGGAGCAGGAGGTGCAGGCCCTGCGCGATGCGGATGCGCGCGTGCTGCAGCGTTACGAGGGCGGGCGCTCGTCCTACTTCGAAGTCATCGACGCCAACGCCAGCCTGCTGGCGGCAGAACTGCAATTGGCGCAGGCGCAACGCGACGGACTGGTCGCCTCGGTGCAGCTGTACCAGGCGCTGGGCGGCGGCTGGGCGCGCGGCACGGACGCCACGGCTGCAGCGAGCGTCGCTCCGGCGCCGCAGCCCGCCGAGGAGCCGTCGCCATGATTGCGATCACGCCCAGCGGCGGCGACCGAAGGACAAACGGATTTTCGCCTTCTCGGGAAAGCGGGCGGCGACCGCCCAAGCACGCCATTCCGATCCATTACGGCACGTTCCCGACGCTGGCGGGCACGCCGGCCGAGTACATCGAGGCGCTCGGTGCGGCCGGCATCCAGGTGCACGCACTGCAGCCCGGCGAAGCCGCAACTTTCTGACGACCTGCGTCAATGCTTGAGCGTCGGCTGGCGGGCGATCGCCGTTGCAATCTCTGCGACGGCCTGATGCAGGGCGCGCTGGTAGGCGACGCGCAACGCAACTTCGTCCACCTGGCCCCAATGCAGGCCCCATACCTCGAGCGCAGCGTTGACGTCGTGCGCGTAAGCCTCGTCGTCGAAGTCCGTGTCGCTGGTCTCGATCGGCTTGTGGTAGCGGTCGTAGAAAGTCTCCGCCGACGCCTGCGCCAGGCGCGTCAAGACTTCGGCGGCATCCTGGGCATGGACATGCACGGCCGCTTCCATTTCCTCGGCCTCTTCGTCGGCCTCCCAGGGGCCGAGCGTGACATGCAGGCCGGTGAGGTCGCCGATCTCGTCGACGAGCCGCTCGACGTCGACCATCGCCGTCGCGTCGACGCGCACTTGCCGCGGCACGCCGTGTTCCAGATAGATTTCGCCCTGACTCGGCAGGCCGACCCAGCCGTGAATGAATGCGCGTCCCATGATGACCTCCTTGCGGCGCCTTGCCGCGTCGCGGCCGAGATGCCGCAACGCCCAGGCCCGCCTGTCTTTCGAGTGCCGCGAGCGGCTCGCGGTTCCTGCGGCAATGGGCAGCGCTGCCAGCCGGCCGGCGGTATGATCGCCACCGCGGAATCAACGACGCGGCGTAGCTTCGTGCTTCAATATCGTCTTATGAGCGAACATTCTCCAGGCCATGACGTCGTATTTGCCGCGCGCGCCGGGAGGCTGGGCCATGGCTGCGGCGACGACGACTGAGCCCGCCGCAGTGGTGGTCGTGCACGGCCTCTGGGTGGGCCGGTGGGCCATGGCCTGGCTCGACCGGCGGCTCGCCGCCGGGGGCCTGCGCGTATTCCGCTTCGGCTACGCTTCGGTGCGCGAGAACCTGCAGGCCAATGCCGCCGCGCTCGCGCGCTTCGCCGCGCGCATCGAGGCGCCGCGCGTGCATTGGCTGGGCCACAGCCTCGGCGGCATCCTGATTTTCCGCGCGCTGTCCGACGGCGCCGGCGACGGCGACGGGCGCGTGGTGATGCTAGGCTCGCCGTTGCGCGGCAGCGCCGCCGCCGACCGCCTGGCGCAGTTCGACGTCGGACGGACGCTGCTCGGGCGCAGCCTCCTCGACTGGCTGGCGGCGCCGGCCCACAGCTGGACGCTGCCTTTCGATCTCGGCGTCGTCGCCGGCACCGGCGGCGTCGGCCTCGGGCGCCTCGTCGCACCGGGCCTGGCGCGGCCGAACGACGGCGCGGTCAGCGTCGAGGAAACCCGCATCAGCGGCGCCAAGGAATTCATTGCGCTGCCGGTGAGCCATTCCGGCATGCTGGTCTCGGCCCGCGTTGCGCGCGACGCGGCCAACTTCCTGCGCTGCGGCACGTTCGCCGCCGGAGGCGACGCCAAATGAAATGGCTCTTGCTGGCGGCGCCGCTCCTGCTCGCCGCGATGCTCGCCGGCTGCGCCTCGCCGGCCTACTACGTCCAGGCGATCGGCGGCCAGCTGCAAATCCTGCGCGCCTCGCGGCCGCTGGCGGACGCACTGGTCGACCCGGCGGTGCCGGCGGATGTGCGCCAACGCCTCGCGGTGGCGGCGCAGATGCGCGTGTTCGCCAGCCGCGAACTGGGTCTGCCGGACAACGACAGCTACCGCAAGTACGCCGATCTCGGCCGCCCTTACGTCGCCTGGGACGTGTTCGCCGCCAAGCCCCTATCGGTGGAGCTGAAACGCTGGTGTTTTCCGATCGCCGGATGCGTCGGCTATCGCGGCTATTTCTCCGAAGCGGCGGCCAGGGAGTTCGCCGCCGATCTGCGCGCCGCGGGCGACGACGCCTATGTCGGCGCCGTGCCGGCCTACTCGACGCTGGGCTGGTTCGACGATCCGATCCTCAATACCTTCATCCACTATCCCGACATCGAACTCGCGCGCCTGCTGTTCCACGAACTCGCCCATCAGATCGTCTATGTCAGCGGCGACACCACCTTCAACGAATCCTTCGCCGTGACCGTGGAGGAAGCCGGCGTCACGCGCTGGCTCGACACGCATGGCACAGCGGCGCAGCGCGAAGAATTCATTCGCCGCGAAGAGCGCCGCCGCGACTTCCACGCCCTGGTGAAAGCCGCGCGCGACCGCCTCGCCCACATCTATGCCGGACCCGGCACGACAGCCGACAAGCTGGCGGAAAAGGCGCGCGCGCTGGCGCAGATCCAGGAAGACTACCGGGCGCTGCGCAACGGCCGCTGGGGCGGCTTCGCCGGCTACGATCGCTGGTTCGCCGGCGACGTGAACAACGCCACCCTGGCCTCGATCGGACTCTATCTCGACCGCGTGCCGGCTTTCCAGGTGCTGTTGGCCGAGAACGGCAACGACCTGCGGCGCTTCTACGCCGCCGTCCGCGCGCTGGCCGCGCTGCCCGCCGCGCAACGCGAAGCGCAGTTGGCCGCCGCCGCGGCGCGGGCGCCGAAGTCCGCGCATTAGGCCGTCATGCGGCACGGGCGCCGCCGGCCGGCGACTCGCGGCGCGCCGCGCCGTCCGTCCGCGCGACTTCGCCGGCATTTGCGCTGGCGCCGGCTTGTGCGCTAGGCTGGCGCGATATGTTCGCCATCGCCGCCCTCACCCTCAAGAACACCGTCACGCTGTTCGCGCTCGTCGGCCCCGTATCCATGATCCCGATCTTCGTGGCGGCCGCCGAAGGCCTCGATGCTTCGGGAAAGGCGCGCTTCGCCCGGACGATTGCCATCAGCGTCACGGTCGCGCTGCTGGTGGCAAGCTTTCTGGGCATGCCCTTGCTCGGCCTCCTCGGCGTCTCGCTTGGCGCCATGCAGGTGGGCGGCGGCATCATCGTGCTGCTGCTGGCGATCGCCATGGTGCTCGGCAAGGAGACCACGTTCAAGGGATCGCCGCCGGTGACGGCCGACAGCCAGGTGCGCGAAGCGTCGATCGTGCCGCTGGCGGTGCCGCTGCTGGCGGGGCCGGCAGCCTTCAGCTACGTGATGGCCAACAGCGCCTGGCACAGCTACGTTGATCTGATCCACGTCGTGCTGCCCATCCTGATCGTCGGGTTGTCGTGCTGGATCAGTTTTCGCATCGCCTGCCGCGCCGAAGTGGAAATCCGCCGCTCGACGCTGGACGTGGTTGAGCGCGTCGGCGGCTTCATTCTCGCCGCGATGGCGGTGGAGATGATGGCCGCCGGCTTGCGCGGCCTCTTCCCGGTCCTCGGTCCGCCCTAGCGCTGCGCGGGGCCGCTGGCAGGCATGCGGCGGAAATCCCTCTTTGGATCATGGTGCAACCAATTCGAGTTGCCGTGGTCATCCGGGTAGCGTCGCATTCGACCGGCGCATACGGAGGGGACAACGATGAAAAGCGTGGCTCAGATTTTGCGATCCAAGGCCGTGCCGGGGGTTGCAACCATAACGCAGACGGCGTCGGTGCATGACGCGGCGTTACAGATGGGCGAGCGCGGCATCGGCGCGCTGCTGGTGATGGAGCGGGATCGGATCATCGGCATCGTCTCGGAGCGGGACCTGGTCAGGAAGCTGGTGCAGCTCGACAAGTCGGCGAAGAAGACGCTCGTCGGCGAAGTCATGACCTCTCCCGTGATGTACGTCGAAGCGACGCAGACCAACGAGGAATGCATGGCCCTGATGACGGACAACCGCCTGCGCCATCTGCCGGTCCTCGAAGGCGGCAAGCTGGTCGGCCTGATTTCCATCGGCGACCTCGTCAAAGACGTCATCTCCGAGCAGCAGTTCATCATCGACCAGCTCGAACACTACATCACGGGCGTGCATACCTAGCACGCGCAACGCCTGGTCGCCACCGCCGCTTTGCGCCCTGCCTTTCTCGACGGCGCCGACGATCTGCCGGCGGACGAGTGGCGGCGGCTGGCGACGGACAACGATCCCTTCGTCAGCCGCGAATTCCTCGGCGCCGCCGAGCAGACCGGCGCCGCCGCCGAAGCGTTGGGCTGGCGCGCGATGCACCTCGTCCTGCGCGACGCCGGCGGAGATCCGGCAGGCTTGCTGCCGCTCTATCTGCGCCAGCATTCGTTCGGCGACTTTTCGCGCGACTGGAACTGGGAGCCGGCCTGGCGGCGCGCCGGCCTCGCCTACTACCCGAAGCTCGTCAGCGGCGTGCCCTACACGCCCTCGCCGGGTCCGCGCCTGCTGGCGCGCGCCGGCGCGCAGGACGGCGTCGCCGCGGCCCTGCTCGCCGCCGCCATCGACGCCGCGCGCGCCTGCGGGGCCTCGTCATGGCAATGCCTGTTCGTGCGCGAGTCCGATCGTTCGCTGCTGGAGTCCGCCGGCCTGCTGATGCGCCGCGGCGTGCAGTTCCACTGGCGCAATCGCGGCTACCGCGACTTTGCCGATTATCTCGACGGCTTTACCGCCGACAAGCGCAAGAAGCTCAAGCGCGAACGACGCGCCGTCGGCGATGCCGGCCTGCGCATCGAAATCCGCCACGGCGACGACATCGATGCGCCCCTGTGGCGGGCCATCCACCGCCATTACCGCGACACTTTCCAGCGCTACGGCAACCATCCGGCTTTCTCGCTCGAGTTCTTTCGCCGCGTCGGCGCCGGCCTGGCGCGGCGCCTGGTGGTGTTCGTCGCCTATCGCCGCGAGCGGCCGGTCGCCTCGGCGATCTGCTATCGCGACGGCACGGCGCTGTACGGGCGGCACTGGGGCACGGACATCGTCTGTCCCGGACTGCATTTCGAGTTGAGCTATTACCAGGGCATCGACTATGCCATCGCCCACGGCCTCGACCGCTTCGAGGCCGGCGCGCAGGGCGAGCACAAGCTGGCGCGCGGCTTCGAGCCGACGCCGACCTGGTCCGCGTTCTGGATCGCCGATCCGCGCATGCGCGACGCCGTCGCGCATTTCGTCAACCGCGAAGACGACGCCATGCAGGATTACCAGGCGGAAATGACGCAGCATCTGCCCTACAAGGCCGCCGACGGATAGGTGCGCCGGCCATGCCATGAGACTCTGTATCATGGCGACCGCAATGGCTGCGTAACGATCGCGCCTTCCTCATCCTTCGAGAACGAAAAAAACCTATGGCCACCTCCCACGAAAACGTCAGCATGGCGCTGTTCTGCGACTTCGAGAACGTCGCCCTCGGCGTACGCGACGCGAAGTACGAAAAGTTCGACATCAAGCCGGTGCTCGAACGCCTTCTGCTCAAGGGCAACATCGTCGTCAAGAAAGCCTATTGCGACTGGGATCGCTACAAGACTTTCAAGGCGACCATGCACGAGGCCAATTTCGAATTGATCGAAATTCCGCATGTGCGGCAGTCCGGCAAGAATTCGGCCGACATCCGTCTCGTCGTGGATGCGCTCGATCTTTGCTACACGAAGTCGCACGTCAATACCTTCGTCATCATCAGCGGCGACTCGGATTTCTCGCCGCTGGTTTCCAAGCTGCGCGAAAACGCCAAGCAGGTGATCGGCGTCGGCGTCAAGCAATCGACCTCCGACTTGCTGATCGCCAACTGCGACGAATTCATTTTCTACGACGACCTCGTGCGCGAAAGCCAGCGCGCCGCCGCCAAGCGCGACACGCGCGCGGCGACGCCCGCGCCCAAGCGTCCGCCCGACGAGGAAAAGCGCCGCAAGGACGAACTGGAAGCACGGCGCCGGCAGGCGATCGACATCGCCGTCGAGACCTTCGACGCGCTGGCGTCGGAGCGCGGCGACAGCGGCAAGATTTGGGCGTCGGTGCTCAAGGAAGCGATCAAGCGCCGCAAGCCCGATTTCAGCGAATCCCGCTACGGCTTCCGCGCTTTCGGCAACCTGCTCGACGAGGCCCAGGCGCGCGGTCTGCTCGAAGTCGGCCGCGACGAAAAATCGGGCGCCTTCGTTTCGCGCGGCAGCCACGTTGCCGCCGCCGAACCGGTGGTCGAACCGGCGCCCGACGTCGCCGCGGCAGCGCCGGCGACCGAGTTGCCGGAGCAAGCGGCGGCGGCGGAAACAGACGTCACGCCGACGCGCAAGCCGGCTGCGCGCAGCCGCCGCCCGCGCAAGCCCAAGGCGCCGCCCGACGGCGCTTGAGGCGGCCGTCCGCTCCGTTCGCGGGCATCCGTGAACGGGTGTCGGCCGGCTGGCTCAAGCGCCGCGGGCAGTAGCTTGCCAAGCGGGGTCTGGCCGGAATTCGCGCACCCAACGCGGCAGGGCGGCGGCCGCCATCGGTCGCGCCAGGGCGTAGCCTTGCAGCACATCGCAGCCGAGTTCGATCAGGCGGCCGATGTGGGCCGGCGTCTCGGCGCCCTCGGCGATGACGGAAAGGCGGAACGCCCTGCCCAGGCCGATGACAGCCTCGACGATGGCGAGGTCCTCGACGCTGGTCAGCATGTTGCGCACGAACGATTGGTCGATCTTGATCTCGCGCGCCGGCAGATGGCGCAGGTAGACGAGCGAAGAATAGCCGGTGCCGAGATCGTCGAGCGCGAAATCCACGCCCAGTTCGCCGCAGGCGCTGATGACGGCACGCACGGCGTCCAGTTCCTCGAGCGCCGTGCTCTCGACGATCTCGATTTGCAGCCGGTCTGCCGGCACCTCCGGATGCTCGGCGAGGAGATGAGCGACCCGTTCGGCGAACCCCGGCTCCAGCAGTTGACGGGCAAAGGCGTTGACGCTGATCCGCAGGTCGAGCCCGTCACGAAGCCATAGCGTCATCTGCCGCAGGGCTTCGCGAATCGCCCAGTCGCCGAAGGCGATCGCCAACGGATCGTCCTCGATCAGCGGCATGAACTCGGCCGGCGACAGCAGACCCTGCGTCGGATGCTGCCAGCGTATCAGCGCCTCGGCACCGAGCACCCGGCCGGCGCGGCAATCGACCTTGGGTTGGTAATAGAGGCGGAACTGCTTTTCCGCCAGCGCCTGGCCGAGGCGCTGGCGTGCGGCATGCCGAGCCTCGATGCCCTGTTCCAGCGGCATATCGAAAAAATCGTAGCGATTCTTGCCGGCCTGCTTGGCGGCATACATGGCATGGTCGGCGTGGCGTACCAGCGTGTCCGGATCGGCGGCGTCGTTTGGAAATACTGTCACGCCGATGCTGGCCGAGATGGCGATGCCCTCGCCGTCGGTTTCCGGATAAGGCGCCGAGACGGCCATGAGCAGGCGATCGATGGCGGTTCGGCACTCATCGTCGTCGGTGAGGCCGGAGAGCAACAGCACGAACTCGTCGCCGCCGAGACGGGCCACGGTATCGGCGCTGCGCACCGCCGCCAGGAGGCGATCGGCCACCGCGACCAGAAGCCTGTCGCCGGCGTGGTGGCCGAGGGCATCGTTGATTGCCTTGAAGCCGTCCAGATCGAGGTAGCAGATCGCGACGCGGGTGCCGGCACGCCGGCTGTGGGCGATGGCCTGGCGCAGACGGTCGCCGAGGAGAATGCGGTTCGGCAGCTTTGTCAGCGGATCGTGGTGCGCGATCTCCTTCAACTGCTCCTCGTGCCGCTTCTGTTCGGTGATGTCGTGGATGTCGACGATCACGCAGGGCGCGCCGGCGATCTCGATCACCTTGCCGGAAATCATCACGGTGACGAGAGACCCGTCCTTGCGCCGCAGCGGCGTTTCGAAGCCGACGACCTCGCCGTCGCATTCGAGCTGTTGCGCCCAGTGCCGCCGCTGCTCGGCGCTGCACCAAACGCCGAGATCGCCCGGCAGGGTCGAACGCCCAAGGACTTCGCCGCGCGTATAGCCGAAATACTCGGCGTAGCTGCGGCTGACTTCGAGCACGCAGCCGTCCATGAGCCGCGTCAGGGCCATCGGTTCCGGCGTCAGGTGGAACATCGCGGAGAACTTGGCTTCGGACTGGCGCAGCGCTTCGGCGGCCGCCTGGCGATCGCTGATATCGCGGGAAATGGCGATGAAATAGCGCCGCCCGTCATAGGTGAAGGGGTCGGAGTCGATCTCGACAGGAATCAAGCGGCCGTCACGACGGCGATGGTGGCTCACGAACTTGCGCAGGCCGTGGGCGTCCAGTCGCCTCGTGAGTTCGCCGTCCGGTCCCCAGACCGTCGCCGGCATATTCGGATCGATATCCGACATGGCCATTTGCCGCAACTCGACAACCGAGCGGCCCAGTTCGCACTCGGCCGCCGGATTGACGTAAAGCATGCGGCCGTAGTCGTCGAGCCAATAGACGCTCTCGCGCGTATGCTCCAGCGCCAGCATCGCCATCCGCAACTGCTTTTCCTCGCGGTAGCGCTCGACGGCGATGCTCGCGAGATTGGCCGCATGCTCGAGGACAGCCACCTCGTGGTCGTCCGGCTGGCTCGGCCTGCGGCCATACATGGCAACCGTCGCGACGATGCGTCCATGGCTGTCGATCACCGGCTGCGACCAGCAGGCCGCCACTCCGGCCTGCGCCGCCAGATCGCGGCAGCACGCCCAATACGGGTGGCTGCCGATGTCCGCGACGATCACCCGCTCGCGCCGGTACGCGGCGGTGCCGCAGGAACCGGCACCATCGCCAATGGCCATGCCGTCGAATCGAGCACACAAGTCATCCGGCAGGCTCGGCGCCGCCCCCATGCGCAGACGGCCTTCGTCGTCCACCAGCAACACCGAGGCGATCGCTCCTGGCTGCGCGGCCTCGATGCCGCGCACGATGGCGTCCAGCAACGCCGGCAACTCGGCGCCTCGGGCCAGCTTTTCGAGGACGTCGTTGCGCAGCCGTTCCTGGAACTCGCCCCGCTTGCGCTCGGTGACGTCGGTATTGACACCGACAATGCGTCGCACCCGACCGTCGGCGTCGCGGTCGACGATCTTGCCGCGCGTCAGTATCCAGCGCCATTGACCGTGCTTGCTGCGCATCCGGTATTCATGGCTGAAGGTGATGTCCTCCGCCGAGCGGGCGACGTCGCGAAAAGTCTCGTGGGCCACCGGCCGATCGTCGGGATGAACGAGATTCGACCAGGTTTCCTGATCCGGGAGAACCCCGTCGCTGTCCCAGCCGAGCATCGCGTAGTGAGTCGGACCGATATAGCTTTCCCGCGTTGTCGGATCCCATTGCCAGAGGCCGGTCTTGGTCGCTTCCAGGACGACGTCAAGATGCGCCTGGCGCAGGCGCAATTCCTTCATGCCATCGTCGAGCAGCGCCCCCAGGCGGGCGCGCTCGCCCTCATCGAGGGCTCCGCCGGCATTGCGCGCGGCCGGGCATGGGCATGCCGCGACGGCGCCGTGCGCCGCGTCGTGGGGCAGGTTATGCGCGTCGATGTCGCGCCCATTCATGGCGCGCGGTTTCCCCAACGGCAAGCGCCATGCCCCCGGTGCATGAGGCATGGGATCATCCGCCCGGCACCGGCCTGAAACGCGCGCCGCGCCGTGGCGCCGAACATTGAACCGGTCATGCTGACGCGCAGTCCGCACCACCGAGATTGGCCAAGACAGCAACTTCGTCGACCAGCAGCACGCGATCGACGTCGAGAAGAACGACGAACCGGCCGCCGATCTTGCCCATGCCCTTGATGAAGTCGCTGCGAATGCGGGTGCCGAACTCCGGCGGCGGCTCGATGTCGCTACCCGGAATTTCCAGCACTTCGGATACTGCGTCGACGACAATGCCCATCTCCTGGCCGCACTGCGCCGCCTCGACCTCGACGATGACGATGCACGTGCGCTTGGTGTTCTTCTGCGCCGAACGGCCGAAGCGCACCGCCAGGTCCACCACCGGCACCACGGCGCCGCGCAGGTTGATGACGCCGCGAATGAAAGGCGGCGTCATCGGCACCTCGGTGAGATAGCCGTACTCGATGATCTCCCGGATCGACAATATGCCGATGGCAAACATCTCCTGCCCCAGCAGGAAGGTCAGGTACTGGCACGGTTCCGCTGCCGCCCGTGCGGCAGCGCCGGCCGCCGGCCGCGTCGATTGCGTCTCGCTCGCAGTCATGGCGAGATCCTAGAAGCGGGCGAAACCGGCTTCGCTGATGTCGGCGGAGCCGTTGCCTTTTTTCGCCAGCGGCGGCGCCAGCGCCACTTGCATCTTGACGGCGGCCTTGAGCTTCGCCACCGACTGGCGGGCGGCGGCCTCGTGGTCCTGCCCGCCGGCAATGGTGAAGAACGCCATCAGCTGTTGCAAGTTGCCCGCCTGCCCGCTCATTTCCTCGGCGGTGGCGGCGAGTTCCTCGGACGCCGAAGCGTTCTGCTGGGTGATGGTATTGAGTTGGACCATGGCGACATTCACCTGCTCGACGCCGACCGTCTGTTCCTGCGAGGCCGCCGTGATTTCCTGCACGAGGTCGGCGGTCTTCTTGGTGGCCGGCACGATTTCGTCCAGCAGCTTGCCGGCGCGCTCGGCCAGGCCGACGCTGTTGCCGGCCAGTTGGCCGATCTCCTGCGCCGCGACCTGGCTGCGCTCGGCAAGCTTTCTCACTTCCGCTGCCACCACCGCGAAGCCCTTGCCGTGCTCGCCGGCGCGCGCCGCCTCGATCGCGGCGTTCAATGCCAGCAGGTTGGTCTGGTAGGCGATGTCGTCGATGATGCCGATCTTCTTGGCGATCTGCTTCATCGCCGCGACGGTCTCCGTCACTGCCTGGCCGCCCTCGGCCGCCTTCTTCGTGCCGTCGGCCGACATGGTGTCGGCGACCTTGGCGTTCTCGGTGTTCTGCTTGATCGACGCCGACATCTGTTCGACCGACGCCGAGGTCTCCTCGACGCTCGAGGCCTGCTCGCTGGAGGCCTGCGACAGCGACTGCGCGGTCGACGAGACCTGGTCGGTCGCGCTGGCGAGACTCTCGGCGGTGGCATTTACATCGGCGATGATTTCGGCAAGCCTCTCGACCGTGCTGTTGACGGCCACTGCGACCTTGTCGTAAGTCTGCTTCACGGCGGCGGTATCGTTGTCCGCGGCAGCGGCACTGAGCGTAAACGCGAGATTGCCCTTCGCCAGCTTGTCCAGGCCATCGACGAGTTTTTCCGTTTCCGATTGCTGGTAGTCGGCGATCTTGCGCAGGGTACGGGCAGCATTTTTAATTGCGGTCTGGTCGACGACGAATTCGTAGGCGCCGTTCACATGTCCTTCCGTATCGAGCAACGGCATGCCGGTGTAGGCGATATCGAGATGAAGGGTGCCGGGGTGGGCATCAGTTTCGCTGCTGGCCACCTGCGCGCTCGCCATGGCGCGGGCGCACGCGCATCTTTCGGTCTTGCAGTCCGCGGTCTTGAAATGATCATAGCACTTGGTGTTGACCACCTGCGCCAGCGTCTTGCCGCCGACCTGGGCGCCGAACTCATTCATGTATTGGACCGCGAAATTCTTGTCGATCAGCATCACCGGCATCGGCATCTGGTCGAGCAAGCCGACCAGCCGGTCGAGCGTGGCATTCACGCCTTCGACGATCCTGCGGAACTCGCCCCGATGTTTGGTCGCATCGGTCCGTGTGGCAAGGCGACCGTCGATGGCGGCGGCAGACAGCGCATTGGCGTCGTCGGTCAGGGCCTTGATCGAGCGGCTCATGAGCTTCATCGAGGCCATCAAGCTGGCGCTATCCCCGGCCTTGAGTTCGATCTCGGCGGAAAGATCTCCAGCGGCGATCTTGTTGGCGATCTTTGCGGCATGGTCCGGCTCGCCGCCCAGTTGCCGCATCAGGTTGCGCGTCGTGAAGAAGCCGATGCCGGCGACCGTCAGCAACGTCAACGCGGCCACGACGACCGCCACCACGGTGGCCGATGACTTCGCCGCGACAGCGGCGTCGGCAGCGCTCGTGCCGAGGTCGACGTTGTACTGGATGTGGTCATGCAGCACGGAATTCAGCTGTTGGGCGTGATTCAGCAGCGTTGCCGTCAAGTCCCGGGCCTGGTCGACCTTTCTGGCGCGCGACAAGACAAGCACCTGATCCATGCCCGCCGCATATTCCGTATAGGCCGCCTTGTCGTCGGCCAGCATCTTCTTGTCCTTTTCGTTGGATACCATCAGCTCGTAGTCCTTCAGGGCGCCTTCGACGCCGGCACGCGATTCGGCGACCATGCGGTCGATGTCCGCAATCTTGGCGGGATCGGTGTTGAGGATGTGACGGTAAACCCTGACTCTCAGCCCCGCGAACTCCACCAGCGCCTTGTTGATCACGATGAGACTCGGCACCGTGTTGACGTTGCCGTAGTTGGCCGATTCATAGACCTTGCCCATCTGGTACATCGACACGCCCGCCAGGATGACGATGCCGACCAGGGCCGAGAGGACCAGCAACAACATTTTTTTCGTTACGGTCATGATGTCTTCCTTTCGTGATGAATTCCGCAAGCGCCGCCGCTTCCTCACTCCGTCAAGGCATAGGCGGTCGCCTTGGCGGTGCGGCGGCCTTCACGGCCGGCGACGCGCCGGACCAGCCCCGGCACGTCCAGGATCAGCGCGACGTTGCCGTTGCCGAGGATGGTGAAGCCGCTGATGCCGTCGAGGCCGTTGAAGACGACGCCGAGCGGCCGGATCACGGTCTGGAATTCGCCCATCAGGCTGTCCACCACCAGTCCCGCCCGGCGGCCGGAATACTGCACCACGACAATGTTTTCCCGCTTCACCGGTTGCAGCAGGAACGCCAGTTCCGGATCCCTGGCCAACGCGGCGGCACCCTCCGCGGTCAGGATGGCGGAGGACGATTCGTAGCGCGACTGGGTGTTGTCGTCGGCGAAAGCACCGTCCGCTTCCGGATCGATGACGTCCGGCACCTCGGGAATGTCGAACAGCTGCTGGAGGCGGATGAAAGGCAGCACCTCGCCGCGCAGGTTGAGATGGTCGCGCCCATGCGCGGCTTCGGTTTCCTGCGCCGACAGTTCCATGCATTCGACGACCATGTCCAGCGGCACGACAAAGGTGGCGGCATTGACCGCGACAAGGAAGCCGTCGATGATGGCCAGCGTCAGCGGCAAGCGGATGCGCATGGTGGTGCCGACGCCTTCGACACTGTCGATCTCGACGGTGCCGCGCAAGGCGGTGATGTTGCGCTTGACCACGTCCATGCCGACGCCGCGGCCGGAGAGGTCGCTGACTTGCTCGACTGTCGAGAATCCCGGCTCGAAGACCAGTTCATGAATTTCCTGGTCGGAGATCTGCTGCCCGGCCTTGATGAGGCCGCGCTCGATGGCCTTCTTGAGGATGCGCTCGCGGCAAAGGCCGCCGCCGTCGTCGGCGACTTCGATGACGATGCTGCCGGAGTCGTGGTAGGCATTGAGGCGGACGGTGCCGTGGGCCGGCTTGCCGCAGGCGAGGCGGATCTCGGCCGATTCGATGCCGTGGTCCATCGAGTTGCGTACCAGGTGGGTCAGCGGGTCGCCGATCTTCTCGACCACCGTCTTGTCGAGGTCGGTTTCGGCGCCGCTGATTTCCAGGCGGATGTCCTTGCCGAGGGCGGCACTGACGTCGCGCACGACGCGCTGGAAGCGGTTGAAGGTGGCGCCGATCTGCACCATGCGCAGGGTCAGCGCGGAGTCGCGCACTTCCTCGACCAGGCGGGACAGCCGGGCAGCGGCCTCGAGCAGCGCGGGCATGCCGACCCGCTGGGCGACGAGACGGGCGGAGGCAGAGGCGATGATCAGTTCGCCGATGAGGTTGATGTGTTCGTCGAGCTTCTCGGCATTGACGCGGATCAGCCCCGATTCGGTCCTCTTGTGTTCCTTGACCTGTTTCTGCTTGTCGAGCGCCGCTTCCACCACTTGCGGCCGGACCGCCTTTCGTTCCACCAGGATCTCGCCGATGGGGCGGATCGGGCTTTCTCCCGGCGCGGACTGATGGCTGAGTGCGGCAGCGAGCTCGCTCTTCGTCAGGGAGCCGCAGCGCACCAGTATCTCGCCCAGCGGCAACTCCTCGTGCGGCAGGTCTTCTATCAGCCGCTGGTAAGCGGCGATCTTGCTGTGCGGAGGAAGGATGCTGATGTGCGCATCGTCGCGGACGAATTCGAAAGCACCCTCGATGGTGGCCTTGTCGACGTCGGTGTGGTAGCCGACTTCGAAACCGAGGTAGCAGGCTTCCGCGTCCAGCTCCGACAGCCGCGGAACCGCGTCGGCCAACGTAACGATGCGCTCGATCCTGCCGAAGGTGGTCAGGTAGCGGAGAAAGGCCAGCGGATCCATGCCGTTCCTCAGCACGGCGGCCCCGAAACGCAGCGAAAGGTGCCAGTGATCGGTCTCGACACCGCCGGACGTCGCCGCGCTCAACGCCGGCTGCACCGCGGCAGCGGTCGCCGGCTTGGCCGGCAACGGTTCGCCGAGGTGCCCGCGCAGCTTGTTCACCAGTTCGTCGCTGGCGCGATGCGTGGCGTCATCCGGAGCGGTGCCGGCGGCGACATGATCGACGAGCACGCCGAGGTGATCGCAAACGCCAAGGAACGTCGCCACCAGTTCGGCGGTGATCGGCAGCTTGTCGCTGCGGACGAGATCCAGCACGCTTTCCGCCACATGCGTGAACGCCACGACATGGTCGAGACCGAACAGGCCGGCAGAGCCCTTGATGGTGTGGGCGGCGCGGAAGATGGCGTTGATGGTGTCGGCGTCGGGCGCCTGCTCGATGCGCAGCAGCGCATCTTCCATCTCCTCCAGCAGGTCGCGCGCTTCGACGATGAAGGTATGGAGCGCGTCGTCGAGGTTCATGGCGTCGCTCCTGCCGTGTCCGCCGCGCCAGTCGCCGCCGGGCCGCCGCAATGCGCCGACAGGTCGCACAGCTCGAGCGTGTCGAGCACGGCAGCGCTGTGGGCGGTAAAGCGCAGAACTTTGTCCTGCGCCGCCGCCTCGCGCTTCGCGGCAAGCATCAGCTGCACGCCGGCGCTGTCCAGCTCGGTGACCTGGGCAAGGTCCACCTCGACTTCCGCGGCGCCGCCGAGCGCGGCGAGCAGTTGGTCGCGCACCGCGGCGGCGGTGAAGATGCTGAACTCGCCGGCGATGGCGACGCGGGTCACGGTAGCGGGATGGCTCATGGCGCGCTCCTCACGGCAGCACCAGCTTGGATACGGCCGTCAGCATCTGTGCCGGCTGGAATGGCTTGACCACCCAGGCCTTGGCCCCGGCGGCCTGCCCCTCCTGCTTCCTGGCGGCGCCGCCCTCGGTGGTCAGCATCATGATCGGCGTAAATTTGTAGCCGGGCAGTTCCTTCGCCGCCTTGACGAAGCTGATGCCGTCCATGTTCGGCATGTTCACGTCGCTGATGATGAGATGCAGCTTGCGGCCGTCGAGCTTGCTCAACGCATCCCTGCCGTCGCAGGCCTCGACGACCTCGTAGCCGGCGCTCTTTAGGGCGATGCTGACGACCTGGCGCAGGGAGGCGGAATCGTCCACGATCAGGATATTTTTCGTCATGGCAGTTCTCGCGCGATTCAGAAGAAGGTGATGTCGGCGGAGTCGGCCGTCGCCGCCGGCTTGCCGCCGCGGTGCACGACGTGCTGCTCGGGCACGGTGTAGGTGTGGGAAAGCTCGTCCAGCCAGGCCGTGGCGTCGATCGCACCGGGATTGACGCCTTCTGCCACCCGCCGTTCCTGGTTGACGATGCGCTCGTTCAGCTTGCCCATGTCGTTGCGCACGTGGCCCAGCACCTGGCTGACGCGGTCCTGGAACTGCAGCGCCACCAGCACTTCGGCGATCTCTTCGCCGACCGACTGGTTCTCTTGCCGCAACTGGTCGGAGGCGTCCACCAGCCCCTGCACCGCTCCATGGACGCGGCTCACAACATGCTCGATGACCTTCTCGGAATTGGCGACCATTTCCTCATCCTGCCGGGCGTAGCGGCTGGAAATCTCCAGCGTCGAGGCGATCGCCTGGTTCACCGTCTCAATGGTGGCACTGATCTTCTTGCCGGTTTCGCCGGAAAGGTCCGAGAGCTTGCGCACTTCGTCGGCGACGACAGCGAAGCCGCGCCCGACGTCGCCGGCGCGTGCCGCTTCGATGGCGGCGTTCAGCGCCAGCAGGTTGGTCTGCTTGGCGATCTCGCCGACATCCTTGGCCATGTGCTTCAAGGCATC